>CACYQO010000024.1 GCA_902776545.1 uncultured Prevotellaceae bacterium | reverse complement strand
TTCACAATCTTCACTACTGCACATAATCTCAAAATTAAAGACTGTGCAAAGGTAGCTGTTAAATCGAGGCTATGCAAGATGTGAAAATTGGACGCTTACTGTATGTTGCTTAGTTTGTGACGAACTAATTCTTCATAATCTCACAAAAATAATCCAATGATTTTTCAGTGGCATCACCAAATGATTCCACGTATTTGTTTCTAAAAACTATAGATATTTTACACCTTTCCTCCCAGTTTAACTTTAAAATTGTATCCATCAGGATGTTCTCGTCCGATAAGTTTTCGGATGCCAACTCTTCTCTTATATCAAAGTATACGCCTCTCGTCGAATTATATTGATCATAATCATAAGCAAAACACAACATAGGACGTCCGAGAATCGAATAATCAAAAAAGATACTTGAATAATCAGAAATCAGCAAATCAGACACCAACATCAACTCATTTACATGAGGATACGTTGAAACATCTTTCACGAAATCGTTTTCTACGATATTCAGTACTTTCACAACATCAGGATGTGCACGAAATAGAATAACGAAATCACTTGAAAGATTCTCTTCCCACTTACCAATATTGATTGGCAAACTGAAAATACTATTTTTTTTGTTGTCTCTCAGATATTCCCTATACGTTGGGGCATACAATATTACCTTCTTATTAGGTGCAATACCTAAATGTGTCTTTAACTTATTTATAATGTCAGGTTTGTTATTATGAACTAATTCATCATTACGTGGAAGGCCAAAAGCTAATACGCTTTGCCGGGGCATCTCATAGGCATGAGAGAACCTTTCAACGTCATACTGTCCTTGAGCTAACATAACATCTCCTCTCTTCTGTTTTGCTTTAGACACAAAGCCATCTCCCCCTTTCACGTCTATCCCGATCTTCTTGATCGCAGAACCATGCCAAGTATTGAAAACATAAGAATTAATACCCGTAAAATCCAAACCTCTATACATACTTACATTTGTTATCCATAATCTGGCTTTCAAAAGTGTTATATAATAGTTTAGGGTATCTGTTTTTATTTTAGAGCCTCTTTCAATATCATATTTTTGAGGATCTCGAAAATCCCATACCAATTCATAATCATCAAAACGATGATCCTTTATCATGCCTTCATAAATCGCCCGCGGACTGTCATCATAGGATTTACCACTAAAACTTGAAAAAACAATTAAGTGGTTATTCGGTTTAACAAAAAGTTTCAATAATCTAATAAATGAACTTCCTAAATAAAAATAGGCGTTATAAAAAAGTTTTGTATGCTTAACTTGACTAACTAATGATCTTGATGCCATAACAAGAAAAAATATTAAATTCTCCCACTTTTTAGTTTATACTCATAACTATGAAGTCCTTCTTTTCGGAAATCTTCATGATAGCGTTCCAATACATTCTTAAAAACCTCTTCGTAATGAGGAATAAACAAATCATCTTTATTTTCCAAATGCTCAATAATCTCTTTCGCAAGTGGTTCTGTTATACTTAAATCTGTTTTCCCCAGATTAAAACTTGTACCTTTTATTGAGCCAGGAGATACATTAAGGATTCTATTATAAGAACCTGCTTTTTCCAACTCCACATTAACACTCTCAATAAAAATTTTCAATGCAGCTTTTGAAGCACCATACAAAGAGAAGAACGGTGATGACATAAAACCAGCAATGCTGACCATCACGCCACAATAGAAATCATCCTTAGATATTAACCTGTTATAAAAATGTTTGATGACACGTATGACCGCAATCGTATTAACATTAAAATACAAGGGTATCATCTTTTCATCAATATCTTCAAATAATGCCAACTTTCCAAACCCTGCTGTAATCATCAAGCCATCTATATCAGCAAACTTATCAAAAATAGAATAGTCTTCACTGGTCAAGTCAAACTGAAAGCTCTTGATCTTCGCTTCCTGATACTCTTCTGCAAGAGGCGCTTTATCCACGATATATACCTGTTCTGTTTCACTCTTTGCAGTAAGCACTTTCGCAATGGAAAGCCCAATACCATTCGCTCCACCAACTATCAACACTCTTTTCATATCTCCATAAAGTTCTTGCGTTCCCCAAACTTTTGCATAATATCAGCCATGGCTATACTCTCGCGTCTGCGAAGACGTGCAGAGCTGAAACGATGGTTGAAAATACAGGAGATGAATTCCTGTATTTCATACCGCAGACCTGCGCCATCCCACATATAGAAAAACTTCTTATTCTGATTCTGGTCTTCATATCGAAACTCAAAATAGTCTGTCAGCCACCATGGAGACGGAACGTAAGCATATCCTTTGGTACCTGAGATGACCAGATTACCTTCTGTCTTCACACCCATTCCTAATTGGAAAGAGCAAATACCATTGGGATAGCGTATCACGCCACGCGTATAGACATCAATGCCATTCTTCATTTTCGAATAGAAATGAACATCGGAATAATTGATACCCATCAGTTTCAAAATAGGCAATAACGGGTATGATCCCATCTCATACATGGAACCGCCAGCTTGCTCAGGATCAAGCTCACGCGTGAACTTATCACCCCACAGTTTGGATTCCGAGGCGCTCACATCTACCACATCACCTATCAATCCACTTTTTACCATTGAAATCAAATGATTAAATGCAGGGCTGTGAGCTGTCTTGTTCGCCTCCATCAGTACCACACCATTTCCTCTTGTATGGCTTGACAAACTGTATAATTCTCGCGCCTGCTGTCCGTTGAGCACCAACGGTGTTTCGCAAAGCACATGCTTATGATGAAGGATTGCCTCTTTACACAACTCATAATGCGACAGATGGGGTGTAGCAATATAGACTGCATCAACACACACCAGCAATTCATCATACGAGTGGCATACTTGGGCAATATGATGTCTGCTGGCAAACTCACATGCATTGTCGTAATCCTGATCAAATACACATTCGACTTTTGCATAGCTCACAAATGCAGACTCTGGGACAAAGCGCTCTGCGATTCGACCTGTACCAACCACACCTATTCTGATATCCTCTTGCAAATCCTCACGGAGCATCGTCGACGAAATCCCTTCCGTTCGAGGCAGATAGACTACCTGACAGAATTCTTTCAGATAGTCGAACTTACCTTCCCAGTCAGATCCGATAGCAAAGATATCAACTTCATATTTTTGTATATCATCAATCTTCTGACCGACATAATCTTCAATGATGATTTTGTCTGCCAAACCTGTTGCCCTGACTGCATCTACGCGCTCCAGCACATTATTTTGCACATTCAGCTTTCCCCGCTCGCGGTCAAAGTTGTCGTTGGTCACACCTACTATCAAGTAGTCACCCAACGCTTTCGCCCGTCTCAGAAGGTTGATATGTCCTTGATGCAGTAAATCGTATGTGCCGTATGTGATTACTTTCTTCATATATATTTCTCAAAACTGGATTTCTCAGGGAATTTCATATTAAACGCATTTTCAACTTCCCTTTGCATTTTCTGATAATCATCCTCATTGCAATTAGCCGTATCATTCAAACACAATGACCATACATTTGGGTCTTTTAAGGCTCTCAAAATTTTTGGCAAATATAATGGAAGCAGTGTAAATTTACGACCATTATTGAGCCTAACAGGATAAAATTTATTTGAAGCAAATTGCCAATATCTGAAAAAATAAGGTGTGAGCGTTGCATCCTCCCTAAATCGGGTACTGCTCTCAGTAAGCATGCCCGACTCTTTCGCCCACGCATCATCAAAAACTGATTTTAGGTATGGCTGTTCAATATGACGACTTCTGAATCCCACAAACCAACCATTGTGATATCTTGAAATAATAAAACTCATCAACCTATCAACCAGACCCAAATGAAACCCATACCAGTTTTTTCTTGATTGTTTCACGACCTCTCTTCTGTCAAAATGGCCATTAATGACACATACATTGACAAACAATCCAACACTAATATGAAATCTTGTCGTTGGATGATACGCTGTCACATTATACACCGATTCTGCATTGTTATCGCACGGTAATCCATTCCTAAAATAATAATCAGGACTCACTGGCGCATTAAGGTACATGTCGTCATTAAAATATACGAAATGTTCTGAGAGTCCTTTGATACGATTCATATAGAATTCTATCGTTCTAGAATTAAAAGTGGGAAGGAATTGTTCAGGAATATAGTCAGAGTGTTTCACCAAGACCAACTTGTCACAATCAGAATTAATCCAATCCGGGAACTTCCCATTTGTGATTACATAAACCTTATGGACCCACGGTGCATATTTCTCCACTGCCCGGAACCAATATTTGAAGAAGTCCCAATCTCTATATCTCGCCTTCGACTGGTCGGCAGTAGTTGTTATACCTTTATATTTACAGAACTCTTCTTGCCATTTCGGATCATTGGAGTCCAACCATGTCACCACAAAATCTATAGGAAAACCGTTGTCAATGTTTACTTTCATTTTTATGTTCTGCAATTAAATTCATAATTCTCAATACTCTTTTCTGTTCGGAGGATTATAAGTATTTCGCTCTTTGAAAACTTTTTCCTTATCACGATCTATAGACATTTCTATTATCGAGGTATATGGATGGTACTTATGTGTTCTGTAATAACTATTTCCATAAGATAGGAACACAGGAAAGAATAACAATATCGATCTGAAAAACACCAAAAAACTCCTTTGTCTTAACGACTTCGGAATAATAGCAACAAAAACCTCGGAGAAGAATAATGCAAAATATATTCCATAATAATACACGTATCTAAAAGCAATTGGCAGATTTAATTGGATGAGAACAAACATAACCCCTAATAACAGAAAAGGTTCTAATCGCTTGAGTCTGTCATCTTCACAATATTTTTTCACTAAAAGAAGCGATAATATCGGATAAATAACTTTAACAAGAACAATCCCTACAAGAAGCAATGTGTTTCCATGCACTTCTCCATACTTTTCAGAATTCAATTTTGCTTCCATCTCACTTTCTAATATTTCATTTCCCCCCAACAAGAACATATAGTCTTCTAATATATTTTTCAAGGAAAAGCCAACAAAAAAGGCTATTACTAATATCGCTATTCCTAACTTATTGAATCTGATCCAGAAAAGTGACGGTAAGAGCATTATTACAATTGTCTGGAAGTGAAACATTGCTGCTATACAATATAACAAATATCCTTTGAACCATTTTTTATCTAGTATATAATCATTGCCAAAGAGACAAATGACAATGCTAATACTACCACGCATCACTTCCATTGTATAGTTAAGATAATTAATAAAAAAATAGAACAAGATACATGTAAAGATATAATTGGTGTGGCGCCTGACATATTTAAAAATCAGTATATTTACAATTGAGGCCTGAATGATCTGAACCATATAGAAACGACCACCTAATGTTTTTACAAACACATTTATCAATGCATAGAATGGGTCATTTCCAAAGCCATAGTCTCTAAATGAAAAGCCACCAATAGTAGGATAAAGATGGTAAAATCTTGTGATGTAAGCAAGCGTATCCGTTCCAACCCTCCACCTCAATCCTGCGACCAATATTAGTATCAATAAAACGACATTATACCACAGATCCTTCCCTTTGGTACGCCCGCATATATCATAGCGCAAAGAAAGAAGCAGCAGAAAAATAGTAATAAATATATAAATCATGCCGTTGCAATTATGTATATCACGTCAAAAAGAGACCTCATAAACCTTGTTAACCTTTCTCATGGAAATCATGAATTTGCCCCCCCAAATGTCTATACCCTCGGCTTCATGGTTTAGAAAGCCGAGATTGAGAATTGTTGTGGTAGCTTTCTGTGCGACGTCAATTCCTACGACCTTGACAGGTATGTCTGCCCCATTCCATTGTGTATTCCATCCTGTACAAATCCAGATCTTACCTTTATCGAAAACAGCGTCCTGCAAATGTCCTTCATTTTTAACATAGAATCTGTTCACAATATCGCATTTCCCGGTCTCTATATCAAAAGGAGTTACTTCGTATGGTGCGACCTCATGGTCTAAATCATTATCCTTATATCCGAAACTATATCCAATGCCTGTGACGAAATTAAATGCACACAACACTTGTTTTGCGCAAGGTTTATCAAACTCTATGACTCTATCTATTTCTCTTGAATTCATATTAACGACAACGTAGCCTTCTTTCTCCTTGCAATCCATCGACCCGCCGACGTATAAAAATGGTAATCCATCTTCTGTGTCTTCAAATTCATTGAAAACCGTTGAGCCATAGTGACCTCCAGGAAGTGTTACATCATCTTTGAGTTTACCATCTAATAAATTGTATATACGACATCTTCCATTAGTATAGAATTGGTAACAACAATCTTCATAAACGGCCAATCCCTGCAAAGAGCTTGGTTTGCTTCCAAGAGATAATATCTCCTGCATACTAACATCAACTGAATCTACTAATCTCACGACATTAGGAGCCTGTGACAAATTGTCTTCATGACTACATGAGAGACAAATAGCAACAGAAAAAAGAATGAAAACTCTATAAATACCTTTCATCTTGTGTCATTTTGAATTCCATACCATTTCCCACATCTCTTCTGTATCTGACTTTATCTTTGATACACGTTGACTTAATGAATTTCTTATATTCTTATTGTTATCATTAATAAGGAATTCATTAACCATTTTTTCTATCTTTGGGAGATTGTCAAGAGGCAGGACACAATCACTCATTCCGTAATCCTTGAAGAGTTCTTGATACTTATGGCTCCAACTTGTAGCCAAACAAGGAACACAAGAATTTAACGAAGAAGCCACACCGTGGAAGCGGGATGATATGACAAAATAAGCAGAAGATATCAAGCCCTTAACCGCCAAAGCATTAAGTCCTGTAACAACCTCGATATTGTTCTCTATTCTTTTTTTACATTCATAGGCGAGTTGTTCATCGTCTTTTCCTTCATGGTTTAATAAATATATGGGATGACCTGAAGCTTTACACGAATTTACTATTGCAGATATTAGTCCAATATAATCTTCTTTCGAAACAGTCCCTGTATCTACCATCCTAAGATTAGGAATGATGCATATGCCGTCTTTCAAATGTTCATAGCCTTCAGGCAATACTCCCTCTACTAAAGAAGTAAAATCTGTTTGTAATCTGACCTTATTCATATCCATGACACCAGACTGTTCCAGATAACCATATGAAACCTGTTCCCTTGCCATAATAAGGTCTGCGTATTTACTGATGCATTTCAGACCGTTCAAGGTATTCTTCTTAACAGCAGGTCCAAATGCTTGAGGTAAGAAGATGATCTTTGTGCCTTGTCCACGATATTCCCTAAGTAAACAATTCCATCTTGCAACTTTCAAAGGAGTAAAGTTCTTTTTATGATCTGAAAAGTGAAAACCACTCGCATCAATAAAGAAATCTGCATGTTTTACAACAGTTGCCTTATACAGCCACTCTAAAGGCAGGTGAAGTTGCCGAAAGATTCCAACAAGATGGGTTTTATATATGAATTGACTTACCGGACTAAATCTAAAGTTTAGCGATGTAGCGACATAACTCAAGTCCTGAAAATCACTAGAATAAGGTATATAGACATTTGCATCAGGATGCTTGCGCTCTATTTCCTGAAGAATGGCATATAGCATCAGTTCAGCCCCTTTATTTTTTGTTTCTACACCAGATAATACTATCTTCATTGTTTCACTATCCTTTTTATAAATTTTAATATGCGGACTGCGGTGCGGTATAGGCAAGTCTTGCGCCAAGATTCCCTATGCAGCATCTTAATGTTTTTATCTATAATTTCAAGTTTGGTCAGACTGGCATCATGCACAAACCTCATTATCAACTTGGGTAGTTTAGTATCACCAGAAGCAAAACCAAATTTATCGGCATAACTGGGCATCAGCCAACCTTGCTTCTTGTATAATGAAAGCGCTATAGAAAGGTCCTGTTTTCGTTTTTCTATATGCTGACCTTTAATCACCTCTGAAAGTGGAGCTGAATGCAAATCTGCAAACCCCATTTCTAACATATCCTTTATAATAGCATCGCCTATAGACGTACGTGTAAGAACTAACGACATGCCATTCTTCCAATCCACATCACTCATCCCCCATGGATCTCCAAAAACAATGTCAGCATGTGTGTTAAGTTTATCGAAGCAGATACGACAACGAGGATTGGTAAAAGGATCCTTCAAGGCAAATCGCTTCCAACGAGGTAATGTCTTTAGCATTCCATCATCCGTCTTTATTTTCAGTTGTGCTTCTCTGTATCCAGATGACTTGTCGCGCCACACAATTCGTTTCTTCTTATCTTTGAAGAAACCTGCATACAACACATCTGTAGCTGTTTTGCAGAGTGTACGGTCGCATATCAAGCCCAATGTGTATTTTATCTTATCGCCATAATTCTTCCCAAAGTCCTTCAATGCCGAGAAGCCTTGAATATTACAACCTGTTCCCACTACAGCAATAGATTTGTATTGGTCTGCTCCTTTGATTGCTGACACCATATCTACCGGAACGTAGGATGACCTTTGGCTGTCATACAACTCGGAGACCTGGGTAATCAACATAGCCTTGGGGGTATATTCAATCTCATCGATGACTTTGCAGACAATTGCTGCATTTATCTTGCCAGTGTCGAAAAGGTATTTGAGAGCTGCTGTCACCATCCCTCCGCTCTGAGAGTTCCGGAAGATTCGTTCGTCAGTGGCCTTGCCGATATAAGTATTGATTACATGGCCAACAAAATGATCTTCGGCATCTGGTAATTGTATTCTCTTTTGGTCTAAACTTGGGCAAATCTTGCTGCATAATCCGCAATTGACACACTTCGCTTCATCAAGGATTGGCATCAGTCGCCCAATGTTGTCATACTGCATGGTAATGGCATCCTTGTTACAGACGACATTACATGTGCCACAGCCAAAGCAGAGTTGTGAATTTTTTATTTCGTTAATGTTGTTCATCGCCAGAGTTTAGATACTATTGAATTTACTTTATTAAAAGCAAGTTCCCTCTCTCCTTGTCCCATACCTACAAAGGCTATAGTGACTCCTGTAATCAGTAAAGCTGAGATGATGAGGATGATAAAGTTGTCTGGAATAAAAGACAGGACATAATACGAGGCAACCAGAGCAATAGCAAAAACGAACCAACATCTTAATATGACTTTCCAGAAATAGGAGAACCACGAAAGACCATTGTAAAGATGGTTGAAGTATAATCGCTGACCAAGGCATATCACTTCAAGAATGATGTTCGCCCAAATGCCAACCAACGGACTTCCACCCATCTTTAGCCAAATATATACCAATGGCAAGATAAGCAGTTTTGTACCACCCACTACAATCTGGTAGGTCTTTATCTTACCATAAGCAAGAACAGCATTGATAAGGAAACGAGATAAAGTATCCCATAGAAGATAAACTAATGTCCACCTTACGAACTCTACCGTAAACGCAGGCACTTCGACCAGCCAAATCGACAGGACCTGAGGCGTTACCACAATAAGCGGCACAGACATTATACACATCAAGTAGAAAGAGAAACGTCCCCCTTGAATGATTAACGTATGAGTCCTTTTGAAGTCGGTCTGAGCTACAGACATCGTCAACTGAGGATTCACAGCTGTCTGAAAGTTAGTTATAAACTGATATACCGCATGGTGTACCTGATTGCTAAGTCCTTTGGCAGCGTTGACCGTCACTCCAAAGAAAATATTAAGAAGTATATCAACTCCTTGATTTCTAAGAAGCCTAGAACCACTACCAAAAAGATTCCACCCTGCAAAACTGAACATTTCCTGAAATAGGCTCTTTTCTATTCCCAATTTCACATGTCGTGTTTCCTCGAAATGGCGATGACTGTAAACTGTATATAGAATCCTGTTAAGAAGAGACAGTCCAAACATAAGTAGTGCATACACAACAAGCCTGTCATATGGGGTATACACTATGGAAAAAGCGATACCAAGCTTCAGTATACCATCTAAAATACTGATATAAGCAAATGTCGCCATCTTCTCATGAGCAATAATGGCAGCATTGTATGGAACAGAGATGACATTGACGAAGAACGTTGCTATGCTGAACTGCAACACCCAAAAGGCTACATCAACACGCTCAGCGGGCATATTCATCTTATTATAGAGGAACCACACACCTGCGACCTCTAACAGAATCACAAGAATAACTCCGAGAGCTATATGTATAGTGATGCTCGTCATGAACACCTTCTTCAGATTAGAAAAATCCCCTTTGCCAAGAGCAAATGTAAGAAATCTCTGCGTAGCGGTATGCAAGGATCCGCTCAACATAGAGAACATCGCCACAACACCACCAACGACATTATATATTCCAAAGTCAGATACACCCAATGACTGCAGTATCACCCTGCTTGTATACAAGGTAATCACTATCAGGAACATTGACCTGAAATAGAGGAACAGCGTATTCTTGGCTATACGCTTATTACTTGCCGAATGATTTTTCATTTTGAGCTGAAAAAACCTGAGTTAACTCGATTTGTCGCTTGAGTTAACTCGATGGATGTTTTGAGTTAACTCACGGTTTTTGAGGGGCATTCAATCTAAGCCGAGAAGGGGTTTAAGGTCACCCTCTTTGTGGAAACACCAGACAATGGTGGATAGGAGGGCGAAGAAGAGGAATACTAGGACAAACTTAGCACGGCCAGGACCAGCCTTCTCGACAGGAACCGTGGCATTCTGGAGCGTAGTGAAGGCGGGGGTATCTTCCTGAACTTTCATCTCAGCCTGCAGAACCTGATTGCCCAGCTGCTGGCAGACGCTGCGCAGAAGGGACAACTCGTCCTCAAGTTCTGATCGCTTCTGACGAACGGACTGCAAGAAGGCTTTCTGATTGCTGTCGGCAAAACGGACATAGGCCTTAGTCGCCTTTTCGTAACGGGCCTGAGCCTCGACATAGAGTTTCTTGTTGTATTCCAAATCGACTCGTGCTTTGCTGGTGCGATAGTCGGTGATAGCCTGCTGGAGACGCACTTTCACAGAGTCGGCCATCGTGGCACAAATTAGGGGGTCCTGATCGGTCACCTCAATGCTGATGACCATCGTCTTTTGGTCTATGTCACAGACTATCTTTTTGTTTATCATCTCTACGATATCAGTCTGTTTCTTGGTCAGACGGAAAGGATCAACCTTGTCTGACTCTGGCATGGGTTCCTTGAAAAGACTGATAATCCAATATTTGATACCTTTTATAGCCGTACTCCACCATGTACTCTTCTGCTCTGTGGTCAGATACTCGTAATAGGTCATCGTACGGTCAGGCTCGCCCGCTCCCTTATCACCCTCGATGGTCACGGGAATGGTGAAAAGACTAGTCTTGAACTCGGTAGAATTCATCAGATCAGGGTAAAGCGTGGGAAACAAGGCCTCTGTACCAGCTGCACCACCATTAAGATTCACGCCAAAGCTACTTGCCAAGGCAGCCAAACCGCCAGAACTCTTGGAACGGGACATTTCCGGACTAAGGGTTACCTCGCATTTATAATAGTTCGGCATAGACAGGGTTATCACACACGACGCAACAAATGTGATGGCAAGAACCTTGTAAAAGAGTTTCTTGTGTTTCAGCAGGTCGTTGAAGAGTTTGCCGAAATCGATGGGCATTTCCTGATTTTCCATATTTCCTAACTTATTGACTGATTCATTCATATTTATTATGCTTATTTTCATTGGATCGTATTTAGTATCCGAAAAAAGATTACTACATCTCTTTTTTAAGGAAGGCGGAGGGGATGTAAGCGGTGACGATGAGGGTGGAGATGCCACGGAGAGAGACAGCGATACGGTTCTGACGTGAGACACGGACCACACGACCACGGACGCCAGCGAAGGGACCATCGGTGACGAGGACTTCCTCATCGGAGAGGAAGTTGCAACGGGAGGGGTCTACCGCCATGACATGGGGATCCTTGAGGATGGTGGCACGGACAAAGGACTGCATCTCACTGTCAGAAATGGTGAGGGGCGGGTTACGATAGTCAAGCGCCACCGTGAAGTGGTCGTAGTAGAACGTGAGGAAGGGACAGAGGGGGGTGTCACGGACGAAGGAGTAAGCCTGGTCGGGTGTGACGTAGGCAAAGACGAGGTTGAAGAGGGGAGTCAGTACGCGCTTCTTCTTGCCGTCTTTGACAATCTGTTTCCAACCCATGGCGAGGTAGGCATAGATGCCGTGCTCGATAAGGTAGTCTGTCGCCTGCTGTTCCCGGGCATAGGTGATGCGGAAGACGTACCACTGCTTGTCAGGATCCGGGGTGTATTCTACCGACACCCCTGTTTGTGAGCTTCTTGCTTCGGGGAAGGCACAGGAGGCAAGTCCTATGCAGGGGGAAGTGGCTGCCATATTAGCATTAGACAACGCGTTCATATTGGCACTTCGTTATGTCTGCCAGACCTCTGGTAGATTCTGTCTAAAGAGGTGACTACGGAAATTTGGATGCAAAGGTACAAAGAAATCCCGAAACGACCAAACGTTTCGGGATTTCTTTTATTTTTCCGTCCTTCTTTAGAAGAACAGATAGCGGTTATCTACAACGTTAGCCTTCTGGTAAAGCTCCTGCATGAAACGACCGGCGGCCTGCTGGGCACGCTGGCTGAGAGTGCGCTCCATGGCCTGGGCATCGAAGGTGGCACCTTCGCGCTGAGCCTTCTTGATGACACGGAAGAGGAAGGCACCGCCGTTACCCTTGATGAGAGCCTTGCTGAAGTCACCCTGCTTGAGGGCTGCCACAGCACCTGCGAGGGCAGGCTCACTGGAACCCGTAGCTTGAACGAAGGCAGGGGCAGAGAAGGTAATCTGCTTCACAGAGTCGATGCGGGCACCCTTGGCCTTAGCGGCTGCGATGTCAGCGACACCAGCGAACTTTGCCTTGATCTGCTCGAACTTCTTGTCGCGGATGACCTCAGGCTTCAACATGTCCTGAACATCACC
This sequence comes from uncultured Prevotellaceae bacterium, assembly GCA_902776545.1. Lineage (GTDB taxonomy): Bacteria > Bacteroidota > Bacteroidia > Bacteroidales > Bacteroidaceae > Prevotella. The sequence goes on along the minus strand of CACYQO010000024.1, from coordinate 45,672 downwards.
AAGTGAACGGTAACCAATGGGTGTGACCTTTGTCAGAGCAACCACGAGGAGGTTGTCGTTGCTGCCACACTCGTAGAGAGGACTAACCTCACCGACCTTGGCGTCGAAGATCCACTTCATGGCCTCACGGGTGGCACGAAGACCAACAACATTGTGCTCAGAGTTGAACATATCCTTGCGCTCCTGCACTTTGAAACCGAATTTCTCGGCGTTCTTCTCAAGTTCCTCGATGGTCTTGTTCTCACTGACGTACTGGCTGAACTTGTTGTAAGCGTCAGAGTATGTGGCCTTGGAGAAGTCGATGGTGTGCTTGACAACAGCGACGTCGTACTTGTCGACCATCGCCTTGCGGGCTGTGACCTGAAGCACGATGTTACCCTGAGAGAACTCAAGGTTCTTCACGTCGTTAACTGCCAGAGTGTTGATGCTGTTTAGGTAGTTCTTTGACTCCTCGTCCATCGCGTTGGAATTCTCGTACATGGCAGAGGTGAGCCACTGCTTGTCGCCTGTCTGACCGTACTTCTGAGCGAGTTCCTCGAAGTTAGCACCTGCCTTGAGGGCGGTGTAGATGCTGTCGGCTGTCTTGCGGGCCTCGTCGATGGTGGCACCACCCACCTGGATCTGACGATACTCGATGGAGTCAGGCATCTGGACCTTCGAGAGGAGCTTCACGACGTTGAAGGTGTTGTCGGACTTGGTTTCAAAAGGGGCCGTGGTCTGACCAACAGACATAGAGTCGAGCTTGGCTGCGATGTCAGAGGGATAAGCCTTACGAGTGGCTGCGATGCCTGTGTAAGGGAACTGTGACTGGGCCTTGCGCACCACCTCAGCAGGGCTGGCACCACTCTGCAGTTTCTCAGAGGCCTCTTTCATGGTAGCCATGAGGGCCTGACGGTCAGCAGCAGAAGCAAGAACCTGAAAGGCGACATACTTGATGTCGCGGGTCTCTACGGTCTGCTTGAACATCTCCTTCTGAGAATCGTATTTGGCCTTAAGGTCTGACTCCGTCACCTGCACGTCATTGTCGTTGACGGTACTATAAGCGATAGAAGCCAGCTCCACGTCACTCTCCTGTGTCTGACCCTCGAAAGCCATCTTGGCTGAAACAGGGTTAGAGATCAGGCTATTGGCGATGAGGGCCTGGAACTTCTGGGCAAGGGTCTGCGTGCGCAGCTGCTTCTCGATGAACTGCCAGTACTGGTAGATCTTCTGGTAAGACTCTGACAGCTGAGGGTTAGAAGCGTTCTTCTTATAGTCTGCCAGGAACTTGGTGAGCATGGTTGCGTCGAAACGACCGGTCTGCTGGTTGACGAAGGGTGAACGCAAAAGCATGGGGTTGGTACCCTCCTTCATGATATTCTGCATCTCCTCGTCGGTGACGGTGAGACCAATCTTACCAGCCTCGTTAGCGACAATCTGCTCATTGACATAAGAGCTCCACACCTCGTCCTTCAAGCTGTTGAGCTGCTCCTCAGAGAGGTTGTCGACGCCCTGAGACATCTTGAGAACCTCCTGGTACTCGTCGACCAGGGACTGGAATTCCTGTACGTTGATTTTGTTACCTAACACTTCGCCTATCTGCTGACGCTGTTGATTCTTGGTTGCTTCACAAGAACGGAAGGCTTCTTCAGCAATGAAGGCGAAAAGGCCAAGGCCGATGATGATCACAAGGGCCACGCCTCTTTTTCTGATTTTTCCTAATGCTGCCATAATGATATTTACGATTTACTTATTTACGATTTGCAATTTGGGGTGCAAAATTACGACTTTTCTTTGAAACGGCAAAATTTTTAGCGTATTTTCTTTCTATTTGAGCACGGTGAGCCGGACAAGTTCAATCTTCGTTGCAGTGTTTTTGACGATCTTGAACTCATAATTGTCGAATTTGACCACCTCGTTGAGCTTGGGGAAGGACTGGTAAACGTGGAGGATGAGTCCACCAAGCGTCATGTATTCATCACTCTCAGGCAGTTCGAGGTCGAACTGCTCGTTGATCTTACTGATTTCCAGACGTGCAGAGAGGATATATTCGTGGTCGGAAAGCTGTTTAGCCACGTGGTTGGTGCTGTCGTGCTCGTCTTCAATTTCACCGGTGATCTCCTCCACGATATCCTCGAGAGAGACGAGGCCACTGGTGCCTCCGAACTCATCAACGACAATAGCAAGGGAGCGTTTCTGCTGCATAAGCTGCTTCATCAGGCGAGAAGCGAGCATTGTTTCAGGGACGAAACTAATCTCACGCACTACCGGCTTCTGGTCAGTGTGGAACATATCGGAGGAGTGGATGTAGCCGATGATGTGGTCGATATCTTCGTGATAGACGATGATCTTGCTGTGGCCACTCTCGATGAAGGTCTGTTTAAGTTCCTCGATGGTAGCAGTGTCTTCTACGGCATCGATCTCCGTACGGGGTACCATACAGTCGCGTACCTTCGTCTCAGAGAAGTCGAGGGCATTTTGGAAGATCTTCACTTCCTCGCCTATCTGGTCTTCGTCTTCGGCATTGTCGATACTGGTCTGCACGAGATAGTCGAGGTCAACTTTCGTGAACTCGCGCTCTTCGTTCTCCTTGGTCATACGAATACCCACAAGTCGGAGGAGTCCTTTGGAGAGAAAGGTTGCCAGACGGGAGATGGGATAGAGGATGACATAACAGAGATAAGCCGGGATGGCGAAGACGGTGAGCATCGTGTTGGGTGTGTTCTTAAAGATGGTCTTCGGAAGGAACTCACCTGTGAAGAGAACGATGATCGTGGAGAGGAGGGTATCGAGGGTGACGCGGATACCGTCGCTGAAAGGTTGGAATAGCGTAGCGTCGAAGATACGTGCGAAGAGGATTCCATAGATGACGAGGGCGATGTTGTTGCCCACGAGCATGGTCGAGACAAAGTTGTTCGGATGCTGGTAGAAAACGCTGATAGCCTTCTGGGAGAGACCGTTTTTCTCACGGTCCATCTCTGCCAAGAGACGATTGCTCGAGACAAAGGCAATCTCCATACCAGAAAAGAAGGCAGAGAAGAGCATCGCGACGATGAGACCTATAATCAAATTAGACATATACCTCAGAGTTTTTTTTTGACCAAAAATTACACGAATTTTAGGAAACGCAGATTAGGGAGTGGAGTGACGCCGGGACTTTTCGAGTTTGGGACGGAGGATGGGCTCGGGGGATCGAGTGGTGTCCGAAGGCGAGGTGGTCTCGTCTTTCTTGTCGTCTTCGCCAGTCATGTCCGATTTCTCGAAAGAGCCTTTGGAGTTGCTGACAGTGTAGTGCGTCATCCGCTCATCAGAGAGAAAATAGGTGCCTTCCAACTGGCGCTCAGGGGTTACTACCCGGGAGAATACGTTGGAGTAAAGTTCGTGGCGTACACCGTCCCAGAAGAGTTCCTCGCTGGTATAGACGAGACCATTGACATTACGGATACGAACCCGACCACGCAGGTGCCAGAGTTTCTTCTGGTCGAAGTACCAGGCGGTGTCTGACTGGATGTAGGCCTGGACGTGGAACTTCTCGTCGAACTGTTCGAAGAAGACACCTTTTTCGAAGGTCCAGCGGGTTGGCTGTCGGACGGTGTTCACGTCCCATCGTTCAGTGACGATACGGTATTTGATGACGCCAGAGTCGCTGATGAGGGTGTTGACACCGTAGGAGGTCATCATCGAGGCAGAGTCACGATCGTAAATAGCAGGGGCCGTGTGCTCCTGAGCCTGATCGCAAGAAGTGAGAAAATAAAAGTGAAAAGTGAAAAGTAGCGGCAGTATGATCCGCCACCACCTCACACAATTCCCATTCCTATACTTTTCACTTTTCACTTCTTCACTTTTCACTTCTTCACTTTTCACTTCTATTACTCAATCTTCATCTTCGAGAACCAGCGCTCGTTGAAGGTGATGCCGATGTTCAGACGGAAGGTGTTCTCAGTGATGAGATTTTCCGCCGAACGATGCTGCCACTGGGCACTAATGTTGAGGATGGAACGGTTGTTGTAGGCATTCATGATGGGGATACCCAGACCCAGACTCAGCTGGAGGTCTTTCGGACCGTCCTGTCCATTTATATAATAATAAGGTGTAGTATAGCCCGCTCCCACCCTATAACGGATGTGATGGAAGGCACTACGCGTGCTGCGGGGATTGGGAATCCACTCCGCACCTACATTCAACTTATAACAGTCTTTGAGCAAACCACTTCGCAGGGCGTAAGTGTTGTTTTCAAAGGCAGGGTAATCGATACTACCCCACTTCTGGAACTTAAAGTCAGCCCCCACCCGCAGTTTCTGGTCGTGGTTGTAGGCCACGCCCACACCAAAAGAGGTGGGGAGGCTGTAACCATTGGAGATGGTATAGGTGGTCGTGTCAGCCTTGGCGATGGTAGCGTTTGAGGAGATGATACGACAGGAGGGGTCGCAATTGAGATGATGCCCCGGACTGAACACAGCACCGATGGTCAGTTCGTCCTTCACATTGAGGGGCTGAGTGTACTGGATGCCGAAATCGAGCTTATAGTTGCTGATGGAGGCTTCGTAGTCCTTCAACAAGGTGTTGACAGACGAGGCAGTGCTCGTCTTGACAGTACGATTCACTTCACCCCAGATATAAGCGGCATTGAAACCGACAGAGAGGGATTTGAGCAACTGGAAACCGGCACCGATGAAGAGTTGGTTGAGGCCGCCATTACCCTTGTAGATACCAGTCATCTTAGAGGACGGATCGTCGAGGGGCATAGTGGTGGTGTAGTCATAACCGATATTTGAGTATGGCTTCACACCAAAAGTGAGACCCACACGAGGGAAGAGTCGCAGGGCTCCCATGATATAGTCGAAGCCACCACTCTTCGCATTGAGTTTCCGTCCACCCTCCTTGAAGTTCGTGATCTGTCCGGAGAGACCTCCGTCGAAGATCATCGTGACGGAGTCGATGGATGCGTAGGAGGCAGGGTTCAGGGGATTGACCTCGTTTCCCTTATGGAAGCCGTAGCCCACGTCACCCATGCCTTTGTTGAACCCGACACCCTCGTCGGCCAAGTCACCCAGACCATATTGACTGTAGGGGGAGTTCGTGCCGCTCTGCGCGAAGGCAGGCATTGTCGTCAGGGCAGACAGCACCAGACAACCGATGAATTTATTCATATATTTCCTTCTATTTCCTAAGAATTTCATTTTCAGGGTGCAAAATTATTAAAAAAAAAACAGAAAAACGCTTTTTACTGAAAAATATCAATTAATTTTGCATCGTGAAACAAAAAAATAACATTTTTAGGAATTTCATCGGGGTTATTTTATTGTTTACCCCGATGAAATCTTTGGCGAACGACTCTATCGCACAAAAGGGACAGTCCCTATTGTGCGATTCCGTGGAGGTCAGCTTGTTGACGTGTTCGCCGCATGAGGAGATTTACAGTCTGTACGGACATACAGCCCTGAGGTGGCATGATATGGCGAAAGGAGAGGATATCGCATTCAACTGGGGCGTATTTGACTTTAAGAAACCGTATTTTGTGGGAAGGTTTGTCTTCGGACTGACCGACTACGAACTGGGAGCCTATCCCTACCCATTCTTCAGAGAGGAATATAAACGCTGTGGCAGCAGCATCACCGAACAGGTGTTGAACCTGACGCCAAAGGAAAAGATGACCTTGAAACAGGCCCTGGTGGAGAATCTGAAGCCAGAGAACAAGGTGTACCGCTATAATTATTTCTATGACAACTGTTCGATGCGTCCGAGAGACCTGATTGAGCGTTGTATTGAAGGAAAGGTGGAATATGCCCCAAGGGAAGACTATCAGCCGACGTACAGGGAGATGGTACACAGTTGTGTGAGGAACCACCCCTGGGCAGCGTTTGGCAACGATATGTTGTTGGGACTCAAGGCTGATCTGAAGACAAATCAGAGACAACAGGAGTTCTTGCCAGAGAACCTGATGTACGACTTCGATCGGGCGACCATCTATGCCGATGGGGAGTATCGTCCGCTGGTGAAAGAGAGAAGGATTGCCCTGCCTGCCGGAGTTCAGATGATAGAGGAGGACTTCCCCTTGACACCAATGCAGTGTGCATGGGTTCTGTTAGTTGTGTCATTGGGAATAGCGCTGATAGAGTGGAAACAGAAAAATAGATTTAAGTGGTGGGACGCATTGCTGATGCTGACGCAGGGACTGGCAGGCTGTGTGCTGTTTGTGATGATCTTCTCGCAACATCCCACAACGAGCCTGAATCTACAGCTGTTGCTGTTCAATCCATTGCCGCTGTTCTTTATCCCAAGTGCGCTGAAAGGAAAGACCCAGCGATGGAGATTGATACTTTTGTGTATGACAGTTCTCTTCGCCATTGGCAGGATTTTCCAGGTGTATGCTGAGGGCATGATGATTGTGGCACTATGTTTGCTGATTAGAGTAATCATAAAGTTCAAACTTGAAAAATAGGTATATATATATCACGTTGTTGGCAGTGCTGGGATGGAATGCCGAAAGCACTGCACAGAATGGGGCCAAGCAGGTGCCAAGGTTGGTGGTGAATATCACCATCGACCAGTTGCGCAGTGACTTCCTGGAAGCCTATTCCCCACTCTACGGCGAGAAGGGATTCAAGAAGCTGTTGGCCCAGGGACGGGTATATGAGAACGCTTCGTACCCCCTGATACAGACAGACAGAGCCTCAGCCATCTCGACCATATTGACAGGTACCGTACCTTATTACCACAGTATCGTGGGGCAAAGCTGGATCAACAGAGAAACACTCAGACCCCAGTATTGTACGGAGGACAACCGACAGAATGGCATAGTCGGTCCCCATCATCTTGCTGTGTCGACCTTAGGCGACGAGATGAAGGTGGCCAGTGGTGGAAAGGCTCTGGTCTTCGCCATCGCCCCCTTTGCTGATGCAGCTGTGCTCTCTGCTGGTCATGCTGCAGACGGGGCCTTGTGGATGGATGAACAAAACGGACAATGGACAACGTCTCAGTATTACTCGAACGAACAGCCTATCACATATTTGGGTTTCAATGAGTTAAACAAACTGTCTAAAGACATTAACAAACTCCGATGGGTACCTCTTGGACAGGAGAAAATATTTGATTTCAGACACGTCTTCAAAGGCCATAAGAAGTATCAGGAATACCAGACGTCTGGGCTCATCAATGATCATGTAACCGATTTGGCATTGGCCTACGTCAGTCAGAAAGGCATGGGTGCAGACAGCATCACCGACCTGCTCTGTCTGACCTATTATGCCGGGACATTTATGCATCAGCCCGTGTCAGAATGTCAGTTGGAGTTGAAAGACACCTACCTCAGACTGGACCAGAGCATCGGGACACTCATCAGTCAGTTGGAGGAGAAAGTCGGTGAGAAGGAAGTGCTGTTTGTGATAACCAGTACAGGATACAGTGACCCAGAACAGACAGATCTATCGGTTTATCGGATTCCTACAGGAACGTTCTATATCAATAGGGCTGCAGGACTATTGAATATGTACTTCGGGGCAATATGGGGACAAGGACGCTATATCGAGACCTGTACAGACAATCAATTGTACGTCAACCATAAGTTATTGGAACAGAAACGAGTAGCCCTGACAGACTTTGGTCAGAGAACTCGTGAGTTCCTGCTGCAGATGGAGGGTGTGAGAAACGTGTATACAGCCCTGCAACTATTGAGTGAAAGCAATAGTCAGATTGCGAAGGTCAGGAACGGATTCCATCCCCAGCACAACGGGGATATCCTGATTGAGGTGAATCCCGGCTGGCACCTGCAGAATGAAGACACTGGTGAGGACCGGGTATCCCAGGCGTCAGCCATCCCCTTCCCCATTATCCTGTATGGTGCCAACATCCAACCAGAACAGGTCAATAAGCCTGTCACGACTGACCGTATAGCCCCTACCCTGTCAAGGGCTATCCGCATCAGAGCCCCGAACGCCTGTAGCTCAGAGCCATTGTTCTAAGCCACAGATTGCACAGATTTTCACAGAATTAAAGCAAGAACTTTGGCTGTTACGAAAATTATTCGTAACTTTGCACCCGCTTCATAAAAAGTAAAAAGGTGAAAAGGTAAAAAGGTGAAAAAATAAAGAAGTAAAGAAGACAAAATAAATATGAATTTCAACAAGTTTTTAAAGTCGTTGTTTGGTGACAAGTCCACCCGCGACATGAAGCTCATCCAGCCGTTGGTAGAGAAGGTGAAGGCCGTCTCACCTCAGATTGAGCAGCTGGATAATGATGCACTGCGTCAGCGTTCGAAGGAGATCCGTGAACAGGTACAAGCCAAAGCTACTGAGCAAAGAGCCCGTATTGCCGAACTGAAGGGCACCATCGAGAATACGCCTATCGACGAGCGTGCTGACATCTTCTCACAGATAGACAAGATTGAGAAAGAGATCCTCGACATCTACGAGAAAGCCCTCGACGAGGTGATGCCGGAGGTGTTCGCCATCGTAAAAGAGACTGCCAAAAGGTTTGCCGAGAACGAGGAAACCATCGTTACAGCCACAGACTTCGATAGAGAATTGGCTGCCGATCCCCGTAAGGACTTCATCACCATCGACGGTGATAAGGCCATCTACCACAACCACTGGACGGCTGGAGGCAATGACTTGAAATGGGAGATGATCCACTATGACGTACAGTTGTTCGGTGGTGTCGTACTCCATCAAGGAAAGATTGCCGAGATGGCCACCGGTGAAGGTAAGACCCTCGTGGCTACACTCCCCGTGTTCCTGAATGCCCTAACCGGCAATGGTGTGCATGTAGTAACCGTGAACGACTATCTGGCTAAGCGTGACTCTGAGTGGATGGGACCGTTGTATATGTTCCATGGGTTGAGTGTGGACTGTATCGACAAGCACCAGCCGAACTCCGAGGCCCGTCGTCAGGCTTACCAAGCTGATATCACTTTCGGAACGAACAATGAGTTCGGTTTCGACTACCTGCGTGACAACATGGCCATCTCGCCTGCCGACCTCGTGCAGCGCAGTCATAACTACGCCATCGTCGACGAGGTGGACTCTGTGTTGATCGATGATGCCCGTACACCTCTTATTATATCAGGTCCTGTGCCTAAGGGTGACGACCAGATGTTTGAGGAGTACCAACCGCTGGTAGAGCGTCTGGTGGGTGTACAGCGTCAGTTGGCCACCCAGTATCTCGCTGATGCCAAGACCCTCATCACCGAGGGTAACCGGCTTATCGAGGCTGGTAACAAGAAGGATGGTCAGGAGAAGCTCGACCAAGGTTTCCTCTCACTCTACCGTTCGCACAAGGCCCTGCCGAAGAACAAGCCACTGATCAAATACCTCTCTGAGGAAGGTATCAAGGCCGGTATGCTGAAGACCGAGGAGATCTATATGGAGAACAACAATCGTCGTATGCCAGAGTGTATCGAACCTCTCTATTTCGTGGTCGATGAGAAGTTGAACTCCTGTGACCTGACAGATAAGGGTACTGGCTGGTTAGCCAAGCAAGTGAACAATGACGAGCTGTTCGTGTTGCCCGACATCACCTCACAGCTCTCTGCCCTTGAAGCCGATACCAGCCTCAGCGACCAGAAGCGTGTCGACAAGAAAGATGAACTGCTGGGGCACTATGCCGTGCAGTCTGAACGTGTACATACCCTCCAGCAGTTGCTGAAGGCCTACTGTATGTTTAATAAGGATGACGAGTATGTGGTCATTGACGGTGAGGTGAAGATTGTTGACGAGCAGACGGGTCGTATCATGGAAGGCCGTCGTTGGAGTGATGGTCTGCACCAGGCTGTGGAGGCCAAGGAGCACGTCAAGGTAGAGGCTGCTACACAGACCTTCGCCACCATCACGTTGCAGAACTATTTCCGTATGTATCATAAACTGGCTGGTATGACCGGTACCGCCTCTACAGAGGCTGGTGAGTTCTGGGACATCTACAAGCTCGACGTGGTGGAGATTCCCACGAACCGTCCTGTGATCCGTAATGATCAGGATGACCGTGTGTATAAGACCGCCCGTGAGAAGTACAAGGCTGTGATTGAGGAGATTGTGAAGATGAGGAATGCCGGACGTCCGACGCTGATCGGTACCACCTCAGTAGAGATCTCTGAGTTGCTCAGCCGTATGCTCGATATGTATGTCAATCCCGAGACAGGTAAGCGCGAGGGTATCCCCCATCAGGTGCTGAACGCCAAGTTGCACCAGAAGGAGGCAGACATCGTGGCACTGGCAGGTCAGTCAACAAATGGCAAGGGAGCTGTGACCATCGCTACGAACATGGCCGGTCGTGGTACCGATATCAAGCTGTCGCCAGAGGTTAAGGCTGCAGGCGGTCTGGCCATCATCGGTACAGAGCGCCATGAGAGCCGTCGCGTGGACCGTCAGTTACGTGGTCGTGCAGGTCGTCAGGGAGACCCGGGCAGTTCCGTGTTCTTCGTGTCACTCGAAGACAAGCTGATGCGTCTGTTCGCCTCTGAGCGTATCGCCTCAGTGATGGACCGCTTAGGCTTCAAAGAGGGCGAGATGATTGAGAGCCCGATGATTTCGAAAAGTATCGAGCGTGCCCAGAAGAAGGTGGAGGAGAACAACTTCGGTATCCGAAAGCGTCTGATTGAGTACGATGATGTGATGAACAAGCAACGTACGGTCATCTACGAGAAGCGTCGCCACGCACTCATGGGAGAACGTATTGGCATGGATATCGCCAACATCATCTGGGACCGTGTGGTAAACATCATCGAGAACTCCGGTGACTACCAGGGGTGTAAGGAAGAGTTCCTGCATGTGCTGTCGATGGAGGTGCCCTTCACCAGTGAGGAGTATATCAACCAGCCGAGAGAGCAGCTCACCGAGAATGCCTTCCAGGCTGTGATTGAGAGTTTCAACCGCCGTACGGAACGTGTACAGACTGTGGCCCAGCCCATCATCAAACAGGTGTATGAAGCTCAAGGACACATGTATGAAAGGATTATGGTGCCCCTGACTGACGGTAGGAGGATGTTCAATATCCCCTGTAACCTGAAGGAAGCCTACGACACCGAGTCGAAGTCGGTGGTGAAGGAATTTGAGAAGAGCATCCTGCTGCATATCATTGATGACTCGTGGAAGGAGAACCTGAGACAGTTGGATGAGTTGAAGCACTCTGTGCAGAATGCTTCATACGAGCAGAAAGACCCGTTGCTGATCTTCAAACTTGAGTCAGCGAAGGTGTGGGATGCGATGATCAATGACATGTACAACCGTATCTGTTCGATCCTAACCCGTGTCCAGATTCCCGAAATGCAGCAACAGGTGCAGGAGGCTGCCCCAGAGCAGCGCACCCAGCGTCAGCAGTACACAGAGTCGAAACAGCAGATCGGTGAGGAGCAACTTGTAGACCGCAACCAACAGGCTGCCGCCCAGCAGGATACCCGTGCCCAACAGCCTCGTACGCCGATCATCAAGGATAAGTTGCCCGGACGTAACGATCCCTGTCCCTGCGGCTCCGGCAAGAAATTCAAGAACTGCCACGGCAAGGGAATTGTATAAATAGCCTACGGATTGTACGGATTCTATGCTCAGTAATAAATCTGTATAATCCGTATAATCCGTAGGAAAAACTAAAAAATATGATAGTTATCGAGAATTTAAAGAAGCAGTTCGGCGAGACTGTCGCCTGCGACATCCCGGCGTTGGAGATCAAGGACAGGGAGATACTTGGACTTGTCGGTAATAACGGTGCCGGTAAGACCACGTTATTCAGGATGCTCCTCGACCTACTGAAGCCTGATACAGGGACTGTGGCCCTTGATGGTATCAACCCTGCAGAGTCAGAGGCATGGAAAGATAAGACTGGAGCATATATCGACGACAGTTTCCTTATCGAGTTCCTGACGCCAGAGGAGTATTTCGCCTTTTTAGGGAAAATCAGTGGCCTTAGTCAGGAGGAGGTGGACAATCGTCTTAAACCCTTCGAGCGCTTTGCGTCAGGAGAGATCTTCGGACAGAAGAAACTCATCCGCAACCTCTCGGCCGGCAATAAGCAGAAGGTGGGTATTATTGCTGCATTGTTCTACAAGCCTCAGTTGGTGATTCTCGATGAGCCTTTCAATTTCTTAGATCCTTCATCACAGAACATCCTCAAGCACGTGCTCACCGACTATAACAAGGAGACAGGAGCCACTATTCTTATCTCTTCGCACAACTTGCAACACACCATCGACATCTCCACCCGCATCACCCTCCTTGAAAAAGGTGTGGTAATCAAGGATCTGTCGAACGCCAAAGGCAGTGCCAAGACGGAACTCGAGAACTATTTCGAGACTGAAGCATAATCTATCCTCTTTTTTAGGTATTTTAGAAAATTTGCAACCGGTTGCAACCCGGTTGCAAGTTTTTTTATGTACCTTTGCAGCTGAAAAAGAAAAGAACTGCAGATAAGAAAATGAAGTTATCAGAGCTGAAGACGGGCGAGAAAGGCATAATCGTCAAGGTGTTAGGACATGGTGGATTCCGGAAAAGGATTATTGAGATGGGATTCATCAAGGGACAGGAGGTGGAGGTACTGCTAAATGCACCTCTGCAGGATCCTGTGAAATATAAACTGATGGGGTATGAGGTGAGCCTGAGACACCAGGAGGCCGACAACATTGAAGTGGTAAGCGGTAATTCGTGGAGTGAGGAGGGTAATTCGAGGAAGGAGGAAGGAGGAAAGAGGAAAGAGGATACTCCTGCAACTCATAATCCTTTAGAAGGTAATCTCACTCCTCACTCCTCACTCCACACTCCTATCAATCCCTCGGAGCATCCGGACGACTACCTACAGCATATTGCCATGAGGGAGCGCCGAACGATCAATGTGGCACTGGTGGGTAACCCCAACTGTGGCAAGACCTCTCTGTTCAATTATGCCTCAGGAGCACACGGTCATGTGGGCAACTACTCTGGTGTGACCGTCGATGCCACAGAGGCCCACGCCTCAATGTTCGGCTATGATTTCAACCTGACAGACCTTCCTGGCACCTACTCGCTGAGCTGTTACTCTCCAGAAGAACTCTACGTGAGAGAGCATCTGACGGAGAAAATGCCCGACGTGGTGATCAATGTGATTGACGCCTCGAACCTGGAGCGTAACCTCTACCTGACCACCCAACTCGTGGATATGAACATCCGGATGGTCTGTGCCCTGAACATGTACGATGAATTTGAACGACGCGGTGACCAGGTGAATATCGACACGCTGAGTCGTCTGTTCGGTATTCCGATGATTCCCACCTCGTTTAAGAGTGGTATGGGCGTGAAGGAACTGTTCAAGTCCGTCATCCAGGTGTACGAGGGAACCAGCAAGGCCTCGCGACACCTGCATATCAACTACGGTCATGAAATTGAGGACGGTATCGCCCACATCCAGAAATACCTGAAGGCCGATGAGCATATCACCCAGCACTACTCTACCCGTTATCTGGCCATCAAACTGTTGGAGCATGATAGTCAAGTGCTCGACTACTTAGGCAAGCATATGGCCGGTGAGAACCGCATGAAAGACTTCCACAACTTGACTCATGCCCGTGACAAGGCCTCGACCCGTGTCATGGAGGAGACAGACAACGACTCAGAAACAGCCATCATGGATGCGAAGTACGGTTTCATCCGTGGTGCGCTGAAGGAAGCGGAATTCAAGACGGGCACGAAAGAGGACACCTATCGCGTCACCCACAGTATCGATTGGATACTCTCACATAAGTATTTCGGTTTCCCTATATTTTTCCTATTGCTCTATGTGATGTTCGAGACCACATTCTCACTGGGCCAGTATCCAATGGACTGGATTGAATGGTTTGTGGGATGGATAGGTGATAAGGTCAGCACGACAATGCCTGACGGACCATTGAAAGCGATGCTCGTGGACGGTGTCATCGGCGGTGTGGGCAGCGTGATTGTGTTTCTGCCCCAGATTCTCATCCTCTATTTCTTCATCTCGCTGATGGAGGACTCCGGGTATATGGCTCGTGCCGCCTTCATCATGGACAAACTGATGCACAAGATGGGACTACACGGCAAGTCGTTCATTCCGTTGATCATGGGATTCGGCTGTAATGTCCCTGCCGTGATGGCCACCCGTACCATCGAAAGCCGCAGATCGAGGATTATCACGATGATGATCCTGCCGTTTATGAGTTGTTCGGCACGCCTACCTATCTATATTATGATTGCCGGCACGTTCTTTTCGCTGCAATACCGTTCGTGGGTGCTGCTGTCGCTTTATGCCATCGGCATTCTGATGTCGGTCATTATCAGCAAGATATTCTCCTCGTTGGTCATCAAAGGTGAGGATACACCTTTCGTAATGGAACTTCCACCCTACCGTTGGCCGACACCAAAAGCCATCTGGCGCCACACGTGGGAGAAGGGAAAGGAGTATCTGAAGAAGATGGGGGGTATCATTCTCGTGGCCTCCTGCATCGTATGGGCACTCGGCTATTTCCCGCACAATGAGAGCCTTAGCCGTGAACAGCAACAAGAGCAGAGCTATATCGGCCGCATGGGTAAGACCATCGAACCCGTCTTCTCACCACAGGGATTCAACTGGAAGCTCGACGTCAGTCTGATAGCTGGTATCGGTGCCAAGGAGATTGTGGCCTCAACGATTGGTGTGCTCTACTCAGGTGATGACTCGTTCTCAGATGACTCAGAATTCTCAGATGACTCGGAGAAATACACCCACCTGCGTCAGGTCATGCTTCAGGAGGGCATCACGCCGCTTATCGCGTACGCGTACCTTATATTTATATTATTGTATTTCCCCTGCATCGCCACCATCGCCGCCATCAGGAACGAAACGGGCTCCTGGCGCTGGTCAGGCTTCGCTGCTGTCTATACGACTATCGTTGCTTGGATTGCGAGTGCGCTGGTCTATCAAATCGGAGGATTATTTGCATAATCCAAATTAAATTCGTAATTTTGCACCCGATATGGAGAAGATCATATTGGGCATTGACCCTGGCACAAACCTGATGGGCTACGGGCTGCTGAAGGTGAAGGACGGCAAGGCGCAGATGATGACCATGGGTGTCATCGACCTGCGGAAGTTTGCTGATGGTTACCTGAAACTCGGACATATCTTTGAGCGAGTGACGGGTGTCATTGATGGCTATCTGCCTGACGAGATGGCTATTGAGGCGCCTTTCTTCGGAAAGAACGTGCAGTCGATGTTGAAGTTAGGACGTGCCCAAGGTGTGGCTATAGCTGCTGCCATCCATCATGGGGTACCTATCCATGAATACGCGCCGATGAAAATCAAGATGGCACTGACGGGTAATGGCAATGCCTCGAAGGAACAGGTTGCTGGGATGTTGCAGCGGCTGTTGAAGATTCCCAATGAGGAGATGTCGAAGTTCATGGATGCGACGGATGCACTTGCTGCGGCCTATTGCCACTTCATGCAGGCCGGTAAGCCTGAGAGTGACGTGAAGTACCGTGGTTGGAAGGACTTCGTGAACAAGAATCCTGAAAAAGTGAAGAAATAATTTAGCAACGGACTACAGGACTAAAGGACTATACTGAGAAAAGTCCTAAAGTCGTGTAGTCCGTTGCAAAAGAATAAACCAAGTATGAAGACGATTGAACTAATTAATGCGAGGGCGAGGAAGCCTGAGTGGAGCATGGCGGAACCCGTGAACTTCTGTATGGAGGAAGGTGAGCATATCGCTATCGTGGGCAGGAACGGGGCAGGAAAGAGTATGTTCGTCGATCTGTTGACAGGTCGTCACCCTGCCTTCCCTGATATGGTGAGATACGGTTTCGACGAGCCATACGACAACTTGAAACACATCTCATTCCGAGACACTTACGGTGGGGATAACGACCGTACGTACTTCCTGCAACAGCGTTGGAACCAGATGGAGATTGATGAGGAGACACCTACCGTCGGCCAGAAACTCGAAGAGGCATATCAGTTGGCTGGTGAGGACACCCCTACGAGGCGTGCCTTACAAAAGCATCTCTATGAGTTGTTCCATTTAGAAGGTCTGTTGGACAAATATATCATCCTCCTGTCAAGCGGGGAACTGAGGAAATACAAACTCGCAGCATCGTTGTTTACGAATCCGAGGGTGCTGATCATGGACAATCCGTTTATCGGCCTCGATGCCCAGACACGTGACCAGTTGAAAGAGCTCCTGACGATGTTGGCGAAAGAACAGGGACTGCAGATCATCCTTGTCCTCGCCAAGACTGACGAGATACCGGAGTTTATCACGCA
The DNA here is from genome assembly GCA_902776545.1 of uncultured Prevotellaceae bacterium. Taxonomy (GTDB): domain Bacteria; phylum Bacteroidota; class Bacteroidia; order Bacteroidales; family Bacteroidaceae; genus Prevotella. Next base: position 29,478 of record CACYQO010000024.1, on the reverse strand, counting down.
TATCGTAGAGGTGAAAGAGATGAAGGTGATGCCGAAAGTTTCGAGGAAGGAGGAAGGAGGAAGGAGGAAGGAGAATACTCCTGCGACTCATAACTCCCTCGAAAGTAATCTCATTCCTCCTTCCTCCTTCCTCCTTCCTCGAGAGATTATCCGGTTCAACCACGTCACCATACGGTATGGGGCAAGGATTATATTGAAGGACCTCGACTGGACGGTGAGGAAGGGAGAGCACTGGTCGCTATCCGGACAGAATGGCAGCGGGAAGTCTACCCTACTCTCGTTGGTCTGTGCAGATAATCCACAGAGTTATGCCTGTGATATTTCATTGTTCGGACATAAGAGAGGATCAGGCGAGAGCATCTGGGACATCAAGAAACATATCGGCTATGTGTCACCAGAGATGCACCGCAGCTATAAGCAGAATATCCCTGCGATACAGATTGTGGCCAGTGGACTGAAAGATACTGTCGGACTGTATGTCAAACCCAACGAGGCAGAACAAGCACAGTGCAAGAAATGGCTCAACATCTTTGGTATTGGTCATCTGGCAGATAGGAATTTCCGCGAGATGTCAAGCGGAGAACAGAGACTGATTCTCGTAGCCCGTGCCTTCGTCAAGGAACCCAGTCTGTTGATTCTCGACGAGCCCTTGCATGGTCTGGACGATGTGAACCGGAGGATGGTGAAAGACCGGGTGGATGAATACTGTCAGGATCCGGAGAAAACGTTGATCTACGTGACGCATTATCAGGAAGAGCTGCCACGTTGCATCGACCACGCCCTCTATTTGGAAAGACACTAAATGAAATCATCCCGCCGACTGGCGGGATGATTTCATTTTTCCAGGAGAGCTGCCGTACGAACACGGGAGAGTGTCTCTGGCGTCATCTGGAGATAACTGGCAATATAGACCAACGGGGCACGAAGTACCAATTGGGGTTGATCCTTGACAAGTTTCTGATAACGGTCCTGTGCACTCTCAAAACGAAGCATGTCGGCATGGTGCTGGCTAAGGATAAGTGATTCCTCCAGAATCTTACGATAGAGGATCTGGATGTTCACGCTCTTCATGGCCACAGCCTCCAATTCTGCCTTTGGCATGGCAATCATAACGGTAGGTTCTATAGCCTTGATCTGCAGACGAGTGGGCTGTTCCATGAACAGGCTCTCGATACACATCACGATGCTGTTCTCCGTCGCCATGTATTCCGTCAGTTCCTTATCGTTCTTGAAATAGAACTGACGGACGAGACCTTTGACGACCCAATAGATGTTCGTACACGTCTCACCCTCTTTCAGGATCAGTTCGTTCTTGGCAAATTTCATCGGCACAAGGATGCTCTCGAGTAAATCCAACTCATCATGAGTCATTGTGCTGTAGCGTCTGGCTAATTCACGAGCCACGTCTCTGGTTGTAATAGCGATGTTCGGCATAGAGTAATTATCAATTTACGGATTTTCGATTTACTATTTAGATTTCAAATGATTAGTCGAGTTTCAGAACAGCGAGGAAGGCCTTCTGAGGCACTTCCACATTACCGATCTGTTTCATACGTTTCTTACCACGCTTCTGTTTCTCCAACAGTTTGCGTTTACGGCTGACGTCACCGCCATAACACTTGGCGGTCACGTCCTTGCGTACCTGTTTCACTGTCTCACGGGCAATAATCTTTGCCCCAATAGCTGCTTGAATAGCGATGTCAAACTGCTGACGGGGAATCAGTTCCTTCAACTTCTCACACATCCTGCGCCCGAAGGTGACGGCATTGTCCTGATGTGTCAGTGTAGAGAGGGCATCAACGGGTTCTCCATTGAGCAGGATGTCGAGCTTTGCCAACTTCGAGGGACGGAAGCCATCGACATGATAGTCGAACGAGGCATAGCCTTTGGAGATGGACTTCAGTTTGTCGTAGAAGTCGATGACGATTTCTCCCAACGGCAGCATGAAGTGCAGTTCGATACGGTTTCCGCTGACATACTGCTGATCAATCAGTTCACCTCTCTTATCAAGGCAAAGCGTCATGATGGGTCCGATATAATCTGCTGACGTGATGATGGAGGCCCGGATATAAGGCTCCTCAATATGTTCAATCATCGTCAGGTCAGGCAGACCTGAGGGATTATGTACTTCCTTCACCTCACCTTGTTTAGTGTAACACATATATGACACATTGGGAACCGTGGTAATCACGTCCATATCGAATTCCCGGTCGAGTCGTTCCTGTACAATCTCCATGTGGAGCAGGCCAAGGAATCCACACCGGAAGCCGAATCCCAAAGCCACAGAAGACTCTGGCGTGAATGTAAGCGAGGCATCATTCAGTTGTAGCTTCTCCAAAGAGGCCCTCAAGTTCTCATAATCCGTGGGATCGATGGGATAGACGCCAGCGAACACCATCGGCTTCACCTCCAAGAATCCCTCGATGGCCGCAGTACAGGGCTTGGCGACATGCGTGATGGTATCACCCACCTTCACCTCCTTCGAGTTCTTGATGCCACTGATGATATAGCCTACATCACCCGTCCGCAATTCCTTTCGGGGAATCATATCCATCTTCAGTACCCCAATCTCATCAGCATCATACTCCATGCCTGTATTGAAGAACTTCACAAGATCTCCAGTATGTATCACACCATTGACAATCTTGAAATAGGCAATGATACCACGGAAGGAGTTGAACACCGAGTCGAAGATAAGTGCCTGCAGCGGAGCCTCCGGATCTCCTTCTGGATGAGGGATGCGCTCCACCACCGCATTCAGGATATCCTCGACACCTTCGCCAGTCTTGCCAGACGCACGTATGATATCAGAACGGTCACAGCCGATGAGGTCGATGATCTCGTCCTCCACCTCATCAGGCATCGCAGAAGGCATATCAATCTTATTGATGACGGGAATAATCTCGAGGTTATGGTCGATAGCCATATAAAGATTCGAGATGGTCTGCGCCTGTACGCCCTGGGTGGCATCCACCACCAACAGCGCTCCCTCGCAGGCAGCGATCGAACGCGATACCTCGTAAGAGAAGTCTACATGTCCCGGGGTGTCGATCAAATTCAGAATATACTTCTCACCCTGATACATATATTCCATCTGGATGGCGTGGCTCTTGATGGTAATACCTCGTTCACGTTCCAGATCCATGTCGTCCAACATCTGTCCTTCCGTCACTTGAATAGTCTTGGTGAACTCCAATAGCCGGTCTGCCAGGGTAGACTTACCATGGTCGATATGTGCGATGATACAGAAATTCCTGATATGATCCATTAATTCTATGCGTCTTTAAAGTGCAAAGGTACAAAAAAATCGTCGGATTATGGATATTTTTGCTTTTTTTTGGATTTTCCACGATGAAATTTAAGATTTCTGAGTAACTTTGCATCCAAAAATAGCATTCATTATGAAAAAGTTTTGGGTATTATCTGCTTTTTTGCTGATATTGGCGGCTTGCCAGGAGTCGCTTGAAGACCGTTGTGCGAGGGAGACGAAAGAGTATACAAGGAAGAACTGCCCAGCCAAGATGGATAATAACTCCATCCTCGATAGTCTGACTTTTGAACGGGAAACCCACACCCTACATTATTATTATAGGTTAACTGGCTTTGCCGATAATGACAGTATTGTGGAGAAACTTGACGCAGCGAATATCCTAAAGAACGAACTGCGCAACACGACGACGCTCAAACTCTACAAAGACAACCACTATCGTTTTGCCTACACCTATCGTTCAGAGAAAGATCCAAAGAAGGTGTTGCTTGATTTTGTATTCACAGATAAAGACTATTAACAGAAACCACGAATTACACGAATTTCACAAATTTAAGTACTAACATGGAGTACAAAATAATTCGTGAAATTCGTGGTCTTTAAAAATACAGTTCTATTCGGGTTTCATGTTCGTGTAGACCGTCTGGACATCATCAAAGTCCTCCAGCTTCTCGACCATCTTGTCGATGGTCTCACGCTGCTCAGCTGTCACATCTTTCAGGTCGTTGGGGATACGGGTGAACTCTGCACCAGTCACCTCGAAACCATTCTCCTCCAAATGTTTCTGAATGGCACCGAATGAAGAAGGATCGCCATAAATAGTGATGCTGTTCTCCTCCTCGTCCTCATCGTACTCATCCTCCACACCGTAGTCAATCAGGTCGAGAATCATCTCGTCCATATCAAGGTCATCCTTCTTCTTGAAAGTAAACACAGCCTTGTGATCGAACAGGAACGAGAGTGAACCCTGAGTACCCAGATTACCATTGAACTTGTTGAAGACGCTGCGCACGTCACCCACTGTACGGGTGGTGTTGTAGGTCACCTCCTTGTAGTCGCTCTGGTCCTTACCCATAGCGTTCTTGATGGCACGCTCGATGTTGTCCTTCGGCATGTTCTCGCGCTTGGCATTGGCGATGATAGCACGCAGTGCAGGATTGTTCTCTGGTTCCGGACCACCTGCCTTCACGGCAATAGCGATCTGCTTACCGATCTTTGTAAAAGTCTTGGCCATGTGGCCCCATCTCTTCAGCTTTGTAGCTTTACGATATTCAAATGCTCTTCCCATAAATATTATTCCGTTATTACGTTATTTCGATATGACGTTATAAAATCTTTATCTCAATTCAGCGTTCAACTGCTTCTTCAAATTGGCGATGAGTTTCTGCATGATGGCATCGATCTGCTTGTCGCCCATCGTCTTCTCCTCATCCTGAAGGATAAAGTTCACAGCGTAGGACTTCTTGCCAGCGGGCAGTTTGTCACCTTCGTAGACATCGAAGAGTTCCACATTCTTCAGAAGTTTCTTCTCTGTCTGACGGGCAATCTGCTCAATCTGTGCAAACTCGACGCTGTTATCCACCAACAGGGCAAGGTCTCTGCTGACAGGCGGGAACTTGGAGATCTCCGTATAGAGCACCTGGTTCTTCTTGATGACCTTCATCAGGGCCGTCCAGTTAAGCTCTGCATAATAGACAGGATTGTCGAGACCGAACTGCTTCTGGAGTTTTTTGGTAATGATACCCATCTCGACGAGTGTCTTACCTCCACGGTTCTCAATGGTCAAGCCTGCAGAGAAGATATCGTTCTCAGACTTCTTACGGACGATCATGCCCGGCTTCACACCAATACGACGGAGGATGTTCTCCACACAGGCACTCAATTCATAGAAAGTGGAATCCTCGTTCTTGTGAGCCCAAGAGCCTTCCACACGCTTACCCGTCACCCAAAGTGCGGCATGATACTGTTCCTTGTAAGCCTGCATCGGCTCATCATCGTTCTGCTTCTCAGGATTGAAGGTATAGACATTACCAAACTCGAAGAAACGCAGGTTCTGACGCTTACGGTTCACATTGTGCTGAATACTCTCCAAACCGCCGAAGAGCAAGGTCTGGCGCATCACATTGAGATCGCTTGAGAGCGGATTCATGATATGCACCAACGTGTCTTGTTTGTCATCGTAATACGACGACTTACTCAGCGAGTTGTTCAGGATCTCATTGAAGCCCTCACCTACCAGCTGTTCGCTGACAAGGTTGGCAAGTTTATGCTTCTGGTCCTCTTCTCCCTTGATAACCAATGAACTCTTCAACTGTGTGGGAATCTCCACATTATTATATCCGTATATGCGCAAGATATCTTCCACCACATCGCAAGGACGCTGCACATCAACACGATAGGCAGGAATCTCCAGCGTCAGCCCCTGCGCATTCTCAAACTTGACTTCTATATCGAGTGCACGACAGAGATACTTGATGATGCCTGGCGTGATGACCTTGCCTATCAGATTATTCACATACTCAAAACTGAGATCGACAACTGCGTTCTTAATTGGTTCGGGATAGACGTCACATATATCCATCGACACTTTGCCGCCTGCCAATTCCTGACAAAGGATGGCAGCCTGCTGCAACGCATAGATAGTACCATTGGGATCGACGCCACGCTCAAAACGGAAACTGGCGTCTGTGCTTAAACCGTGACGACGAGCAGACTTGCGGATCCATGTAGGATGGAAATATGCACTCTCGAGCACCACATTCCTAGTGGTTTCATAAGTACCACTACCCTTGCCTCCGAATACACCGGCAATACACATCGGTTCTTCGGCATTGCAGATGGCCAGGTCACGGTCAGAGAGTTTGTGCTCCACACCGTCGAGTGTCTGGAAGGGTGTACCCTCTGGCATCGTCTTCACCACAATCTTATGACCCTTTACCATATCAGCATCAAAGCAATGCAAAGGCTGACCGTAAGCCATCATGATATAATTAGTGATATCTACGATATTGTTTATCGGACGCAAGCCAATGGTGGTCAACTTTTTCTTCAGCCAGTCTGGAGATTCCTTCACCTCACAGTCTGTAATGCTGACACAGGCATAGCGCTTGCAGGCCTCCTGGTTCTCAATAACCACCTCAACTGGCAGATCGTGATTGTCCACCTTGAACTTCGAGCAGTCAGGACGATGCATCTGTGTCTCATGGCCGTTGCTCATCAGCCAGGCATAGAGGTCACGAGCCACGCCCCAGTGAGAGAGACCATCAGCACGGTTTGCCGTGATATCCACTTCGATGAGCCAGTCGCTCTCTAAATGATAATACTCAGCGGCAGGCATACCTACCACTGCATCCTCTGGCAGCACAATAATACCAGAATGGTCATTGCCAATACCGATCTCGTCCTCTGCACATATCATACCGTTGGACTCCACACCACGCAACTTGGACTTCTTGATGACAAACTCCTGATCACCATCATAGAGCACACAGCCGAGGTCAGCCACAATCACTTTTTGACCAGCAGCCACATTCGGTGCACCGCAGACTATCTGCGAAGGCTCATCTTTGCCTAAGTCTACTGTTGTCACATGCAGATGGTCACTGTTGGGATGGGCTTCACAAGTGAGCACCTTGCCCACATAGAGGCCCTTCAGGCCACCCTTGATACTCTGTACTTCTTCCAATGCGTCGACTTCAAGACCTGTTGACGTCAAAGCGTCACACACCTCCTGGGGCGTCAGGTCGAAATCCACGTATTCCTTCAACCATTTGTAGGAAATATTCATTATACCGATTTTTTAGTAATTACCAACTTGTGAAATTTCAGCGTGCAAAGGTACTAAAAAATCGGTATATACACAAATTTTTCTCAAGAAAACTACTCAATACAGTTCATTAAGAAATCTACAGCGCCGTTTATGCCGAATTTACGGACATCAATCGAGATGTCATAATTCCTGGCATCCGTCCAGTCCTTGCCGGTAAAAGTCTTCGTGTAAAGTTCACGGCTGTAGTCGTTGTCGACCACCATTGCGGCTGCATCCCGCATGTCCAGGCCGTACTTTTCGGCAATCCTCCGCTTCCGGCAATCCTCTGTCGAATGAATGAAGATCTTCAGCGCATTCGGATGGTCTTCAAAGATGTAGAAACCACAACGACCTACAATAACACACGATTCCTTGGCAGCAATCTTCCGAATAGTTTCTGCCTGCGCATCAAAGAGTTCGTGTGATGTCTGGTCATGTTCCGTTCCGTCATACTCGGCCTTACTCATGTAATTCTGGTAGAAGTTGGTGAAGTCATCACGCCAGAGCGGATTTCTGGCTTCAATTTTCTCCATAGCCTCTTCTACGACCCTGTTACGCTTAGCCACCTCATTAAGAATCTGCTTATCCAGCAGCTTCACATTGAGTCTGCGGGCTAACTCTGCGCCAATCTCATGTCCACCAGTACCGAACTGGCGGCTGATTGTAATCACGAATTTTTCCTCCCTGTTCATAGAGCGTTATCTTTTAGTTAAACTATTTTCTTGTTGGCAAAGTTACGAAAAAAAATTGGAACTACCAAACCTTTTCGCGTTTTTTTTGCAACGGACTACACGACTTAAGGACTTTTATAGAATTTAATCCTGTTAGTCCTGATGTCCGTTGCCAAAAATATACTGTGCTGCAGCTTCTGCGCATCGCTCTCCATCGACACCGGCAGAGACTATTCCTCCAGCATAGCCGGCACCTTCTCCACAAGGAAAAAGTCCTTGAATACGAACATGTTGCAACGTCTCATGGTCTCTAACAATACGTACAGGGCTGCTCGTCCTACTCTCAACAGCAATCAGCGCAGCCTCATTCGTCAGGAAACCATGTGCCTGTCGGCCAAACGTTTTGAAGCCCTCCTGCAAACGGTTGGAAATCATCTTTGGCAACCAGAAGTGCAAGGGACTTGAAATCAATCCCGGAGCGTATGACGATTTCGGCAAGTCGTAACTCAGCCTATTATTGATGAAATCAGTCATTCTTTGTGCTGGAGCGGTCTGTTTCATATTACCCTGCTGCCAGCACATGCGTTCCAAATCTTCCTGAAACGTCATGACTTTCAGTACACCGTCTCCATCGACATCTTCCGGCCGTACCTCTACGACCATGCCGCTATTGCTCCACTGAGTGCCTCGGCTGGCAGGACTCATACCATTGACAACTATCTGCTCCTTGTCTGTGGCGGCAGGAATCACAAAGCCACCTGGACACATGCAGAACGAATACACACCCCGTCCTTCCACCTGTGTCACCATCGAATACTCCGCAGCAGGCAACCATCGTCCCCTGCCCTGCTTCGAATGGTATTGAATCTGATCGATTAAATGAGACGGATGTTCCAGTCTGACACCTACAGCAATACCTTTTGCTTCAATCTCCACTTTTGCTTCAGCCAAATAACGATAAACATCTCTGGCAGAGTGGCCTGTGGCAAGTATGACAGGTCCAAGATACTCTTTGTCTGCTACACATCCAATGACCTTATCGCCATTGATAATCAGCTGAGTCATCTTGGTCTGAAAGTGTACCTCGCCCCCAGATTGGATAATCGTATTACGCATAGCCTCAATCACCTTGGGGAGTCTGTCTGTTCCTATATGGGGATGAGCATCAGCCAGAATAGCCGTAGATGCACCATGCTGACAGAAGACGTTCAGGATCTTATCCGTATTACCACGTTTCTTGCTACGGGTGTAGAGCTTACCATCAGAATAGGCGCCTGCCCCACCCTCACCAAAGCAGTAGTTGCTCTCTGCATCCACTTTCTGGGTCTTGGTGATATTGGCCAGATCCTTCTTTCGTTCATGAACATCCTTTCCTCTCTCTAACACAATAGGTCGCAAGCCCAATTCTATCAGTCTTAGCGCAGCAAACAGTCCACCAGGACCTGCCCCCACGACAATCACCTGAGGACGATCCTCTACATTCTGGTATTCAGTCCGGACAAACTCATCATCATGGGGTTGTTCATTGATATAGATTCTGACTTTCAAATTGACAAAAATCTGTCTCTGTCGGGCATCAATGCTTCGTTTGAGGATCCTCACCCCACAAATCGTCCTTTCATCGATGCCCTGTTCATCCGCCAACCACCGCTTCAGCCTATCCTCCTGTGCTGCCACCTCTGGCGTTACCCGTATCTGATATTCGTTCGTCATACCTTAGCCATATTGTGTTGGGTTAAGGATCTATTCGCTTATAACATACAAGTTCGCCACCATTACCCCACTTTGTTGAGGAGAAACTCTGATAATTATCCTTCACAAACTGTATATTTGCCCCCATACCCGGACCGCCATCCATACCTGTATAATCAGACAAACTGGAAATATAGCCATAACCATTGGGGTATTCTGTCCAGAAAACCACATATTTAGGTCTTACCGACTGTATCTTATTAGCCTCTTCCTCAAATAAAGAACGAGATACATTTAACTGAAAATATAGTATCATCCGATTCATCTGAATGATATGATTAGCTTTCATGACATCGAACAGATAGCCTGTGCCCAAATTCCAAATTTGATTTCTTTCACTTTCCGGTATCGGACTTATCAACTGTTGGAACGCTTCAAGATCTGCATTGCGTTGACGGGTATCAAAATGACGATCGTCAAAACTAATCTGCAATTCAACTACATAAAATGCCAGAAGTGGAATAATGATATACTTCCTGAACTTATAAAAATCCAGACAAGCAAAAGATGCCACCAATACCGGGATAAAGGTAATGAGATAATGATCATAGAAAGACTTCCCCAATGTCAGTACTGTCAACAAGAAACAAAAGAGTAAGGGAACAACACGCTCCGGCTGCTTTCTGATCAAAGGCAACACAATCAGAATAGGTAGAGAGGTGTCAAACAAGTATCCGTACTTTGCAACGTCAAAGGTAGCAGCCCCCTGAACCTTCATATACTCCACATTAAATAGGAATGTGCTATAGAGCATGTCTGCAACACCCTGCAAACCTCCCACAATCGCCATATAGAGGCATGCGGCAGAAATCGGCAGGACAAAACCAAGGAAGATATACAGCGTTGACTTTCCGATGTAGCCATACTCTTTTCGCATCATAGCACGCAACAGACAATAGAATAAAAGGCCTATCACGGGTGCCATATTGTTCATGCGGATAATGGTTACTACGCCAATACAAATACCTATCAGAACCAGCGTCTTCCTATCAAACTGTGTCTTTTCTGTTTTCAACAACTTGTGATACGCCAATAACGGATAACTGATAAAGAGAAGGCTCCACTCTTCAGACATATTGCCACAGTCATAATATATACTCAGACACAATACTGCTGCCAAAATATACAAAAGGCGACGCCATGCTTTGTCAACCCCATCCAACATATGGTGCCATATCATTAAGGTGAGAGATAGATTTACTATCTGAAGCAGATGAACTCCGAAATCATGATTGATGAGATAGCCTATGGCATTCACTGCATAAATGAATAACCCTTTATGATCAAATAAGTCTGTATATGGAATCTTGCCTTCTGTCATAGCATATCCCATATACTGGAAAATCTGAGAATCCAGTGTCCATATATAGAAGAAGGGCGATGTACTATCTGAATTGATAATGACCACTAGGACACCCAGACAAACGGACATCCATACATATGAACAAGAGCAATACTTCAATAATGCTGTCCTCATCTCAAACCTTTTAGGCTTTTATTAATCCTCCTGAAATCCCCAATAGCCTTCCAACCGATCTTGATGATTCTTCGGAAATTAATTGAGTTGACTCCACCTTGACGAGGTTTGAACGTGATGGGATACCATTTTATATTATAATGCCATTTGACTGCGATAGCAGATATTGCAACATTACACAGGAAATAGTCATGTGGAATAACATCCATAATCGGCTTCAACTTGTCACTCCGCATCAATCGGAAGGGAGTATTGGCATCGACTACCAACTCACGGAACATCAACCAAACGACGAAACGAAGTACTTTAGTCACAAAAACACGACTAGAGCCATCCTGCCTACCTATGCGGTGCCCTATCTGGAAATCAAAATCTTCACGATGTTCAAACATCTGCCAGAACTCCTTTGGGTCTGTCTGTCCGTCACTATCTGTTTGGAATACAAAGTCTGCTCCAGACTCTATAGCATAACGATACAGATACAGTACCGTTGCCCCATGACCAGAGTTGGGTTTGTCAAGAGGTATCAATTGTGGATATGACTCCGTCAGACTCTGCAAGATCTTGAAAGTATCATCCTTACTACCATCATTTGCAATAACCAATCGACAATCTTTACCAGATGTCTCAACAATTGGATACCACTGTTTGACCGTCTGCACAATATTTTCAGCCTCATTATAGGCTGGCATTACGAAATAAATTTTATCCATTCGCAGTAGGCTTAAAAGTTATATATTTATTCAGAATAAACTGGAAAAGAGCCACCAATACAATTGACAACAATTTTGACAGTAGCTTATCCCAATCCAACCATTCAATGCAGCTATACAGGATTAGGTTACTGAGCATCAATCCAGCTATGCCAATAACCAGAAAAATCACAAATCGGCGAAGTACCGCATCTTTCACCTTAAAATTAAAATGCCGGTTTAGAAGAAAACTTGTACCAATACCCACCAATACACTGATGCAGTTTGCCTGTATATAAAACAATCCTATACTTATCAGGGCTGTATAAACCAGAAAATCAAGGAATGCAGAAAAAGAGCCGATTATTCCATAAAGAATCAGCTGGCGCCATCTCTCAATTTTTATAAACTTCCAAATACTATTGTCCATTTTTTACTTCATCATAATCAAATTTCTTAAAGAACATATCCTCAATTATTCGCTTACGTGGCTTGAATTGATTACTTATCAAATCTCTCTCTGGGATATAATAATCTGACTTAATCTCACCCAAATGGAATAATAACTGACATAAATTATCTATCATAAAAGGCCGATCTGTTGCATTTTCGATAGCCTTGACAGTTTCTCCATGTCTATGGATATATACATCGGAGCACCATATAACAAATGGTATATTATGAATATTTTTTATCCAACCTTTAGTCATATGCCCTTCATAATATCTAAAAATAGCATCCTTGTAATCATAAGTTTCCTCCCCATGATCAGAAAGAAAGACGACGACAGCATTTCGATCTTTATAAATATCAAAAACATGCTGAAGGACTGAATCATTATATAGCACAGAATTATCATAATCTGCCACACGTTGCTTCTTTATGTCATCTTGTAAATAGTTTTCAGTCCTTTGTATACTATCAACCGTAAAACGAGAGAATTCCTTGATATGTGGATATCTCTCTCCTGCCACAAAATGCTGTCCTTTCAGATGAAGGATGACGAAATTATGGTTTGATGGCTGTTTATCAAAATTCTCGAAATCACTAACAAGCTCGTCATCATACTTAAAGGACTCACTATTAGTGGCTGAATATGACATCATAGACACTTGCTTGTCAAACAAGAAAGAATTGAGAGAGACAGAAAATGGAGCACCAGGTTCCTGGTCTTTTTGATTATCCCAGAAATAGACACTAAAATGAGCTGCTTTGAATATGGCAGGTACATATGGATGCCGCGACCAAGTTTCACCATCAGAGATACTGTTACAGCACAGCATACTTTTGACTGTTGGACTGGTCATACAAAAAGGGCTAACCGCATCATTAAAAACAAATAAATGTCCTTTCTGCTTTTCTTGCTCCAAACGAGGTGTTGTTTTGTGATCATAGCCATAGATTCCAAAATGCCATTTATTAGCCGATTCGCCAATGACCAGAACGACATCGAGTGAGTCTGACTTGTTCACTTCTGAGACAGCCTTAATATTTTTAGTCATCTCGATAGCATACTTCATCTCATGTCCCACAATGCGGACACCATAGGCACCAAGAATCAGGCAACTAAACGGATCTGTAGGCCTGACATCCTCCAATTGATGCTGGTGAAAGAAATGCTCTGTCGTGTTATGGCTACAAATCCTAACAATAGTACCAAATGAAATAATTCCCCAAATAAAAAGCAACATGACCGGCACAGAAAGCCATAATTCAAGTTTCCGATGAGAAACATTTGACTTATTGACAAAGCGATTATAGACATACTCTAAAATGATAATTGCAACAAGTCGTATAATCAACTTTTTACAGGTTATCACACTTCCCTCCGAGAACAAATAGGTATTTATGAATTCTGAAGCCTCTCTTCTATTGGTTTCAAGCAATAATATGAGTACATTGGCATTTATCACTATCTCAAAATTCAATGTAAGGAATGATATAATACCATACAATAACAAAACGATGGTATATAAGCCATATTTTACAATTCTACTCTTGGTATGATATATCAAGAGCACCATCAAATAGTCATAAAGGAACAATAAGCCAATCTTTCCTGCCAGTCCCCTTGCCAGCATTGGAACATAGTCGCGGCATAAGTCTATGATTTCTACGATGAAACCTGAACCGAACAAAAAAAAGGTGATGAAAAAAAATGGCAACTCCTTCTGAATGGGAGCTACGATGGCTGAGCTAATACGTCTAAAGTTTATCATCACGTTACTATAGAAATACAATCATATGCAAAATTAGACAAAATAAATAGGACACCTATTATTTACGCAATAGTTTAACAAAAATTAAGCAAGTCGGGGGCTACAATAAGCTTGTCAGTAAAAATGTCCTCCAATGAATTATTTAAAAGAATTACCTCATGAATTTATTATCTTATATAATGTACTTTTTCAAAATAGGAATAAAACTGATGCCCTTCGTTATCAGTAAGGATACAGAAAAAATAATCATAACTGAAAGGGGAATAACCAAAACAGAAACAAAAGAGGTGTAATCGTAAGGTAAAACAACTCCAAGTAAATCCATTATAAACGGATGGATCAAATAGATTCCAAAACTGCAATTAGAAATTGTCATGACAGTTGACAAGATAGAAAGAGGAACTGTTTTGAAATTTTCTTTTGCATAAAGGAAAATTGCCGTTGCCTCCATCAATGTGAAAATGTTTGTATAATCAAAGAGATATGTACTTGGCAGATGTGAATAAATAGAATAGAAGTGTACTCCCAAAACGACAATGGCCAAACAAACAACAGCAATCAGATAAACAATAAATCTTGTCTTTTTACTGATGGATGAAGTGGCCAGAAAATGTCCAAGAACGAAATAACTACTAAAATCTATCAATTCGTTTATTTCAGTAATCTCATAATTTCCTTTAAGAAAATGTACAAAAGGATCATTATACAATCCTATCACATCAAAAAGCAATGGAATAATGAATACAACTATCATCGATAAAGATAAATAATAGATTTCTGTCCGTCTATTGGAGACAATGGTTCTCAAGACGGGAACAAAAATATAGAGTCCGAGCAACATTTTTATGAACCACAAATATGCCGGGCCATTTATTGTCAATATAAATAGAGCCTTTAATCCAGCATCAAAGCCTGTATTGATAACTTGTGAAAGAAATGACCAGAATAGAAACGCACAAATGATACGCAAGATATTCTTTGCATAAAGCCGTCTCGTATGGAAAGGTCTGTCAATATCAAGGAACAAAGCTCCAGAGATCATCACAAAAACAGGAACACTCCATCTCACGGCAGAAAGGCAAACATTTCTGACTTCCCATCCCATACTATAAAACGACTCACCCCAATATTGAGATGAAACGTGCAACCAAACAATAGCAAAAGCTGAAAAAATTCTTAATGTATCAAGATATATTATTCTTTCTTTACCAATCATCTCATCTTCCTCCCGTTAACAAATTACAGACTCTGGGCAAATATCTATTTAACAAAACATATAAGCCCATACATATTGAGTATGTTATTGCTGGAACGATAAAACTACATGCCAGCATAACAAATGTATCATCTGGCAGATGAAACACGATGACTAGAATTTTTCCAATATCCGTCAAGATCAACATATGCAATGCATAGACAAAGAAACTGCCGCCAGCAAGTATCGGGTTGATTTTCACTTTGCCATTCTCTACCAAATAAGACATCACGACGATTGCTGATATGACACCAACAAACTGACTCATACTATGAATATAAAGATGGAGAGATTCTGTATTCTTAGGCCATGCGTCAACGATTGCTAAACAGAGGAACAACAATGGCATATACCAATATTCACGCATAGAATCAACAAAGCTCTTCTTATGTACACTATAATAGGCGCCCCATGAAAAAAAGAATAGGGCTGTCGACAGAAATACCCAATAATACCCATCTGGCAATATAAGGAAAGAAGATATGATTCCCACGACAATTACATACCATATACCTCCTTTTTTTAGAAGCCAATATATAACAGGAGAAAGCAATACCATCAACATCAGATCACGAACATACCACATTGGGACATCCATTGGAGCAGGGAGTATGGTTGCCACATCCACACTTTCATCCATCGGTGGTACAAGTACACTATTATACCTATTATTATAAAATAAAGTATTAAACATGCGTAACAATGAGAATTTAAATTCCGTCTTATACGCATTAGGAAACACTGGAGACAAACATGGCAACATCCGCCATGCCATATTCAAAAAAGCAATGACATTCCATAATATAAAAGGAACCAATAACGTCCTTGCCCTTGTTTTCAATTTCTTGATATATAATTTACTGTCAAAGTCCTTCCCGTAAAAGAACAAAAAACCAGAAATGAAGAAAAATAAAGGAACAATTATGCTTGGCAATGCATAACAAAAGAAATGATGGAAATGACCGTACCACGCAGGGTGGTTGACACCATATTCTATTCCATGTATAGACAGTCCATTCTTAGCCAAGTTTAAATGCATAAAGACAACTCCGGCAGTAAGCGGGAAACGCAAGCCGCTAATCGTCTTTGACATTATCTCATCCTTGCCCATATCCTTTTTTTATTTCTTTAAATCCACTACCATCTTTACACGTCTTGACAACTCCGTACCAACAACTTCTGCAGCTTTGATACTCCAGTGACTATCATCGAAAAGGAATACGTTTTTTTCTCCTTTTTCAATTAATGGCATCAAGAGATACTTACACAACAAGACATTCGGCGTATCGCCAAAGATCTCACGGGCATCCTCGACATAAGTCTTATGAGGATAGGGATTATCGACAATGTGATCCTGATACATATCATACTTGTCGACAGGGAGTAGCAACATCAAAGCAACACCGCGCTCCTCTGCCTTCCGGGTTAGGATCTGAAACGTCTCCAAGACCTTCTGCTTAGAGGCTTCGTCAATATTCAGACCGTTGGTGATGTCGGCACAATAGAAATACAGGCTACGAGGCTCCTTGCTGTTAAAGTAATCCTTGTCAAGGGTCACCTTGAACACAGGACTCCAGTGCAAACGGTACATCAGGAAATCCCTGGCCCGCAGTAGCGACCACTCATTGGCATTCCCTCCACTGCCACCGGAAGGAGGTTCTATGTCAAGTTCGTCCATGTCAATCTTATCAACATTAAACTCTTCCGACCTGCTGACAAGGTCACGTTCGCCAACCTGAACAACCAACACGCTGATATTGGTAGAATCTACCAACCCCATGTCTAGAATATTATAGGCATATTGGAAGGGACTCTCATACAGCTCTCGAACGCTGTTAGCCACCGAGATGCCTTGAGCGGCAAGGTAATTCTGGTAGCCCAATCTTCCCATCTTAGAAAAAGAGTCACCTACAGTCAGTACGTCAACATGAATATTTCGCAGGCTGTCAGTAAGTTGAACATCCTCAAAAAGCTGTTCCTTCATCTCGTCAGGATCATCTTCCTGGCAATCGAACGGGATGTAAGCCAGATGCCCCAAATCACCTGTAGTCCTTGGGCTAATATATAATGTGACATAAGCCACAAGTCCGAAGAGCAGCAGGAACACTGGCAAGACCGTATAGGATAATTTAATGAGGAACTTCTTCATGGAATCAGAACTGGAAATAAATAAAGGTTTCTACTTCTCCTGCGAAGACAAACAGCAGAACACCGATGCCTGCATACAACAGATAGCGGACTGCTGTATACTTGAAAATGCCATCTGTCGGCAATTGAAGCGGATGTTCACGTTTTCTCGTTGTCCATTCTAAAATCAGGACAATAATAATAAATAAAAGAGTCACCTTTTTCACTGGTATCGCCGGCATAGAGAACAGTGACGTCGATACAATGCCAGTGAGGAAGTGGAAAGCGTCAGTAACGCTACTGGCATAGAAGACAATGAAGCCCAGAGATACCAGCACATAATTCAGGGCCATCTTCGAGAAATCCTTCAATTTGGGCAGACTGTGATCGTTAGGACGCAGTTTTTTATTCTTACCGAACGCTCCTGACAAGACTAAAGGAACATAAAGCATGGCGTGATAGAGGCCAAACAAACCAAAGGTCCAGTTTGCCCCGTGCCAGAGACCTATGAGTACAATGTTGATGGTCACAGCAAGCATCACACCCCAGCTGGCCATATTACGGAAAGCAATATTCAACGGCATAAACACATAGTCTGTAATCCAAGAAGTCAATGAGATATGCCAGTTACGCCAAAATTCCGCGATATTACGGGCCAACAACGGATGGTTGAAGTTACGGGTAATATTGAAGCCCAAAATCTTTCCTACGCCGATGGCCATGTTCGAATAACCGTCGAAATCGGTATAGATCTGCATCGTGTATAACAATGTCCAAATCAATAGGGTTGATCCCGCTTGATGGGAATAGTCGGCCCACACATGATCTGTTACTAATGCCAGATGGTCGGCGATACATATCTTAGTGAACATACCCCAAAGTATCTGACGACAGCCATCTACCGCCTGAGCATAATCCAACGAATGCGGTCTCCGAAGCTGTGGGATAAAGGTATTCGGACGGTCAATAGGACCAGAGAGCAGTGTCGGGAAGAAGGCAATATAAGTGGCAAACTCCACCATGTCCCTACACGGTTCGATATGTTCGCGATGAATCTCTATCAGATAACTAATCAGTTTGAACGTAAAGAAACTTACCCCGACAGGTACGATGATGTTCAGGGTTGTCCACGTAGCTTTCAAGCCTACGGCGCTAAGTAACTCTGTTATCGACTCACCGAAGAAATTCAGGTACTTGAAGTAGAGCAGCAAGCAGATTCCCAAGGCAACACCGATGGTTGTCAGGTGCGAAGCCAGTTCCGTGCGGCCCTTCAACATCACAGCCCTCAGCCATAGGCCAAGGGCATAGAACACTACGGTCGCAACAAGCAGTATCACCACCATCTTCCAATCAACGATGCCGTAGAAGAAATAACTCGCCAACAGCAACCAGATGTTTTGACGACGAGGATTCTTCTTAGTGAACGGCAGATAGTAGATGGTAAATACTACTATGAAGAAAAAGAGGAATCTGACAGAGTTGACTACCATCCTACAGTTTTTTCATCATCGAGTCAACCATCTCACCGACATTGTTCCACTTCATGATTTCAAGCGAAGTGAATTTGATCTTGAATGCCTTCTCAATGGCAACAATCAGTTGAATATGGCTCAAGGAGTCCCACTCCTCAATATCATTGGCACTCGTCTCGTCGGTCAAATTGCACTCGTCCAGATCAAGCACATCGGTAAAAATCTCATTCAGTTTCTCAAAAATCTCTTGTCTTTCCATAATTCTTATATTTATTTCACTTTTTACGATTCACTAACTCTATAAAACCTATCTCAGAGTTCCAGAAATAGCAGATTTTCCTATTGTCGAAGGCAGAAGCTGCTACAGGCTTGAACAATGCCGTCCAGTCTTCCTGAATCAGTTTGTCATATTCCTGATCCACATCGTCGACCTCATAACACATATGATAGGGAGTGACACCCCGCTTGGTCAGCATCTTCTGCATAGTCTTATTGTCTTCGTAAGGTTGAACCAATTCGATGCGGACCTCACCGGGTTTGGCCAGGAAACATATCTTAGTACGTTGGGTGTCGTCATCGACGATATCCCCAGCTACATACCCCAACCTTTCAAACTCCTTGGCTGTAGAACAGATATCTCCTGTCAGATAGCCTACATGATCTGTTGTATAGTTCATACTGTTTTTGTGTCAATATAACATTCCCGTGGCTGATAAGCCTCAACATCCAACTCATAACGAGCCGTTTCCGAATTTTCTACCTTCTTGAAGCCAAGTCCTGTATAGTGGTTCTCCACCATCTTGTTCTTTGGTGTAGGCAGATACTCGCCGATAATCTTCTTATAGCCGGCAGCCTTGGCACGTTCCACCATCGTATTGAGGGTGAAGTTCTCCATGCCACGCTTCAATACACGGCAACTCATAAACCATGTATCAACGAAGAGCGTCTCGGCATCCTGCCGCTTCATGATGATGACCGCAATCAGACCGTTGTCGCCAAACTTATCCTCAAGCGTGAAACTGAGGTCTATCACGTTCGGATCCTCTGCTAAAGCTGTGATATCAGCCTCAGTATAGCGGATAGTCCTCAGGTTGAACTGATTGCTACGCTGGGAGAGCTGAGCCACACGAGGCGTATTGAACTTGGTAAAACCACTGACGGTCGACACCATATTCAGCGATTTGAGGAAATCAGCCTCGTTGGTAAAGGTCTTCGACAGAGATACGCGCTTGGCCTCCACCTGATATTGTTTGGTACGATCCTTGTCGGCATTGCTGTAGCTGGCCGTTTCAAAGAGGTTGAGGGAATATAAGTATTCAAGATATTCTCCCGGATCTTCTGGCAGTTCAGGAACAGTGATGCCCTTGATATTCTCGCGGACAATGTTTCGCTCAAAAGGATTGTCGTCGAGGAACACCATCGAGTCGAAGCCGATGTTCAGGATACTCTGGATGGTACGGATATTGTCGACCTTCGTTTCCCAGTTGGCCTGGAACACAGCAATGTCCTCCAACTTCAAAACCATATCGGGATGCTTCTCAAACGGTTCCTTTGCCGTTTCCTCATTATTCTTCGAAGCCACGCAGATGATGATGCCACGCTGTTTCAGTTTCTTCACCCACATCTGGAATTCCGTGAAGGCCTTTCCGATCCCAAGCCCATGACCAAGTTGGATTCCCTCTAACCCGTCATCGCCAATGACACCACCCCAGACGGTATTGTCCAGGTCAAGAATCAGGCATTTCTTAAATTGTCCCTTGATGGCGCAGACGATATCCATGACCCTTGAAGCCAAATAAGGCAGGGCATCCACGCTCAGGATCATCTCTGTGCTGACATAGACATTGGGGGCAAACATGAAGTCACGACCGAACTTATTCTGAAGACCAGCAATATCACAGATGAAAAGGTTCGGATACTGCTGTGAGAGATTCATCAACTCATAGTTCAGTTTCCTGACCTGATAAGACAGTGAGGATGAAACCTTATTAGCATAACTGCCAAAGACCGTATCTTCTATCTCGGCATAATTGAAATAGATGATTTTCTTATTGGCAAAAGCAGGATTCTCACAGATAGAAGCAACAAACGAGAGCCGTTCATCAGCAAGAACGGACTGTTTCTCAACAGAGAGCGAACTATGATATTCTCCTAACTTATGCGTCGACTGGAATACGACGATAACATCTGCATCGAATTCGTACAACTCACTTGATGGATCCATAAACTGGCGCTCCACCTGATTATATTCTGCCTCAAAAAGATTAATATGGTATCCGCGCTCAACACCCATTCCACAAATCGCCGTGGCCAGAAACTGGGTGGCCGTATCACCGACGAGGGCTATTTTCACCTCTGGAAGACCAGAAAGGTCACGCTTCAAATTCCTCTTAAGATCTTTAAAATTTAACATATCATTATTTTTGCGCTGCAAAATTACACATTTTCTTTCAAATAAGAGGTATCATCTTTGTTTTTTTTATAAAACTTGAAAATTTTTACGATTTATGTTTGTTATTTGCTCTAATTGCATTACCTTTGCACCGAAGCATTTTGAGCTTAAAAGAAATTGTGGAGGCAGAGGCTCGGACGCAACCTGTCATTGTAGTAGTAAGCGCACTCGACGGCATCACAGACAAACTGATCGCCACGTCGCAGATGGCCAAACAGGGCGACGAGCACTATCGCGAGGAATTCGACGCGATGGTAAAACGCCACCATCAGATGATTGACACAATTATCACTGACGACAAAAAGCGCGTTGACTTATTTAATAATGTGGATCAGCTCTTCGACCAGTTGAAGAGCATCTTCTACGGTGTGTATCTCATTCACGACCTCTCGAAGAAGACGGAGGACACGATTGTCAGTTATGGCGAGCGCCTGAGTTCACACATTGTGGCTGCAATGGTGAAGAACGGCATCCGCATGAACAGCCGCGACTTTATCCGTACGGAAAAGAAGTTGGGCAAACACGTGATTGATGCAGATCTGACCACTCAGCTGGTAAAGGAGACCTTCAAGGAACTGAACGAAAAGACTATCTACGTGGTACCAGGATTTATCGCCAGAGACCGAGACACCCATGAGACCACCAACCTGGGTCGTGGCGGTTCTGACTACACCGCTTCTATCCTTGCCGCTGTACTTAACGCAGAGGTTTTGGAGATTTGGACAGATGTTGACGGTTTTATGACAGCCGACCCCAAAGTCATCAAGAGCGCTTATACCATTAACGAACTCTCATACGTAGAGGCGATGGAGCTTTGCAACTTCGGCGCAAAGGTCATTTACCCGCCGACCATCTATCCCGTCTGCGTCAAGAATATACCTATTAAAGTAAAGAACACCTTCAATCCTGGGCATCCGGGTACACTCATCAAAGAAACTATTGATGACGACAACAAACCTATTAAGGGTATCTCAAGTATCAAGGGCACGACACTTATAACTGTGACGGGGCTTTCGATGGTGGGTGTGATTGGTGTGAACCGTCGTATCTTCACCACATTGGCCAACAAAGGCATCTCTGTATTTATGGTGTCTCAGGCCTCTTCTGAGAACTCCACCTCTATCGGTGTACGTGACGAGGATGCAGATGCTGCAGCAGAGGCTCTGAACGCAGAATTTGCCAAGGAGATTGAGACTGGCGCCATGTATCCCATGCAAGTGGAGAGCGGATTGGCAACCATCGCCATCGTGGGTGAGAACATGAAGCAGACACCAGGTATCGCAGGAAAGCTCTTTGGTACGCTGGGCCGCTCAGGTATCTCGGTGATTGCCTGTGCTCAGGGTGCTTCTGAGACGAACATTTCATTCGTAGTCGACGGACGTTTCCTCCGCAAGTCACTCAACGTACTCCACGACTCGTTCTTCCTCTCTGAATACAAAGTGCTCAACCTCTTTATCTGCGGTATCGGTACTGTGGGTGGCATGCTACTTGAGCAGATCCGTACCCAGCAGCAGTTCCTGATGCAGTCTCGTCGCCTGAAGTTGAACGTGGTGGGCATCTCTGACGTTGACAACTTCGTGCTCGACCGCGATGGCATCGACCTCGACAATTATGAGAAGATCCTGCGTGCCGGCTTCCCTGCCAACACAGAGCACATGAAGGAGGAGATTGTGAAGATGAATATCTTCAACTCTGTATTTGTTGACTGTACCGCCAGCCGTCAGATAGCCATGCTATATCAGACATTCCTGGAGCACAATATTTCAGTGGTGGCAGCCAATAAGATTGCAGCTTCCAGCGATTACGACAGTTACCTGAAGCTGAAGCAGACAGCCCGTGACCGTGGTGTCTGGTTCCGCTATGAGACCAACGTAGGTGCAGGTCTGCCTATCATCGGCACCATTAACGACCTGTGCAACTCTGGTGATAAGATCCTGAAGATTGAGGCAATCCTCTCTGGTACGCTGAACTTCATCTTCAATGAGATTGCTGCCGACGTGCCCTTCTCTGAGACTGTCCGTCGTGCCAAGGAACAGCGTTATTCAGAACCTGACCCACGTATCGACCTCAGTGGTACTGACGTGATTCGTAAACTCGTCATCCTCACCCGTGAGGCAGGTTATAAGGTGGAACAGGACGATGTCGAGAAGCATCTCTTCGTGCCCAACGACTACTTCGAGGGAAGTCTTGATGACTTCTGGAAGCGTTTGCCCAAGCTCGATGCCGACTTTGAGGCTCGCCGCCAGAAGCTGGAGGCTGAGAACAAGCGTTGGCGCTTCGTGGCTACGATGGAGAACGGCAAGACAAATGTCGCCCTCAAGGAGGTGCCCTACGGCCATCCCTTCTACGGTCTGGAAGGTTCCAACAACATCGTACTGCTGACCACCGAGCGCTATAAGGAGTATCCTATGCTGATTCAGGGTTACGGCGCTGGTGCAGCTGTGACTGCCGCTGGTGTCTTCGCAAATATTATGTCAATCGCCAATATTTAGTTTTTAGCAAGGACTACAGGACTCAAGGACTTAGCTGCGTAATATTATGCTGAATATAAAAGTCCTATAGTCCGTTGCAAAAAAATCTCAATATGAAGCATATCATTATATTAGGCGATGGAATGGCCGACCTACCAGTGGAGAGATTGGGAGGTAAGACGCTGTTACAATATGCCCATAAGCCCATGATGGACCAGTTGGCCCGTGAAGGCCGCTGTGGCAGGCTTATCACTGTGCCAGAGGGTTTCCCTCCTGGATCGGAAGTGGCCAATACAGCCATCCTCGGCTATGACCTGAATAAGGTTTATGAGGGTCGTGGTCCTTTGGAAGCTGCCAGCATCGGCTATGAGATGGCTGATGACGACTTTGCCATCCGCTGCAATATCATTACACTCGCTGACGGCAAGATCATCACCCACAACGGCGGCAATCTGGAAACGGAAGATGCCCGTGTATTGATTGACTATCTGAACGAAAAGCTGGCTAAGCCCATCAATGAACGAGAGGGCTGTGAGCGTGTGAAATTCATCACAGGCATCCAGTACCGTCATCTGCTGGTCATCAAAGGCGGCAATAAGCATATTATCTGTGCCCCACCCCACGACCATCCAAATGAAGAATGGCGCCCACTCCTCGTTCAGCCAGAGCCCTGTCCTGTAGACAGCTGTACCACAGCTGTTAACAGAATGACTCCCCAGCAGACTGCCGACCTCATCAATGAGATGATTCTGAAATCGCAGGACCTGCTTTCCAAGCATCCCTTCAACCTCGCAAAAGCCCAGAAAGGCGAGCGCCAGGCAAACAGCATCTGGCCTTGGAGCGGAGGCTACCGTCCTTCGATGGAAACGCTGATGCAGCAGTATCCGCAGGTAAAAAGCGGCACAGTTATCTCTGCCGTAGACCTCATTCGCGGTATCGGCCACTATGCAGGACTGAAGATTGTTGAGGTTCCTGGTGCCACGGGACTGGCCAACACCAACTATGAAGGAAAGGCTCAGGCAGCCATCGAGGCATTGAAGCATGATGATTTCGTATTCGTTCATGTGGAGGCGAGTGACGAAGCTGGTCACGACGGAGATTTGGATCTGAAGCTCAAGACCATCGAGTATCTCGACCAACGCCTCATCGCCCCTATATATAAAGAGGTGGAGACGTGGGACGAGCCTGTATGCATCGCTGTACTGCCGGATCACCTCACACCTGTAGAGCAGCGCATCCATGTCGGACAGCCTGTACCGTTCCTTATCTGGTATCGCGGCATCCCTGCAGACGAGGTTCAGCAATACGACGAAGTAAGTTGTGTATCAGGTGCTTACGGTCTGCTGAAGCTCGACGAATTTATGCACGCCCTCATGAACATATCATAAAGTTTAAAGTTCAAAGCTCAAAGTTCAAAGTCAATGAATTACTATAGTACCAACGGAAATGCTCCCATTGCCGACCTTCATAAAGCCGTCGTCAAGGGACTGGCAGAAGACCGCGGTCTCTACATGCCAGAGAAGATCAAACAACTGCCGAAGGATTTCTTCGACAACATCGACAAGATGTCCTTTCAGGAGATTGCCTATACCGTCGCCGATGCTTTCTTCGGCGAAGACGTCGAGGCTGATGCCCTGAAAAAGATTGTCTACGACACACTCTCCTTCGATTGTCCAGTCGTGAAAGTCAAAGATGACATCTACACGCTGGAACTCTTTCACGGCCCTACCCTCGCCTTCAAGGATGTGGGTGCCCGTTTCATGGCGCGTCTCCTGCAATATTTCATCCGTCAGGAAAGTTCAAAGTTAGTAAACGTCCTTGTGGCCACCTCTGGCGATACAGGTTCTGCCGTAGCCAACGGATTCCTCGGTGTAGACGGTATCCACGTCTATGTGCTCTATCCGAAAGGAAAAGTCAGCCCCATTCAGGAGTGCCAGTTTACGACCCTCGGCAAGAATATTACCGCTATCGAGGTTGATGGTGTCTTCGACGACTGTCAGGCACTTGTGAAGAATGCCTTCATGGATGCCGAACTGAACCAGCACATGAAGCTCACCTCCGCCAACTCCATCAATGTCGCCCGTTTCCTGCCACAGGCCTTCTACTATTTCAACGCCTACGCCCGTCTGAAGGAAAAGTTCAATGTTCAATGTTCAATGTTCAATGAACTTGTCATGTGCGTGCCCTCTGGCAACTTCGGCAATATCTGCGCAGCCCTCTTCGGCCATGAGATGGGCCTCCCCATCGCACGCTTCATTGCCGCCAACAATGCCAACGACATCTTCTACAACTACCTCCAGACAGGCCGTTACGAGCCGAAGCCTTCCAAGCAGACGCTTGCCAATGCGATGGATGTGGGCGATCCCTCCAACTTTGCCCGTATCTACGACCTCTACGGCAAGAGCCACGAACGTATCAGCAGCCTCATCGGAGGTGCCACCTATAGCGATGAGCAGATCCGTCAGACCATGCGCCAATGCTACGAAGAGACAGGTTATATCCTCGATCCTCACGGTGCCTGCGGCTATCAGGCCCTGGTCGATGGCTTAAAACCTGGCGAAGTCGGTGTATTCTGCGAGACGGCCCATCCTGCTAAGTTCAAGGAGAAGGTAGATGATATCCTCGGCATCGACGTTGACATCCCAGCTCGTCTCCGAGCTTTCATGCAGGGTCAGAAGCAGAGCGTCCCCATGACTAAGGACTTTGCCGACTTCAAACAATATCTGATGAATCAATAATCATTTTTGCAACGGACTACACGACTACAGGACTTTTTCGATTTCATTAAGTCCTTAAGTCTTGTAGTCCGTTGCTAATTATAAGGAGTCTAATCGATCACTATATAGTTCTCTGGCCTCTTCGCCTCGTTCATCATCCGTCATATCCACCTTCGGATGGATGTCGATTTCTTCAAGATTGAAGCCGATGCGGTTCAAGTTCTGATTGGTGTAAGTGAGTTGTGCACCAAAGAGACAGATGGCCCAAGAAATCTGCACCCAGAGCATGAACAACGGCAGGGCTGCAAACGAACCGTAGATGGCATTGTAGCCCGTCACCCATACCTGCGAGTGGATATAGGCAATCTGCAGTAAGTTCATCGCGATACCCGCAAGTATACCCGGTATGATGGCACACGAGAAGCGGACCTTTGTATTGGGCATATAGACATAGAGGAAGATGAAGAGCAGCGACATCAGCATACTTGGAGAGAAACTGATCAGCTTATTGATGATGGGTTCCAAAATGACGATGTCATCCATCTTATCGGCCACCGTCTCCATAAAGAGAGAAAGACCTGTGGAAATGACGATGATGATGGGAAACAGGAAGAACATGGCCAGATAGTTGGCAAACGAGCGGATGATGGGGCGCGAATTGTTCACCTGCCAGATCTGGTTAAACGTCTCCTCGACATTATTGACCAGCATCAGGACGGTGTAGAGCATGAAGATCAGTCCCACGCCGAGGAAGATGCCGCTCTTTGTATGTATCAGGTAGCTGTTGACGAAAGTGACGATCACATCGGCCACCTGCGGCTGAGAAGCAAGCAGCTCACGGAACCACATCTCTATATATTTATTATAGCCGAAGCCCCTTGCGATGGCGAACACCACAGCGAGCATAGGCACAATGGCCAACAGCGTGGAGTAAGTCAATGCCGATGCCTGTGTCATCACCCGCTTCTCTGTAAAGAATCGGATGGTAAGGTACAACTTATGATAAATCCTGCGCATTCGTCACAAAAGGGATTTTCGTTATGAGAAACGAATTACGTTGATGCCCATGTTTGACCAATGTCCCAGTGAGATGCTTTCTGCACCACCGTTTTCTCGCGAGGCAAGTCGTATTCTTCGATAATAAGATCTATTGCATCCTGGTTCTCATCAATCCATGAGCCTACAGCAATGATGTACTGATCATCGGCAGGCGAGTAGAACACACGGCCTCTTGGCTTCATCTGGTATTCACCCTTAAACGGGCCAATGCCACCACCATGATACTTCTGTTTACGAAACTCCTTCTTCCAAACATCCTCATGCATCTCGCTACAAGTGATAAGTCCACCTCCTGCATTCGGTCGCAGATAGTCTGTTCGTTTGTGGGATACGACACCGAAGAGTTGTTTCAACGTGGGATTATACCAAAAGATGCCTACTTTCGGTTCATCACCAGCACCACGGTTTTTGGCCATCGTGTCGATGGCCTCCTTGTATTGCTCCTCCGAGAACTCACCTACCTTGACCTCCGTAGATTCCTTTTGCTTCTCATCCTCTACAATTTCAAGATTGTCGAGTTTCTTAATAGCATTAGTGACAGCATCGCTGACGATGTCATTCAACTGTTCGAGCGACAACTTGTAAACCTTATCTGCCATAACTTACTTAATTTTTCGGCAACAAAGTTACGACAAATCCCTGATAATTCCAAATTTTGGCGCAGAATTCTAATAAAAGCCCTCTTTCTACTCTTATATCAGCCACGAATCACTATCTTCCCACCATCTGGCCAAAGACGAAATCGCCAATGAGATGAACGGATCGCGGGATGATGAGCGTCACAAACTGACGGCAAGCCCCAAAAGCCATCGAACATCAATTTCCTCCTAATTCAGACAGCATCGTTGTAATTACATCTCTAACGCTTACCTTATATATATTATGGTGCTTTATGCGTAGAGAACCTGGTTCCATATACGCTCTCTTGTTGACTTCAAGCATCATCGACTGGTAAGCAAAAGAGCAGTTTGGAGTCTCAGAGTTGCTGTAGGGTTCGTTGATGCCCACCTTGTAGCCAGCATTTTCGAATAGGCTGACAGCCAATTCGATGGTTTCCTTATTGGGCTTTGACCAATCTTCATTGAAGCCAATGCAGATATCCACATCACTCAATTCTGATGGGAAGGAATGGCAATCAAGTAACAGGGCATCAGGGCACAGCTGGCTGATGAGTCGCTGCTGGTGCCAATGCCAAAGGTTCAGCAGATTCTCTTTGTACACTTTGGGGATTTCACGAGAATAGCCATCGAACTGCTTGTACAGAATTCCCTGGCCAACGGATTCTAATGGATCATTCCAAAGCCGTTCAGCGTCCACGATAAAACGGGAATAAGGGAATCTGACCGTCCTGATGTTCACATTCTTGTAGCCATGAAAAAGGTAGTCAGTGTACCAGTCAGTCCACTTCAGCACAATGTCATTGATGAATCGATCATCAATGTTCCAGAAACTCAATCGTTCGTCATAAAGCCCCTCAATGGAGGCATGCGGTTCGTTAAGAACAATGCGGGTGTATTGCATACC
Organism: uncultured Prevotellaceae bacterium; assembly: GCA_902776545.1. Taxonomy (GTDB): domain Bacteria; phylum Bacteroidota; class Bacteroidia; order Bacteroidales; family Bacteroidaceae; genus Prevotella. The sequence goes on along the minus strand of CACYQO010000024.1, from coordinate 514 downwards.
GTTATCATTTTAGTTAATTCTCACTTAACTCGCATCTCTTTACCACCGTGGCATAACAGAAGCTCGGTTGGTGCGCACTGAAGCGCTCTTGATGCAAAATCTGGTGCAAAGTTACAAAGAAATTATTAATCCACCAAAGAAAATCTAATATTTCAGTGAGTGTCCGAACTGCGTCCATCCATAATCTGTCAGAGCCATCCATATCTTTACAATGCATAGGCAAACATCCTACATCAATAGACTTATTCTTTGACACTTTATTTGAGACATAAAAGAATTGTACTGGATACAAGTCCTTTTTGCAAAGACAAGATCCAGTACATTTACTTTTTACAGATTACTATTCTTGATAAACAAGTACACCTGTATTATTCAAATTATCCCAAAAACGCACATCCTTTTCTACAAATATGCTATCCGCTTTTAAAGTGATATTACCTGAATAACAAATCCTATTAGGCTCTGTAAGTACTTTACTACAGTTATTCACTATATAATCGACTTTATCAGCATC
>CACYQO010000023.1 GCA_902776545.1 uncultured Prevotellaceae bacterium | reverse complement strand
CACCCACGAGGGCACACAGGCCTCAGGGTGGTTGAACCAGCGTGGCATCGCTTACTTCGTGGTCAACTACCGATTGCCCAACGGCGACCGTACGAGACCTATCAGCGACGTGGAGCAGGGCTTCCGTATCGTTCGCGACTCGGCCAGCCTCTGGGGCATCAACCCTCGCGACGTAGGCATCATGGGCTTCTCGGCTGGCGGCCATCTGGCATCAGTCATCTCCACCCATTCGGCCTTCGACGTGAGGCCAGACTTCTCGATCCTGTTCTATCCCGTCATCTCGATGGATGAGCGCGTCAGCCACAAGTGGTCGTGCATCAACTTCCTCAGCAAGGAGGGACAGAAGGATCCGGCGCTCGTCAGAGACTTCTCGACGATGAACGCCGTGCAGCGCCACATCACGCCTCCGGCACTGATCATCTCGGCCAGCGACGACCGTCTGGTGCCGTTTGTGACTAACGGACTGGAGTACTATAAGGCGATGCGAATGGCTGGCAACGAATGTGCCATGTACGTCTATCCTACGGGCGATCACGGCTTCGGCTTCGGTCCCTGGTTCAAGTACCACGACCAACTGCTGACGGATATCGGCAACTGGCTCGATACGCGTCAGGCTCCCAAGACAAATGCCACACGAGTGGCCTGCCTCGGCAACAGCATCACCGACGGCTATGGCATCGACATGGCTTCGGCTTACGGCTATCCCGCTCAGTTGCAGAAGAAACTCGGACAGGACTACTGGGTAAGGAACTTCGGCGTGAGCTCACGCACGATGCTCAACAGGGGCGACTATCCCTATATGAACGAACCAGCCTGGCGCGATGCGCTTGATTTCAAGCCCGACGTGGTCATCATCAAGCTCGGCACGAACGACTCCAAGCCTGAGAACTGGCAATATGGTTCGGAGTTCAAGCAGGACCTGGAGCAGATGATATTCACGCTTCGTCCTGACCTGAAGCAGTATGCAGATATACCTGCCCAGAAGGCTCAGAAGGCGATGGCTAAGGCTTTGGCAAAGGCTGCCAAGTCTGGCATTGCCCCAGCCAAGCCACAGATATGGCTCTGCACGCCTATCCCCGCCTTCAAGCCGTCGTGGAACATCAACGACAGCGTGATTGTCAACGGCGTCATTCCCATTCAGCAGGAGGTTGCCCAGAAGTACGGCCTAAAGGTCATCGACTTGCATACCCTCTTCGCTAACGATGGTGACAAGGTGCTCGACGACGGCATCCATCCCGACGGCAAAGGTGCAGCCAAGATGGCCGACATCATCGCCACAGCCCTGAAAGCACAGTAAAATAAGGTGAAATAAGGTGGGCGCAGAAAAAGATGACAATTATGACAAATGACAGTGTCATTTGTCATAATTGTCATCTTTTTGCCTGAGCGCAGCCAGCCAAAGTTTTCATTTGTAAACATATTTCACAATACAAGAACTTTCGCAGTATCTTTTTCATCCCCCTGATAACCAACAAGTTACAACACACAAACTTTGAAGTAAGGAAACCATGACTTTCCTTACTTCAAACTCTGAGTTTACACTATCTAAACTCCCACTTTAGTCCGTCTAAACTCCCCGTTTCCTTGCCGAAAATCATCTTGTAAAGTTTTTTCACAAAACCACGAATATCAGAAGAGTCTGACAGCTACTATCTTGCGATCATTTTCTTGCCATTCTGGACATATATACCCTTATTTGGTGGCGCCCTTTACGACCTCGGCCAGCGCCTGTCTTCCATCATCCTTATCTAATGGACAATACGAATGTGTGACAATTGGGACAAAAGACAATGCATTTTTTCTCCCCAAAAGAGGAAGAGAGAGTATAATGATATAATAATGATCATATAGTTATCAATCTACTTTCTTCTTTTCATTAAAATACAGCTCCACTTTGTGTGCAAAAACGGCTGTCCAATTGTCCCAATTGTCACACATTACCTCACAAAGAGCCAAACCCTTTGTGAGAAGAGCCATGGGAATCGCTTGTAAAGGTTAGCGGTCATTTCCTCAGACGTGACCCAGTCGCTCCAATCACCTTGATTCGCTCTTTTGATAGCTGCCTCAGCCTCGTCTATCCTCGCATTCAGCTCTTCCATCGAATAGGGGCCAATCCCAGGGTCATAATCATCCGACATCATTGGATCATCATCACATTCCATTTCTGCCGTTCCCGTGAAGCCGCTACCAGTTGCGGCATACTCCACAACGGGATCACTGACCTTGCCACCGTTTTCTTCTTCGTCCAATTTCGGATATCTTTTCTCTTCCATTATTCATTCAAATTTGTGGGCAAAGTAGGAAATAATTTTGAAACTTGCAAGGATTTGGGTGGAAAATGACAATTATGACCGCTCGGCTATGCCGCTTGCTACTAAAAGGACGCAAGAAATGACAATGTCAGAATCTGGGGCTTGTGCAATCGTTTTTGCAAAGGAATGGAAAAAATATGGCGCTCAGGCGTACAGCGTATGGAAATAATTCGTAACTTTGCCAACAGTTAGAGAATAAACTAAAGACTAGTTATGCAAAGGATTTTATTAATGGCCGCATTCGTGCTGGCAAACGTATTGACAATGAGTGGAGCGAAAAAAACAGTAGTGGAACGAATTGAGCCTACGGACTGGTACGTGGGGATGAAGAATCCTCAGGTGCAGCTGATGGTCTATGGACAGGGCATCCGCGATGTAGCTGAGGTGACGACGGACTATCCTGGCGTCAGGATCGACAGTCTCGTGCGACTGGACTCTCCCAACTACCTATTAATATATATGAACGTGCGCGAGGCCCAACCTGGCACGATGACGCTTAACTTCAGAAATGAAAAGCGAAAAGTGATAAGTGAAAAGTATCAGCTGAAGCAGCGCGAGATGAGCGGCGACAAACGCATGGGATTCTCCAATGCCGACGTGCTCTATATGCTGATGCCCGACCGTTTTGCACAGGGACCGAACCATCCTGCGCAGGTGGCAGGCATGCGCAATTACAAGGAGGATCGCACGAAGCCCTCATTGCGTCACGGTGGCGATCTGAACGGTATCCGTGAGCATCTGGACTATTTCAAGGAACTCGGCGTGACGGCCCTCTGGCTGACACCCGTCTTGGAGAATGACTCGCCGGACCAGGAGAACGGTTTCTCGACCTATCACGGCTATGCCACAACGAACTATTATAAGGTGGATCCCCGCTTCGGCACCAACGAAGACTACCGCCGTCTCTGCGACGAGGCCCATCAGAAAGGCCTGAAGGTGGTGATGGACATGATCTTCAACCACAGCGGCTATGAGCACCCCTGGACGAAGGACATGCCTACGAAAGACTGGCTGAACACCCCCGAATGGCTCACGGAGAAGCAAAGTGGCCGCGATCCGATGACGGGTTTCACCGCCAACAGCGACGGTTCAGAACCTGCAAAGAGTGCCTATCTGCAGACATCGTACAAGCTCACACCCGTGGTGGATCCCTATGCCTCGAAGGTGGACATGAAGGAGACCGTCGAAGGATGGTTCGTGCCCTCGATGCCCGATCTGAACCAGCATAACCCGCACCTGATGCGCTACCTCATCCAGAACTCCATGTGGTGGATAGAGACCGTGGGTATCGACGGCATCCGCATGGATACCTATCCCTATGCCTACGCCAATGCAATGGCCCAGTGGATGAAGGAGCTGGACGAGGAATATCCCAACTTCAACACCGTGGGCGAAACATGGGTGACAGAGCCTGCCTATACAGCCGCCTGGCAAAAGGGATCCAAGCTCACCAGCCACAACTCATTCCTGAAGACCGTGATGGACTTCTCGTTCTTCGACAAGCTGAATCAGGCCAAGCATGAAGAGACAGACGCGTGGTGGAACGGTCTGAACCGCCTCTATAACTCGTTCGTCTATGACTATCTCTATCCGAATCCTTCCAGCGTGATGGCCTTCATCGAGAACCACGACACAGACCGATTCTTAGGAAATGGCCGTGATACGCTCGCCCTGAAACAGGCTCTCGCCCTGCTGCTCACCGTCAACCGCATACCACAGCTCTATTATGGTACGGAGGTGCTGATGAACGGTACGAAGGAAGTGACGGACGGCAACGTGCGCAAGGACTTCCCTGGTGGATTCCCAGGTGACGAGCATAATGCCTTCACGAAGGAGGGTCGCACGAAGGCAGAACAGAGCATGTTCGCATGGACCAGTCGTCTGCTGCACTGGCGCCAGAACAATGATGTGATCACCAAGGGTTCGCAGACGCAGTTCATTCCCTACAAGGGTGTCTACGTCATCGCCCGTCAGTACAAGGGCAAGACGGCCCTCACCATTCTCAACGGCACATCGAAGCCTGCCACGATGGAAGTGGAGCGCTATGCAGAAGTCATCGGCAATACCGCCAAGGCCAAGGATATCCTCACCGGCCGCTTCCACGACCTGTCAAAGAATCTTGAACTGAAACCCCGCCAGAGTCTGGTCCTGGAGTTTTAATGTATGGTGGCGACAACGTATTCGGATTGTGTACCGATGCGGAACTTGCCTCCCCAGAGACCAAGACCTGAAGAGATATAAAATTGAGTGTTGCCTCGCTGATGTGAGTCCCACGAGCACTCATAGATGGCATCCGTAATCCAAGAGATCGGCCATACCTGTCCACGATGGGTATGGCCGCTTAGTTGGAAGTCAACACCAGCTGCCTCAGCTTTCTCCAGCTCATACGGCTGATGGTCGAGCACGATTGTATAGAGGTGAGAGGTAAGAGGTGAGAGGTGAGAGTTATTAGAAGCGGCTGATTTCATCAGTTCCTCCACACTTTTACGGCGGAAGTTCATACGGTCATCTCGGCCTATGACGACAATCGCGCTGTCTATCACGGCAGCCTCATCTATCAGCAGACGGATACCCGCATCCTTATAGAATTGCCTGGCGTTAGCATCGCCGCCGAAATGCTCATGATTGCCCAAGCAGGCATAAACAGGCACCGTAAGCCTGTGAAACTCCTCAGCCATGCGTTCTTCATTTAAAGGACGGATGCTACCGTCGATAAGATCACCAGCAATCAGAATGAAATCAGGCTTCTCAGCATTGATCATATCCACCCATCGCGCCAGTTCCTTACGGGGATTATGATAGCCCAAATGCAGATCAGACACCATCACCACCCTATAATCCTTTGGCAGCGGTTTTGAGGATTTCAATTCCAACGGTACGCGTACCTTATTATAATAATGGATGTTACCATAGAGGAAGACGATGAACAGCAGCACGACAATGCCCACCGCCATCTGCCAGTTGTTGAAGAGCAGCGAGCGAGGCACAAGATGCACCAACCTTCCCAGGTCGAGCACCAGGAAGATGATCACCAGATAAAGCATGATGAAGATGGACGAGGTGCCTACCTCATACATCACCTGCGCCACAGGCAACGCATAGTTGTCCGTCTGTCGACGCAAACCGAAGAAGAACAGCAGGAAACAACTCGCCATCAATAGCACGACGACCGTCTTCCATAAACGAGTAAAAGGGAGGATGGCCCACACATGCCAACCGATATAAACGACTGCCAGCAACGGCAGTATCATGAAGATAAACATCCACATAAATCTCATACTTTTTGCATTGTGAGCGCAAAATTATAAAGAAATGCGCATAAAACTTGCATTAGTTCACAAATTTTTCATATCTTTGCAGTCCAATTAAGAATTTTTGCGTATGAAGACAAGGCGAACTTACCTCATAGGACTGGCATTACTTGTTACATCAACTATTTTCGGACAGAAGCGCGAAGTACATATCTTGGCAGTGAACGACATGCACGCTGCCATTGAGCAGTTTCCACAACTCGCTGCCATTGCCGACAGTCTGCGGGCACTCTATCCCTCGATGCTGATACTCTCTGCAGGCGACAACCGCACGGGCAATCCCAAGAACGACATGTTCCGAATCTCCTCCTACCCGATGGTGACTCTGATGAACCAGGTGGGCTTCGACGCCACGACGTTAGGCAACCATGAGTTCGACGTAGGCTCCCTGCCGCCGCTGATGCCATACTCCTGCTTCAGTTATATCTGTGCCAACATCTTCCCCTCAGAAGAGACTGGCCTGCACATCGTTCCCACAAAGGTTTACGACTTCGAAGGCATCAAGATCGGCATCATCGGTCTCATACAAATCAACTCGCAAGGACGGCCAGATACCCATCCGGACAATCTGAAGGGCATCCGCTTCGCCAACCCGATGAAAGTCATCAAACAGTATCGCAGTTTCAGCCATCATTGCGATGCCACCATTCTGCTCTCACATCTCGGCTATGAGGATGATAAAGAAGTGGCTCAGAACAACCCTTGGCTCGACCTGATCATCGGCGGCCACACGCATACTCAACTGACAGCAGACGAGCCGCTGCACAACGGCGTGCTCATCACCCAGAACAAAAACAAACTACAGAAGGCGACGCACATCACGCTGACCTTCATTAACGGAAAACTCAAGGGGAAAACGGCAGAATATATCGACGTGAGATCCTTCCCCAACAAGAACAGAATGTTAGAGGTGATGGTGGAATACTTCAGCAACAACCCGATGTTCAAGCGTGTGGTGGGCAGGACCGAGTTAGCATTCAAGACAAAGGAAGAGTTAAACTATCTGATGTGCGACGCCTTCCTCAACGAAGGGCAGGCAGACCTCAGCATCGTAAACAATGGTGGTGTTCGTCTCGACTCCCTCGCCGTTGGAGACATCACGATGCAGGATGTCCTCTCGATGGACCCCTTCTATAACGAGGCTGTCGAACTGACGCTGACTGGTGAGGAAATCATGAAGATCCTGACGACCTACAGCCGTGGCTCACTCTATCACCTGCCTCGCATCGCCGGCGCTATCTGTGAAGTGACCGTCGATAAGGATGACAAGCATAAAGACCGGCTGAAAAGCATCCGCCTGAAAACCCTTGACGGGCAGAATTTCGACATGCAGAAGACCTACAAGGTTGTCACGAACAGCTATATGCAAAGTGCCTGCAAATCATATATCAGCAACCCGGGCCACTCCCTGAACATACAAACATCCGTCATGCTCTCCAACTATTTGGAGAAACTGGGAGTCATCAGTAATAAGGGATTGCACAACATGAGGATTACCGAAGAGTAGCCGCAAGCACTTTCTCCGTAGCACCAGACAGACTTTCCACAAAGCGACCTGCCAGTTCTCCTTGTGCTTTAAGATAACCGGCATCCTTTGCCAGACGGTCCATTTGCGAGGCAAAGCTCTCATAGTCCGTAATCTCCAGACCGCCGTTCTGCTTCAGCCCCTGTGCCTCCTGGAACTTCTGGTTGTTAGGGCCGAAGAACACGGGTACGCTCCAGACGGCAGCCTCCAACAGATTATGGATGCCCACACCAAAGCCGCCACCCACATAAGCCACATCGCCATAACGATAGATGCTCGACAACAGTCCGAAGCAATCGATAATCAGGACATCAGCGTTCTCGGAATACTCAGAGTTTTTGGAAATCTTGGTATAACGCACAACCTTGCGGCCTTCCAATAGTTTTTCGATCTGGCGGAGATGATCCTCGCCGATGACGTGCGGGGCTATGATAAGCTTCCACTCTGGATGCTGGTTGAAATACTTAATAAATATTTCCTCATCGGGTGGCCATGAAGAGCCTGCAACGAATACCCTTGGTTTAGAGTGTCCTACTGACTCCTGACTCCCGACTCCTGACTCCTCAACAAACTCCTCCACAATCGGCAACTGTTTGGCAGCCTCCTTAATCTGAAGCACACGATCGAAACGGGTATCGCCTACGATGGTGACGTCCGTAATGCCGATCTTCGCCAACAGCATCTTGCTCACCTCATTCTGCACAAAGAAATGCGTGAAGCAGTTCAGCACCCTTCCATACTGCCGTCCATACCACTTGAAGAACACCTGATCCGGACGGAAAATGCTCGACACGCTATACACAGGCACACCACGATGCTTGAGGATATGCAGATAGTTGTACCAGAACTCATATTTGATGAAGTACGCCATCACGGGCCTGACTGTCCTCAGGAACCTGCGGGCATTGGTAATCGTATCCAATGGCAGATAGGTAATGATGTCAGCCCCTTCGTAGTTCTTACGCACCTCATAGCCCGATGGTGAGAAGAACGTCAGCAGAATCTTATACTCAGGATGCTCACGGCGAAGCTGTTCCATCAGGGGCCGTCCCTGTTCGAACTCACCCAACGAAGCTGCATGGAACCATACATACTTCGCTTCAGGATCCACCTTCTCTTTCAAGATGCGGAAAGTCTCTCTCTCGCCTCGCCACATCTTGCGCACCTTTTCGTTGAAGCGACTATAGATCGCCACACCCAAGAGGTAGAGATATATGATGACGTTATACACCTTATGCTATTTACGATTTACGGATTTACGATTCGTTACCCCAGCACCTCGATAGCGCGCTTGGTGCGACGGATGGTCTCTTCCTTTCCCAGGAAGGCAGAGATATCGAACATGCCAGGTCCCTTGCCCTCACCCACGAGTGCCAGACGCCAGGCGTTCATGATGTTGCCCAACTTATATTCCTTCTGCTCTATCCAAGCATGCACAATCTGCTCCTGGTTCTCTAAAGAGAAGTCGTCGATGTCTTCCAGCACACTGATGAGTTCGGTGAGTTGCTGCGCAGAATCTTCCTTCCAGCGCTTCTTCGCCGTCTTCTCATCGTACTCAGTGGGTGCCTCGAAGAAGAACGAGCACAGGGGCCACAACTCCTTGACGAACGACACACGGTCTTTCATCATCGCCGTCACCTGAAGCACACGTTCAGAAGTCTCCTGCGGACAATGTTCCTTCACGATCGGCTCGAAGAGGGCGGCAATCTCCTCATTCGATTTCTTCAAGATATACTCATGATTGAACCAGATGCCCTTATCGTAGGCAAACTTTGCACCAGCCTTTGAGCATTTGGAGATATCGAACAACGGCACGAGCTCGTCCAACGAGAAGATTTCCTGCTCCGTACCCGGATTCCAGCCCAGCAACGCAAGGAAGTTTATCACCGCTTCTGGGAAGTAACCATCCTCACGATAACCACGAGATGTCTCGCCCGTCTTCGGGTCTTTCCATTCCAATGGGAACACAGGGAATCCTAAGCGGTCACCGTCACGCTTGGAGAGCTTGCCCTTGCCGTCAGGCTTCAGCAACAGCGGCAGATGGGCAAACTGCGGCATCGTATCCTCCCAGCCGAAAGCCTGATACAACAACACATGCAACGGTGCACTCGGCAACCACTCCTCACCACGGATCACGTGTGAGATTTCCATCAGGTGGTCGTCCACGATATTCGCAAGATGGTACGTCGGCAACTGGTCTGCACTCTTGAAGAGCACTTTATCATCAAGGATGTCCGTCTTCACGCGCACTTCACCACGGATGAGGTCGTTGACGAGAACCTCCTGCCCACCGTCAATCTTAAACCGTACCACATACTGCTTACCGTCGGCAATCAGCTGTTCCACTTCCTCCTTCGGCAGCGTCAGAGAGTTACGCATCATGTTACGGGTGTGACTGTCGTACTGGAAATTCTGGATCTCAGCACGCTTCGCCTCCAGTTCCTCAGGGGTGTCGAAAGCGATATACGCCTTACCGGCATCCAACAACTGCTGCACATATTTCTTATATATATCACGACGCTCACTCTGACGGTAAGGACCTTTGTCGCCACCGAAGCTCACACCCTCGTCAAACTGAATACCCAGCCACTTGAACGACTCCAGAATATATTCCTCGGCGCCTGGTACAAAACGGTTAGAATCCGTATCCTCAATACGGAACACAAGCTGACCACCATGCTGGCGTGCAAACAGATAGTTATACAAGGCAGTGCGCACACCGCCGATATGGAGGGCACCCGTCGGACTGGGTGCGAATCTCACTCTTACAGTTCTTTCTGACATTGTATTATTATTATTTGACTGCAAAGGTACAAAAAATTCGCAAATTGTAAATAGTAAATCGTAATTATTTTGTATCTTTGCAGCGAAAATGTTGTCTAACCATCCATAACAGACCGTATCAAATGAGTAGTTTCGACTTTAAGAACGACCTCACATGGCGCGATTTCCTCATCCGTGCCGCACTCGTCATAGGCACCGTTGCCATCATCGTCTGGCTCATGCCACGCTCCAACGAATTCAGTTTCAACTTCGAAAAAGGGCGCCCCTGGATCTACTCCGACCTCAGCGCACCCTTCGACTTCCCCATCTACAAGAGCGATGAGGTCATCAGCAAAGAGCGCGACAGTCTCATGAGACTCTACGAGCCCTACTACATCATCAACAAGAATGTATCAGGTAATGAGATACGACAGTTCTATAAAGACTATTCCAACGGTATTCCCGGCCTCGAGAACGACTATCTGAGTATCATCGCTAACCGCCTGCGAGACCTCTACACCAAAGGTATCATGAACAGCGCCGAGTATAACGACCTGCATCAGGACACCACGCGCCTCATCCGCATTATCGATGGCAAGAACGCCAGCAGTGTGTCCATCAAGGATATCAACTCTGTCGTTTCTGCATACGAACAAATCTTCCTCGACCAGACACTGGCTGAACACCAAGACATTCTGAAGAAGTGTAATCTCAACGATTACCTGGCACCCAACCTCACCTACGACAAGGAGCGCAGTGAGGCGAGCCTCAACGAACTCCATAACAGCATTCCACTGGCTACAGGACTTGTGCAACGCGGTCAGAAGATCATCGACCGTGGTGATATCATCGACACAAAGACCTACAACATCCTCATGTCGTACAAGAAGGAGATGGAACGCAAGCACGGGAACGACCCGCGACTCTCACTGACCATCCTCGGACAGATTCTCTATGTTGCGATCATCGTCACCTGCTTCACCTTCTTCCTCTCCCTCTTCCGCAAGGACTACTTCGAGAAGGCACGTTCCTCGGCCATGCTCTATGCCCTCATCATCATCTTCGCAGCCATCGCCTGTCTGATGGTCAGCCACAGCGTCCTTCACATCTACATGCTGCCCTTCGCCATGGTGCCTATCTTCGTTCGGGTGTTTATGGATTCCCGTACCGCCTTCATGGCCCACTTGACCACTGTCCTTGTCTGTGCCTGCGCCCTCCAACATCCCCTGGAGTTCATTGCCGTTGAGACCGTAGCTGGCTTGGTTGCCATCTTCTCCCTCCGCGAACTCTCCAGCCGTTCTCAACTGTTTTGGACTGCTGTCCTCATCACCGTCGGCATGGGACTGACAAACCTCGCCCTCGACTGGGTACGTACCAGCGACATCAGCCGCATGAGTTATAGCGAATACAATTACATCGCCATCAACGGCATGTTGCTTTTCTGTTCCTACCCCTTGCTCTATCTCATCGAGAAAGCCTTTGGCTTCACGTCGAACATCACGCTCATCGAACTCTCCGACATGAACAAGGAGCTGTTGCGCAAGATGAGTGAGGTGGCACCAGGCACCTTCCAGCACTCCATCCAGGTAGGTAACCTCGCTGCCGAGATTGCCCGAAAGATTGATGCCAAGAGCCAACTCGTCCGCACAGGTGCCCTCTATCACGATATCGGCAAGATTTCCAACCCCATCTATTTCACAGAAAACCAGTCAGGTGTTAATCCTCACGAGAAGATGGGATCCATCGACAGCGCCCAGATGATTATCAGTCACGTCACCGAGGGCATCAAGATGGCAGAGAAGTACGATTTGCCAAACATCATCAAGGACTTTATCTCAACCCATCACGGCCAAGGTAAAGCGAAATTCTTCTACGTCCAGTACAAGAACGCCCATCCCAACGACGATGTCGATGAGTTGCTGTTCACCTATCCAGGCCCCAACCCCTTTACCAAAGAGCAGGCTATCCTCATGATGGCCGATACCGTCGAGGCTGCCTCCCGTTCACTCCCCGACTACACGGAGAAAACCATCCGTGAGCTTGTCAACCGACTCATCGACACCCAGGTGGCAGAAGGTTATTTCAAGGAGTGCCCCATCACCTTCCGTGATATAGCCTATGCCAAGACGGTTCTCATCGAGAAACTCAAGATGATCTATCACACCCGTCTTTCCTATCCTGAGTTGAAGAAATAGGTCTAAACTTCACTTGCACATTCCACCCTGTTTTTGTGCAAAAACTGCACAAAACTGCACATTTGTGCATATTTCTGTGCAATTATTGTTAAACCTTGTTAACTTTGTGTGCGCAGACATCACACTTTTAAACATTCTATATACCTTTGCACCCGATTTTCAAAAAAGATGTTTAAGGATATGAAAAGTTTCAAGACAATGCTCGCCGGCGTGATGCTGGCCACAGCAACCACCGCCACAGCAGGCGGAATCTTAACCAACACGAATCAGAGTATCGATTTCCTCCGTAATCCTGCCCGCGATGCGGCCATCGGACTCGACGGTGTTTATTCCAACCCTGCCGGCGTTGCCTTCTTGCCCGAAGGACTCCACATTGCCCTCAACTGGCAGTATGCCCACCAGACGCGTACCATCCAGAGTGAGAATCCTGTCTTCGCTCTCGGCCGTAAGAATCACGGACAGGCAGCAAAGACTTTCGAGGGTGTGGCTGACGCACCTTTCATCCCTTCGCTGCAAGGTGCTTATAACAAGGGGAACTGGAGCGTGCAACTCAATGTCTCCGTACCTGGAGGCGGTGGAAAGTGTGAGTTTTCCGACGGTCTCGGTTCTTTCGAGAGTGTCGTCGGAAATATCGCCCATCAACTGCAACCCCTCGGTGCCACAGGCTATGATATGGACGGCTATATGCAGGGCCGTAGCTATTACTTCGGTTTTCAACTCGGTGCCGCCTATAAGATCACACCCGACCTTTCCGTCTACGGCGGTCTGCGTCTGCTTTACGGCACAGCCACCTATAAGGCTAAGATCAGTAACATCATGGTAAACACCGCTGGCGGCTACGTGGACTTCGGCAGCTTCCTCACGGGAGCCTCTACTATCGTCGACAACGGCATCGCACAAGTGGAGGAGGGTATTGCCCAGTATCAAGCTGCAGGCGTCCCCGTTCCTGCAGAACTCACAGCCCAGCTCGCACAGCTCGAGGGCACGAAGCAGAGCCTCAACGGTCTGCAGAAGTACTCTCAGGGTGTGAACCTGCTCTGCAACCAGGAAGGCATGGGCGTCGCTCCCGTCATCGGTGTCGACTACCGTGTGGGAGCCTTCAACTTCGCCGTGAAATACGAGGCCAAGACACAGATCCGCATGGAGAACGAGTCAACGGTCAACGAGGCCAGCGAGATTCCCGCCGTAAACAAATACCGCGACGGAGAGAAGGTTGATGAGGACTCTCCCGCCCAACTCGCCGTCGGAGCCATGTGGAATATCACCGACGGTGTCCGCGTCAACCTCGGCTACCACCACTTCTTCGACACCAAGGCCCATTGGTATAACGACACCCAGAAACTGCTCGACGGTGGTACGAACGAATACCTCGGCGGTGCTGAGTGGGATGTCACCGACCGTTTCACCATCTCTGCCGGTGTCCAGGTCACACGCTACCAACTCACCGATGCCTACATGAACGATATTTCGTTCGTCGTCAACTCCAGCAGCATAGGCTTCGGCTGCAAATATCGCGCCGGCGAACATGTGCAGCTCGGCTTCGGCTACTTCCAGACGAACTACGAGGATTACGACCGCGTCACCTCCGTTTCGCCCCGTATCAGCGACTCCTTCACCCGCACCAACCGTGTGTTTGGCGTCAACTGCGAGCTGAACTTCTAAGACGATGGGGGCTTCCCGCAAAAGCAAACATTATTTACCTACACTTAAGGCAGCCATGAGCTGCCTTTTTCTGTAAATAGTCAGAATAATTGAAAAACAAATGATATACCGTAATTCTGGCACAATCAAATGTCCTTATAGACATCTTTCATCTTGCAGGGGAACCAGAAAGAAGCAACGGTCTTCTTGTTGTCTTCCGAATCCATATAGAACTCACCTCCGAACATATCTACAATAGCCCGGCAGATGGAGAGACTGAATAGAGAGGACTTGCCGGCATCTTTCAGAGCTTCTTCCTTCTGAAGGAATGAGTAGATGTCGTCACCCACCAACTCGGCCTGCCCCATGCCCGTATAGCTGATAGAGACTTTAAGTCCCCTGCGCTCACAGCTGTACCTGATGAAGATGTCGCCCATCGTAACGTGACGAGAAGCATTTGCCAACAGATGCATCATCAGCTGGTGCATGAGATTAGTGTCAAGAATGCCCCTGCAATGAGGAGACAGGTCTGTGGTGACGCGGACGGTGACATCAGGCTTAGTGTAATTCATAGCCTCGCGCCGATAAGATGCCATCAGTTCTGAAAGGTTGACTTCTATGAATGTGAAGGAAGGAGTAATACCCTCAAACTTTGACATCTCGTGAAGCTGGGAGACATAATCAACTAACTCCTTAGAGTTGTCAGAGATATCTGTCACTATTTTCTTCACCAGAGCAGGCTGCATGTTTTCGTCTTTTTCCTCAAGAATCATGTTGCATGAGCCTATGATGGCATTCAATGGCGAACGGAGGGTGCGGCTGATATTCTCAATAAACACCGACTTCAGCTGCTCACTCTTCTGAGCACGCTTAATCGCTACATCCAGAAGCTCTACATAGTGATGACGAACCAAAAAGAAACAAATGCCGAAGGCAATTAACAAAATAATAATAGTCAAAATTACTGAACTCATAATGGAACCAACACATTTGAATAATTATACGTTTGTCGTGCAAAGGTACAACAAAAAAACGATAACACCAAATAAAATGAGTTTTTTTTGCTAAAAGTGGAAAACAAGCGGGGGCTGGACGCTGATAAAGATTCTTACAGCGGGTCTACGTCGAAGTAGATCTGGAGGGAGGCGTAGCGCTTGTCTTGCTGCATCTGCTGCTGGGCAAGCACTAAGTATTTGCGGACGGTGGGAAGGTCGAGGCCTGGCTCTATCTTGAGCAGAAGTTTGCGGATGGCAAGTGATTTGACCTTGGCAACAGCTGGACGGTCCGGGCCGAGGACTCGGGTTCCGAACCACTGGCGCAGGCGACTGCCCATCACATGGCTGGCGGTATCGACGAGGCTTTCACTGCGATGCTTCAGATAGACATAGACAAGACGGGTGAAAGGTGGATAACGATACTCACGACGCTCAGCCAAAAGGCTACGGAAAAAAGCGGCGTAGTCGTTGGACACGACCTGATGGATGACAGGATTATCTGGACTCTTTGTCTGGAGGATGACCAGTCCGCGACGTCCTTTGCGACCTGCACGCCCGCTGACCTGCGACATCATCATGAAGGCATGCTCGTAGGCACGGAAGTCGGGATAGTTGAGCATGATGTCGGCATTGAGGATGCCCACGACAGAGACTTTATCGAAGTCGAGACCCTTGGAGATCATCTGCGTGCCGATGAGGAGGTTGGTGCGTCCGGCAGAGAAGTCGTTGATGATACGTTCGTAAGCCTGACGGGTGCGGGTGGTGTCAAGGTCCATGCGGGCGATGCGGGCCTCGGGGAAGATGGCGCGCACCTCGTCTTCAATCTTCTCCGTACCGTAACCCCGCGTCTGCAGTTCATGGCTGCCACAGGCGGGACACTCCGTCGGAACCTGATAGGTGTAGCCGCAGTAATGGCACGTAAGCTGATTGAGGTTACGATGAAAGGTCAGGGATACATCACAATGCTGGCAATGAGGTACCCAGCCACACTGCTTGCACTCAATCATCGGAGCATAGCCGCGACGGTTCTGGAAGAGGATGGCCTGTTCGCCTCGTTCGAGGGCCTCGCGTACCTTTAATAATAAAGTGGGCGAAAAGGGACCGTGCATCATCTTACGGTGTTGCAGGTCCTTGATGTCGATGACCTGTATCTCAGGCAGTTCAATGCCCTTATAACGTTCTGTGAGTAAGACGTAACCATACTTACCCGTCTGTGCGTTATGCCAGGTCTCTGCACAAGGCGTGGCTGTTCCGAGAAGCACTTTGCAGCCAACAGAGTAATCATCATTTCTCATTCCACATTCCTCATTCCTCATTTTTGCGAGCATGATAGCAGCACTGCGGGCATGGTAACGGGGCATGGGATCCTGCTGCTTATAGGAGGTCTCATGTTCTTCGTCGACGATGATGAGTCCGAGGTGTTGGAAGGGCAGGAAGACTGCACTTCGGGCACCAAGAATCACATCGTAGGGATTCTTGGAGAGTTGCTTTTGCCAGATTTCGACACGTTCGGCATCAGCATATTTCGAGTGGTAAATGCCCAAACGGTTACCAAAGACACGTTGGAGACGATCCATCATCTGAACTGTAAGGGCAATCTCGGGCAGAAGATAGAGCACCTGCTGTTTCTTGTCGAGGGCCTGCTGGATAAGATGGATGTAAATCTCGGTCTTACCGCTGGAAGTGACGCCGTGAAGCAGAGTGACAGGTTTCTTAAGGAAGGTAAACTGTATCTGGTTGAAAGCTTCCTGTTGGGGCAGGCTCAGCTGTTTGATCTGTTCGGGATGGGGTTCACCACCATGATTCAGACGCCCTACTTCCTGTTCATATGTCTCGATAAGACCGCGTTTAACAAGGGCAAAGATTGTGGCTAGGGTGTGTCCTTCATTCAATAGCTCATCCCGGGTGATACAGGGAGACTTTGTTACATCTTCAGGCGATGTAACAAAAGAACCGTCCTCCTGTATCATAGCCAGATCGAGGAAGTCGATGAAGGCTTTCTGCTGAGAAGGGGCGCGCTGGAGCATGTCGAGAGCGATATGGAGAGCACGCTCAGAACGGAACTTAGGAGTAAGACGGATATAAGTCTCAGTCTTGGGACGGTAGCCGTCTTCAGCTTTCAAGCCTGCTGGGAGAGCAGCCTTATAGACCTCGCCAATGGGTGAGAGATAGTAGTCGGAAATCCAACGCCAGAGGTTGAGTTGGGGGTCTAACAAGATTGGAGAGGTGTCGAGGACTTGGAGGATTGACTTTATTTTCGAGGAAGGAGGAAGGAGGAAGGAGGAAGGAGAATTGACTTTGGCGACAATGCCGACATAGGTCTTGTTGCGGCCGAAAGGTACAAGGACACGATGGCCAACGGCAACCTGCCGCTCCAACTCGGGCGGAACGGAATAAGTGAACACGCCGTCGAGAGGAAGCGGCAGGATGACGTCTATAAACAATTTACGATTGACTTATTTACGATTTAGAAAAAGTAGGCGGCTGAGATCTGCCAGGCGTTGTTGTGGGTATCGATGTCTTTGATTGATGTAAACTCACCCGACTTTCCTGCTGCAAGGTTGTAGGTGAAACCAACTTCAAGATGCCCCATAAGGGTGACACCAGCACCGAAATTAACGCTCAGGTTGGCATCCTTCAGACGATACTCACCGAATTCGGTCTTAAAGACCTTGTCAGCAACGGGGAATCCGAACTGAGGACCTACAGCGAGGTAGATGCCTGCCACACTACTGAGGCCGATGTTATAACGAAGATTTACAGGTACCTGGATGGACTTCTGCTTGATGGTCTCATTTGTCGGAAACTGGTTCTCACCAGGCAAAACTGTACTTGAGGTTTCCAACTCCACATCGGCACTGCGCTCATCATAGAGGGCTGCGATGTCCGCTCCAAAGCCCATAGGCAATGAGAGTTTCAGCGTGGGGCCTACGAAGAAGCCTGCCTTATTCTTAGAATCGAAGACATCCTTGCTGATCGACATCTTAGTAATGTTTAGGCCACCCTTCACTCCGAACTTGATTCCTTGTGCCTGAACAGTCATCGTCATAGCAACTGCCAGCACCAGTAACGTAATGATTCTTTTCATGATTGATTCTGTTTAAAATGAATATGATGGTGCAAAGGTACGAAAAAAGAGCGAATGTTCGCTCTTTTTTTCCGTATTTTTTTTAGTGTCTCTCGCGGCGGACGCTGACGCGGGCACTACCGGAAGCGGCAGAACTGCCGGAACCGCCCTTCGAGGAAGTCTTCGTACGACGGACACTGCTCTTCGGGGCCCTGTTACCCTTGGCCTTTGCCTTCTGGGCAGCCTTTATGTTCTGAGGATTAGCATTGGCGATACTGTCGAGAGAGTCTCTCTTCTCAGGATCGCCGAAGATGTTCTTGCGGAAGGCCTCAAGTTCCTTCTCTATGCGTTTCTGCTCGGCAGAAAGTTTCGTAGTGTCACCATCGCAGAGTTGCAGAAGCGTTTTGCCCTGAGCGTTGTTGGTCTTATAGATCTTACCACGATACCTATTAAGCGTGAAGAAGTCATCCATCGTCATCGTGGCAGCATTGTTGAGATTCGACGTCATCACCGTCTGACGGTTGAGGAAGGGTTCAAGATCACTGTACTTCACCCAGAAGAGAGGGTACTGCGTGGCCTCGCCGCCAAAGTCGTCTTCTCGCGTCATCACCGGACAAAGCGCCATTACCTTAATATGGAAGATAGCATTAGCCTGATCGTAGTATGCACTCTCTTTCAGATAGTACTTCGTGACCTCCTGTGAGGGGATGTCGCTATTGTCGACTTTCAACTTACCGTCTTGCTCTTCGTAGAAGATATGACGGTCGTCAAGCAGCGTCTTCATCTCAATCTTCGTCTGGTCATTGAACACATCGGCACCGTCGTTGGCGATGGAGTATTCATAGACAGGGATGTAGTTGTTCTGCGCCAACTTGAAGATATAGGTAAAGAGGTTCATCTGCTTACCCTCAGGCTGTACTGGATAGTAGAGTCCGGCATTAGCATCCTTCGTAAGGTCGATCTCGCGGTAGATGTCACGACGCCACACCACATCTTCTGGCATATCGACAGTCGTGGGGAACGATATCTGTGCCCTGATTGACATCGCAGAAGAGGGACTCTTCGACTTCTGCTGTTGTTGCTCCGTCTTCGGCTGAGTACGGCGCTGCTTCGGCTGAGCGACGATGTTCGTCGCAATTAAAAAATTAAAAAATGCAAGAATTAAGATACCACGCTTCATATTTTAATTTTTAAATTTTATCATTATCTAATTTTTAAATTTTATCACTTTTTAATTTTTACTTCACGATGACTTCCATCGGGTTCTGCAGAGTACGTGTCAGGCCGTCTGGACCAACTACCGTCACACGGGAGATGTAGAAACGACGGTTACGCGTCAGTTTGCGGAAGGTTTCCTTCTGACGGGAAGAGAACGAGGCGCCCTCGCTGACGATGGGCACAGCGTTACCAATGTTGTCAAAGAACACGGTCTCGAAGGACTGCACATTGAAGGCAATATCGAGGATACCGTCGTCAATGGCTGCACCAATAGTATTAACACCTACCAACTGCGACTTGACAAGACCGCCGCCCTTATAACGAGTGGGATTGCCATGCTCGTCGTTGATTGCGATATAAGGTGTAGGATCTGGCAGACGGCGCACGCGGAAGGTGAACTGTCCCATCTGCTGCGGACGTCCTGTATTCGTGGAGATGACGGTAATGGTGGCGTTCTCGCCAATCTTCGACGGACGGGCGATATATTTGCCAGGACCTACGGGTTGCAGGGTGCCGTTAGTCATCGTAGCCTGAATCTTGGTGAGAGGCACACCAGGCACACTGATACTGATAGGGTTGTTATAGCCCGCATAAAGCATGTTCATGAGGTCAGCACTGACAGTAGCACTGGGATCGACGACGGTATACTTCTGTGAGAAGTCGCGACGCACTTTCTCGCCATTACCATTGACGGTCTCGAGATAGCCAGCCAAGGTGAAGTCGCCTGTGGTGCCGCAGATGCGCTCATATAGATTGTCCTTGAGATCCACTTTCTGATTACCAATATAGATATCCGGCACCTGAGTGGTGTCGACTGCAGCCATAACGATATGGGCGGAGAACTTGTCACCACGGACGATGGTCTGTGAGTTGGGAATGACGAAAGCTTCAAGGGCATTGACTCGGATATCCTTCACATCGATGTTCTGTACGAGGGTATGGAGTACCTCACCCTCGGCATAACGCACGTCACTCTGTATCTTTGAAAGCAAAGTGACAGCAGCAGAGGCGGGCATCGCCTCAAACATATACTCCTGCCAGTTCTTTCCCATCGCAGAAATATCGGAAGGGATATCAGTAGAGAGGTTAGAGGCAATCATCTTCTTCTGACGGTAGGTACCCACCATAGACACCATCTGCTTGCGATAGGCTGCTACGGCATCGTGCAGTTCCTTGCCTCTTCCACGACCAGGGGCAAGCATCACCTGATTGGCGGCTTCGAGATCTTCCTTGTTACGGATGTTATTCACATCACCGTCAGAGCCGTCGGCCTCAATGACGATGGCCTGCTTCAGGTCTGCAATCAGATTATAGAGCGAGTCGCTCATCTTCTTTACTTCACGCGACTTGTCATACCACACCTTTGTCTTCTGTGGGTTTGCCTTCATCTGCACGGCAAACTCATCGTATAATGCCAGGTTCTCCAGCGTCGAGTTCTGCGTGGTGCGGTTCAGGCTCTTCTCAACGATAGAGAAGCCGTTGAGCACCTCGTTGGAGACGTTCAGCGCCAACATAGCCATCAAGACGACGTACATCAGATTGATCATCTTCTGGCGCGGAGAAACGGGTCTTTTCTTTATAGCCACTGGGATTTACGATTTACGGATTTACGATTTACTATTTATTAGCCCAAAGGGGCGGCGGCCTTCATATTGACGGTCATTGCCTCAATCATACGGGTGTAGATCTGATTCAGCTCTGCAATCTGTTCTGCCATACGACGCGTCTGGGCGTTGATGTCATCAATCGTGCTGATCTGTGAGCTGGCACTCTTCAACTGCAATTCATAGACCTTAGTGATGCCCGTGAGCGTACGGTTGAGATTCTCCATCTCCTCGGAGTCACGAGCCAGGCGCTCACTTTGCTCAGCCACCTTCGACAGCATCTCCGTGAGACGCTTGAGTTCGTCAACATAATTGGCAGTAGCCTCCTCGAGTTCGGGGTTAACAGTGGGAAGGCTGGGAATACCGGACACACCGGTTATTCCGGAAACGGTGGCTACGGACGACGAGACGGCTGCGATAGCCTCAGTATCGACGGTAGTCTGAGAACTCTGAGGACTCTGATCACTCTGAATATTCTGATTATTCTGATCATTCTGGATATTCTGATCAAAACCTCCTACGCTACCGCCACCTCCGATGATGATGGTACCACCATTGCCACCAATGACAGTGGCAGCGGCTTGAGCTGCTCCATGCTCTTCCTCTTCGGTCTTCACGTGAGTGTCGAGTTCCATACCATCAGCCGTCTTATCAAACGGACGGTCGAAGGCGGAGATAAAGAACACGAATACCTCCGTTCCCATACCCAGGAACAAGAAGAAGTTCGCACCTGGCAGGTGAGTCAGTTTGAAGAGCGTTCCTAAGATCACAATAGAGGCACCCCAGCTATAAGCATAGTTGAGGAACGTCTGTCCTGGCACACTATCCATCCACTTCTGCAGACGGTAGACAAAGTTATATTTACTATATGTTGTCATCGACTTTGAACTTTGAACTTTGAACTTTGAACTTTGAACTTTGAACTTTGAACTTTATGATTACTGGGGCGGCAGCCAATTTTTCACTTTTCACTCTTCACTTTTCACTTCTTAGAGATCTTGGCCTTGTCGCTCGTAGAGTTAGCGAGGCTGCGCACACAACGGAATCCTATATAGGAACGGGGTTGGTTCTGATATTCAGACGAGCGCCAGGCAGAACGGATATAGGACTCCGGATCCTTCCAAGAACCACCACGCACACTCTTTTTCTTCATGCGGTAGGGATCTTCTTTAGCTGCATTGTAGCTCAACTGGGGATTGATATCGTTCATTGCATCGACACCTGCCTCGGTATAGACGGTGCTTGTCCACTCTGCCACGTTACCTGCCATATCGTAGAGGCCATTGCTGTTGCCGGAATAGATACCCACACGACTTGTTATCAGGTTGCCATCCTTGGTGTAGTTACCATCGTCGGGCTTGAAGTTGGCAAAGAAACAGCCCTTGCCGCTGGCTACATCCTCATTATCCCAGGGGAACTCATTCTGATCCTTACCACGGGCTGCAAACTCCCATTCGGCCTCTGTCGGCAGACGGTAGCGCTGTACGAAGCGGGCAGCAGGACCGAGACCCTTCAACAGATACTCCGTACGCCAGTGACAAAAAGCATTAGCCTGTTCCCATGTCACACCCACCACGGGATAATCGTTGTAGGCGGGATTGGAGAAATAGTAACGCATATACACCTCGTTGTCGGCATTGGGGAAGTCGTTCACCCAACAGGTGGTATCGGGGTAGATGTTCACGATATAAGTGTTCAGGAAATCCCATGGTCCTGTCAACTGACGGTTGATGGTCTCACGCACGATCTTGCCTTCGTCATCGATATAGGCCGTATCCTTCGAGATCCACACCTGCTCATTGGGGTCAATGACGATATCTGTATTCAGGTGGCGCTCTTCAGGATTCAGGCGGTTACGGCGCAGGGCATAAGCGGTATAGTCGAACACCTCATAACGATAGTTCATCTGCTTGCAGTCGAGCATCTTCTCGCCTGTCACGGGATTGGTGGCATAGAGACCATCGATAACCTCCTGCTCATCCTCACTGGGCTTACGCGGCAGGGCCTTCTTCCAGTTGATGACGGAACCGATTTCGTTACCTTCCTTGTCAGTCTTCAAAGTACGGTAGGTCTCGTCGATCTCTGCCAGACGCTCCCTGAGAATCGAGTCACGCACATAATATACAAACTGGCGGTACTTGGAGTTGGTCACCTCGGTCTCGTCCATCCAGAAGCCGTCAACGGAGATGTCGCGCAACGGAGTCTGACGTCCCCAGAGGCTATCGGTCTTCTCGGTACCCATCTTCAGATGACCACGCTTTATCAGCGTCATGCCGTAAGGTGTCGGCTCCGTAAAGGATCTGCCACCAGCACCAGTCACCTCACCGCCTACAGAAGAGGCCAGCTTACTGCCGAAACAACCCGAAAACAATAAAAGTAAAAAAGTAAAAAGGTAAAAAGGTAAAAACCTTTTCGCCATCATTCCTTTTTTCTTCCTCCTATTTACATTTCTTTCCATATCTTCGTTATTTACTCTTTTCCTTTTTTACCTTTTTACTTTTTTACCCTTTTTACTTTTTTACCCTTTTACCTTTACAAGATTCTCACGCTCTTATGCAGGTTCCGGCCTTTCTTAAACAGGTTCAGTTCCGTCTGATAACTGACATGGAGTTCGTGACTCCCGTTGCCGATATTAATAGCCGTTGTGTAAATCTCATAACTGTATCCCAAATGTACACCGTGGACATCGCCACCAATCTGCACTGTTACGGAAGTTGACGGACTATACGACAACCCTGCATACATCACCCGCTTCTCATGTGTGTACTTCAGTCGTCCGGAGATATCTGCCCTGTAAGCGACGCCATCCGTACGTCCCAAGAAAGAGGTGTGTATGGTAAGAAACGGATTTTTCAGCCGAATATTGTATCCACCCGTCAAATAATATGTAGAAGAGACGTTGATTTCGTTCCTTTCGCCCAATTCCACCCTTGGTGCATTCAGGTGAAGAACGGACACGCCGGCATACCAACTGCGGTGATTATAATAGATGCCAGCACCGATATCGAAGGCGGTGCCATTGACGGACGACGTAGGCAAAGCCTTGTCACCAGTATCAATCACCTCCAGCTTCGATCCGTCAAATGTCTCACTGAGCATCGTAGCCTGTATACCGAGACTCAGCTTCCCTCCCCAGAGCTGCGGCTGGTAGGCATACTGCAGACCGAAACGCTTGTGGGTGAAGAGTCCGATGGCATCGTTCATAAACTGGACGCCGACGCCGTGATAACTGTTCATCGCGTAAAAAGGCATGTCTGCTGCGGCATACATCGTTTTCGGATTATTCTCGAAGCCAGACAACTGGGTAGCATAGGCACCAACGATGTTCAACTTATCCTCCTTACCCACAGCTGCGGGGTTGAAAGAAGGCTCCATCGCCCAATAATGACCGAAGGAGACATCATACTGTGCCCTGACCGTCACAGCAGCCAGAGACAGAAGCAGTATTATGGTATATCGTTTCAACACCTCCTTAATAACGCAAAAGGAAGGGATTTATTGCATCAGCACCATAAACGGGTGCTAAGATGTGCCATTTAAGGTGTTCTTGATGGATTGCTGCACGACATAGGCCGTAGTCCATGCTGCCTGGAAATTGAAGCCTCCTGTGATGCCGTCGATATCGAGCACCTCACCTGCGAAATAGAGATGAGGCACATGGCGGCTTTCGAGCGTAGCGGGATTGATGCTTTTGAGCGACACGCCGCCACAAGTGACGAACTCATCCTTGAAAGGTGCGCGTCCCACGACAGGATAGGTGGCATTGACGAGGGTATTCGTCAGACGGTTCATATCTTTCCGGCTCATCTCCGACCAGCGTATCTGGCTTCTGACGCCCAGGGTCTCTGTCAGCAGATGGTTCCACAACCGTTGCGACAGGCCAAAGGGGTTAAAGGTCGACAGCTGCTTCTGCGGCTGACGGATGGTCATCTCCGTCAAAGCCGACAGGACTGTTGCCTCATCGCTTTGCAACCAATTGACGGAGAGGGACACCTTATAACCATTTTCTGCCAAATGGCGGGCAGCATAGCTGGACAGTTTCAGAATGGCAGGGCCACTCACGCCCCAATGGGTGATAAGCAGAGGACCTTCGGCACGGAACTTCGTACCTGGCAGATGGACAGTCACATCGTTGACCACCGTACCCATCAGTCCGCAAAGCCCTTCGTTGTCCACACGCAGGCTGAACAATGACGGCACAGGAGGCTCAAGTTCATGACCGAGTGCCGCAAGCCATTTCAGCCCCTCGCCAGTTGGAGAACCGCCAGTCGTAACGGCCACGAAATCGTAGTCAGACAATTCCGTCAAGGAGGAAATCTTCTCTCCTTGACGGATTTCTATCTGATAACGACGGGCTAAAGACAGGAAGCAGTCGATGATGGTCTTAGAGTCCTGGGCAACAGGAAACACACACTGGTCTTCCTGCACCACCAACGGCACACCATGACGTTCAAACCATGCGTAGGCATCACGATAGTCAAACGTCTTGAACAGCCGCTTCATCAGCCGATGACCACGGGGATAGACAACCGAGAGGTCACGCACATCGGCAAAGGTGTTCGTGCAGTTGCAACGCCCACCGCCCGATACTGCAACCTTTGACAGCACACGATTGCTACGCTCAAAGATAGTCACCGCCATCTCAGGCATCGCCTCTTTCAGGTTCACGGCCAGAAAGAATCCCGCTGCCCCGCCGCCTATCACCGCAGTCTTCATCAGGCTGCAAATATTAGAAATTCTTCCTGACGCCCTGCCACTCAGGGAACTTCATCTTCAGATACTCATCGTCGAGGAAGAGGGCCGACTGGCCCACCTGCCCTTTCAGTTGCCAGTCGAGCCACTTCACCACAGCCTTGGCATAGTTGCCGCCATACTTCTCATAATAGGTGCCGCTGTGACCGTCTTTCGAGTTCAACATCACCACGGGGATATTGTCGGCTATGCGCTCGTAATCCTTCTGGGCATTGGCGTAGGCAATGTCGCCAGGACCACCGATCATATAGAACATCGGCGTGTGAAGGTTCTTCAGATTATCCTTCGTCGTACCCATCATCTCCATATCGCCGATACCAGAGTTCAGCATCACGCAGGTCTTGATGCGGGGATCGTAGGCCACACCCAGCACCTGGGCACCACCGCACGACTGTCCCATCGCTGCCACATGGTCGAGAGCGAGGCAATGATAGTATTCCGAGCCTTGGGTGGCATTCTGCTCCGTCAGCCAGTCGAGCACCTCGAGCAGCATCTTGGGATATGTGCGGAACTGCGGAACGGCGGGAGCCTGCTGCTTCTTATTCTTCTTGGCAGCCTTTGCAGCCAACTCTCTCTGCTTGGCCTGTTCCTCCTCACGGGCTTTCTTCTCCTCGGGCGTCAGAGGCAGAATCTTCTCACCATTGGCCATGATGACATCACCCTTGGTTTCAGGATATGCCGACTTCAGCACGCCCCTCCACTGTGCCATCACATCTGCCTCGTCGTACGGACCGATGGCAGCAGCCACATAACCATAGGAGGCCACTTCGCTCAACAGTAGGCGCATCTCCACATTGTTGTTGAAGCAGGCACCGTTGGCATAGACAATCACGGGCAGAGCACCCTGCTTGGCCACAATCTCTTTCAAGTTCTGGGGACGATACACCGTAAAACCCGGACAGGAGGCATCGCCCACCACTTCCGACTTGAACGGACCTGTACCGCCTTCTTCCACTACTTGTTTTTGAACAGTCTGGGCCGTCGTCAGCCCCACACTTGCAGCGACCATCATCGCCGTCATCAATAATTTCTTCAGTACCTTCATAACTCCTTAAATCATAAAGTATTATAATATTTGGTGCAAAAGTACGAAAAATCGATTAGAAATCAGTAACTTTGCCAATAGATTTAATAAGATTTGTGAAATGGGAAACATAAGAAACGAGTCTGAGTCGATATAATCGGGATGTAGTATTCTTTTTATCGGTTCAAAATTAACAAAAATATGCGAGAAAAACAAGAAATATGGAAAAATGTGCATTATTTCGATTATATTTCGTAATTTTGCAGTGCAAAAGAAGAATATGAAAACTACAACAGAACGTGTGTTCCAGATCTTTAAGGAACTGAACCAGATTCCACGCCCTTCGCACCATGAAGAGCGAGTTGCTGACTATCTATGCCGATTTGCAGAGCGGCTGAATCTGCCCTATAAGCGCGACAAGGAGAACTGCGTCGTCATCAGCAAGCCTGCTACACAGGGATATGAGGGTGCAGAGCCTGTCGTACTGCTCAACCACATGGATATGGTTTGCGTGGGTATGAGTGATCCGCTTAACACGCCTATCGATGCCTACATTGAGAATGGATGGATGAAGGCGCGAGGCACATCGCTGGGTGCTGACAACGGTATCGGACTGTCAATGGCACTTGCTGTGTTGGAGAGTTCCGAGATTAAGCACGGGCCACTGGAGGTCATTACCACCACTAATGAGGAGGACGGCATGTCAGGAGCTTCACAGCTGAGCAGGGACTTCCTGAAGGGTCGCAAGGTAATCAATCTTGATTCGGAAGACTATGACACCATCACGACGGGTGCAGCTGGTGCTTGCCTGCAGTTCCATCGCATCCCGTTTAAACGTATAAACCCTCTGACGGATGCCGCCTCCCCGATTAACGGGGAGCGCTCCGAGTACTCCATCAACATCAATGGTGGTCTGGGCGGTCATTCTGGCGTCGACATCAACAAGGGACGGTGCAGTGCCGTCAAGCTGGCGTGGAAGATTTTGGATGCCATCCGCACCAAACACGATATAGAGGTAGCTTCTATCAATATCGGTGAAGCAAATGCTTCCATCGCATCGTCGGGGAACATCATCATCCACATGCCATCAGACGCCCAAGATTTCTTAATGGAGCAAGTGAATGAAATCAACGAGCAGATGCACAAGCAATACGGCGATACGGACCCCAATATCCGCTGCACCATTAGCGAATGTCCCCCTCAGAATATTGTCATCGATCCTGAAGCCATCAACATTATGATGACCTGCCTGGAGCAGGTTCCACAGGGAGTAATCAAGATGAGTGAGTCAATGGAAGACACCGTTGAGACCTCCAACAACATCGGGCGTATTCAGACAGAAGAGGATTGTATCTTCATTTCCACCCATACGCGTAGTTTCATCGACTCCGACATGAAGGAACTGAGCCGCAAGATTGCCGATGTCTTTGCTGAAAATGGGGCAAAATCGGAGATGGTGATGTCGGCTCCTGCCTGGCAGGAAGACCAACAGTCTGCATTCCTGCAGCTCACTTCCGACACGTTCCAAGATGTGCTGGGCTGGCGCCCACGAATGGTAGCCATGCACTTCGTGCTTGAAGCCGGGTTCTTCGTCGAGCACTATCCTGGTATTCAGATTGCCAGCATCGGCCCACGTATCGTAGAACCGCATTCAACAAGCGAACGTGTGGAATTGGCGACCATAGAGGATATCTGGCAAGTGCTCATCGAACTCCTCAAACGTCTTGCTGACGGTTATCGGGTGAGTTAAGTACTTTCTCGTTTCTTATCGATAATTCTTTGCTTTTGCATCCAAATCAGCACGGCAGCATACATCTTCTTGGGGGTATCACTCTCATGGCATTGCTTTTCTCCTTGTCGCCAGCCGCCAGCAGCTTTTATCTGATGAAGTTAGTTCTCAGCGGACTCTCCAACTCCGGATGTCCGTCCTCACTGACATTAAGCTTTCGAATCATCCAAGCCATGTTACGCCCAAGCGTCCGCATGGTCTGCATTCCCTCTTCATCCTTTGCTACCTGACCTGGTGTCTGGCCATAGAGCATATTCCAATATTGTGAGCTTACTACGGGCATATTCAGGATGGTGAAGTACTTGTTCAGACGGTCAAAGGCAGCAGAAGCCCCACCCCTGCGGCAGACGACCACACTTGCACCCGGTTTGAACTTCAACTCATTGCCCAATGAGTAAAACACACGATCGAGCAAGGCACAGAGAGAACCATTAGGACCGCCATAATACACGGGTGAGCCGATGACCAGTCCATCGATACCATCCTTCACGACTCTCCATACCTTATAATATAAATCATCGCGGAAGGTACATCTTGCACCATTCCTGCCACACATGCCACACGCAATGCAACCTTGCACAGCCTGCTTGCCGATGCTGATAATCTCTGTCTCTAAGCCCTCTTCGTTCAGTGTCTTTGCTACTTCACTCAGAGCAGTGAACGTATTACCATTCTCTCTGGGGCTTCCGTTAATTAAGAGTACCTTTGCCATAGCTCAAAATCATAATATATGAAACTTTATTTTGACACACCCTCCTATCGGACAATTTGCAAAAAAACAACCTGAAGGTTAGCGGACCTCCAGGTTGTCGTGTTTTGCCATCCAAGTGCTAAAAACTGTTCCTGCTGCGAGCATCAAGCCCATTTCCATCAATGTAATCATAATCTTAATCCTTAATTGTTATACTTGTTTTCTTTTGACGGTGCAAAGGTACGGCGATTTTAACGATTCTGCAACGATTGGTTATGAATAGTGATGCAGCCCGCTATCGAAATTTTCGATAGCCAAGCGTTTTTATACGCCAAATGCTTTGCAGATATGACAAAAATGCGTATATTTGCACCCAAATAACAATCTTGAGCAAAAAAATATGGAACTGAGACAACTGAAATATTTCGTAAAACTGGCCGAAACGCTCAATTTCTCAATGGCTGCGAAGGAACTGTTCATCACCCAGAGCACCCTCTCTCACCAGATTCTCCAGTTGGAGAATGACTTCCAGCAGCCACTTTTCCTGCGCAACAGCCACGAAGTGTCACTTACAGAGGCTGGAGAGACACTTCTGCCGTTGGCCAAGGAGACGCTGATGTCGGCAGACAACTGCCTGTTGCGTCTCGATGAACTCAAGCATCTCGTGGGCGGCGAGCTCAACATCGGCGTCACCTTCTCCTTCGCCAGCATCATGGCCGAGACCGTCACTGCCTTCCTGCGCAAATATCCCCATGTAAAGATGAACGTCACCCAGTCCACAATGGCTGAGCTCATCGCGCAGCTCGAGAACCATGAGTTCGATTTCGTGCTGGCCTTCCGTCCGACGGTCGCCAACCCGAAGATCGAGAGCCGCGTGCTCTTCCATCACCGTCTGGCGGCAATCGTCAACCAGCACCACGCCCTCGCCAACCGTACCACCATTACTCTCGAAGAACTCCAACGCTATGACCTTGCCCTCACACGGCGGGGCACTCAGGCACGTTCTGCCTTCCGTCACGCCATCGCCGACCACGACTACCACTATAAGATTAAGGTGGAAATGAATACCGTCTATCTGCTTTTCCGACTGGTACGCGAGTCGAACTACGTCACCATTCTCAGCGAGAGTACCGTCGTGGGCGAGAACGGCTTGAAAGCCATCCCGATTGTCGATACCGACACCCCTGACAAGGAGATGCAGGGCTGTATCCACCTGCTGAAGAATACCTATGTGAAGAATTCCACCAAGGAGTTCGTCCGCATGCTCAGCAACAGTACCTCCATCCTCAGCAACACCCTTGAAGAATTTTGACAGGAAAAGCTCTCGTCGAACACACTGGTCTGGATCTGGCACATAATCTTTGCACCATCTACTAATTGGGAGTCGGAAACAGCGAGTTACGCTGCTCTGTGCCATTATTGTGCCAGTAATTTGGCACTGATTTGCGGCAAAAGTCCGTTCTATTGATAGTTTCTGTCACTTATCTTCGCGTACCTTAAATTATATATGTGAAACATAAGAAATCCTCGTCATAGGTCTCTCAACGCTGTGTTCGATGATGCGGATAAGTTCGTCGCGCCGTCCTTCGTCAGACTGGCTAAAACGATTCATATATGCCATAACTATCTGAAATCATTAAAGTATCGGAGATTCTTGGAGCAGCGAGAACCAAAATGAGCGTGCTCAGAATTGGCCGAGTCGCGTCAAGAATCAACTTTTGTTAATAATTGGACACAAAGTTACGAAATATTCTCTTTTTTTCGTACCTTTACACGCAGATTTAATATGTTTTGTGATATGATAGACCAGATTATTGAATTCAACAAGAAATTTGTGGCCTGAAGTGGATTCACAAGGCCACCTTCCAAGGCTACCAGCCTGCGATTGACTATTGCAAGGAGCATGGGCACAAATGGTACTAAAGAAAGATAATTATGGCAGAAATAGGAACTCATAAAGTGGTGAAGTTCATGGTCTATGACAGAATGGCGAGGAAAGGCTCTTCTGCCTATTCCCCGAAATCCCATTCTGCCCCGCATTTCGAAGGCCACTATGTTGAGGGAATGGAAGAATGGGCCAGTCACTACTGCTTCAACCTGAAGGAGGACGGGACTTACGAGGCTGAGCTTGATGAAGCCTGGGACGAGGGCAGTCACTACGGCGGTGGAACCATCAACGTGGCTATCCCCAAGGAATGGTTCGACTTCTCCTACGACGAATTCCTTGAACGCGTCATAACCCTTGCTTCAGCGAAACATTATGGCTTCACCCCTGATGACCTGAAAGAGAAAAAGGGACTGAAAGAGTTCTTTGGGTTTGAAAACAAATAATCAAGATAGGAAATGAAAAAGGTTTTAATAGATACTCTCAACCGCTCGGCGACGAAGGAGACGCTTTGCTCTGCAAAGAACCCCACAGATTGAAGCTATGCTTATGGTAGCCACCAGCGGAACGGCAGTAGTCATCTAAAATGGAAATACTATTTTCTGACCGTTATGAATGAATACTCCTTTCGTCGGGCGCTCTACTTCCTGACCATTCAGGTTGTAATATTTGCCTGTGGCAGGTTGTGAGTCATCTTTTACACCTGTAATACCTGTATCTTCACTTACCGTCACGATAATAGAAATACCCCTTGCGTAACCTGATAGGGCCGTCATAACCCTTGCTGGCCAGGCGGTGGCTGATAGAACAGTCACCCACCAAATCACCATTCCCGTCAAGATGGAGGAACAAGCGGATATGGTTCTCCGAAGAAAGCTCGTCGTCGGCACCCTCTGTCACAGTCAGATGCTCGCCATCAAAGGTAATCGTGGTATGGTCGAAGCCGTACATGCGATAGACATCACACTGCTTTGCCCTCAGTCCCTTGTCAGTCATCTCCATATCCAATAATAGTTCTGGACAATCTTCCCCTACCCAGCCCCAATCGCCGGCAAGCGCCTTTGCCTTTTCATGAGCCTCCTTGCCCTGTTTAATCACACGACGGAGAGAAGCCTTGTCATCATTACCGTCATCAGAAGGACTGAAATCGTCGATATACCAGTCATCACGTTCAAAGCGCAGGGCGATAGTGTTTTCTGAATCGCCGAAATTGTGGATGATCATGTCAACAAGAGCCATAGAGTCTGTGAATTGATAGACCTTCGTCACCTTGTATCTCCAGTCATCAGAGATGTCCTGTCCGCATACCCAGTAATCGTAGTCATAAAGGATGTCACCCGTCTCGTCACAAATAGCCGAAGCCTGCTGCATCAGAGCATAATAACGTTCGGAGCAGTAGGCACTGTCAAGATTGAAAGGACTATAGTTATAATCACGGTTTCCTTCAGCATCATAAGTAATCTTGCCTACGAACTTGTAGATGGTGTCGATACGCTGACGGATATAAGCCTCCGAATGCTTATCAACTATAGAACCGTTGATGGAATCGGTTGCCATCACCCAAAATATGGGCATCGTTAGCATCATTAAAATCCTTTTCATTCGTCATAAATTAGGTGAATTCATTGAAACGTTATCGCCCGCCTCATGGCCCTTTACGATGATGCATTCACATCGTAACCATAGGGAAATTTCTCGTTCATATTTAAACTTTTATTAATATTGCGGGCAAAATTACAAATAATTGGCTAAAAATGAGTACCTTTGGCCTTTGATTTAATAAGTTTTAGTATGATAGACCAGATTATCGACTTCAATAAGAGTTTCGTAGCACAAAAAGACTACGAGAAGTATCTGACCGACAAGTACCCAGACAAGAAGCTGGCGGTACTCTCGTGTATGGACACCAGACGCATCCGTTGGTGCCGAAGGATATCGTGGTTCGTGGGTTTATCATTGATTCAGAAACAGGCACTTTAGAAGAAATCCAATGAAGTATATAACCTTTACATTCGCTTTTGTAGCCTTGCTTTTATGCTCATGCAATAATAAGGTGAATGATACACAGTCCACAGATGTGCAGACGGAAGATACGCTAAGAACCATTACGGAAGATATGGCTTACGAAGGGATAAACAACTATTGCCATAGCGCGTATGACTGGAGCGTGGCAAAGGATAATCCAGATATCATGTATCTGACGATGGGTGAAGAGACGGACTCTGCGTATCAAGTGATATTTCGCAGCTATACAGGTGCCTTTGTACATTTCTATGTCAATAAGACAAGTGGCACAACAAGGATGGTGGAGATAGTCCCGTCCCTTAATGTCGAGGAGGATGCCGGAACCATTGAACTGTTTGATTACTTAGAGAAACAAAACTAAATTAGGATTATAATGACCATCCGTCATGCCGAAGCCTGTGCCGCAATAGCCCTGTATATTCTATGAAATGTTTATGCCATTCGTCACAAATCTGTGCTGATTATCCCAGATTTTTGGCGATGCACGCAACTATGCGTACCTTTGCAGCGTCAAAGTTAAAAAAATAAAAGATGAATTGGACTATTATCATCATAGAAATCATTGTGATGACCATTGCCTTTACGGCGGTGATCCTGATTCCGTTGGTGAAAAATCCCGTATGGTGGATTCACGACTATCCACAGGATATTCAGGAAGAATACTTCAAGACACATGAGCGCGTGCCGTCGAAGTTCTTCTCAAAGACAGTACTTATCAAGAAAGGCCAGAAATGTCAAGGAGTATATTCATAAATAAAGGCCATTCGTCACTAATTGATGCAGCGCTCGACCTCTGGTCGCTTTGCTTGCAAAGAATATCCCAGATATTTGGTAGTTTCTGCAACAATTCATAACTTTGCAGCGTCAAATAATTACAATAGTTCGGTAAAAATATAGTTAAATTCATTAACATTCAAGATAGGTTTCAAATGAAAATATTTCTTTTTATATTACATATTGTTAACTAATAA
>CACYQO010000022.1 GCA_902776545.1 uncultured Prevotellaceae bacterium | reverse complement strand
CCGTGGCACCGTCATCACGAACGCCAAAGCTGTACCCAATGAAATGGTAGAGTTCGCCGGACCGCAGAGTTATCACCAGGACGACTACTCCATCTTCTACAACAACATTAAGGACAACGTGGCAAAGCGCATCGCAGCCTATAAGGCCAAGTGATAGCACGTTTATCCAGACACAGAGGTGCCTGACCCCTTTGTGTCTCGCATTAACGTTTACAAGTAAAACAACTTTTTAGCCTCACTGCCAATCTTGGTGGTGAGGCTATTCGTATAAACATTTTAAAAACAAACAAACAATGAAAAAAGTAAAGTATGAGTCGCAGTTGCGGCTGTAGAAGATCATGGGGACAGATTGATTGTTTTTTGAAATCAAAGCCCCCTTAATCTTGCTAAAGCCGTCGACATTCACATGCCGGCGGCTTCCTCAAACTAACTTTAATCTAATACTATGAAATACTAATCTGGTACACGTGCAAGTCTTTTTTTTCGTATCTTTTATCGTATTTCTCGAGCGTTTATATCTTATTTTATCGTATTTTATTCAAAAAAAATCTGCATTTTATCGGAATCTAAATAATTATTTGTATCTTTGCAGGCGTAAAAGCAAATACATTAAATTATGATAGACGAGAAGATAATACTTCAAGTACTGGCTGAGCAACAGGAGGAAATCAAGGGCTACAAGCCTCAGAAGTGGGTGGCCCGCAAGGAGGAGTCGCTTTTCGAGTTCGACACGAAGATGGCTCAGGTTGTTATCGGTGTGCGTCGGAGCGGTAAATCCACACTCTGCCATAAGGTGCTACTGGAGCGAGGCATCCGCTACGGCTACGTCAACCTTGACGATGACCGTCTGGCAGACATGAAGACGGAAGACCTCAGTACGGTGCTTTCGTGCGTATATCAACTCTATGGCACCGACATTCCTTATCTGGTGCTCGACGAGATACAGGATGTTGACGGGTGGTACCTGTTTGTGAACCGCCTGCTACGCACCGACCTGCATATCTTCGTCACAGGCAGCAATGCCAAGTTGCTCAGCGGCGAACTGGCCACGCACCTCACAGGGCGTTACAACGAAATACACCTTTATCCATTCTCCTTCCTGGAATATTGCCAATATCATAGGATTGACATGCAAGGCATCACCACCAAGGCCGATGCTGAGCGCAAACGGGCCTTTATGGACTACATCCACGATGGCGGCTTTCCAGAGATGCAGGGACTTCGCAACAAGCGGGCTTACGTGCAGAGCCTGATAGAAGCCATCATGCGGAAAGACATCCAGAAGCGCTTCAAGATACGCAACATCGAGGCACTGCGCAAACTCGCCCATCACCTCATCAACAATGCCTGCCAGGAAGTCAACTACGATGAGATGTCCGATTTGCTCGGCATTACCGATAAGACGGCGAAGAAATACGTGGATTATCTTTGCCAGGCCTTCCTGATTCAGTTGCTCACACGCCATTCCTTCAAGAGTAAGGAACGCATACGCAACCAAAAGGCATACATTGTTGATACAGGTTTGCAGGGAAACCGCGATAACGCACTGGCTCCTGAGAACCTCGGCTGGCGACTGGAGAACGTTGTCTATATTGAACTGCTGAGACGTTGTGCCTACGATTTCTATGATGTATACTACCACAAACCCGCACCAAGGGCAAAGGAGATCGACTTTGTGGTCTGTGACAAAAGCAGAGCCGTGGAACTGATACAGGTAGCCTACGAGATTGACAGCCGACGAGCGTATGACCGTGAAACCTCTTCACTCGTTAAGGCATCCGATGCGCTTTCCTGCAACCGTCTGACGCTTATTGCTTTCACACAGACACGCGATGTTGAGATTGACGGAAAGACGATACATATTATTTCGGCATTAGATTGGTTATTAGAAGATCATGGGGACAGATTGATTGTTTTTTGAAATCAATGACCTGTCCCTCTGATTTTTTGCAACTGATGGTATGAGACCTTCTATGTTGCAAACTTTAGCCTCACTGCCAATTCTGGTGGTGAGGCTAATAATATAAACATTTTAAAAACAAACAAACAATGAAAAAAGTAAAGTATGAGTCGCAGCTGAACCTGCGCAGAGTGATGATGAAAAAAACGTGAGTGACGCATGGCTGGCCAGCCAGATCGGTGTCAGCCGTCAGACAGTTAATTATTGGATAAATGGTCAGCGCGATGTCTTAGTGAGTCGGCTGCATGAGGTCGCAGATGCGCTAAATGTGCGTGTTCGCGACCTCTTTGATGAGTAGGTGTAAACGCTCAGTTTACTATATCGCGCCGCGACGGAAAGTTGTGGCGTGAAAGCTTGCATGTGCTTTTTTTTGTGCCTAATTTTGCGGTGCAAACCTGAGGACGCTCAGATCATTTGCAGTCGCTCTGCTACATTTATTGATACAAACTGAAAGGCTGAAAATACTCTCTTTTTCTCACAGAAGGGACTGTCCCTTTTGTGAGATTTTTCACACGTACATTAATTTATTTATTCACTTTTAAAAGGTCGCCTGAAAGGGGGCGACGTAAAATAAACACTGTGCTTATGACACAAACAGAAATCAGGGACTTTAAGAAGTTCATGAACAATCAGGACGCCTTCGCGGTGTTCGAAAAGTACTACAATGAGAACCGCATGACGTTCAACCCCAAGAATCTGGAGGACTACCTTGTTCTGACAAGGGCCGACGCTGTGATACCCCAGGCCTTCATCTATCCGAAAGGGATCTTCGGCAAGGAGTTCTGGCTGACCCTGAACAAGGAATGGGTCTCGCAGCTCAAACAGAAACGGGCCGAGCACAGCGAGGCAGTGCAGCTGAGCGGTCTCGACCTGGAAGTGATCGAAGTGCCGATGAAGACTTCCTGCACGGGGCTGCCGAAGGATACTTGTTCGCTGTGTCTGCGGGGTACCAAGCGGTTGACGCTGAACGTGGAACACTCGAAAATGGTGGCCAAGAAACTATCTACTCACATGCTGGTGACACGCAGTAGGAAGACCAAGGACGTAGTGCTGATGTTTAACCGTCAGCGGGGGATCGAGGTGAAGTTCAAGCCGGGGTCTAACGGACTGCTGTTCAACAATGCCGAGCTGTGCAACAAGCTGATAGAACTGCTGAAACTCGACACAGACCAGGAGTACTTCCAGTTGGGGATAGAACTGCTGGACGAGACAAAGGACTATCTGCTGTTTCTGCTGAAGAAGACAAAATAACTTTTTTAGACATAAGAACATAAGAACATAAAATTTATAAGTTATGGTAGCAAAAATAATGAAGGTGTTCCTGCCGATGTTGCCGGTCATCTTGAAGAGAGTGGTGAAGTATCTCAGGAACTACAAGAAGAGTGAGGAGAAAAAAACTGATAATCATGAGTAAGACTGAAGAGAAAAAGGTAATACTGGCTGAGCCTTCCAAGGATGAGACGTATTCAGCACGCCCCAGTAGGAAGCCCGATATTTCGAGTCGGGCCAGACTGGAAGGCTGGCATGAGGAAGGAGTATATTTGGTGACCTCGGTAGTCCAAAGACCTGAACTGAAAAGGGAAAGGATCATCGAGCAGAAAAACTTCAAGGTTTCAAAAACTCCCGGTGAAAAGTCATCGTCGCTCTGCCTGAACATGAGCGTGGACTCCAATGCTGCTGATCCCTACGGCCAGATGATTGACAAAGTGATCAAGGAGTTGGGGCCAAAGGCTCACAAGCAATTGAAATTCCAATCCTCCGGGCTGTGCTTTCAGGACGGTGAGAAGATCAAGGTCTATCATTCGAAGAAGGACGGTTCCATCAAGGCTATTCTCTCTTTGGACGGAAACCAATCGAAAGACAAGCTCTTCATGGAGGTTTCCGATGTCATGAGTAAAATGTATAAAGCCATCAATTCAATTAAATAGTGAAGATTTCTGTTTAACATGTAATTGCCATATAATTGCCATGTAATGTTCATATAATAATTCTTGCATCCCGTTGGTAGCAAGCGGCAAAGCCGAGCGCATGGATAATTCATGGTAATTGATGGTAATTCGTGTAAATAATCATTTAAACTGCTTATTATATGTGGAAGAAAATGAACGCTAAAGAGAAGGCCATCATGGATGTCTATAAGCAGAATCCGGATCTGGCCCAAAGCTACTGGCACTGCATCCGCTCCTTTAAGGAGGGATGCGGCTACCTCATGGAAGAAATGTACAATGTTCTCATCTTCGCCACCCGTGACCCGAAGATGCAGGCTCTGACAGGCAAGCTTTACAATGACTGGGCGCACGAGCGCTATCTGGAAGGTCTGCCTGCCGACGATTGGAACCTCTTTGTCAGGGATGTTCTGACCGAATTGGTTAGGAAGTTAGGTGAAACGCTAAACATTGATGTCTCTTCATGGCAATCTGTGCAGAAATAAAGAGAGGAACGCCTACCGTTCCTGTCGGATCGCTGGACAACCTTACCGGCCTCTTCAAGGACGAGGAGGTCAGGCGTAAGGTTACTGCATACCGCGAGGGTCTGCCACAGGTCGCCGTGTTTGAAGCGCATGGCGACGCCACATTGGCCAATAAAAAGAAAAAAGAGATAGGAGAACTGAAGAACTCCCTGCCCGGCGTGGTGTTCCAGGCAAAGGCTTTTAAGACCCACCGGTGGGTTGACCGTGACGGGAAGGACCACGGCGACGGTGCCTGGCGACATCAGGAGCATGTGGTGATGAACGGCCTCTTCATCGTGGACATAGACCACGTGGACGATCCCCGGAAACTCTGGCAGGACCTGCTGAGAAGGAATGTCATGGCGTGGTCGCCGTTGATGGCCTTCGTCTCACCGAGCGGCAGGGGCCTGAAGATGGTGTTCCCCGCTTCGGCAGAGCGGGGCAACCTGGCCCAGAACCAGGCGGCCTTTGCCAGGGAGTTCGGGGTGGAGGTGGATAAGAAATGTAAGGACGCGTCGCGTCTGACGTTCGTTTCCACCTATGAAGATATCCTGTTAATTAATCCCCAGATTATTACTTATGAGAATCAATCGTTCGTTGATAAATGGAATGGTCGCTACTGCGATGGTTCTGCTGATCTTGATCTATTTGCTGACGGGGCTGCTGGGAGCGGCGCTGATCATCAGGGAAAGTCTGTTGATGATAACAACATAGACGCCTGGCTCAGGGACTGCCTCAGGCAGGTCAGGGAGAAAGACTTCGTCGAAGTGGACGAATCGCTCGAAAGCCTTTCCTACAAGGGCATCCGGGTGAATATCCTCGTCAATGAGTGGCTGGATGAGGTGGGCATCAAGGAGGGTGAGCGTCATGACCAGATGATGCGCCTGGCCCGCGACATGCGCCACGTCGTGGAGAACAATCCCAAGGCCGTGTGGTACTATCTGCTGAAGCAGAAGTTCGTCAAGGACCTGATCAGGGAGGGTGACAATGTGGAACGGGACGTGAAGGATGCCCTGGCCTACAAGTACACCACCTACATGCCCAAGGTGTTCCAGAAGGTGCTGAAGAAGCACGCTGAGGCGATCCACAAGTCGGATCCGAACCAGATGAGCAAGGACACCGTCTTTGAGCAGTATCAGAAGTTCGGCGAGTCGTTCAAGGCGCTCTTCAAGTATTATCCCTGCATGAAGGAGCTGACGTATAAGTTCGGTGTCTCTTCCTATCCGGCCGTGCTGTTCGGCGGTGCCTGCCTCTACGGCACGCTCGCCACGAGGTGTTTCTATCATCACTACCATGAGCCGGAGATCCCCCGCCGTCTGAACTACGAGGTCTTCATCATCGCAGACCCGGCCACGGGTAAGAGCGGCATAGGGACGCTGGTCAAGCTGATCCTCAGTCCCATCATGGCACAGGACAAGGCCTATCACGACTCCATCAACAAGATGAAGAAAGAAAAGAAGGCTAACGCCGATGCCAAGGATAAGGACAAGGTGAAGGTGAACTATGTGGATTCCAAGGTCAGGATTCACGGTGCCCGCACGGCCAACAACGTCTTCATCGAGGACATGGTGAACAACGTCGAGGAGATCGACGGGGAGATGGTGCATCTGCACCTCTTCACCTTCGACGCCGAGCTCGAGTCGCAGCTGCTTGCCAGCAAGGGCGGCCAGTGGATCGACAAGGGCGTGTTTGAGCTGAAGGCCTTCCACAACGAGCGTGACGACCAGATGTATCGTAACAACGATTCCGTGTCGGGTCCGTTCGACGTGTACTGGAACTTCCTCTATACAGGCACGGCCTATTCCCTCTACCGCAAGGTGACCAGGGCGAACTTCGGTTCCGGACTCTCCACCCGTCTGGCAGTCATTCCGCTGGCTCCTCAGAAGCATAAGATGATGGCCTATAGCAATAACGCCAGGCAGATTCAGGCCTACAACGAGACGCTGAAAATGTGGGCCAACCGCCTGGACAGTTGCAAGGGCGAGCTGCCTATAGAGCCTGTCGTGCATTGCGCCTGGAAGTGGACGAGCGACCTGATGGATATCGTCAGTGCGACCGACGATGATGCCCTGGAGTTTCTCATCAAGCGAGTCTGCTACTACGGGATCCATTGCTCCGTGCCGTTCATCATCATGCGGCATTGGGAGGAGTGGGTGAAGGACCACAAGCTGAGCATCGACCAGCACGACCTGGATCTCTGTGAGCTGTTCATGGAAGTGCAGCTGTTCTCGCAGAAGGTGTTCTTCGGCAGGATGACTGAGAAGTATGTTGTCGGCAGCGACCAGCTGATTGCCGAGGAGTCTGCTGAGAACATCCACACGAAGACCGTTCAGCAGCTGGCTCAGCTGCCTGAAGAGTTTACGATAGCATCTCTCCAGAAGACCTTGGGAATTTCGAACAGTTACGGCCGTGTACTCGTCAGCCGCTGGCAGAAAGACGGGCTCATCAATGTGGACGAGAAAGGTAA
Organism: uncultured Prevotellaceae bacterium; assembly: GCA_902776545.1. Lineage (GTDB taxonomy): Bacteria > Bacteroidota > Bacteroidia > Bacteroidales > Bacteroidaceae > Prevotella. The sequence goes on along the minus strand of CACYQO010000022.1, from coordinate 63,008 downwards.
ACCACGTAAGTATAAAAAAACAGAAAAAGGTAAAACAATATGATAGACAAAAATTCAAAGATTAATGCCAAGGGCGAGGGAAAATCCCTCCCCTTGGGTATCCGCCAAAAGAACCATCTGAACATCAGAAGGAGCGACAAGAATCATTGGCAGGGTGAGCAATTCAGAAATGTGAACGATAAATTCTGTACGTTTGAAGATGAACTGTTCGGCTATCGTGCTGCGCTGAAAATCATCGCAGTCACGTATAGGAAAAGGGGCATCCTTCAGTTATCTGGAGTCATCTCTACGTGGGCACCACGGTCTGAGAATAATACCTCGATGTATTTCGCCTACGTGCTTGCCCGGTTGATTGAGAGGATGGGCATTCAAAAGGTGGATGATTTCTTCATGCCTGAACCTTGCATGGCATTCAAGGACTTCTATGTGTCTCTGATTCACTACATGGCCATGGTTGAGATCGGTGCTGAGAATGAGAAATACATCAACGATAAGAAAATAAGTCAGGCTTTCGATATGCTTTTCCATACGTTGTGAAATGAGTGGCTGAAAAATTGTTTTTCATTTTTTATTTTGAACGTTTAAGCCAAGGCCGTTGTGAAACGCCCTTGGCTTTTTTATGTGCAACGCAACAATGCAACAACGCAACAACGCTACAACGCTACAATGTCAGCTTATCCCATGATGAACGTACGAATGACCCAATAACAGAAGATACCGGCGAGGTAGCCCGCGAAGGCCACCCACGTGATCTTCTTCATATACCAGCCGAAGGTGATCTTCTCAAGGCCCATGACCACCACACCGGCAGCAGAGCCGATGATGAGCATCGAGCCGCCAACACCGGCACAGTAGGCCAGCAGCTGCCAGAAGATGCCGTCGACGGCCATGTCGCCGGCAGCCTGCACAGGATACATACCCATGCAACCAGCCACGAGCGGCACATTGTCGACAATCGACGAGAGGACGCCGATGATGCCCGTGACGAGATAGTGATTACCCGCAAAGGTGACGTCGAGTGTCTGACCCAGCAGCGTCAGGGCACCGATGGTCTCCAGACAGCCTACGGCCATCAGGATGCCGAGGAAGAAGAGGATGGTGTCCATGTCGATTCGAGACAGCATCTTCGACACGCGTTTCTGCGTATTGGTGTTGTTGGCCGTGTCTTCACTCTCCTGATGGATACTCGTGTAGAAGATCTCCGTGACCGTCCAGAGCACGCCTAAAACGAGCAGGATGCCCACAAATGGCGGCAGATGGGTGATGGTCTTGAAGATGGGCACGAAGATCAGTCCGCCCACACCGAGGAAGAAGATCGACTTGCGCTGACCCGCAGACAGGCTGTCTGACTCGTCGACGGCGGCCTCCTCCGCCTGCTGTATCTCAAGCTTTCCCTTCAGCGAGAGGGAGAGGATGTAGGCGGGAATGACCATCGACACCACCGAGGGGATGAAGATCTCAGTGATGACACCTGCTGCGGTGATGACACCTTTGTTCCAGAGCATGATCGTCGTGACGTCGCCGATGGGTGAGAAGGCGCCGCCGGAATTGGCGGCAATCACCACGAGGGAGGCATAGATGAGACGGTCTTTCTTGTCGTCGACGAGCTTGCGCAGGATCATGATCATCACGATCGACGTGGTCAGGTTGTCGAGGATGGCCGAGAGGATGAACGTCATGCAGGCAATACGCCACAGCAGCGCCTTCTTGCTCTTCGTCTGCAGCGTGTCACGCACGAAATTGAAGCCGCCGTTCTGGTCCACCAGTTCGACAATGGTCATGGCTCCCATCAGGAAGAAGAGCGTCGTGCCCGTGCTGCCGAGGTGGTGCTCGATGACGTGACTGACTTCCAAGGCCTTCATCTCGCCTACGGCAGCGGCAATATAACTGCCCGGATCAATCATGAAGAGTGTCCAGGTGGCCACAAACATCAGCAGCGCAATGGCTGCCTTGTTGATTTTCGTCACACTCTCTATGGCTATAAAGAAATAGCCGATACAGAAGACGATGATAATCGCAATCGATAATGTTGACATTTTGAATCTGAGTTATTAAATTGTTCTTAATTTGACTGCAAAGATAGCAATTATTTACGATTTACGATTTACTATTTACGATTTTTTGCACGGCGGCAGCAAATTTTTCACTTTTCACTATTCACTTTTCACTTCTTTTTCGTAACTTTGCACTCAGATATGAACAACAACCAACAGGAGACGAAATGGAGTGAAAACGTGATGCTCGTCGATGCGGACTATGTGGACAAGGTCGCATTCAACCTCATCGTGAACTTCGAGCGCATGCTGGGCCGTCGCATCCCCAAGGCCGATCTGGCCAAGTGGGTGGACTGCGTAGCCCTCGACGGCGGACTCCGGGCGGGTGGGCATGAGACTCTCGTGGTGCTGGCTCACCGGAAAGACAAGGCGCAGCTGGACAACTTTGCCCCAGGCAACTATGCCGATGAGCTCGACGGCAAGGCGTTCAAGGACCATCTGGGGGAGTTCGTCATCAGCGCCATCCCCATCGAGGCCATCGCCGACAGCGAGGACTATCTGACAGAAGCCCTGCGGCTGGTGACGGCCCAGAAGAAAGTGAAGCGGGTGATGGTGATTCCCAACGCCGAGGATCCTTATATATATAATAAGGTACGCGAGGTGCTCAACCGTGTCGATGACGACGAAAAGCGCATTACCGTGTTCGCCATGGAGCCCAAGCCGGGCGGCAATTTCCGTCAGGAGATCCTTGGCTACTCCCTCATGGCCGCCCTCGGCATCTCGGCCGATGAAATCCATGCAAAGTAATCATAAAGTTCAAAGTTTAAAGTTCAAAGTTCAAAGTATATATTATGTCAAGAGTATTAATGATTGGCGCCGGTGGCGTCGCCACGGTAGCAGCATTCAAGATTGCACAGAATGCTGACGTGTTTACCGATTTTATGATTGCCAGCCGCCGCAAAGCAAAATGCGACAAGATTGTAGCCGACATCCACAAGGCCGGCTACGACATGGACATCAAGACCGCTCAGGTGGATGCCGACGATGTGGAGCAGCTGAAGGCGCTCTTCACGGACTACAAGCCTGAGCTCGTGATTAACCTCGCCCTGCCCTATCAGGACCTGACCATCATGGACGCCTGTCTGGCATGCGGCTGTAACTATCTCGACACGGCGAACTACGAGCCGAAGGACGAGGCACACTTCGAGTACTCATGGCAGTGGGCCTACAAGGACCGCTTCGAGCAGGCAGGGCTGACGGCCATCCTCGGCTGTGGCTTCGACCCGGGCGTCAGTGGCGTCTATACGGCCTACGCCGCCAAGCACCACTTCGACGAGATCCACTACCTGGACATCGTCGACTGCAATGCCGGTGACCATCACCACGCCTTCGCCACGAACTTCAACCCGGAGATCAACATCCGAGAGATTACCCAAAAGGGCCTCTACTACAAGGACGGTCAGTGGATTGAGACCGAGCCGCTGGAGATCCACAAGCCCCTCACCTACCCCAACATCGGGCCTCGTGAGTCGTATCTGCTGCACCACGAGGAGCTGGAGTCACTGGTGAAGAACTATCCCACCATCAAGCAGGGACGCTTCTGGATGACCTTCGGCGAGCAGTATCTGAAGCACCTCGATGTAATCCAGAACATCGGCATGAGCCGTATCGACGAGATCGAATACGAAGCACCGTTAGCTGACGGCTCAGGCACGGCGAAGGTGAAGATCGTTCCCCTGCAGTTCCTGAAGGCCGTGCTGCCCAATCCGCAGGACCTCGGCGAGAACTACGAGGGCGAGACCTCTATCGGCTGCCGCATCCGTGGTATCAAGGACGGTCAGGAGCACACCTACTACGTCTATAACAACTGCAAGCACCAGGAGGCCTACAAGGAGACTGGTATGCAGGGCGTGTCGTACACCACTGGCGTACCCGCCATGATCGGTGCGATGATGTTCGTGAAGGGCATCTGGAAAAAGCCGGGCGTGTGGAACGTGGAGGATTTCGATCCCGATCCGTTCATGGAGCAACTGAACAAACAAGGTCTGCCCTGGCACGAAGTGTTCGACGGTGACCTCGAATTATAAGTATTAACTCTTAAATTTCTAAAGCTATGGCAAAGAAAGAAGAATCAACGGAGCAACTGACTCCGCAACAGCAGAAACTGAAGGCGCTGCAGGCTGCAATGGCCAAAATCGAAAAGGACTTCGGCAAAGGCGCCATCATGCGCATGGGTGAAGAGAAGATTGTGAATGTGGACGTGATACCCACGGGTAGTATCGGACTGAATGCCGCACTTGGCGTCGGCGGCTATCCCAAGGGACGAATCATAGAGATCTACGGTCCGGAGTCGTCTGGTAAGACCACGCTGGCCATCCATGCCATCGCAGAATGTCAGAAGGCTGGTGGTGTGGCTGCGTTCATCGATGCTGAGCATGCCTTCGATCGTTTCTACGCAGAGCATCTGGGTGTGGACATCAATAACCTGTATATCTCTCAGCCCGACAATGGTGAGCAGGCCCTGGAGATAGCAGATCAGCTGATACGCAGCTCGGCTATCGATATCATCGTCATCGACTCTGTGGCAGCCCTGACCCCGAAAAAGGAAATTGAGGGCGACATGGGTGACTCGGCCGTTGGTCTGCAGGCCCGTCTGATGAGTCAGGCCCTGCGCAAGCTGACCTCAACCATCGCCAAGACCAACACCACCTGCATCTTCATCAACCAGCTGAGAGAGAAGATCGGCGTGTCGTTTGGCAATCCTGAGACCACGACGGGTGGTAACGCCCTCAAGTTCTACGCTTCAGTACGTCTGGACATCCGCAAGGTGACCACGTTGAAAGACGGCGACCAGCCCATCGGCAATCAGGTGCGCGTGAAGGTCGTGAAGAACAAGGTGGCACCTCCCTTCCGTAAGGCAGAGTTCGAGATCACCTTCGGCGAGGGTATCTCCAAGATCGGTGAGATCGTTGATCTGGGCGTCGAGCTTGAGATCATCAAGAAGAGCGGTTCATGGTTCTCTTACGGTAGTTCCAAACTGGGCCAGGGCCGTGACGCCACGAAAAATCTCCTGCGGGATAATCCTGAGCTCTGCGAGGAAATCGAGGCAAAGATTATGGACGCCCTCAAAGACAAGTAAGTATCTTCTTCCCCTCCTAAGTTAGGAGGGGTGCCCGAAGGGCGGGGTGGTCTGATCCGCCTCAAACAAAGCCGCTTCTCAATCGAGGAGCGGCTTTTTTATCTATTCTGACAGTCTGTCAGTAATCTTCAATGTTCAATCTTCAATGTTCAATGTCTTACAGAGGAGTACCATTGCCGTTCTTCCAGCTGCTCGATGAACTCTTTTTCTTCGTTGTGGTAGCCCTACCCCTGCTTGCTGACTTAGCCTTAGGACCGTCCTTTGTGTAATACTTCTGCACGATGCCAGAGCCGTTGAAGTCCACATACAGCAGTTTGTTGTTCGAACGCTTGAATATCCAGGTGTACAGACCGTTCTCACCATGCTTAACATCGTCTGGCTCACCAGCGGCCAGCATCACCTCATCTTCTGTGAATCCAACACTGACGTGACCCATACGGATCATGCTGCGGCTACCTTCGGTGGTCTCAATCTTCTTACCAGGGCCTGGGGCGAAGAGATAAGAGAAGTAGTCGTCAGGCTCCTTCTCGAAGTCCTTCGAGGTACCCGTGATGCCCTTCTGGTCGAGCGTCACATCCTTATAGAAATAGGTACCCAGGATGGAATGTTTGAGCTGAGCCGTGAACTTCGTGTCATTCTTATGCGGAGTGAGGGATACAATCTGGAAACCGATCATACGCGGAATATTCTGCACCTTCTTTGTGGCCTCGTTGAGCATCGTGGTGGGGAACTTCGTATGAACCTCACGACCAATGTAGGCCTTGTAGTTATAGCTGTTCACTGCCATAATGTCATCCACCAGCTCAAACGAGTTGCCGAACAGATACTTGGCGTTGTCCATGATGAATTCGTCGTCGCGCATACCACAGTTGGTCTTCGAGATGGCCACGTTCTGATAGAATTCGTTGCCATCCCTGTCCTCAACGATGATCTTCACAGGATAGGCACGCGTGCCGACACCCACGGCGACCACTTTCACCTCCATGTCCTTGTCGACGGTCACATCCATGAATCCGTCGCCGTCATACTCGGTATCGATACGATAGTACTGCGACTTCGTGTACATCGTCCTTCCCATCAGCTTGTCACGGGCAATGTCCACATCACCTAAATAAGCCAGCGTAGGCACGCCAAGCTTGTTATAGCAATAGTCGTCGAACGAGCCGCTTGGAATCTCGTAATAATAGTCTTTGTCGTTGTCAGGACAATAGAAGTTGACGCGGTGATGACCGTCGGAACTCTCGTCATGCCCCTTGTAGATCATAATTTTGTGACGCAGCGACATACTGCTCACGTCCTTGCCTGTGGCAGCGTCGGCAAATGTCTTCACCACCAGGTCATACTTCTCAGGCATTACCATGAATTTCATACCTTCCTGCCAGTCGCAGAGACTGTAGAACCTGAAATTGTCACTGATGAAATCACGAGCTGTTTCATCTTCTAATTGGTTAAGGATGGAATCGCCAGCCAATTCCATTTGCGCTTTCTGCTTGGCCCCACGAGTCTTCACAATATAGGGATTCTCCTGGGCGGTGGCTGTCAGAAAGAGAAACGCCACACATGTTGTCAAAAAAGCTTTTTTCATTACTTACGGTCGTTAAAATAAAGAATTCTGTGTGCAAAGTTAGCACAATTTTGAAATATAACAAAATAATTTATGCCAAAATGACGTGAAGAAGACATTTTTTTATACTAAAGGCCATTTTGGCATACGGTTTGCTCACTCCGTTTGCGGATTTTTGTCCAATTTAACATTGAGTATTAATTAAAAATAATAAGAATTATGGGAAAGATTATTGGAATTGATTTAGGAACTACCAACAGCTGCGTTGCCGTCTTCGAGGGTAACGAGCCTGTAGTGATTGCCAACAGCGAGGGCAAGCGTACGACTCCCTCTGTGATTGGTTTTGTGGAAAACGGTGAGCGTAAGATCGGTGACCCTGCTAAGCGTCAGGCCATCACCAACCCGAAGAACACCGTGTACTCTATCAAGCGTTTTATGGGTGAGAACTGGCAGCAGACCGAGAAGGAGATTTCTCGTGTACCTTATTCAGTAGTGAATGAGGGCGGCTATCCCCGTGTAGACATCAACGGCCGTAAGTACACCCCGCAGGAGATTTCGGCTATGGTGCTTCAGAAGATGAAGAAGACCGCCGAGGATTATCTCGGACAGGAGGTGACCGATGCCGTCATCACCGTGCCTGCCTACTTCTCTGACTCTCAGCGTCAGGCCACGAAGGAGGCTGGTCAGATTGCAGGCCTCAACGTGAAGCGTATCGTCAACGAGCCGACAGCTGCCGCTCTGGCATACGGCGTCGACAAGGCCAACAAGGATATGAAGATCGCCGTGTTCGACCTCGGTGGTGGTACGTTCGATATCTCCATCCTGGAGTTCGGTGGCGGTGTGTTCGAGGTGCTCTCTACCAATGGTGACACCCACCTCGGTGGTGACGACTTCGACCAGGCTATCATCGACTGGCTCGTGCAGGAGTTCAGAAACGACGAGGGTGCCGATCTGAGGAACGACCCGATGGCTATGCAGCGTCTGAAGGAGGCTGCCGAGAAGGCTAAGATCGAACTTTCTTCTTCTACTTCGACAGAGATCAACCTGCCGTATATCATGCCGGTAGGTGGTGTGCCCAAGCACTTGGTGAAGACTCTCACCCGTGCCAAGTTCGAGCAGCTGGCTCACGATCTGATTCAGGCTTGTCTGTCTCCTTGTCAGAAGGCCATCGCTGATGCCAAGCTGACCACAGCCGATATCGACGAAGTGATCCTCGTGGGTGGTTCAAGCCGTATCCCCGCTGTTCAGACGCTGGTGAAGAACTACTTCGGCAAGGAGCCTTCAAAGGGTGTGAACCCCGACGAGGTGGTGGCCGTAGGTGCAGCCATCCAGGGTGCTATCCTGAATAAGGAAGGCGGTGTGGGTGACATCGTGCTGCTCGACGTGACCCCGCTGACGCTGGGTATCGAGACGATGGGCGGTGTGATGACCAAGCTCATCGAGGCCAACACGACCATCCCCTGCAAGAAGAGTGAGACATTCTCGACGGCAGCCGACAACCAGACCGAGGTGACCATCCATGTGCTCCAGGGTGAGCGTCCGATGGCAGCCCAGAATAAGTCTATCGGCCAGTTCAACCTCACAGGTATCGCTCCCGCCCGTCGTGGTATTCCTCAGATTGAGGTCACCTTCGACATCGATGCCAACGGTATCCTGAAGGTCAGCGCCAAGGATAAGGCCACAGGTAAGGAGCAGGCCATCCGCATCGAGGCTTCGTCTGGTCTGTCACAGGACGAGATCAACCGCATGAAGGCCGAGGCCGAGCAGAATGCCGAGAACGACAAGCGTGAGCGTGAGCGTGTAGATAAGCTGAACCAGGCTGACTCAATGATCTTCCAGACCGAGAACCAGCTTCAGGAGCTCGGCGACAAGATCCCCGCTCAGCACAAGCCCGCCATCGAGCAGGCTCTCCAGCAGCTGAAGGATGCCCACAAGGCTGGTGACATCAACGCCATCGACTCAGCCATCGCAGCCCTCAACCAGGCTTGGCAGACTGCTTCCCAGCAGATGTACGCCCAGAGCGGTGCCGCAGGCCAGCCCGGCGGTGACCAGTTCACTGGCGGTCAGCAGCAGTCCCAGCAGAATGCCGGTCCGAAGCCCGAGGACATTCAGGACGCCGACTTCGAGGAGGTGAAGTAAGTTTGATAAGCAAATAACAAGCAATTATAGAAATCCCGTATAACTCAAGTAGTTATGCGGGATTTTGTTTTTAGTTAAACTTTGTATATTTGGCTCTGATTTCGGATTTTTATCGTAAATTTGCACCAAATCGTTTACGCGACACATTGGTCGGTGAAGTTCAACAAATGTAATAATATACCTTATTATATATAATATATGGCACAAGCGAAATACGAAATCAGAAGAAAATGCCCTATCTGTGGTGCGGTGTTCCAGATACGCACCATCGACTCGGTGTATTGTTCCAAACAATGCTCCGATGTTGCCTACAAAAGGAAGAAGGATCGAGAGGCTAAAGAAGCCAAGTATGAGCAATTGGCGAAAGAGATTCCAGAAATCAGAGAGTTCCTTTCTGTTCAGGAAGCCGTTGCCATTTATTGCGTAGAACGTGATACCTTGTATCGCGAGATTCGCAAGGGCAAGATTCCGTCTGTCAACCTTGGCACAAAGCAACTGAGGTTGAATCGTGCTGACCTTGAACAGCGTTATCCAAGGAGAAAGAAGGTAAGGAAGGCAGCCCAGAAGCCTATCCCTAAGACCTATAATATGGAACCAGAGAATTGCTATACCATCGGAGAAATCTCGAAGAAGTTCAGAATTCATGATTCATCCGTATGGGCGCATATACGCAAGTTTTCCATCCCTACCCGACAGATAGGTAACTATGTTTACGCTCCAAAATCAGAAATCGATAAACTTTATAAATCCATCAAGTTATGAAGACTCCTATGAAGCGTACGGTATTCAAGGTAATACTCCGCAAATCCGAATACAAAGAGCAGTGGTCATTGCTCATTGAAAGTTTTCCTGTCTTTGAGCCTGGCAAAGACAAACCACTTCGCAAGCATGAGCCACTTGGTCGCTATATAACGACCCCCATCTTTGATAAGAATAGTTCTGGAAGAACATTATCCGATGGCAAGGCATACTATCGTCCCAAGCGTGATACCAATGGAATCATCATGTGCCGCTCACAAAAAGACCAGGAGGCTTGTATCTTTGCCGACAAAGTACGTGACCTTCGTCAGCACGAATACGACAATCAGGCTTTGTACACAGATACGGAGGCAGAGCAAGCTGCACAAAACGAAAGGTCAAAGTGCGACTTCATTCAGTATTTCGCAGAACTGAAGGAGAAACGACACAAGAACAGTTCCAAGTCCATTCAAGTCAATTGGAATCGTGAACTTGCACTTCTGAAGTTATATACAGGTGGGAAGCCGCTTCTATTTGGTAGCATCGACCTGAATCTCATCGAAGACTACAAGGATTATCTTATCAACGCACCCCAAGGTGGCAGTAAGACAGGAACCATATCAGCCAATACCGCCTCGACCTATTTCTCGATATTCAAGGCTGGTCTCCACCAAGCCTTCATTGATGGCTACTTGACCATTGACCTTGCAGCCAAAGTTAAGAACATATACTACGAGGAAAGCCAGCGCGAGTACCTGACATTGGAAGAACTCAACCAACTGGCAGCCACACCATGCGATAGCGAAATCCTCAAAAGAGCAGCCTTATTTTCTGCCTTGACAGGATTACGTCATAGTGACATCAAACAGCTAAAGTGGCGTGATATTGTGAAAGACAAGGAACATTACCAGCTCCATTTTACTCAACAGAAAACCAAGGGTGTAGAGTATATGCCAATTTCTGATCAGGCATATTCCTTATGTGGTGAACGAGGAGATGCAGACCGACTTGTTTTTGAAGGGCTACAAGACCCATCATGGATTAACCGACCTGTGAAACGATGGATAGAAGCATCTGGTATCACCAAGCACATCACCTTTCACTGTTTTCGCCATACCTATGCTACCTTGCAGTTGACTAATGGCACGGACATCTATACTGTCAGCAAGATGCTCGGCCATAAGAAGGTAACAACTACTCAAATCTATGCCAAGATAGTTGATGCAAAGAAAGATGCTGCCGCTGATGCCATCCAAATCACCCTCACTGACGACATAATTGGAACTCACAACGATTCCAAGGACAAATAGTTCGTATTCCGCTACCATAGGTCTAAGCATACAGTATCTTTTACGTTGTTCACATCCATAGCCATTCACATTCATGTGTGAGTGGCTTTCTTCATATTTGCCCATTTTTTGCCGATTTCCATTATGACAAGGATATGATACCAATCATAACGATGCCATAACGAAATTATTTTCCATATCTTTTGCTTTTATTATTGCTGATAATCAGCATGATACAAAGAAGATGAGGTTATGATAAGCATGTTCCTTTTATGCCCTGAATCATGCCCAAATCACCATTCCTTTTTACGATACTTTTGCAGTCGCTTTCTTACCAAAGAGAGTGACTGTAGCATATCGCTGCAGCCAACTTAAAACATCATTAATATGTGTACAACAGTACCATCATTCGATGCAATGCCGCAGCTTTTGGCAAGCATCTTAGAGAAGTTGGAGACGCTTGAACAGAAGTTCGAAGCTCTGCAGTCAAACAACGACGTAGAGGCAGATGCCTGGTTCTCGTTGCAAGACCTTTGCAACTACCTTCCAAACCATCCAGCCGAGCAGACCGTTTATGGTTGGACGAGCAACCGTACCATTCCCTTCCACAAGAATGGCAAGAGCATCATCTTCCGTAAGTCGGAAATCGACAACTGGCTAATGCAGACCACTCGTAAATCTGTCAACGACATTTACGATGAAGCTCGTGCGTATGTGTCAAACAACCCCAAAGGTAGAAAGGAGGTGACACGAAACCATGTGTGACCACCTTTCTATCTATGAGGAGTTTTTCGGAGTCAAGGAGGGAGAACTACTATCTTTCTCCTTCTTTCGAAAGCCTATCCGCAACACGGATCCTTTGCGCTGCATCAGCATTCCTGACATCTACCGCTACATCGTTGGCCCGTATGCGAAGAAGCAAACAGAGATGTTGCGCTCCATCACGAGCAAAGACCAGGCACGGAAGTACAAAGCTGAGAACTTCGACTTTTGCACATTTTCTGGTATCTTCCATAATCGAAACAAGGACGGCCTGTTGCAGCAGTCCGATTTGCTTTGTATCGACTTCGACCATGTGGCTGACATTCCCTCATTACAAGAGAGATTGCTCGATGATCCTTGCTTTGAAACCGAACTACTCTTTCGTTCACCTTCGGGCGATGGGCTGAAATGGATTATTCAGGTATTCCGCAAAGGATGGGAGCATAGCCGTTTCTTCAATGCAGTGCTCAACTATCTCGTAGCAAATGGTTATCCAGAGCCAGACAAATCTGGTAGTGACATCTCTCGCTCCTGCTTCATTCCACATGACCCAGAAGCTTATATTAACCCTAAGTACAACAACGTCAAAGATGAAAACTTTTTCACCAGAAGAATGGGAGAATGTCCCTTCTAAGAATAATACAGAGAATAGTAACACAAGTAATGTGCCGTCAGTATATCCCACCACATGCGAAGACACCCGAGCCAAGGTCGAGCGCATCGTATCTCTTATCGAACAGAAGGGAATAGATATTACGAACGGCTATGCCAACTGGCTGAAAGTTGGGTTTGCTCTTACAAGTGAGTTCAAAGAAGCAGGAAGAGGATTCTTCCATCGGGTCAGTCGGCAGAATGCAGAGTATAACACCAGCGATGCAGACAAGCAATACAATAAATGCCTGGCAGCACATGGGGATGGTGTAACTATTGCCACATTCTTTCAGATGGCGAAAGATACTGGCATTGACATTTCCAATCCCAAAGAAATCCAAGAGTCAGTCGTTGGAACTTTGGATAATTGGACTTCTGGTTCTGGCAACCAAATATCCAAAAAACCAAATATCCAGCCGGGTATAGTAGAATCCAAGTGGGTTTTGGATGAAGAATCCCTTCCTCATTTTCCAGCCTTCATATACGACATGCTCCCACCTTTCCTAAAGGAAGTGTTGGGCAACTGCATCTCCGAAGATGACCGTGACATGATGCTGATGGGCACGTTGACTTGCATATCAGCCACACTCCACAATGTAGTCGGTGAGTACAATCACGATGATTGGCACCCTATGCTATACTTCTTTGTTATGGCCGATGCTGGTATGGGCAAAGGCTCACTGAAATATTGCCGCGAGATTGTGGCTCCCATCCACAACGAACTGCGTGAAGCTTCCGAGCAGCTGATGAAAGAATATAAGGAGAGTAAAAGCGAGTCCAAGTCTGGCGAAAAAGATACTTCCGATATCGATGAAGCCCCACACCGTCGCACACTCTTCATCCCTACCAACAGCAGTGCTGCATCCGTCATACAGCAGTTGGACAACAATGGCGGTATAGGTCTGATATTCGATACGGAATGTGATACGCTGAGCGCCATACTGAAATCGGAGTATGGTGACTATAGCACCATTATCCGCAAAAGCTATCATCATGAACCTATCGACCTGAGCCGCAGAAAGGATGACGAATATCGTGTTATCGAGAGACCGATGCTTGCTATCTGTCTTTCTGGAACGCCTGGACAGCTCTACACTTTGACACCTCAGGCTGAGGATGGCACCTTCTCACGTATTACCTGTTATCACATGCCATTCAAAGCAGAGTTCCGTGATGTCCTTGTCGAGAGTGCCAACATCAATTCAGATTGCTACTCCTTGCGAGATAGATTCTTCCAGTTAGGTAAGCTATACAAGCAACGACGCGAGTCTTTTTTCCGTGGTGGCAGTTACCGTATCGTCATCCCCCAGGAATACTGCAAGGAGTTCAATGAGCATTTCAGACAGATGAATCAAGAGGTAGTCGATGACATTTCTCATGATATGCAGAGTGTTGTACGCCGTCTGGCCTTCACTGTGTTTCGCATTATGATGGTACTGACCTCTATCAGGTTCATGGACGAAATGCCCAATCCTTCTGCACTGACTCCAAAGGATGGTAGTAGAATCGTATTACGATGCAGTAGGGATGATTTCGATATTGCAATGGCAGTGGGCGATGTTCTCATCTACCATACAGTCTATTGCTATGCCCATCTGCCACAGAGCAAGGTCACTACTAATTGGCAGGGGGAGATTGTCACGAAGAAAGGAAAGATGGAGCAGCTGTTGGCCGCTCTGCCAGTTACATTTGACAGAGAGACCTATCGGGCTATGTCCAAGAAGCAAGGCTATCCTGAGAGTACCACGGCCAAGTGGATCAATGACTACATCCGTCAAGGTCGTCTGGAACATACCAGTCAAAACTGCTATCGGAAATTGTGACAATGGAGGAACCTCGTCCTGCGTAGTGTGAAGGACTTTTGTAAAAGTCCTAAACATAATAGGGACTTTTAGATTCACTGGCTATAGCCGCTCACTTAAAAAGTCCTCCTATTATGCTCAGGCACCGCCCGAGACCTGGCATCCTCCACTTACAGGCATTATAAACAATGTATAACCCTTAAACAAAAGTTTTCAATGGAAACGAATAAACCACGCGCCTCTATCCATGTTGGCGCCGACAAGAAATCTTTCTCTGCCCAGATGGGTAACGAGGCAGAGCGCAGAGGCTGGAACGAGAAACGTTACCAGTCTAAGAATGCTGAGACGGAGAAAAACAACCACTACAACTTCTCACGCAAGCATCTCAACTTTGAAATCACCAAGGGGTGCAAGGTCATGCCCCTTGGCTCCAATCCTATTCCACTCCATCTACGCCTCCAGCAGCGTCATGATGAATTGGGGTTCAAACCATACATGGATGCAAAGCATCCCAACCAAGTAGCTCAGAACAGTCCGAACGGATTGGTGAATATCATCTTCGGTGGCGACCACGAAGTGATGAAACGACTGGCCTTTGGCGAACAACAGATTGATACTTCGGATCCATATGCCGACAATAGTCACATCAAACTGATGCCTGCCATCTACGAGTGGTCCAAGGACACCTATCAGTTCTGCTGCCGTATGTGGGGCGAGGACAACATCATCGGCTTCGACGTGCACTGTGATGAAACTGGTGTCCATGCGCATGCCTTGACAGTTCCTGTAGAGCAGGTTAAGAAGCGTGGACGCATCGGCAGTCAGTATGTCAACAAGGACAATCCCGACAAGGTTTTGTCAACGAAAGATTGGAAGGCCTTGCCCAACGAGGAACGTAGCAACTACATCAAGACTGAGTCAACAAAAGGTGTGGTAGAGCGTGTATCGTATGCTAAGGTATGGGGCGAGACGGCCAAAGACAAGTCCGAGTACCTCTCTGATCTCCACACAAAGTACTATAATGAGGTGGGCAAGAAGTATGGTTTGGAGCGAGGCATCCCATATCAAGAACTCTCCGAAGAAGAGAAACGGGGACGCAGGCATAAGAGCAAGGTTGTGTTGGAAGCTGAACATCAGGCGAGACAGGCTATCGCAGAGGCAGAGAAACTGAAAGCGGAGATTGAAACAGAAACATCTATTGCTACTCAACAAAAAGAGAAGGCACTGAAGGATTTGAAGACTGCTCAATCTGGTTTCCTTGCCAAAATCTTCCAGCCAGGCAAGTATAAGAAGGAGGAAGCTGAAAAACTCAAAGAGTCGTATGATGCTGGTGTCAAAGAGACCATTGGCAACTTCATCAAAGCATCGGGACTGAAATGGAAGAGTGAACCCACAACCGAGATCCTAGGACGACAGTACCGCATGTTATGGGACACGAACAAAGACCTTTCCTATGAATTGAAGACCAAGGAAGAAATCATCTCATCAAAGGATGTTGAAATCCGAGGACTTCGTGCTAAAGTAACCACTCTTACAGAGGAAGTGAATGGACTCAAATACCGCTTGACACTCATAGATGAGAATGCCGTAGAGCGATTGCGTAACGCCAAGAATGCCGAAACTGCTCGTGCTGACAAGGCTGAGAGTGAACTGCACTCGCTTCGTTCAACTTACCAGAACCTCCTGGAAAAGTGGAATGCCCTTTGGAATGAACCTGAATACAACGAGGCTACAAGTAAGGTAAAGGAGCGCAAAGAGCGCGAGGCTCGACTTGCTGCAGAGAAACAAGACCGATACCAGAACAGTCTCAATCGTTTCATCGCAGAAGGACGTGCTGCACTCAGAGCATTCGCACTTACAAACAGAACTAACTTCAACGACAAAGAGGCTGCATCCATCTACTATGGTATCATGGCTGTTGCCCATAAGATGGAATTGAGCCTTGGTACAAAGGACGGTATTAGCTCAGCCGTCAACAACTTTCTTACTGGTATGTCGTGGCGTGATTGCTCAAAATTCAATGTAGAGTGCGTCACTAGCTGGACACATCTATTTGCAGAACGGGATGTGACCTACGAACCATCTATCATAGACAACTTTATCTCTTTCGTTGATTATATGTCATGCAATGCAGAAACCTACCCTTCTCTTGGCGGCTCCAATGGCTGTGCCGACCAACTGACGAATTGGGATGGCACGAAGAAACTTGGCCTCGGCTCACCATCCAAAAAGAAAGGTCAGTCCTATTGAGGCACACAAGGCATATAAGCTAGAGCGATTTGCAGCAAATTGTACCTGCAAGTCGCTCTCATCTGTTAAAATGTAGCTAAAAAACGAAGAATCTTTTGCAAAATTGGCCGTATTTCAAAAATTGTGATTATCTTTGTGGTCAAAATATGACAATTCTCATAAAGAAAAGTTTAATATCAGCCAGCATATGGAAAAAGACTTCATCAATTACATAATTGAGGGGAATAATTATCCACCCGATGGGTACGTTTCTTTTGATACTTCCGACCACATCCGTTTCCAAAATGGAATGGATGTGTCTGGTCACAATTATGGGTGTAATAGACGCTTCGTGATTGAGAAAAACATCGAAGGAGGTGAGGGTTATACTGTTACTCTGTATAATCTTGATGGGCTTCACCCTTTATGGAAAGACAATATTCAGATGGCTCCAAAGCGTATGCGAATAATTTCAACGAGTGACAATATCGTTGAGCTGCGTGGGTATGGCTATGACGAAAATGCCATGGCACTAGGTGCACCCTTAGCGGATGCATCTTTTGATAGTTATGGTATTATGCTCTTAATAGAAAACGCTGAAATAAGAAGAATACAACTAAATATGTACGATAGAAATATTAGCATTGTTTATTTAAAATAAGTATGCATTTACAATTTGTACAAACTAAATTACCTTTAGGAAAAAAGTTAAACATCATATTATTAATTCGCTATGGCAGAATTAGAAATTAGACAACCAGAGTCCAATATCTACAGCAACGTTGAAGATTGTGAAGCTCTTCCTTTGTTCGTAAGATACACAAGTGACGATGCTAAATTTTATGACAAAGATGCGACGATCTCTTTTGAAGACACTGTTGCGCAATTGTCGGGTACCCACGTGTGCTACCTTATTCACCGTCGTCAAAAGGGACGAAATAAGGTATATGAAGAACTCGCAATAAAGTTCGACGAACTTCCTTTTTGCATGACTGCACAATTAGCAAGGGATGAATGCACTTTACGCGCCCCTCATTTCACTATCAAGAATATGGTCTTGCCTGAAGAAAAAGACCAATTTATAGTTAGAAAATGTGAGGTCCGTTTTGTCGATTTATATGAGGATTCATTCAAATTGATAAACGGAGCTGGTCCTTATTGGGTTGGTCATGTTCAAGAGATTACCCAATTCATGAAGGATTGTTTCTCGCTTCCTATACCCCCCATTGAGATTCAAATAGAGGAGGACAAGGAAATGTGGCAGGCTTATCTTGACGGCCTAAATGCTCTGTTAGAGAACAAACGAGATTTAATCAAGATTCAAAACATTAGTAAACAAAAAGGAGGTTTGCTAAAATTGGATTTTGATATGGATAGCTATGCTCAGAATTTAAATAATGCTATTACTGAAGAATTAAAAGGCAAATGCGAGATGGAAGCGAGTGTTTCCATTGATGATGGAGAATGTCTTATATCATTTGATAGTTACCAATCTATTCCCGAAGATACTATAGAAAGTATTAAGACAATAGGAAGAGACTATTGCTATCAGGCTGATTCTGAACCTATCAATACGGTAAGCGGAAAAATTGCAATCATATCAGATTCAGAAGAGTTAGCAGGCATAACATCTTCCATTGATTCGGAATTGACAGAGTTCGGAGTTGATTTAAAGAAGGATGAGTCGGGGGAGTTTCTTTTAACTTCTGATAAGGATATTGTATTCCTTCAGAAAATTGTAGATACTCATCACAAAGGTATTGCGGAGGTTGTTTGTACGACCAAATTAATCATGCCTTTATTACCTTCTGCTGAATCTATTGATATAAACAACTATATTAAGGATCTTCCTGATGATACTCAGGTTATACCACATGGGAAACATTTTGTAATAACATCTAAGCGTCCTCTTAATACTGAACTTTCAATATTCAAAAAACTTCGTTTCGCAAGTTGCATGGTATCTGTTTCACCCAAACAAATAGATACAAGGATTGAGATTGAAGGTGCTAACATAAAAGGAAACACCTATACTTGGATTGTAAATAATCCAAGCGAACTGCCAAAAGTTGGTCGTTATTTTAATATGGTTAGGAAAAGCTATTCCGACCAATATATTAGCAGTACATTCCACTATGCCTTTGCACCTCAGATTGAGAAGTCTGTTCTTGCAGATTTGAAGCTCCAAAATTATGGCAAATCTTCACTGCAAGTAGATGTGCCAAGATCGTGTGTCGTTTTCTATCCAAAATCTCAAGAGGACTATTCAACTCTTAAAGAAGATATTTTCTCACAGTTAGATGACTCTATATGTGCAGAAGCTCCTGAATATGAACCAACAGCGCGAATAGAATTCCTTTGCGAAAATGAAGAATATCGTAGACGCGTATTTGAAAAGGTCAATGTGGCACTTGCTGACAAACGCAGCAATTTCACTACAAACAGGCTCAGCAAAGATGCTAAAGAGTTGAATTTTGCTTTCAATTTTGTGGACATTGAAGAAAGAGATAATATTGAGACTATTATAGAAGGAGCACTTGCTTCTATTCATGGAATAAAGATTATTTATGATGACAACAACAATAAGGGTGTTACACAATGGTCTCTTTCAGAAGACCTTTCTTTATTGCAGGAATTAGATCGCAAGCTTCAATCTGACTTTAGAAATGAGAACGTCAATTATATTAACGGCTCAAAATATGACAAATTAAGCGAGGTCGATGAAGAAGAGTTAGCGCATAGTCAGTACTCAAAGGAAAGTATAATACGTCGCCGCCGTCGTCAGTATCTTCAAAAAAACAGTCTGAATATTGGTAATTGTGTACGAAGAACAAGAGACTACGCCATCATAGAACCTAATGATGACGTTTTAGAATTATTATCATCAAAAGAACTGAAAATTGTTGCAGGCGACTATATACAATTCCCTGCCATGGGTGAAACCATGGAATTAATGCGCCAAAGCAAGGCTATGAGCCGTATTTTAAAGCCAGAAAGCAAATACAATCATAGGCCTATAAATCCGAACCTTCCAAATTATATATTTGACCCAAAGTATGCAGGAGAAACGGTTGTTGACATTAATACAGCAATGGAAGACATTCGTACTCACAAGATTGGGAATCTGAACGAAAAGCAATTGGAGGCTGTCACAAAATCTGTTCTTGCTAAAGATTTAGCACTAATACAAGGTCCTCCTGGTACTGGTAAAACAACTGTTATTGCCGAGATAATATGGCAAGAAATCCGAAAGAATCCTGATTGCAGAATCCTATTAACATCACAAACAAATCTTGCAGTTGACAATGCTCTTGAAAGACTGCAAGGCCAAGCTGGTATTCGACCTGTTCGTATAGGGAAACCTGATAAATTGGAACCAGAAGGAAGAAGATTCTCTTTGCCTGTAATGGATAGTTGGGCGCAAGACTCTAAGAATGGCGAAGACAATGCAACTCGTATTTGGATTGATCGGATTGTAAGTAAAATATCTAATGACCCCAAATATTTGTCTGCAATCAGCTCTTGGAAGAACGAACTTGAAGCCAAGGATAAACATTCCAGAACAGAATTTAGTCGTTTATACAGAAGTAATGTAAATCTCGTGGCTGCAACATGTAGTATTTGCGGATCTCGTGATTTTATGGAGTCTTATTCTGACATGTTTGGGGGAAACGAACGTTCTGACATGTTTTTTGATGTGGTAATTATGGATGAAGCAAGTAAAGCCACACCATTAGAAATGGCAGTACCACTTGTCTTAGGTAAAAAAATCATCGTCATTGGTGACCACAAACAGTTGCCTCCAATGATGGATGAAAATACAATTGATAGCGCTCTGGAAAAGATCGGCAAAAAAGAAATTGCTGAGAAATTACAAAAGGCAGAATCTCAATTCAAACGCATGTTTGAAGCTGCAGCAAAAGTTAGGAAGACAATCGTTGCCACACTTGACACACAATATCGTATGCATGAACAGATCATGAATACAATTAAACAATTCTATCAAGAAGAACTTGCCGCGACTGGTGGATTAAAGTGTGGAATAACTGAAACTATGGACATTCCTGATTTGGCAAATAAGGGAAGTAGATGGCATGGTATAACATTAAATCCTATAATTCAACCCAGCACTCATGCAGTATGGATTGATGTTCGTACCCCAGAAACATACTTAAGTCCTGGTTACAAAAACGAAGGAGAACTTAAAGCCATAGATTTAGTTCTTAAGGCTCTCCAACAGGCAGATGGATATTCTGAATTCGTTAATGCACAGCAAAAACCAGAAGACAAAGAAATAGGCATCATTACATTCTATAGTGCTCAAAGTCGGGAAATCCGAAAAAAGTACAAAGGAAAGAACTATAGAATGGATGTAGTCGACAGATTCCAAGGTATGGAGCGCAACATTATTATTGTTTCAACAGTTCGAAGCAACCCTAAAAACAATATTGGTTTTGCAAAGGAAATCGAACGTATTAATGTTGCTTTCTCTCGTGCCAGACGCCTTCTTATTGTCGTTGGTAATAAACGTCAATTTGAGAGTAATAGTAATTATGCTGCTTCAATTGCAAACATGGAAACTGTTAGTTTTGAACAACTTAAAGATGCTGTAAGATGAGCAAGATAAAAAAACAAAAAAATGCAGTGCCCCAAAAGGTACAGGAACCTATTGGAACTCGTATAGCCAGGGCCGTATTCAAAGAAAAGAAAATTTCTGAAAGAATCTTTGGATATATTTCTTATGACATTAACTTTATCAAAGCTACATATGCTGGTAAAACTCAAAGACCAGCAAAGATAACATCGCTTGAAAAGGGTATTGTCGGCATACTTCTTATCGATGAAACATCGTCATTTGAAAAAATAGGACTTATTTTGGGGTTGGACGTAGTAAACGACAAAGCTGAACAGGCAATATTGCGGACAGCAATTGATACACTTCGAGGCTTCAATGCTATTGAAGGTGATGATTCATGTATGGCTCTTACTGATGCTGGTCGCACATACGCAGACAAGGGAGAACGGCCTGATACCTATACAAAATCGTTTGATATATACGTTGATAAGTCCCATTTATCTTGGCTGAATATAAAAAATTGTATAGGTGACAATCTCTCAAAAATCAACGAGATTAACACGCCTTGTGACAATCTAAATCTTTCTTTAGAGCAGATTAAGCAATATGCAGAATGTCAAGCACAAGATGTGCATTTCCCACAGAATCGTTTTCTCTTAGAAAGTGCAATATGGAGTGAAGGACATGAGGCAAATTATAAGGTATATGTGTGCTTTGTACAAAGTATTGCTTCATCAGAAGAGGTTCGTGCATTTGTTTTCGACGAAAATTCAAATACACTAAATCCTGTAATGTCAGAGCAGATAAATTCCAACCCTGAATTGCTGTCGGAACTTCTTGAAAAGTGTATTAGGTTTGAGTGTGAAATTGACGAAGAAACCATAGTGCTCGAAGGAGATGCTATAGAGACTGCCAAATCAGAAATTTCTGAAGACATAAAAGAGGCAGAAAAGCAACTTGTACTTGAAGAAGAGAATGCTCAAAATGCACCTTTGTCAGATACAAAAGCAGATTCCTCTCTATCAGCAAATACAGAAAAAGAAAGACTTCATAAAAAAGCACTATACGATTCTTTATCTTTTGAGCTTGAACTTCAAAAGATTTTCAATGAGGATGATCCAGATGAAATATGGCTCATTAGCCCTTGGATTCGAAAGGGTGCATTTATGCACGATCGCGGTCCACTTATTGAAAATTTCCTCAAGGACGAGAACAAGAGAGTTTTCATTGCTTATTCTGAACCGGCATCTAATAACGATGGAAAACCTATGATGGATGAAGAGGTTGAACCCGGAATAAAATTGTTGGATGAACAATATCCTAATTTTTTCCATGTACAACTCCCAGAGTTTCATCTTAAAAATGTCATAGAAGTAAAAGGTGATCAGAAAGTCCTTTTCTCAGGAAGTTTCAATGTGTTGTCGTTCTCCGTATCAGAGGAACAAAAACATATACGAAGAGAAGAGATGACATTAGCGCATCATACCGTTGCAAAGAATAAGTATGCAGATTTTCAATTGGAATTTGCTGAAATTTACGCATCTAGAATACAGAAGGAAATCGAGAGTCTGGAAGTTACATCTTTAGCAAATTACAAGAATGAACGCTTAGATTATTTCTTGAATATTGACAATCCTGAGGTTCATAAGTTGTTCAGCCCGATTGAGGATTTACTTGAAGAAAAAACTTTGGGTTGTCTTAAAGAGGAACTGCATAAGAAACTAACAAAGATTGGGCAAGAGTTAGTTGCCGCATCGAATATGGGAGGGCTAAACATGAAGGATAAAAAGAGGTACAAATCATCATTGGAAAGTATATCCAAGGATTTGTCTTCTAATTCAATAGATGATCCTTCTATAATTGAGTTGCTTGAAAATAGCCTGAAGCTTTTAGATGTTGTACCTGAAAAGAAAATATTTCCGGACAAAGTCTCGACTAAAACTGCAAGACAGTCATTTGCTCCAAGAAAGCCACAAAATTCCACAATGGAAAATCTATACACTGAAAGTGCATCAATTTCAGAAATTAAAGCAATGGTATCTGAAGCAATGGACGGAAGCCAACATGGAATCCGAATAACAATCGATTCTGTGACTAAAGCAAAAAAGATGTGTTCTCCAACTAATCTTGGTCTTGAAAACACTGATAAATTGTTTAAGGTTCTAGCTGGTACAAATGTCTTAGCTTCTGCAATAAAGCTCGGTATCGAAAAGAAAATGAGACTTGCTGATGTTCATAATTCACTTCGAAGAATCATAAAGAAATGTGAAGACTTCGATAGCCTCAGTATTATATATAATGGAGACCAAAAACGGATTATTTTCGATGTTGAGGGAATTCAGTTCCAATACGAGAAATTTGAGGCAAATGAAGAATTAATGATGTTCATCAATAGCCATAATAATCGAGTTACTCGATGGAATGGTAGTCGCACCTTCCTATTTTCTGTTGAGATAATTGATATTGCCACAAAATATATAATTGAGTAGTATGTCACGATTCGAATCTTCAAGATTTGTGCGAAATCCTCAGGTGATGCACGTAGATGTTCTTAAATCTGCGTGTGACACCTTGGGATGGTCGTATTCTGTTAAAGGAAAAGAATTACTTGTAACAGATGCAAAACAAGGCACGAAACTGTATGGTGAATTTGCCCTTAAACTTAATCTCACAACAAATGAAGTAACATATAACACTTATTATATGCCCAATGCTGCACAAAAAGTAGAAGAATTGCAAAACCAATTCTATGCTTTGAATGCTGCATATGCAAAAAACTCATTGGTTCAAGAATTTAAGAAAAAAGGCTTTACCTATAAAGCAAATGATCGGTTCACTCCAACAACTGAAGAAGTTTATAGCTTTTTTATGGTAGGTCGTTCAAAAGACAAAAACGAGGACGAACCTGTTGCACAGATAAAGTTTGTTATTTTGAAAGATGGAACAATTGTTACAGACTCCGACTATCTACCGAACGATGTTAATGAAAGAGCTCATGAAGCTATGGATGTCCTTGAACAATTACTGGGTAACAAAAGGGTCATGACAAAGAAAACAAATATTCCCGCTAAATATTTAGCAAAGATGAAGCCTCGTAGAAAAAACACACAATCTATAGAACAGAAATAATATCAAAATGGAAGCCATATATTCGAAAATTAAAGATATGCTAAAGGCATATTATCCAGTCCTGTATCTGACTAGTTTTGAATATGATAGAACAAAACAGAAGATAGAAGGTATAATAAATATACTAAAGTCGGAAGGAAAGGATGTTCGTCTTTTCAACTGGAATTGTGTAAGTGGTTTACGAGACCTTAATAGCGACAAGTCCCTACCTGTCATTAATAAAGATAATGAAGAAATAGTTGAACCTGAAGAGGTGTTAAAATACATTCTAAATGATAAGGATACAAGTAAGGATGTATTTGTGTTGGAAGATTTCAACAATTATATAGAAGAGGAAAATGTTAAATACTATATTCGTTCTATTGCTGAAAGAGCTAGGCATACGAATACTCATGCCATTATTTTGTCTGCTGTATATAAGTTGCCTGTAGAATTGGAGAAATATGTAACTGTGTTGAATATTCCATTACCGAACAGATTAGATATGGAAAAGACACTTGGCGTTGTTGAAAGACAATGTAAGATTAATCTATCGGTGGAAATGCGTAATAGAATGGTAGATGCAGCTTTAGGTATGACCTCTATGGAAGCAGATTTGGCATTTTGTCTTGCTGCTGTTAAGGACGATTTAGGACAGAATGCACCATATACGGTTTCTTCAGAAAAAGAACAAATCATAAAGAAGTCTGGCATCCTTGATTATTTTCCTAAGAATGAAAGTCTTAAGGATGTTGGTGGCATGGAAGTTCTAAAGGATTGGTTGTTCAAAAGACAAAAAGCATATGAAAAGAAAGCACGTGATTTTGGATTACAAGAACCAAAAGGCTTATTGCTGTTGGGCGTTCCTGGTTGTGGAAAGAGTCTTACTGCTAAAAGTATTGCATCATTCTGGAATATGCCATTATTGAGGTTGGATATTGGCAAGGTTTATCAAGGGTTGGTTGGTAGCAGTGAGGACAACATACGAAAGGCAATTGCGACCGCAGAAGCTGTAGCGCCTTGTGTTCTATGGATTGATGAAATAGAAAAAGGACTTAGCGGTGTACAATCAAGCGGTTCAACTGATGGAGGTGTGACATCAAGAATTTTTTCCACAATATTGACGTGGATGCAAGAGAAAACATCTCCAGTATTTGTCGTAGCTACTGCAAATAACATCAATCTCTTACCGCCAGAATTGTTGCGAAAGGGACGTTTCGATGAGATATTCTTTGTAGATCTTCCAAGTCAACGAGAACGAGAAAATATTTTTTCCATACATTTAAAAAAGAAGGGACAAGATCCTTCTCAATACCCAATGGAAATGCTTGGCAAGAAAACGGAAGGTTTTAATGGCGCAGAAATAGAAGAATGCATAAAAGAGGCTATGTTTGCGGCCTACGTTGAAGCACCAGATGAACCGAAACTTCTAAGTAAGCATCTAATGGATGCCATAGCAAAGACTGTTCCTTTGTCAACAACTATGAAGGAGCAAATAGCTGCACTTAGAAATTGGGCTGCTACGAGAGCAAAAAATGCTTCAAACGAATCGATTGCTGAAGAAAAGAAGGAAATGCCTATCCTTCTCACTCGTCCAGAGTTGGAACTTGAAAGGTCATTTGATTTAAATACTACAAAAGAGTAATGAATGAGTATCGAGATAGAATTAGGTGCTTATGATAACGTTGTTCCACCTCTTACCATTCCGAACAGAGAAGTGAAATGCGTTAATGCCGATGGTACTGCAAATGCGGGAGAGTAGGTCGGTGCCAGCCCGGAAGCGAACAGGGATGATAACATGTGATGCATAACATAATTCAAAAAGTCATTATGGATAATTTTAATGTTATTCTAGTAAATGGTGACTTGTAGTTGAATCAGTCCGAAAACAAAGGGGCTGATTTGAAAAAGTCATCTCCTTTTTGGGATTCGTTTTAGACTCAACTAGGAAAGCGCTTTGCTGACCTTGTGTGGCTACTTGCCTTAGTGGGGCTAATAATGTTTCTGTAATAAGGACCTCCTGAGCATGAGGGTAAAAGGCTCATTTATAAAGGATGATAATATGATAGAAAACATTGACATAACAAAAGAGACTTCTGGTCAACTTCTGGCCAATGATCCCGAATATGTGAGACTTGTCTCACATATCTCAGACCTTTGGGATGGGGCAAAAAACAAGGCTGTATATGCAGTCAATGCTGAACTGATCGATGCGAATTGGCAGACTGGTCAGTATATCGTTGAGTTTGAACAAGGTGGCAATGCTAAGGCGAAGTATGGAGACAAACTATTAGTTAATCTGTCCAAAGACTTGACTCGATTGAAAGGGCGCGGATTCAGTCGCTCCAATCTCAACTACATGCGTAAGTTATACTTGGCTTTCCCAATTTGTGAAACACTGTCTCACAAATTAACATGGAGCCATTATTTTGAACTACTGAAATGTGATGATCCCTTAGAGATGAAGTTCTACATGAAAGAATGCATCAAAGAAGGATGGAAAGTCAGGGAGTTAAAACGACAAATCAATTCATCTCTTTTCCAAAGACTTGCACTCAGTACAGATAAAGAAGGAGTGCTTGCGCTTGCAAATGAAGGGCATCAGGTCATGTCTCCTGCTGATATCATCAGAGACCCATACGTTTTAGAGTTTACAGGAATACCGCAGCAAAAGCGGTATAAGGAATCCGATTTGGAGAAAGCTCTGAAGACCAATATGGAACAGTTCTTATTGGAATTGGGCAGAGGCTTCGCATTCATGGGACGTCAGTATGTCATACCAATAGGGAGCAGACATTTCAAAGTGGATTTGGTATTCTATAATGCCATATTGAAATGTCATGTTTTGATTGACTTGAAGCGAGGAGAAATTAAGCATGGAGATATCGGTCAAATGAATCTCTATCTGAATTACTTCAAAAATGAAATTTGCCAACCAGACGATAATCCCCCAATTGGTATTGTATTGGGTGCAAAGAAAGATGAGCTATTGATGGAATACGCGCTCCAGGGCATCGACAACCAACTTTTTGCAGCGCGTTATCAGCTTTATCTGCCCAATCGCGAGGAGCTTCAAACCCAATTGGATTTATTACTTGACAATTCAAAAGAAAATAGGTAAATATGTTATTCGGAAATAAGATTAGAGAACTAAGAGATGAGAATGGCGTACTGCAACGCCAGTTGGCTGCACTACTGGAGATTGACACACCGATGTTCAGTAAAATTGAGCGTGGCGACAGACGTGCAAAACGGGAGCAGGTTATCAAACTTGCAGAGTACTTCCATCAGGATGAAAAGGAAATGCTTACCTTATGGCTGGCAGATAAGTTCATTGATGCAGTTGAGGACGAGCAAGAGCGTGACCTCTGCAACGACGCTATTATTGTAGCCCAAGAACAAATAAAAGCATTGTAAAGTATGGAGATTGACATTTTCCCTCTGCCCCATCGGAAGGAAGGGATTGCCAGAAATTTTGACAAGGGCTTTCTTGGCATTCTCATCATCTCTTACATCATCGCTGCTTTTAAGACGGCTCAGTGTATTGTGGGTAATGATGCAGAAAAGGAATTAGTACGCTTCCTGCTCACAATTCCGATATTCGTTGGCTATTACGCTCTGTTTGTGCTTGTCTGTCATGGCATCAAGAAGGGACTCTATGCTTTCTTCAAGTCTCATCGCAAGGAATGGAACAACATAGCAGACCGCGAAGAGATGGAGGAGCACATCGCTCAGAACCTTGGCCATATACAGAAGAAAGCACAAGAGAAGACGGCAACTATCAACAATCAAAAGAATGTGGCACCTATTGCTGATGACACTCCCAAGAGAGAAAGTAATGTAGAATCACATAGTCCAGAAGAAGTATCCGTCACTCCTGAGGCATTGGCAAAGCTACAACTCAAACGTGACATTCAGAAAGCACATGATGAGTTAGAAGTGTTCATCAACCAAGTACAGATTGATCGAAAGCAGATGAACGAGGCAAAGGCCGCTCGCGAGGCAAAGAAACTTGACGCTATCCTCAAATACACTCGTTATACGCTCATGCCTTATGGCTTTACGGATGAAGAACTGTACCAAATAGAGGAAGCTGTTAAACTTCTTGTGGAACTCAATGGCGTTACACGCATGGAGGTTCTTTCTATCGGCAAGAAGAAAGGACTGAAGCAAGCAGACCTGAAGAACTTCTGTTGGAACATTGCAAACCAATATGGAATTGATCCAAAGACCACGGCTCTGTTTGCTCTCAATCTGTTTTATGCCTGGTTCAGCAACACCGGACCTTCAAGCATTCACAACACAGCGGGCACATATACAATCGAAATTGACGCGAACATCATAGACCATCTGCCTCAGTTGGAAGAAAAAGTACTTGGCAAGAATCACCAATAGCGGAGTTATCGATTTCTATTTTTGTTTGGCTGTCCAGCCTCTAATACATCTTCTTATCGTTCACGCGTGCTCATAACAAACTGATACACAGGCATGTTTAGATTCGAGGAGGTTAAGTGACACCGATAGGTAAAGACATAACAAAACGCAACGAAATAGCGTGTAGCTCAACGAGTTACACGCTATTTGTTTTCTATGCCCTCATGTTTGCTATGTCTTTATTATGCCCTTATTTATCCCATTTTTGCGACATTCATGTAACGCGACTAAATTTGCGACGAGATGCTACCTATTTATATTTATTAGTACTTATACATACTTAATTTTAAAGAATTATGCCAGAAGCAAAATTTCAGATCAAACGCAAGTGTGAAGTATGTGGGAACACCTTTATCGCAAAGACATTAGACTCCCGCTACTGTTGTAGGCATTGTACTGATATTGCCTACAAGAATCGTAAGGCTGCAAAAGCCAAAGAAGAACAGCTGAATCAAATCGCTCAACTTATTCCTGGTGAAAGGGAATTCATCAGCGTGAAGGAGGCAGTCGCCATGTATGCCATCAGCAGGGATACCATCTATCGCCTGATACGCAAAGGCCGACTACCTTATATAAATATAGGTGAAAGGCTCACTCGTATTTCTCGCGAGCAGTTGGAAAAGATGGTTCCTTTGCGAGAAGAACCCATCAAGGATGAGCATTTGCTACCACGCCTCTACGACATGGAGCCGGAGAATTGCTATACTATCGGCGAAATCTCCAAGAAATTCAGGATAGATGACAGTACTGTATGGGCGCACATCAGAAAGTATTCTATCCCTACCCGACAAATTGGGAACTATGTCTATGCGCCCAAAAAGGAAATCGACAACTTATACAAATCATTATAAACAAACAGAATTATGAGGAAGAAACTTTTAAATACCAAGGTAACTGTTAAACTCCGCAAGTCGGAGTATAAGGAAGAATGGTATCTTACCGTTGAAGCATACCCTGTAAACGATCCGAGCCAACCCGGCAAGAAAAGGATTGTTGAATCATTGAACCGCATCATCCGCACGCCCATCTGGGATAAGTCCTCTGTTACAGGTGTTACGCCTGATGGAGAATTCAAATACCGTCCTAAGAGAGACATCAATGGAGTCATACTTTGCACATCGAAATTGGATCAGGAAGCATGTATCTATGCAGACGAAGTAAGGAAGTTACGTCAGCATGAATACGATAGTGCTATAATCTACACCGACAAAGAAGCAGAACTGAAAGCCCAAAACGAACGTGGCGAACAAGATTTCATCAAGTATTTTGAAAGTATCATATACAAACGCCACCCCAATAGTTCTGACTCGATCATAGTAAACTGGGAGCGAGTTGCTGAATTGCTAAAGCTCTATTCTCATGGCAAGCCCATACCATTCAAGACTATTTCCGTCAAATTCCTTGAAGACTTTAAGATGTTCTTATTGGCGGCTCCACAAGGCGGCAACAAGAAAGGCAAAATCAAACAAAACACAGCTTCCACCTATTTTGCTATTGTAAAGGCAGGTGTTCGCCAGGCCTTCATTGATGAGTACCTTACTGTTGATATCAGCAGCAAGGTAAATGGTATCCAAGCGCAAGATGCTCTTCGCGAAGTTCTCAATATGGAGGAAGTGAAGAAATTAGCAAAAACACCATGTAAGAGTGACATTCTACGAAGGGCATCTTTCTTTTCCATCATGACTGGCCTTCGCCACTGCGATATCCAGTCTTTAACCTGGGGACGGCTTCAATATCTTAATAATTCTTGGCAGATCGTGAAAATGCAGGATAAAACAGATGTTCCTGAATACCACCCAATTTCTGAACAAGCTTATGAGTTGTGTGGAGAACGTCGTGACCCTGACCGACTGGTTTTCGAAGGGTTACAGGATCCTTCTTGGATTAATCGACCTGTCAAAAAATGGATTGAAGCTGCAGGTATTACCAAGCACATCACGTTCCACTGTTTTCGTCATTCTTTTGCCACATTGCAATTAGAGAATGGGACAGGACTCTATACTATACAGAAATTGTTAGGGCATAAAAATATCCGGACCACTCAGATTTACGCCCATATGGTAGATTCTGCCAAAGTAAAAGCTGCCAATTCAATCCACATTGATGACTTAGAGCCTAATAAGCCAGACCAGAATCAATGAATTCCTATGTCTTATAGCCCTCGGATGAACTGTTCGAGGGCTGTTTTTTCCACTTTTTGTTATCTGAAGCCTATCTTCGTACCCTTTATATAGGCGTTTCCTTGGCGTGAAATGTTAAAATCACAACCTTTTTCTAATAATTCCTTATTGGTTCTTCTTTTTGCTGTTCCTTTGCACCTGAAATATTTATTAAATTAAAGGATAACAGAGATATGAGCAAAAACATTACGACTTTGGAGGAAATGCCAGGAGCATTGTCCTACCTCATTTGGAAGGTTGAAGGGTTAGAAGAAACCATTCAAACCATGCGTAACAGACAGCAAATAAGCAATGCGCCCCATTGGATGGATATCGATGAACTATGTGCTTACATTCCTTCCCATCCTGTCAAGCAGACCGTCTATGGCTGGGTTTCCAACAAGCAGATACCCTACCATAAGATCAATAAGGCATTGGCTTTTCTCCAATCCGAGATTGATGACTGGATGAAACAGCGTCATAGTAAAAGCCAGGAAGAGTTGGAGCAGGAAGCCCAGGAATTCATCAAAAGGCATAAGGCTGTTTAAGCATGAAGGAAGCAACAAGCATTATTATTCACTCTGAGAATAATACCGCAGTCAAGTGCTTAACAAACGAACAGGCTGGCATACTTTTCAAAGGTATTCTTGAATATTCATCTTCGGGAATGCCTTTGGAAAGCACCGATACTGCTCTACAAGCACTATTCTCAATGTTCAAAGTTCAAATCGATCGAGACTTCAAGAAGTACTCAGACCGATGTGAACAAAATCGTTTGAATGCACTAAGACGTCATCAAA
Organism: uncultured Prevotellaceae bacterium; assembly: GCA_902776545.1. GTDB lineage: Bacteria > Bacteroidota > Bacteroidia > Bacteroidales > Bacteroidaceae > Prevotella. Next base: position 31,624 of record CACYQO010000022.1, on the reverse strand, counting down.
ATGGCAACAACCGCGCTCAGTCGAATACAAACGAAAGCGACGGTATGCCATTGCAAGCGAGCGCATGCAAAAGTAACAATAATAGTAATGATAAATGTAAAAGTAAAAATAATGATGATATAGCTAACGCTATTAACATCAATATAGAGTCTAACCCCTCAGAAATACAGTCAAATGGAATCAACAATAACCCAAGAATTGATAAACAGGAAAAAAGAAAACGGGACGTACTTAGCACCGCAACTAAGGTTATCGCAGGATTTAGTTCGGCTTCGGAATGAACCTGATAATGCGATAATGGTGTCACGCCTTTTACAGAAGTACCCCACTTTCAACGAATTTGTAATCGCCAATACGCCTTCGCGACAGTTTTATCTATGCCAAAACCCAGTGCAATGCACTTATGGAGATTCGCCACGTTTAGATTTGCTTGACATAACATACGGAATGTTTGCGTCTACTGTCTGGCTTGTACCACAAATAGCCGACGTTAGCATCTGTTGCGGGCTAAAAGAAGACGCGAGCGAAGCACAAATCCAGTTAGTAGCAATGGCTATTGCGAGTAGATACAAATATCTGAAGACTGACGAAGTTATGCTCTTCTTCTTTAATTTCAAGGCGGGCATGTACGAACGATTCTATAGTTATTTTGATCCCCAAGTAATTGTGGGAAGCGTTAAGTCCTTCTGCGATGAACGCGATACCATCATAACTGTTCACGAACGAGAATTACAGCAAAAAAGAAATGAAGATAATGCACCAAAAAGACAACGATATTAAAATGAAACCAAACATATTTTTCACGAAGTTGAACGCAGATTTATTCCAATTCTTGGCCAAATCTCAGACAAATGGAACAACACGTATTGATGCTTTCCTATACTTATACGAGTGTCAAACAGATAACTTTGATGACCTCGTAAAATACACCATCAACATTCCTTTCGACACAAAATACAAGCAACTTGCGGAAAGATGGGGATGGGAAAGGAAGGCTGTCATGTCATTCCTAAGATCTCTCCAAAAGATGGGTGTTCTTGAAATCAAAAGGAGTTCCCGCTATATCCATATTCACATAAAAAATCTCGCTTGTTTGGATTCTGAAACCAAGGTAGAAACTGGAGATGATTCAACATAAGTCGGGCTTGCCCAAAGTTCAATTATTCTTATCGGGAAGCCTAATTCCCCCCAAAGTTCAATTTTTGGAGGAGAGATGACTGCAAAACGAGCAAGCTCATGCCACATTTTCATCATTCCTTTCCCATTCTAAGAGTTCAAAGCCAACGCTTTTCATAAAAAAGCAACAAAAATGAAAGTTTTTATAGAAAATCATATAGATATTTGCAGGAAATTTTATATCTTTGCGCCAAACATCAATTTATTTATCAATAATGGCTGAGGATATTAATAGGATCAAGGTTGTCCTTGTAGAGAAAAAGAAGACTGGGAAATGGCTGGCAGAGCAGATCGGAAAGGATCCTGCTACAGTATCAAAGTGGTGTACCAATTCCTCCCAACCAGATTTACCAACATTAACTAAGATTGCCAACATACTTGATGTTGACATTAAGCAATTGCTGAACTCAACAAAAACACCGACTGAGAGTTTTGTTATTGTCCAGCAAAAAATTTAGATGTTTCTCCAATATAAATACAAGTTTGTAATATGAAGTGTACCAATATAAAAATCCCTGCAGGTGGGATGTATCAGGAGTGGAGTAGCCTGATGGATTTGGTGGAGGAAGAAACCGCCAAAACATTGGAGCACTTAGCCAACACAAAGGGTTGGCGAGAAGTGCAGGCTTGTGAGGCTAAGAATATGGGCTTTGAAGAGCTAGTGGAATGGTCTGTACCAGAAACCGATGCGTTAGTGCTAATTGAAAATAATTACCTTGTTTGTCTGCACAAAGGCGATCTCATAACTAACAAACAAAACTGATATGCCAAGAAAGAAACTCAAGATAGGACTTGTGGATGCCGACCTACTCTGCAACGGGACGCGGCACCCTAATCTTGTCTTGATGAAACTGGCAGGATTCCTCAACGACAACGGCATTGACTTCAAACTGATAATTGATCAGGACGAGGACATTACGCCATACAAACTTATCTACATCTCCCGAGTATTTACGTTCACACAGATGCCTGTCTTTTATGAGAATGCTACTCCCGCCCAACAAAAAAAGTTCCGTAGAGGTGGCACAGGCTTCTATGCCAATGAGTTGAATGTGAACATCTACCGACAGAAACGTGATGATGATATGAATCAACTGGAACGTGATGAATTCCTTTGCCAATATCCCAATCTTCGTGGTGGACCCCGAAAAAATGGTATAGACCTTGCCCGCCAGATGCCCTACTATCATCTTTACGATTCATTTGTTGACCGCAAGGTGGCCGAAGGGTTTAAGCGTGATAAATACAAAGATTACCAGCAGTATAGCATTGGCTTCCTTACTCGTGGTTGCATCCGCCATTGCCCATTCTGCATCAACAAACTGGAAGACAAAATCTTCCCGTATTCCGACCTTGAATGGTTTCTCGATGAAGAACGTGATGAGCAAGGCCGATTGGTGCGCCCTTATATCTATTTGTGGGACGACAACTTCCTAGGTGCCGACCCTGCCATTTGGCGTGCCAGACTGCAACAGCTGATAGACACGGGACGACCTTTTCAGTTCCGTCAAGGGCTTGACGAGCGTATGCTGGCACAAAGCCCTCATGGTGAGGAGATGGCCGAGATGCTTTCGAAGACGAAGTATCATGGTGACTTTATCTTTGCCTTTGATAATTGGAAAGATCGTCCACTAATAGAAAGAGCTCTAAAGATCTGGAAGCATTACAATCCCAAGAAGGGTACAAAATTCTACCTGTTCTGCGGATTTAAACAAACAGAGCAAGGCTATCAGAAATTCTATCGTGACATATGGGAAATCTTCCAGCGCATCAAGGTGCTGATGACTTACGGTTGTGTAGGTTACCTGATGCGCCATGAAGACTACCACAACGCTCCGATTTCAAACTTGTATATTCAGATCGCCCGCTGGTGTAATCAACAGGCCTTCTACAAGAAGATGTCGTTCTGGGAATATTCTTATCGTAACCAAACGTTCTGGGAACAAGGCGCAGGTTTTGAAGTTCTTAAGCCAATAAAACCATTTGAGGAGTTCCTGCGGGATTACGAAACAGGATATTACGATAGAGAAGATTCGCGAGGTAAAGTGCGAAGGATTTGCAAAACCATGCAGACCCTACTTGATACACTGGAGATGTTTCCCGAACATCGAGAGGAACTACTGGAGATGTTTAACTATAAGATGTCTAACTTAAAAAATCCCAAACTTTGGGAATAGTGAAAAACTGAGATATGCCAATAATAAATCATGACTATAAAGATATTAATCTTCTGGAAACCATAATAGTGAAGGAAGATGGCACTCCACTACAGGGAGAGATAGATATGTATAGACGTATTTATGCTGATTGCAAAGCAAGCATCTATACATGGCATTTTTGGCATGACTTAAAACTTACCATCCCAGTTGGTAATCAATCAGAGATTCAAATAGATTTCTTCCTCGTATGCGAAAAAGGTGCAATTGTCGTTGAAGTGAAAGGAGGAGGTGTTGATGTTCGCAACGGTTCATTCTATTTTACAAAAGGTAGCGGCACCCTCATGGTTCGTTCGCCTTTCGATCAAGCACATGATTACATGTACGCTTTAATCAATAACAAAGTCCTAAATCCCCGTGAATTGTTTATTGACACAGTATGTGCTTTCCCGCATTCCAAAATTATAAAAACTAATGATCTTCCTCAGTTAGACCAGGGTTATAAGTTATGGTCTGCCATTCAACAGCAGGACCAAAGCAAATCCTTTGCTGATTTTTGTCTTGATGTAATTCAAATTGACCAAAACAAGAAGAATTGGTATAGTAAAGAACTAACAAAAGATGAACTTCTAATTGCAATAAAAGTTTTAACTCCTAATATCTGTAGTGAATATCAATATAAAGAAGGACAGCTGGCAAGCATAGCCAAATGGCTTAATATACAGAATCTTGACCTATTCTCTAGCCTTGAGCGCAATATAAGAATCATCATGGAGGGTGGACCCGGTACTGGAAAAACCACTTTCGCAAAAGCTTTTATCCATCGATACGAATCGCTTCATGGTATTTATATTTGTTGGAACAAGCTTCTTGCTTCAAAGATAAGAACTGAACTTGAATTAGAGAATTTGGTAAATTGCGAGGTAAAGCAATACATCAGTTTCCTTTATAGCCTTGATAAAGAACACAAGTATATAGACTATCAGGATTTTACAGGAGATACTGAAGCTCTCTCTGAGAAAGTAAATGCTTTAATGCAACATTTGCGTTCGCAAGAGGAATTTAAACCTTATGACTACATTATTATAGATGAAGCACAGGATACATTCGACAAAAACATAGCTTGTGTACTTAATAATTTGACATCTTCTCTATGTAACGGTTTGGAAAATGGGCGTTATCTTGTGTTCTACGATACCGAACAAGGATATAAGAAAGACCTACGCGAGTTGGAAAGTTATGCTGAGAGCCTCAATCGTTATGGATGCCATTTCCTATTGAGTGAGAATAAACGTGTACCAACCAATCGCGAGATTGTGGAATATGCAAATATGCTACTAAAGAATGAAGATTCTGATATTAGCAATTTTGTCAATGACATTGAAAACCTGCACAATGAAGCAATTGTCATATATCGTTTCAAAGGCGCGAAAGAGATTGTAAGATTTGTACGTGATAAAATCGCCAAGATAAAGGAAGATTCATTGGATTGGTGTGATTATACGCTTTTGTGTGATTCTCACATAAAGAAAATACCATATAATGAAGACGAGACGATTTATGACCGAATTTTCGACATGGAGAGTACTAAGGAGCTCACGTCCGAAAATATTGGCACAAAAGAAAGACGATTACAATTTACCTCGATTCTTTCTTATAAAGGACTGGAGAACAAACATATTACTCTTCTTTTGAGTAGCAGGACAGAATTGGATAGGTTTGAATTGTATGTTGGTATGACTAGAGCCATTTACGATTTGGAAATACTCATATTAGAATAAAGAGAGGCAAGTTATGAAAGATAAATTTAAATATGTAGTAGATACAGCGTCTCCTGTTGTTGATGCCATTATTGATAAAGCCATGTTCCATACTCGGAAGGAAGATGCTCGGCGATTCCTATATCTTATGGACAACTACATCTGCTACTACTTAAATAAGGAACATGATGAGTTGTGCTTCCCAATAATTAGAATTCCATTATGTCCTAATTGGGCAAGGGAATTATTCTTGAAATATTTGATAATTCGTCTCTCGATTTATTATAATCAAGATTCGATTAATAATCTAAAGCCAGCCCGTTCTCTGCACATGTTGTATGTTGACCCCTATGATAGTAAAAAGGCGAGGGACGCTCGTAAGCAGAATAAATATCTGGGTAAATGGAATAGCTTTAAAAAAACAATAATCTCATTAAATGAAGAAAAAAAATATTTAGGTGCTGATGGGCATAAAAATCTCATATTCTGTTCTCCTAATGATATAATGGTATCTAGAGAGAATAAGAACGAATTCATCGAAGAATTCTATGGAACACCTGATGACATTCTTTCTAATAAGAATGTGTGCATATGCCATGATTTGACTTCTAAAGATATTCGTCACAAAATCAAAGAGGCTAAAGCGAGCATTAATATAGATAATATTTTTGTTTTCTTCACCAATAATGACGAATGCAAGAGCCTACGCAAGGCTAACATAGAAAAGCTCAACCGTAGTGGCAATACAGGTATTAGGAATTGCTTCGTTTTTGATTTTTCTGATCACCCTTATCGGTTAGCAGAGACCTTACTTCGAGACAAGAGATTGAGCTTTATTTATCCTGGTTTTGGAGAAAAAGAATATCAATACAATGACCACTTTACTTGTTTGACCGATGAGGAGACAAGATATATTTTCATGCCAAATTTCAAAGATAGTGGAAAGAGTAGGCATTGGCACATAACGGACAAGGATATGTGGCATAATAACTATTTTGTCCCACTGATAGGGAACTTTACCGACAATGCCGAATATTGGGTTCAGGAGCGTAATACTTTTGCGTTATGTCTTTCTGAAGACCTAATAAACCTCTATAAACAAAGGTTAAAGAATTTCACTTCAGACATAGATGAACATATCTTTGATGAATCTTTTGAAGTTCAAAAAGTTTTCTCAGAAGCGATTAAGAAGGAGATTCTTGGAAGGTTGAACGGCAAAGAAAAAGCTGAAAGCGTTGCATTTGTGGTTGATTATTATGCACCCGACAAAATGAAATGCGAATTAAAAAAACTACTCGAATCATATAGGGTGAATATATATAGTTATAATCATCTTCGTCCAATGAGAATAGGTAACAAACGCATATTAGGCAACAAAATTAAGGAAAAATATGTATTTGTCCTTCGTTATCGTCCGCATAATGCCAACTCATTTTTTTCAAACTACCCCAATTCTTTTGACCCATTTACGACTAATCCAGGGCAACTCATTTTTGAAATCATCCAAGATTATATTTTCATAGATAAGTACCTCTGGGATAAATACGACTATGAATTGGAACAATATAAGTTTTTGAATTCTGTATTTAGAAGAGAAATGTTAGGAGGATTTGAAAAACCCGTTAAACCAAATCCGGATGATTACCCCCGTGTCTCAGGCGACGACGACCCTAATGAGGAAAGGCCTACGTCTCGACAAGTTGTTTCTATGATGGAATTTGTGTTCGAAACAGGACGTCCAACTCGTATAGCAGAATCAGAATGGGTAATTTTCAAAACCCAAGATGAATATATGGGAATTTCGAGACTAAAAGACCTTAAAGACGAGGATCTCCTTAATCAAATTACCGCAATACAACGATTGGACGATATTACCAATGAATTATCACAAACTATAATTGATAGAGAGCGTGAGGGTACTGAACAGGAAATAATCACTCGCAACTCCTATTATACTCAAGGTATAATCACATTAGAAGAACGTGACTCAGACATTTATCTCTGGAAGATTTTGCTGCGGAAGAAGGTGGAGAAGAAATCTCAAATGCAAGTGTATGAAGAAATAATGGCTCCTCTTAAAGAGTCTGATAAAGTCCAATACAACGCGTTCTTGCGATGGATAGACAAAGACAATACGATAATGCTACCATTACAGAAAGCAACCCAAAAACGTCTCATGGAGTATTTGGGATTGTCTCAAGCCTATTTACTTGTGATGAGAGCTAAAAAAATGTCAGAAGTGGACAAAACTCGAAGAAACAACAATATGTTGGAAGGTTTCTTGGCAGACTACCTGTTAAGCGATATTGACGATGATTCATTCGACATCTTTAAGAGTACAAAAATAAATGAAATCTTAAGATATGATAGAATTGATGACTTAAAAGCGTTAGTGGAACTTCTTAATGAAAAAATAAATCTCAATAAAATTGTAAGTATATCAATATGATGGACTTGGTACATACAAAACGTGAAGAGCTAATAGAGTTCATCCGTAAGCAAATGGAAGGCCCTGGAGGCTGCAATGATAATTTCTCTATTGCTTCTCAGGACTGGAACCCTAAGGAGGAAGTGCTTAATACGACTCCAGGTTCAATTTATAGTACAAGCGTGCTCTTTCCGAAAAAGGTGCAGAAGGAAGAAGTGACATCGCAAAAGTACAATGAAGATGAATCATATTCTGACGCCACTCAAAGTACTGACGATGATGATAATCATACTCCTTCTGATCGTGATGAAATCAACGGAGCCACAGGTAGTGATGTTGACGATGAGGACATATATTCCCTGAACCGTAGGTTCCCAAATACAGTCGGGATATCGTGTTGCCTTGACCAAGGGGTAGATTTAACAAAAGATGTGACTATAACCATATCTGGACGTTATTACACGAAATTGAAAGGTGGAGAGCGAACAAAGGTGCAGGTCTTGGTGAAAAAGGACAGGGAGGAGTTTGAGACATTTTTTAATGAAAATGAACAGCTTAAGAACTATTTCTCCTACTATGAAGGAAAACTATCTGCCTATGATTTTTCAAAGCAACTCAATGATGTTCGTAATCTTATAAAGGACATAAACTTTAAGTATGCTGAGAAGATATCTTGCACGGATAAAGACTTGAAAAAATTGTTTGGTGATATACCTGATAGGAACCGCTTTCTTCTCTCTTATCGAGACCGATTATTCTCTCATTTAATTCGATTGAAAGAAGAAGAATACCTTTCGGAAGAAGGAAAAACTGCAACTATCAAAATGCTCAAAGAGATAGAGAAGCACGAATGTTTCATCTCGTATTTTGAGGATTTGATAGATATGTATGACAAGAAAAGTTTTGGCTTCTGGGAGTCGCATACCTTCCGTAAGAACGTTGATTTATCTTCGCTGAAAAAAAACATTTCTGGTAACAAGGCTATTTATAGTCCTAAAAAGAATCCATGTTTAAAAGAAATTGTTAGAGAAGAGATTGACAGTACACACTTTATTGCTTTGGATTTGTGGCTCCAAGTCACAATCAACAGTAAAGATAAAGACGATAAGGATGTCTATTTGAAGATACTCTTACAAAACACATCATCACCTTTTGAAGAGGACAAATTGCACTATTTTTCCATCGTTACAGAAGGCGTTAATAGATTATGTTTCTTTGGAGTAAAAATAGATGTATTAAGCGATTGTATTAAACCTTATCATGAAAATGGTCGTTACAAAGATGTTACCAGAGAAGAAGATAAATTGGATTTTCTATATCGTGACATTAAAGATTATGGTGTTGGCCATCTTTGTTCTGTTGATTGGGAATTCGATGAGAATAACAAGGTAAAGCATATCTTCTCGGAGTTTATTCCCTCATATGAAACACCTGATATTGAACCGGTTCCTCGAAACAAATATGCACCATTTGTGGAGGAAAAGAATAAGCTAATGCCGCCTCCATTCTTGAATAGTAATCAATGTCTGAGTTTCAAATGGTTGTCTTCTATTATGGAAACTCCAGATTCTGAAATTCAAAGTGCTTTGCTTACGTTTGTTGACACTTATGGACAATGGATAGATTCATTAGACTCCAAAGTCATAGATAAAGATAAAATGTTTGCACAAGCTAACATAGAGGCTTGTCGAAAAGACTATCTTCGAATGAGAACCAATGTTCAGAAGATTTTATCCGACAAGGAAAATATGCAGGCTTTTCGGTTAATGAACACAGCAATGTTTATGCAGTTATGGCATAATCACAAAAAGAAAACGCTAAATGCTGATAAGTTGCCTGATTTCGATGAGGAGTTTTACAAAGAAGTTGATGATGACATTTTTGATATTGGCACACCTGCATCTTGGCGCCCATTCCAATTGGCCTTTATTCTTCTCAATCTTGATGGTATAGTGCAGCATCCAGATGATACAAAATGGGATTATCGCAATGACTGCGTTGATTTAGTATGGTTCCCAACAGGTGGAGGTAAGACTGAAGCTTATTTGGGCATCATAGGAATGAGTATTATTGTTCGACGAAGAAAAAACGGTGAAAAGGGATATGGGGTTTCAACAATCATGCGTTATACACTTCGACTCCTGACCAACCAACAATTCCAACGTGCATTGAGTCTTATTCTCGCATTGGAGCAGATTCGAAGATGGGGAGATAAGTATAAGTTGGGAAAGCAAGAAATCTCCATTGGCTTATATGTTGGTTCGAATTCACTCCCCAATAGTAGGGAAGAACTCGATAAAGAGGCTACAAGTTGGACAGATCGTAATGATGGCGAGAACAACACAAAGATCCCTCTTGACAGATGCCCGTGGTGTGGAGGCCGTTTGGAATATGTAGATAATGCTTTTTGCTGTTCAAATGACGATTGTACTTATGAGGAGGGGCTTCCCGTAAGGTTATGTGATGAGGATATCTATAACAATCCACCGACTTTACTTTTCGGAACCGTAGATAAGTTTGCTTCTATTGCACACAAAGTATCGACTACAAAAATGGTTGATGATTCCCGACGACTCTTTGGTCGAGGGAAAAATCATAGTGTTCTTCCTCCAGATTTAATTATTCAAGACGAGTTACACCTTTTATTAGGCCCGCTCGGTTCTGCAGTCAGCCTTTTTGAGTGTGCCATTGACCAACTATGTAGTCGTGAGGATGGAACACGGCCTAAGATTATTTCTTCTACAGCAACCACACGTAACACGGATTTGCAAATACGTGCGCTATATGACAGGAACCTAAACATCTTTCCTAAGAATGGTATTGATTACGACGATTCGTTCTTTGCTTTTTACAAGCGAACCGAAACAAATCACCATTTTGAATCTAAAAGAAAGTATATTGGCATAATGCCAACAGGTAGAACGCAGATGACCACCCAAATGCGACTAACAGCAATATTGTTTGTGCATCGTGCATTATTTGAGATAGAACATCTGCATGACAAAGATTACGAGGCAGTGGCAGATAACTATTACTCGGTGATATCATATTTTAATAGTCTAAAGGAAGTCGGCAAAACGGATGCGCTGTTTTATATAGAATATGTTAAATATTTGCGTCGACTCTACAAACGTGTGTTACGTTTTGGCGACCTAATGGAATGCTTTTATGCGGGAGAATTAACTGAATCTGAAATATCTGGTCGTCTATCCGCTAGTGATGTCAATAAAACATTTACGGAAGTTGCTACACATTGGTCTCTTGAGAACAGATTGCCTCATAAAGATGGTGATAAGTGGGTACGAGCAGTCCTTCCCCCCGATTATATATTAGCAACAAATATGATATCTGTAGGGTTGGATGTGAGTAGGTTCAACACTATTATAATGAATTCAATGCCAAGAAACATTGCCGAATATATTCAGGCAAGTTCTCGTGTAGCTCGTAGTGTGCAGGGCTTAGTTATTACTTCGCACAATCCTTTCCGTTCACGCGATGTTTCACATTTTGAAAAGTTTAGAGAATTCCACGAAAAATTATATTATTACGTAGAACCTATCTCAATTACCCCTTTCTCTAAGAAGTCTGTTGACAAATATTTCTCGCTCTACATGGCCGCAATAATTCGTCATAGCTTTAATGAACTTGCAGATGGAAATAGTGCAAGAAATCTGACTTCTGATGAATTAAAGAAAAAGGTGTATGAAAAGGTGATGAATTATATATATAACCGCTATAATAGAACACAAAATCTACCAAATGAGTTGGAACTGCAAAAAGGTCTGCTTACTGATGATTTGAAAAATAATATTGAAGCTTTTGTAGATGAAGCTCTTGATCAGTGGTATTCTATGGCAACGACAACGGATGATCTTGTATATAAAGCGCATCCTAAGTCGAAAAAACCATACCTATATGTAGCACCAGATGCTTATGATGATGAAAGAGAAGATAGTTATTGGACAGTACCAACATCTTTGAGAATTGTTGAACCAGAAGCAGTGCTTCATGTAAAAGTTAAATAGACATGGAAATAAGGAAAGAAAAACAATATAATCAAGGCATAGGGAAGTACAAGGTACTATCTTCGAATGCCGGTGTAGGCTCAATTGTTGCAACGAAGTGGGGAGGATTCATTATGCCCATGTCTTCTTCTAACTGGGCATCTGTAAAGAATATTTCCAACTATCTTGAAAATCATCCTGATGAAGCACTGGATCTAAGTAAGGTGTCTGCGGAACGTGGGGTGGAATTACTTGAAGATAACCGTTTTATGAATTTTCTTCGGGTAACGGAAGGACTGACAAAACTCCGCTGTTTTGTTTCTGTACCTCATGTATCTTTGGATCAATATAACCAAAGCAATGTGAGAGATTTACCTTTGAATAAAAGATATAAAGACAATACTGGTGCAGAACAGGACTTGGACGAAAATCTTGTGACTATTCCTGCCATTCCGTTCCCACGTTGGTTCTTTTCCAATCGGAAATCTCGAGAATTAAAAACCTATGAAGAATGGCTTCAAATTTGGCGAAAGAAAAATTGTAATAATGGCGATGAGAAATACTTTGCTCCCCCACGGGACCCAGAGCTTAAAACAAACAGGAAATTGCCAGACTTCGAAATCCCACGTGCTAAAGACAGAAGTGTTCATGGACTGCTAGAACAAGTGTCAATGGTGTTGATTTGTCCAAATGGACATATATCAGATATTCCTTGGGATAAATTCTTTTGCGCTTCAGTTAACTTGAAAGAAAAGGTGCGTGAAGAAGGATTTGATCTCTTTGGATATGATCAAAGTATGTGGCCATGCCCTGAGAACATGAAACCTGATTTGCAATGGATGGAAAATCGTAGTCACTCAGAGAGCTTTGGCCGTTTGCAATGTAGAAACAGAGCTGAAAAATGCGCGAACTGCCCTGGCTCGGTGTCACTTGAAGGTATCATGAACCTTCAGCCTCTTTGCCCGGGCGAACGTCCATGGGAAGGCGTTAATGTTCGAGATCATATCGCATGTAAAAGTGAAATAGGAGAACGTAGCAAAATGAAATGGGCTTTGGTTACGAGTAATAGCGTTTATTATGCAGAAAGTTTCAGTAGCCTTTATATTCCAGATACATATAATGTTGGCAATGGTTTGCCAGCAAAACTGCAACAGTTGTTGACATTAATGAACGATACTTGGTACGGAACTACTTATTTGCGTCGCCATCCTGATGCTACCAAAGAAGAATACATTAATTCTAAGAATATTGATGATTTAATGGATAAAGCATGGGAAAATAAGGACTATGAGGATGTTACATATGAGGACATGAAACTTATAATTGAAGAATTCTTACATCCCAAAGCAATTGACGATATAGATGTACGTGAAAACTATCGTTTCCAAGAATTTTCGGTGTTCAATGGCAATAACAAATCTATTGATAAAAGTAATAAGAGTTTGAGCTTTTCTGACATTGAAATGCCTGAAAGCCTAAAGCCATATTTCCATAAGATTCAACAGGTTGAAACACTTGGCGTTACTAGCACACAGATTAACTTCTCACGCGTTACAATGCCGCAGCCACGAATGGTTGACGGCAAAATAGAGTATCCTAATCGAATGAAGATTTTCAAGGAGAATCCAGAAGATGTGCTTGCAATGCCAGCTAATCAGACTTTTGGAGAAGGACTCTTCTTTAGCTTCAATGAAGAAACAATAAATGAATGGCAAAATCTATGCAACGACACGCTGAAAGTTCGCTATACGGATGATGTAAACCACGAACAATTCTATGATGGTCTTTATCAGAAAATGGCTTTGGGTGGATTTGCTAGGTTTTATTTGCTCCATACCTTTTCTCACATTCTCATGAAAGAATTAGAATTCTCGTGTGGCTATCCAACAGCAAGCCTTAAAGAACGCTTATATTTCTCCAACCGTATGTGTGGCGTACTCATCTATACCGCTGATGGAGCAGAAGGAAGTATGGGTGGATTAGTTTGGCAAGGACAACCTTCATTAATTGAGAAAATTGTCGTTTCTGCTTTGAATCGTGCTCTTAATTGTTCTTCTGACCCAATATGTTGGGAGGGAGATGAGAAGCCTAATTATGCAGCATGCTTCTCATGTGCAATGGTTTCTGAAACATCATGCGAAGAACGAAACCTTGGACTTGATAGAAGAATATTGGTGGATTCAGATTTCGGATACTTTAGAAACTTAATTTGACTGGAATGAAAAGGTTATTCACATATGCTTCCTTGTTTTTATCTGCAGCGCTTCTATCGTGTGGTAGCAAATCGCGTCAAACAAAGCCCGTTTTCTACGATGACCTGTCTACAGTAGTTCAAATGGATACTGATACAGTAACAGTTCCCATAAAGGACGAAATGCCAAAAGCTGGCGAGAAGCTATCAGCACCTGTTAATTCTTCCTCGTCCCACTCTCACAGGCCTAGCAATTATGACAATATGCGAGGATTCGACCCCGCATCGGAAGATGACATGGAGGACAACGGTATGAGCCGCTACATGGAGAATAATGATGAAGAAGGATGGAATTAGTGATTATTTAGGTATAATAAAAAAGTAAGCGAATTATGAGTTACGATAGTACAACATTGTGGCAGACTGCCTTTTCCCCCAAAAATGATGGTAATGACAAACTACGCGAAGAATTATGCAAAGAACTAATACGATGTCGTAGTAATGCAATATATCTCTTAGATAAAATACGGAAAGACTTCCCTTCATTAACAATCCATGACATAACGCATGTTGATGGCCTCTGGCAGGTAGCAAGTGTTATTGTGGGGCCTCAGTATTCTTTAAATCCATTGGAAGGCTTTGTATTAGGAATCGCATTTCTAATGCACGATGCAGCTTTATCTTATCAGGCCGTTGGTGGAAAAAAAATTCTAAGGGAAACTATCGAATGGAAAGATAATTTTGCCGATTATAAAAATTTGTCATCCATGTCCGAAGATGAACGTTTATACGAGACAGATTTTCAAACAATACGCTTTTTACATGCAAAAAACGCTGAAACTTTATATAGAACAATCTTTGAGAGGAAAGATGGAACAAGTTTCTTCATTATTGAGAATGAGTCACTACGAAATCACTTAGGAAAATTATCCTGTAAAATTGCAGCAAGTCACCATTGGAATATTGATTCCATAGAATCCTTGGGGGGACAAATTCCTGCTCCTGCCGGATATCCTCAAGAATGGCGGATTAACCCAATAAAACTAGCTTGTATTATTCGTTGTGCTGATGCTGGACATATTGATGGTAATAGGGCTCCGGATTATCTTCTAAAATTATTATCGATTAATGGTATTTCACGCGCACATTGGCTAGCTCAAAACAGATTATCACAAATTGATACTGATATAAATGACCCTTCTAAAGTAATTATTGCATCTAATATTGACTTCCCCGAGTGTGATTTCGCTGCATGGAATGTTGCTAGTGATGCTGTAATGGTTTTAAATCACGAATTGAAAATAAGCAATGAGATTTTGGCAAAAATTGACAAAAAACTGTGCTTTATGGCCAGAACTGTTTCAGGAGCAGGATCCAGAGCAGAATTAAGCAAATATATAAAGACAGAAGGTTGGATGCCATGTGATGCTAATATACATATCAGTAATGTTGAGAATTTAATTAAGAATCTTGGAGGAGACAAGCTATACGGTGTTGAACACAAAATTGAGGTTGTACTCCGTGAACTAATACAAAACGCCAGGGATGCCATTTCTGCAAGAAGGATTATTGACCCCGAATTTGAAGGCAAAATATTAGTTAATATCAACAACGTTGATGGGAAATACTGGTTCTCTGTTGTTGATAATGGCGTGGGAATGAGTATGCAGACTATTTTAGACTATTTGTTAAATTTTGGAAATAGTTTCTGGGGGTCAGACCTCGCTAAGAAAGAATATCCAGGACTAAGATCTTCTAATTTTGAATCAATTGGAACATTTGGTATTGGTTTCTACTCATTGTTTATGGTAGCATCTGAGGTTATAGTTGATTCTCGGAAGTTTGATTCATCAATAGATAGTAATATTCGATTAAAATTCCCCAATGGATTATGTTTAAGGCCCATTGTTTCAAACACAAATGGTCTTAATATGAACATATCTACTATAATTAAATTCTCTTTAGATGATAACAAAGTAAAATGGGAACCTATTTGCAAGATAAAGCCAGGCGTAATGGGTATACCAGATTTTGAAGTTCCTTACAAAGCAGTTTTAGCAAAACTCACTGCAGGACTTGATGTTGATGTGTATTATTCAGAAATGGGTTCCGATTATACAATGATTCATAATAATATAGAAGCTGAAGATTTGGATATTTGTCAATGGTTAATTGACATTTCATATGCAGATTTTCATGAAGGAACGAAGTATGTTGATTATATAAAGCAGAATTATCAACGACTTACCAAAATTACACATAACGGAAAAATGTATGGTTTTGCCGCTTTAAATACTATGTATCAAAAATATTCTTCTTTTATGGGTGTTAATACTATCGGTGGCCTTGATACAGGTACTCACAATAGCGGTATGGAAGATTTTATTGGCATCATTTATTCAGAACCAAAAACAGCTAAAAGGGATCCTGTTTACAACAAAAGTTGTTTGAAAAATTGGATGAAAGATCAATATGAAGCGTTACTACAAAAAGGATTATCTGATATAGACAGACTAAATTTGCCCTATATTGTTAGCTCATATGACATAAACATGTCGGATGAGTTAAAAGTCAGAGTAATAAGAGGAAATACCATATTTACACTTGGGTTAGTAGATTTACTATCTCTTCTAAAGAATTCAAATGGTCATTTGGTATTCCCTCTTGCATCTTTTTGTGATGATAGAATAACAGTTTATACAGATATCGAAAGGACATTAAAGATGCTTGGAGCAAACGACTATTTATTTATTCCTGAATCAAATACCAATTTTCTAAATCTGAAAGATAATGATTCCGGCTGCCCTTTTAATATTTTAACATGTTTGAAAGTCGTAGCGAAACTATACAACTTTGAATTGATAATGTCTATTGAGAACAATAGAATATACGAAAACCTTGGAGGTATCCAGAAAGGATTTGTCATAATGGTTATCTAATTTAATTTCTAACAAATAAGGAACTTCGAAAAGAATATAGTAACTTTGCAAACGAAATATGAACATAGATGAGAAAACGATAAAGGAAGCACTGCTGAAAGGCGAACGTGTAACGCTGGAGTGTAAGAAGGCTAAGTCTGAAGTGCCCAAAGAACTTTGGAATACGTACTCTGCCTTTGCAAATACCATCGGTGGGCTGATACTGCTTGGTGTAGAAGAGCATCGGAAAGAAACTGACCCTGCCAAACGCTTTGAGATAATAGGCGTTGACAATCATCAGAAGATTCTGACGGACTTCTGGAACACCATCAACAGCGACAAGGTGAATGAAAACATCCTTGTTGAGAAGGACGTTGAGGTAGTTGATCTGGATGGTAAGAAGATAGTATGCATCCATGTCCCAATGGCAGATTTCCGCATGAAGCCAATCTACCTGAACGGCAACGTTTATAAGGGAACGTATAGGCGTAACCATGAAGGTGATTACCATTGCACAGAGCGACAGGTGAGAGCCATGATACGTGACTCTTTCGAGGATGGCAATGATGGCATCCTGATTGAGCATTACAACATGGATGATATTGACCTCGACACGCTGCATCGTTATCGTACATTGTTCAGGGTATGGAACAATGACCATGTGTGGAACGAAGTTGATGATAAAACGTTCCTCAGGAATCTCGGAGGCTATATCGTCAATAGAGAAGAAGGGAAAGAAGGCTTGTCGATGGCTGGCTTGATGATGTTTGGAAAGGGGTTGCCTATACGGGAACGCTTCGATAATTTCCGCATGGACTACCTCAACTTCTGCAACCTTATTGGTGAGGAACGCTATAGTGACCGCCTGACTTATGATGGGCGTTGGGAAAACAACTTGTATCAGTTCTTCAGTATTGTGTTACCAAAGATGACTTTCGACTTGCCAAGACCGTTCCGAATGGAAGGCTTGCAGCGAGTGGACGACACACCGCAGCACAAAGCTGTACGTGAAGCCTTTACCAACTCGATCATTCATGCAGACCTAATGATGGATGCTGGCATCTTACGGATTGAGAAGCATGATGACCGTCTCTGTTTCCGCAATCCTGGGTTGCTGAGATTGCCTATAGAGCAAATCTATGAAGGTGGCAATTCCAAGGCTCGTAACCCGCGTATCCAAAATATGCTTCGCATGGTGGGCTTTGGCGAGAATATCGGTTCGGGCTTCCCCAAGATCATTGCTGCTTGGAAAGAGACTGGTTGGGGCGAACCTGAGTTGAAGAATAAGATAGAAGTAGATGAGGTAGAATTGGTTCTGCCTGTGTCAGCTGCAACTACAAATGTCGTAAAAGATGTCGTAAAAGATGTCGTAAAAGAACTAACTGATAGACAGCGAGTTATACTTGGTCTAATAAAAGAGAATCCATCGTTGAGTGCCAGTGAAATGTCACAAAAGACAGGCATGGTGACACGAACTATTCAAAGAGACTTGGCATCACTACACGAAAAAGGTATCCTTACTCGTGAAGGAGGCCGAAAAGATGGTAAATGGGTAATCGTAATAGAGAATAAGGAAGCCACATAAAGGATGGTGATACAGGACTAAAAGAACTCAAAGAGGAGGGAGAAATATATTGGAAAGTGAAAGGGCAGATAAAAGGGCAGATAAATAAGCAAACAAGCAAACAAAATAGTTCTAACCCGCTGAAAATCAGCCAAAATGAAAGGGCAGATAGACATATTACTCGAGAAATGTCCTAAAAGATGTCCTATAAATGTCCTATAAGATGTTCAGAAAGAATTGGATAGTAGCAGACAAGAAGAATTTCATCGGTCATAACCGACAAATAATAAAACGACCCGCACATTTGAGCATCGTGGAGAGGCTTGGCGGGTTCTAGCGATGCAAAGGTACGAATTATTTCCGAATCTCCCAAGCCTTTTGTTAAAATTTGGAGTTATTCCAAACTTTTTATTGGTTTTCTTATCTCAATTTGGGAAGAAATGTGTACCTTTGCGGCTGGTTATTAGATGTTTGCTCTACGGATGCTTATAAGCATTTTGCAACATTGAAACGCCAAGCTCACGCAAGTAGTTGTAAATCAATGAATGTCTAATTCGAGGAGGTTAAATAATAAAAATATTATCAGATAGGAATCGTGCAGGCCGATGGCGGTCTGCACGATTTTTGGTTAGAGAAGATTCAGGAAAAGGGTAATCATGCCTGTATTGATCAGATCGGCGAACATGGCGCCGATGATGGGAACGATGAGGAAAGGCTTGACGGCATAGCGGTATTTATAACATACAGCACTCATATTGGCCATCGCATTGGGGGTAGCACCAAGGCCGAAGCCACACATACCGGCACACAGCACGGCAGCATCGTAATCGCGACCTAACAGGGGAAATGCGACAAAGTATGCAAACAATGCCATCATCAGCACCTGAGACACCAGGATGACAATCAATGGAAGGGCCAGGCTCTGAAGTTCCCAAAGTTTTAGGGATATCATGGCCATACCGAGGAACAGAGACAGGCAGATGTTACCTACGCTGATAATCCGCTCCATATCCAGCAGCTTTTCGGCTTTCTCCCATTTGCCGTCATCCTTGTAACTGAAGAATCCGATGGTGTTACGGACGATGGCGGCTAAGATCAGGGCACCGAAATAGGTCGGGAATGTGACACCTGTCTTGGCCAACAACCAGCTCAACAAGGTGCCGCCTCCCATGACCAGGATAATGCCATAAGAAGCCTTCGCATACTGCTGGAACTCCTGCTCGTTGGTACTGACACGCTTTTTACGACCTGTGGGTGAAGCCTCGTCGCTCTCGATACCGGCCATCGCAGGGTCGATCTCCTCATCTTGTGGCTGCATCTGTTCATGCGTCAGTTTCGTCCGGATAATACGTTCTGCCAACGGACCGCCAATCATAGAACCTGCAATCAGGCCAAACGTAGCAGCTGCCATACCGATGGTTCCTGCGCCATGCAGTCCCATTCCTTCAAGCACTCTCGCAAATCCACCTGCCGTACCATGTCCGCCAGTCATGGAAATACTGCCTGAGGCCATACCAATCAGAGGATCGACTCCCATAATGCGGGTGATTCCCATGGGCATCAGATTCTGCAGGGCAATGATGGCAACCAACAGGACAAGCATGATGACCAGGAGTTTGCCGCCCTGCTTTAACACTTTAAGGTCGCTCTGGAATCCGACGCTGGTAAAGAATGCCAGCATAAAGACATCCTTCAGCGTACCGTCGAACGACACCTCCACATCGAACCAGCCATAGAGCGCCAGCGTAATCAACGAAAAAATGATACCACCACTAACCGGCGACGGCACACAAAACTTCTGCAAGAAAGCAACCTTTCGCGTTAAAATCATACCGACGATGAGGGCTAAGGCACCTATGCCGGCAGTCTGTATCATATCCAGTTCAATACTTGCCATGAAAATTCAAAAATTATAGAATTAAAAAATTAAAACCTATACTGTAACTTTATATTGGCGGCATGTCTGTTGACTGTTGCGTCACTACAGACGGCATCAAACATATCATGCCAGTCAACACCCAAGTTCCACCTCTTCCCGAATTGCTTGTTTACTGACAGACATCCATAGACAGGCGTACCATATACCTCACGTTCTGGTGACTTCTTGGTATAATATACCACCTGCATGCCTATCTGCCACGCATGAGGGAGATAAGCAGTCGGAGCCAGCCGGAATGAAGCAAAGCCACCACTCTTGGCTATATAGAGATTAGATCCGCCCGTCAGAGTCAACCCATTCGTCTTCCAATAAGCCGATACACCCAGCTCGGTAAAATTCTCGCCATCTTCGACGGTATAATAACTCGCCTCCGTCTGCAAAGTCAACTTCTGCCTGCTATAGGCATAAGCCAGTTTCACCTGATTGATGTTCCATTCTTCCAGCAGTCCCTTAGCCCTCATCCATTCCTCATCAAAATGCATATTGGCATCCATAAAGAGAGCCAAGTAGGAAGGATTATAGTATTTGCGGTAATAGCCCAGCTGAATCTGATTGCGGTTATCCGGTACATAGATGACACAGGCATTTGCATTGTCACGGGTATCGGAATGCTTTTGACTGATTCCCAAATCTTTTAATTTGTAGTTATAGAACATCACGCGATTACCCACCGTAAACCTCCATTGAGGCAGGGAATAGGTGAACTGCAGATAGACATCATGGTTGAAGACATCCCAGCTCCTGTCCGTATCCTTTTGCCTGGTCATCAGGTAATCACCCTCAACACCCAGCATCATCGACAGCCGTTCGGTCAGCAAAGGCGTATTCAGCTCAGCGATAAACAATGGCAGTTTGTTGGATAAGACCAGATCACTGTTATACTGATAACCTCCCACGATGAGCAACTCTGTGCCCAGGTCATTGAAGGTGTGGAAGTATCTCGCCCTGCCCATCACCTTCCGCGACGTATTGGAAGGCATGCTAAGATACTGCTGCGTGAAATAGGTCAGCAGCCTGTTCCTGTCGTCAAAGCGGTTCGTCATGTGAAGCGTCAGATACTCTTCATCCCCATCCTGATGACGATAAGACGCATTGGCATAGAGATCGGTACTTTTACTGCCGTATAACGAATTCACAGAACAAATGCCTGCCACGTCCTTCCCGAATTCGCCCTGCCCTTCCACGAAACCATTCAGCGCATCAGGCATCTTCATGTTGATATCCAACACCCTACCCATCCCAATGGTTCCTTTCGCGACACCCGTATTGTCACACACCTGAATCTTGGCGATGTCCTTGGCTTTCATCTGACTCAGAATCAGCCTGGTGTCACCATTCATCGGACAGTTGTCGATGCGGAGGTTATAGGTGGAGATGACATCCTCGTAACCGTCAATCATCAGTTCTGGCACCATCTGGAGGACATCCATCAGCGTCTCCTCCCCCATCAGTTCCATGCGCTGAGGATAAATCATCGTCCTGTCCGCCTTGATCTCTATGACAGGCAGATCACTTTCCGCAAACACAGGGACTGAGAAGAGCAGAAAGCTGATCAATATGAGAATATGTCGATGCATCTTTTGCAAATATACGTGTTTTTTCTGGATTATGTTTGAATATTAATCCTTTTTAACCATATCGGTTACAAATTCTTATGGCTGTTTGGATAGAAAATCGTACCTTTGCCGACAAATCTATAGGAATATGAAGAGAATATGGGCCCAGCACTATAGGCTCTATCATAAGAAGTATGTGGCACCGTGTATCAACATAGCGTTAAAGGTCTTAACCTTTATGGCCAATGTTGCTGCCCTGTGTGTGATTGTCGGGGCCGTCCTGGAATTCGGTTTTTCGTTGTCAGACCGGCTGAAAAGCGAGTTTAGCCTGGTCTATTTCTGGGCTTGGAACATGTTTCTGATTGAGCGTGTCAGTCATTTGCTCCTGACGAAACACGGAAAGAGGAAATCGGCTTATAATTTCTTGGGATGGACCATCAACGGGCTGTTGACGCTTACACTGATTCCAATCATCCTCAATATCCTCGGCATCGACGACAGTATTGGCGTGATAAAGATACTGGAAAACAGGGCGTTAACCCTGTTGGTGCTGTTCCTGATTTCCTCCATTGAACTGTCCGGCACAGTCATCACCTCATTAGGCCGTAAGTCTAATCCTGCCCTGATGATGGCCGTCAGTTTCATGCTCATCATCATGGTTGGTTCAGGTATGCTGCTGATGCCACGCTGCATTCAACAGGGCGTCCATCTTTCTTGGATCGACTCGCTGTTCACGGCGACCAGTGCTGTTTGCGTGACAGGACTCACGACCATTGACGTGCCCAGCACATTTACCAGTTTCGGACAACTGGTCATCATGATGCTGATCCAGGTGGGTGGACTGGGTGTGATGACCATCACCAGTTTCTTCGCCCTCTTCTTCATGGGGAACACGAGCATCTATAGCCAGATGCAGGTGCAGGACATGGTGAGTTCGAAATCACTGGCCTCGTTATGGTCTACGTTGCTCAACATCTTCGGCTTTACGGCATTCCTGGAGCTTGCAGGAGCCGTGATGATCTTCCTGAATATTCACGGCACGATAGGGCTGGACTTCCGGCATGAATTGTTCTTCAGTGTGTTTCATGCCGTTTCGGCTTTCTGCAATGGAGGCTTCTCCAACTATCAGGAAGGGGTGGGAGCCCCTGTGCTGATGGAGGGGCACTGCTGGCTGTACATCATTCTTGGACTGCTGATCATCTTAGGCGGTATCGGCTATCCCGTGCTGGTCAATTTGAAGACGGCTGTCTCGAAACATGTGAAAGTGTTATGGAAATGGATCAATGGTCAGCACTACGCCAGTCTAGGCATTCCCAACCTGTTCGACCTGAACACGAAGATTGTGCTGCGAACCACTGCCCTGCTGATAGTCATCGGCACAGTGCTCATCGCATTTTTTGAGTGGAACAACACGTTTGCAGGTATGCCGATGCATGAGAAACTGACCCAGGCGTTTTTCAATGCCGTCAGTCCTCGTACGGCAGGTTTCATCAGTGTGAACCTCAACAACATGTGTATCCAGTCTATCTTTATCTATACGGTATTGATGTGGATAGGCGGTGCATCGCAGTCGACGGCAGGTGGTGTGAAGGTCAACGCCTTTGCCGTAGCCTTTCTCAATATCCGTGCCATCATCCACGGCACTACCCGTGTAGAGTTTGCCGGCCGCGAACTGGCGTCCGACTCTATCCGTCGTGCCAATGCGGCAGTCTTCGTCAGTCTCCTGGTGCTCTGCATCTTTATCTTCCTCATCACCCTCACCGAACCCTATCTGCCCTTGAAGGCCATCGTCTTCGAATGTGTGTCAGCCTTCGCAACGGTAGGCTCGTCCTTAGGCATCACCTCTTCGCTGCATGACACCAGTAAAGTGCTGATTGTCGTGCTGATGTTCATCGGTCGTGTGGGCTTGGTGACGATGGCACAGGGACTGTTGAAACAGTATAAGAACCAGAATTACAAATTACCCCAAGACAATATCACCATATCATGAAGTGTATTATTATCGGATTAGGAACATACGGCAGGGTGCTGGTAGACGAAATGTCTGCCCTGGGTCATGAGGTCATTGCCGCTGACAGCGACGCCAGCCGTGTAGAGAGAGTGAAGGACATCTGTGATGCCGCGTTTCAGATTGATGCCTGCGACGAGCTGGCCCTGAACGTGCTGCCGCTGAAGAAAGTCGATGTCGTCATCGTGGCAATAGGCAGCAATCTGGGGGCCTCCGTCCGTGTGGTTGCGCTGTTGAAGAAACTGGGGGTGAAGCATATCTATGCACGTGCCAACGACTATGTACACAAGAGCATCCTGCAGGCGTTCGACATCGAGAAAATATTGATTCCGGAGGAGCGTGCCGCCCGTTCGCTGGTACGCCAGATGGACCTGGGTGTGAAGACAGACCTCTTCCGTATCGACGACACGTATTGCGTGTATAAATTCCGTATTCCGGAGAAATTCGTCGGCCTCCGCGCCAACGACCTTCATCTCTACGAGGAGTATCGTCTGAAGATCATTGCTGTTAAGAAAAAGACGAAGCTGCAGAATTTCATCGGTATCGAGTATAACGCCACCGTCGTTGTCAACACCACAGAAGACGACCTGCCGTTGGAAGCCGATGACGTGCTGGTCTGCTACGGCAAGGAATCAGACTTCAGGAAACTCTGCCGACTGTAGGCCAGAGTCAGCACTTCTGCCAGAGGTTATTATTTCTGTAACTTGTACTCGATGTCGTCAAGACGATCCTGAACGCCGTTGATGCTCTCTGGTATGATATGGAGGCGGGTGGATAGAGAAATATGGGATTAGTAAAAAAGTTAATGTTAACTCGGGTGGGCGCTGACGGATTCGAACCGCCGACCCTCTGCTTGTAAGGCAGATGCTCTAAACCAGCTGAGCTAAGCGCCCGTTTTTTCAATTGCGGGTGCAAAGGTACGAAAAAAAGTGAAAAGTGAAAAGTGAAGAGTGAAGAATTTGCTGTCGCTTAACAATCGTTAACCCTTTTAGGCGAAAAGACGTTCGATATCTGTCTGCGGGAGGATGGACAGGATGGGTTTGCCGTTGGGCGTGTAGTTGACGTTGGAACATGCAAAGAGTTCGTTGACCAACTGCTCCATCTCATCGTTGGAGAGGACTTGGCCATAGGGAACGGCGACGCTCTGAGCCAGAGAGAGGGCGATGTTTTTGTTTATAGTTGATAGTTTATTGTTTATAGATGATATGTCTGAGGCAGAATCGTCGCAGAAAGAGTGGTCTTGGGCGTCAGTAACGATCTGCTGGAGAAGGCTGACAGGATCGATGCCTTCGAGGCCGGCAGGGATACCGTTGATGGCAAAGGTGTTGCCGCCAAGGTCAGAGAGGTCGAAACCGATGGCAGTGAGACTGGGGAGTATCTGTTGAAGGATGACACACTCGGCTGGTGAGAAGCGAACGGACTCAGGAAAAAGCATCTGCTGGGTGGCAGCAGCATGGTTCTCAAGCTGTTGCAGATAACGCTCGTAACGGATACGCACATCGGCACGATGCTGATCGATGATCATAAGGCCAGACTTGACGGCAGTCATGATGTAGCAGCCCTTGTATTGGTAGTGGAGAGGGGAAGGATCGAGTTGACAGTTTACAGCGGACAGTTTACAGTTTACAGATGATATGTCTGAGCCAGAATCATCCGTAGGAAAGAGGGATTGGTCTTCCTCACGGGAGGGAGAGGCGCTGGCGATGTCGTAGAGCTGTTCCCAGTCGGAGGGAACACGTTGTCCACGGCTAGACATATCTCGTTCTCCCGTACCCCCGTGCCCCCATGCCCCCGAATTAAATGGGTTGTAGTCCGGATTGTAGTTCACTTTTGGTGCGGCGATGGAATCGCGGGAGGGGTCGAAAACGGGGATATCAGGTTTTCCCTGCACGTCGAAGTCGATGGCCGGTACATCACAGAAACGTCCCAAAGCATCACGCACCGTAGCCGTGAGTACCTGCCAGATGGCTTGTTCGTTCTCAAACTTGATTTCCGTCTTCGTGGGATGGATATTCACATCGACCGCAGCTGGATCGACATCGATATAGAGGAAATAAGGCACCTGCATGCCCTCAGGTATCATGCGGTCGTAGGCTGTGACGACGGCCTTGTGGAAGTACGGATGCCGCATGTATCGCCCATTGACGAAGAAGAAATCGTGACCGCTCTTTTTACGGGCCGTCTCAGGCTTGCCCACAAAACCCGTGATGTTGCAAAGCGTCGTCTGCACCTCAACAGGCAGAAGGTCCTGCGAATACTGTCGGCCATAGACATCAGCGATGCGCTGACGCAGGCTGGCAGGCTTGAGGTTCTGGAGTTCAGCCCCGTTATGGTGGAGGATGAAATGAATATCAGGATAGACGAGCACAATGCGCTCAAAGGCCTGAAGGATGTTGCTGAGTTCGGTGGCGTTGGACTTGAGGAACTTCCGTCTGGCTGGGACATTATAAAAGAGGTTGTCCACCTTGAAACTGCTACCCACAGGAGCAGCAGCAGGTTCCTGCGACACCACTTTCGAGGCAGCAATCTGTATGCGCGTACCTATCTCTTCGTCAGCCATACGAGTGAGCAACTCAACCTGTGCAACAGCAGCGATGGAGGCGAGGGCCTCACCACGGAAGCCCATCGTATGGAGAGCAAAGAGATCGTCGGCCTTGCGAATCTTCGACGTAGCATGACGCTCAAATGACAGACGGGCATCAGTCTCAGACATTCCCCGTCCGTCGTCGATCACCTGAATAGAGGTGCGTCCTGCATCAACAATGATGACATGGATGGTCTTGGCTCCTGCGTCGACAGCATTCTCGACCAACTCCTTCACGACGGAAGCCGGACGCTGGATCACCTCACCAGCGGCTATCTGGTTGGCAACGCTATCAGGGAGAAGGGAAATGATGTCAGACATTGAACTTTGAACTTTGAGGTTTGAACTTTATGATTACTTCAGGGCGGCAGTATCTTCACCTTTGCGATTTTTGGGTCGCCAGTTGAAGATATCGTAACGATTGAGGGGACGGACGTAGTCGTACCAGGCGAAGCCAGGCAGGCGTTTACGGTCGGCAGGAATCTGGTTGAGCGGATACATCGTGCCGGTGGTCTTGGGCGTCCATACGCTCTCAAGTTTTTGGTTCTTAAGGAACATGCGGAGCTCAGAGGTCTCCTGATAGTTGTAGATGATAGGCAACGTGTCGCCCTCCTCAAAGTAATAGCCGACAAGAACATTGTCCTTCGCCCGAGCCTCGCGGACCTTGCCCTCAAGGAAATAGGTAAACATCTCACGTGAGGACACCTGATTGAAACAGGCTGTATCCGACTTTAGCTGCTGGATGGAGAAGCAGTTGCCGATGATGTGGGTATGATCGATGACAGAATCACGCAGATAGACATTGACGAGGTCGCCCACCAGCTGCTGACCGTTGTTCCAAAGAATGGGATCATGGTAGAGCGTCATGCAGGAGTCCTTTGAGATATAGACGAGCGAGTCGCAGACAGCCTGCACATCCTGACGGAAAGCGCGGACATGATGATAGGCATGAATCTTGCGATAGACGGAATCGGTCTCGATGTTGAAGGTGACGACCTTGAATGTGTCGGCATGCATGAAAAGGGAGTCGCCCTGCGAGAAATCGATGGCCACTGCACTATCCGTACACATCGCATAACCCGTATTCTCGTAGTATTCGCCATAGTTGCCTGTGAGCTTGTTGCGATTGACGGAGTCGACATAGACCACATCGTAGAACGCCTGGCTGAAACCCATCTTACTGTCGTAGTAGACGCTGTCGCCCACGAGCATCCTGCCATTGTTGGTAAGTACAGAGCGGTTCATGAGGCGGGCACGTTCCAGCTTCGTATCGTAATAACCCTGCTCAGAATAGATATGGTTGTCGCCGGAGGTGATGTCGGACGGTCCGACGATGTGTGCCATCGAGTTATGGGTATCGTAATAGAGCGTATCCGTCGTGAGGAAGAAGTCGGGGTTCTTCATCTTCACGTCGTAGTTGAAGACCGACATCTTCGTCTTCGTGTTATATTCGCCCCAGTCGGAGGTAAGCGTGGTCCTGCCGTCAATCAGCTTGCCACCCTCGAAGAAGTAGGCGTTGTCGTAGATACGGTCGAAGTCGAGGCTGTCCGTATAGAGAACGGTCTTGCGATGATGGAGTTCGACATTGTAACGGGCACGGGCCATCTGCTCGTTGCCGTCATAATAGGCATAGTCGCTGAAGAGTGAGAGCGTGTCGCCCTGATACATCTTCACATGACCAAAGGCCTCAAAGGAGTTGGAAGCCTCGTAGAAATAGGCGCTGTCGCAATACAGTCGTGCCCCCTCATGGGTGAAGTGTACCTTACCGTTGAGGATGGTGGCGTCGGCATTGATCTTTTGATCGTAGTGGAGCACGTCAGCATGGACAAGGTAGATGCGAGAATCCTCGACCTTGGCGCGGCGTGCAGGGCGCTTCGTCTTTCCCTTTTGGGCATAGGCGTCAAGACTGGTGTAGCACACCAGTAAACACAACAGCCCCAGCAGATATAGGAAAGACTTTCTCACCCTTTTTATCTTTTCACCCTTTCACCTTTTTACCTTTTCACCTTTTTACCTTTTCACCTTTACTTGATCCAGCCTTCGTATTCGAACTTGCAGTCCCTATAGTCTTCGTTCAGGCGGGTGTAGACACTCTTAATCTTATCGACCACCCATTGATGGATGCGGTCGTTCTGGCGACGCTGCAGCACCACGTCTTTCAAGGTCTGGAAATCTTCAGAGATAGAGGCCTTATGACCCTCCACACGGTTCTTCAGCTTGGCGATGACACAGACGGTCTTGCCTCGCTGATTGATCAGCTGGAAGGCGTGAGACACCTGCCCCACCTGCATCGTATCGACCACTTTAGCCACTTCGGGAGGCAGGTCCTGCATCTTGAAACGGGAGGTGATACGGCCCGTTTGGGGATCGTTGTTCGACATCAGACCTTTGTTGTTACGGGTGTCCTTATCGTCGGAGAGCATCGATGCAGCATCTTCGAAAGTGAACTTCTCTGCACGGATATCGTCAGCGATGGAGTCGAGACGAGCCAGCGTGCTCTCGATAGCCTCTTCGGAAACGACAGGTTTACGGAGGATATGACGCACGTTGACTTTGTCGCCACGCTTCTCGATGAGCTGGATGATGTGGAAACCAAACTCAGACTCCACAATCTTCGACACCTTCTTGGGGTCGGTGAGGTTGAAGGCCACCGATGCGAAGGCGGGGTCGAGCATACCACGGCCTGAGAGACCTAACTCACCACCACGACGGGCTGTTCCAGGATCTTCAGAATAGAGACGGGCCAGCGTGGAGAACGTGGCATCGCCACGATTCACACGATCGGTATATTCACGGAGTTCATCCTTCACACGGTTCAACTCCTCAACAGGAATCTTCGGTGTCATCTGCACGATCTCCACCTCCACCTCTGTAGGGATGAAGGGCAGACTATCCTGTGGCAGGTCCTTGAAATAGCGGCGCACCTCGGCAGGTGTGACAGCGATATCCTCGACGAGCTTACGCTTCATCTTCTGTACCATCTGACGGTCTTTCAGTTCCTCACGCAGGTCGTTACGGATCTGCGACAGGGGCTTGTGACGGTACTCTTCGAGGCGTTCGCGAGAGCCGTCAACCATTTCAAGCCAGTAGTTGATATGCTGCTCTACCTCTGGAGCCACGTCAGCGTCGGTCACCTCGATACTGTCGATCTGTGCCTGGTGCTTGAACAGCTTCTGTACGGCAATCTGCTCAGGGATCATACAGTCAGGATCGCCATTCCATTTTATGCCTTCCATCGCAGCCTGCATTCGGTATGTCTCAACGTCGGACTTCAGGATGGCCTCATCGCCAATGACCCAGATGACCTCGTCGATGACGGTGCCCATGTGGACGGAGTTGCTGTCGACGGTGATGCTGTCGGCAGTGATGCTATCAGCGGCAGTCACGCCGGAAAGGCCAAAGACACCTGGTGTGCCGGCAAAGGCAGCTCCGATGAACGGGAGGCCTACGAGCAGGGTTACTATCAGATTCCTTGTCGTCTTCATCAGTGTTGGTTTACTGTTTTCAATACATCATCATATTTCTTCACGGGATAGCGCTGGCGGAGGTCAGCCACCCACTGCTGTTCGAGTGCCTGCTGGTAGTCTTCGACCACCTGACTGCGCACGTCGGTATAATCCTCGGGCTTCTTTAGTTTCTTGCCATAGACAGCGTCGATGGGATAGTCCTTGTTGACCTCAATGGGCTGGTCAAGTGCTGTACGGAAGATCTTATGATCGACCAGACGGCTGTCACCAGCCTTGAAGATTCCCTGTTCCACACGGATGCGGATGATGGAGTCTGGATTAAACGTCTTGCGCAGGACATCGGCCCACTGACCAAACGGCAGTCCCTTGACACAACGCTTCACGGCCTTGACGTCAGCCTGATCCTTCACATGGTAGGCGATACCCTTGAATCGGGGTTCCGTAAAAGCATAGTCCTTCTTATGGGCACGGAACCAACTGTCGAGGGCGGCCTCATCCTTCGAGGCTTTCTCCCACACCTGACGGTTGCTGATCTCATAGACCAACAGTCCATCGTGATATTCCTGAATGAGGTATTTCATATCAGAGTCGACTGCGCCTAAAGAATCTGTACGACGAGCAATATACTGCTCTTCCGTCATCTGACCGCTGTTCACGACACTCTGCACTTTCTGACGGGCGATGGCCTCACGGATACCCTGCTGCTCGAACGAACGCACAATCTGATCCTTGAGTTCCTCGAAGGGTTCGAGTTGTTTGCGGCCTTTCATCAAGATGATGTGGTAACCATCGGGTGCCAGCACCGGACGACTGAATTCTCCAGTCTTGAGGGCAAAGGCGGCCTCCTCGAACTCCGGATACACCTGACCCGGACCAATCCACGCCAGCTCACCACCATTGGCAGCACTGCGACGGTCCTGCGACACGTTCTTACAGAGTTCAGCAAAGTCTGCACCCTGCTTGAGAGCCTGCCAGATGGAGTCAGCGCGTTGTGCGACCTTCGTCTGTTCCTCAGGCTTAGCCTTGGTGGAGAGACGGAGGAAGATGTGTGCAGGATGCACCAGACCTTTCTCGCCAATACGCTCCTTTGCACGGTCGTAGGCCTTACGGGCTTCTGCTTCCACCTCTGCATCGCTCGTCATCGTAGGCAGCACCTGCATATCCCGATAGACGGCAAACTCATCCTTGAATGACTTGAGCGTGTCAAGCTTGGCATCAAGAGCTGCAGCCACCTTCATCTTATAGATAGCATAAAGGTCGGCATATTCCTCGATGCCTTTCTTGTCGATCACACCGTCGCTGTTATTCTTATTAAATGAGTACTCAAACTCTGAACGGGTTACATCTACCCCATTGACAGTCATCACCACAGGGTCTGTCTGCGCAAAAGCAGTGAGAAGTGAAAAGTGAGAAGTGAAAAATAATAACAGAAACTTTTTCATAATCTTCAATGTTCAATTTTCAATGTTCAATCGTTTGGTCTTGAATAGTTAGGAGCCTCGCTGGTGATGGTGATATCGTGCGGATGGCTCTCGTTGACACCAGCATTGGTGATACGAGTGAACTTCGCCTCGTGGAGCTGTTCGATGGTAGCGGCACCGCAATAGCCCATACCTGAGCGCAGACCACCCACCATCTGATAGATCACCTCCTGTACCGTTCCTTTATAAGGCACACGTCCTGCGATGCCCTCGGGCACAAGCTTCTTCACCTCCTTCGTGTCACTCTGGAAATAACGGTCCTTAGAGCCGTGCTTCTGCTCCATGGCTTCAAGGGAGCCCATGCCACGATAACTCTTGAACTTACGACCGTTGTAGATGATTGTGTCGCCAGGACTCTCTTCCGTACCAGCGACGAGCGAACCCATCATCAC
>CACYQO010000021.1 GCA_902776545.1 uncultured Prevotellaceae bacterium | reverse complement strand
ATGACGCGTGCAGTGCCGCGCAGACAAAAAAGAAGAACGACGTGCGGTAATACTATATCCACGCCGGTCATAGGGAAACCGTGTATCTCTCTTTCCACACACACGCCGTTCTGCTCAACGGATTGTAACAATTGGGTTAAAGTTGAGTCTGTCTGCATCATTCCTTTGTCCTTTTACGGTTGCAAAATTACAACTTTTCTTCGAATTTCAGCAACAAATCACACATTTTGACAGCAAGAAGGCGAAAATTGATAGCATTTTCTTGTTAAAAATAGTTTATACCTCCCAAAAAAAGCAGTACCTTTGCAGCCCAAAGGAAATCTATAAAAGAAATGGGATCAGAATCAGACAATAAGAACTGGAAATTGGGCGAAGTCGTACTTCTGCCAAGGAAGACCACACAAAGCAACAAGAAATATGAGTATCTGATGGCCTCGCGATACATCTGTATCCGTGAGGCCACTGCAGGTCAACGCGGCATTCTGCTGAAAGTATTGGGCAAGACCACCCGTGAGAACATCATCATGCAGGGTGGCCAACCATTTTGCAAGGATGAAAAATATGAGGGCTTATACTCCGACACCTATTTCAGTTATCGTTTCCCGTCGGTGAAGGAACTGAAGGAAGTGCTTGACATCCTCAAAAAAGGCGAATCCCTCGTCGAGATATTTGAGAAAGCCAAAATGCACATAAACCCCAACTCCACGTTCTGGGTGAGCGACACGGCCAGCCGCCTCTTGTTCCTCAAGGAACCTCAATACTACGACGCGAGCCACGGTAAACTCACCGCCGCCTCAGACAACGAACCCCATTACCGTCTGACCATAGCCTACTTCTACAAGTCGAATGTAAGTTGGTAATTACCTGTCTAATTTATTCCGCCTGATTCGTTCGTCGATGATGACATCGACACCGACAGCCGAACCGGCGTATATCAGGCATTGAGCGAAATACCACAACACGGAATCATGTATCTCCCCTACCGGCTCGACGCAGAATGCGGCGACGCAGAGGCCGACACCGGAAACGAGCATAAAGCCCGATGATATGCATTTGAATCCACTCTTGTCCATTTTTTATTTTTTATCTGCGCTTTGAGTATTTATTTCTCCCCCTAAGTTAGGGGGAGCCAGAGGGGGTCTGAACCGCCTCAGACAATGCGCTTGTTCAGACCACCCCTCGCTCGGCTTTGCCGCTTGCTACCGAAGGGGCGCAAGAACCCCTCCTAACTTAGGAGGGGAAGAGATTACCCGCCGGCTCCGGGACGCTCGTCGTCGTCATCACCGTTAGCACCACCGCCGCTGTTGCCGCCACTGTTGTCACCGCCGCTCTGAGTGCCGCCGCCCTGGGTGCCACCGCCGCCGCCACCAGCGTTCTCGGCTTCAGAACCCACATACCCCAGAGGCTGCAAAATGCGATCGTAGGTGTATACACAGATCCTTGAACGCCTTCGACGTCAGCTGCTCACCCTTGGAGTTCTCGGGGATGAAGTTAATCTTCACACCCTGGATCTGGTCGACGCTCACGCTCTCGACGTCGTTGATACCGCGAGAGTTGATATTGGGGGTGAACGTACCCAGACCGTCCCACTTCACGGGCTGACCGCTCCTCAGCAGCTCCACCATGACGGTAGTGAGCTTCTGAAGCACACCCTCGATGATGTCGCGGCTATATACAGACTGTGAGAATGCCACGCGCTCGATCAGACCGCGCAGGTTGAGCGTCTCAGGCCAGAAGGGGACGATGAACCACTTGCCGAAGGCGGGAGTGGCGTCGTTGGTATTCTGTCGGGCCGCTACAGGAAAAGCAATAATTTGAGTTGCCATAACTTTTATACACGTTTAAATTACACATTCCGTTAGTTTTCTACCTTTGTCGTTACGATTATCTAACCTTTTTACTGCCATCATGAACGCTACGTAATAGGATTATCACCGGTACTTACTCACTACTACAAAGACCGTCGCTGCCGCTTCAGGTGTCAATCATCGGAAGAACGCAAACAGGTATTACCTAATTCCACTGCAAAGGTACGGCGGTATTCTTGAAAAAACAAGAAAAAACGAGAGTCAGATTTCAAGTTAACCCCCGTTAACTAAATGATGATAATGATTCATATAATATATGAATATTTTTGGCATTTCGCCATATATTCAGTAACTTTGCATCATGACGAAACCTTTGAACGTTGATCGTCAGTTCTTGACGAAGAGGTATGTCGCCACGTACTTCTATCCGGAATACCCATACCGCACTGGTTGGAGAAAATTGAAAATACTGTTCGGTGACAATCCCGTCACCTACAGTCTGTTCCACTCCCGACGCTCACACGTGCATATAAGTGAGTTTACGTACATGCGCACAAGCTTCTGATGTTCATGAAGTTACAAATAATCTTATGAACAAATGAACAAACACCCCGAAACAGGAAAAAGGGGTAAGATGATTAAAAGTGGATATTTATATAAGTATCTATAGATATTTATATAAATATCCACTTTTAAGGTATCTATATATAAATATCCCCCTCCCATATCCCCTATACCCTCCCATAAAAGTTCATATGTTTATTTGATCATTTGTTCATTAGAATATTTGCATATTTGAAGATTTCTTCGTATCTTTGCAGCCGCAAAACGTAAAAATAACGACGATTATGGCAAGCGAAGATATCGCGAGGAAATGGTTCGAGCAAGTGGACGAGGACATCGATACCGCTGAAGCCCTTTTCAATACGGGTCACTGGCTTTACATCGGATTCCTCTGCCATCAGGCCGTGGAGAAGCTCGTCAAGGGCTACTGGCTGGCCTGCCGCGACGACGAGCCGATTTACTTGCACAACCACTTCCGGCTGCTGGAAGGCTGTGGGTTGAAAGACCAGTTGAGCGAAACACAGCGGCGCTTCATAGAAATCATGTCGCCCATGTACATAGCAGGGCGCTATCCTGAATATAAGAGTCAGGTAGCGCGGATGCTCAACGAGAAAGGCAGTGCCTATCTTATCGACGAAACCAAAAAGTTCAAGCAATGGATACTCCAAAAGTGCTCACAAAAGACGAAGCCCTCAGCCTCGTCAGACAATATAAGCAAGTGATATCGGCGCGGTTCGACTGCGAGCCGAGGGTTTATCTCTTCGGTTCCTACTCGAAGGGCAATGCCAATCCCTGGAGCGATATCGACGTGGCCGTCATCCTGCCGAGCCTGAAAGACGAGGACTGGCTGGAACTTTCGGCCGACCTCTGGCACGACGTAGACAAGGTGAGTCTGCTCATCGAGCCCGTATTGATGTCTGAAGAAGAGGACACAATGCTCTACCGCGACGTAATGCGCACGGGCATTGCAGCCTGATTAAGGACACAAAAGGGTCTGGCACCTTTGTGCCCCAGCCCAAAATTGCGCCAATTTAACGAATGATACCGCCCCGCAGCCCTACAAAGCTACGGGGTTTTACTTTATTATTGCAATTTTCTACTTTATCATTTGCGCACAACGGGGACAGTCCCTATTGTGAGATCAGGTGACCCGGATGCGGTGAAAACTGATGCCTGTCAGACGTACAAGCTGACGGATGCTTGCACCGAAATCCTTTGCCTGACGTACAATGTCGGATAGACGGTCAGGAGAATACAAAGCCAGGTCCTCCGGTCTCTTTAATGAGAAGGTGTCGCACAAAAAGACTGACACTTCTTCGTCGCTCCGCGCTTGGGCTTTCGTGTTATAGTCAAGGATAACTGTGGTCTTTGGCAGTGGCTCGTTCACCAAATCTACAAGGTCCTCGAACGAGATTCGGTCAAAGACTTCTTCCTTTCTCACAATAGGGACAGTCCCTTTTGTGAGAAATTCGCGCCAGCTGCTCCACTCGTAGGATAGGACGTCATTTGTCAGGCCAGCAGCGACAGGGTTCTGGTGGATGTATCGGAGAAGTGTGATGAAATAGGCATCGGTCTCCACCGGCTCACTGCGGAAACGGTCTTGGAAAAGATGTCCAACGCGCTGATATTTCACATTATAATACTGTGCGTATGAACCTCCGATGCGTTTGATGAGTGTGGATAGATTGTCCGATTCCTCTTTCACAAGCAAATGAACATGATTGGACATCATACAGTAAGCGAAGATCCGGCATCTGGGAGGCATAGGATGACCAAGTTCGTCAACAGGGTGAACAACCTGTTCCAATAGAATTCTAAACTTTACGAAATCCATACGGTCGTGAAAAATGTCGCTCTTGTTGATACCGCGAAGCATAACGTGATAAATTCCGCTCATGCTTTTTTTTCTTGATTGTCTTGTCATAGTGTTTAAATTTAAGTGAAAAATGCATTGCAAAGGTAGGACTTTTTTCATATACAACCAAATTTTAAGGCAAAATTTTGGTTATTCATTATTATTTTCCTACCTTTGCAGTGAAAATCGCACAAAAGGGACTGTCCCTGTTGTGAGATTTGAGCGAACAGTCGCCCTTTTCAGTACTATCGAATCACCACCTCGAAGAATACTCCTGAAAGAGAAGGACTGCCAGGCTCATGTTCCCGCATACCAATGTGGAACGTGGGCAATGGTGGTTTACGTAGGAGTATGGGCTTGTGGTGAGCCTAGTTAGTACGATGTATTCTGCCCTCTTGCCCACACTTTCACACTCTCACAAAAGGGACTGTCCCTATTGTGAGATAAAACTAAAGAAATAAGAGATGATTATTGCAAGGAAATTAGAAAGAAAAGATGAGAAAGAGGCTGCTGCTCTCGATTGGAAAAAGCTGACACATGAATTCTCAAAGGACTTTATTGAGGCGTTTATCGACATGCAGCCGAGTAGGTCGGACAAACTGGCTCTGGCACGTATTATTCTTAATGCTCTCCACAATGCTCCAGAGAGGTCGCTCTTCAAAGAGGAAACGGCAGCCCACATAGAATGTATAGTCACCCAGATTGAAGATGGGGTGTACTCGCCATATTCAGAGATACAACGTCTGATAGACGATGGAAAATACAAGGACCAACAAATCGATGCTAAGATAAAAGAGCTGGAAAGCATCAGGCAGACTGGCAATGAAAAAGACGAGGCAGACTTGCTGCATCGTATCATTGAAGAGGCGAAAACACTTGGTCCCTTAGGCGCGCTATATACAGAGGTGATGCTACGTCGTATCTATCCTGACGACAATGGTGCTTTCAACGAATTGAAGGCTTGCATCAAAGATGACTGTAGGATGCAATACACATTTAATGCACCTGTTGGTGTGGTCTGTTAAAAAGGTTATTATGGATGACAAGAAGATAGAGGAATATGAGGAGCGTTTGAAGAATCGCCATGTGGAGCGAAACTATAACTTCTTCAAGCCTGTAGGACAGTTCATTGAGCATGTCGATACGATCAATTTCTCAATGGATAAGGACGGGACTTTCCACTTTGAGAATATCGGTCAGGTGAACGGCCCGGAATCCCAGAATCTCACAAAAGGGACTGTCCCCGTTGTGAGAGAGCAAGAGCAAAGCGTGGAAGAGGAAGAACAGGAAGAAGTGCCACTAACGGCGGCAGATATGGCGGCGGCATGTGAGCAGACTTTAGCTGAGGGTTATTGGTGGGCTGATGCCTCATGGGGTACTGCCTATCAGATATTTCTCCAAAAAGGATATAACGGAGGCATAGAACAGTTCGTAAGGGATGTTGAGAATTGGCCCTTTAAGAAAGTGTTCGTCAAGAAATGCAATAAGTATTCCGTTGGCAATCCTGCACGAAAAGGGAAAATCACCTGGCCGTTTGAGAAATGGCGGGAGAAAGGAGTCGCTGAACGTCAGATCAAATTTGGTAAAAGACTCTTGGAAATACTTAAAGGCAAAGGGAAAAAGGTAAAAATGGATATTGATACCATCAACTAAACTATCAACTAAAATCAACTATATCAACAAAACTGTCAACTGCGTGGACAAAACTTGTTCACGCTTTTTTTTGTGCGTAACTTTGTCATCGAAATCAGTCAGGAACGGGTCTCGAGAAACACCCAGACCGCTGAAGGGAAAGTAAGGACATAAAAAGGTAAAAAAGTAAAAAGGTAAAAAAGTAAAAAGGTAAAAAGGTAAAAAAGTAAAAAATTAAAAAGGTAAAGATTATGGCAAAGTGTGTTAAAGTAGAAAAGATCCTTCCGAGGACTTCGTTTGACGGCAAAGACGGCAAAGTGTTCGTTCAGCCGTGTATCGTAGAGTGTGGTGAAGGCACCATGCTGGTGGAATTCAAAGACCAAAAGGTCAATGAATTCGATGCTCAGAAAGTCGCTGAGGGCGACGTTCTTACTCTCTCCTTGCGTTATCGCATGTCTCAGTTTAAGACAAGGGAGACCCAGCAGGACGCTTATGTGAACCACATCGAGGTAAACGGTTTTATCATTATCGCACGCAAAGAAGTTCAAGCATTCTGAGTTATGAAGTTAGTATTTGTATTAAGGGTTATTTGTGCCCTCATCGAGGCGATTATCAAGTTGATCGTCAAGACCAGAGACAAGGATGATCTCTCGCGCATGGAGAAGCAGTATCTGAATGACATTGCCAACAGGCTGTCTGAAACGAAGGCGTATTGCAGTATTGCCGACACGATTCTCTCACAGGATCCCGAGAACCCCGACGATCAGGGGAAAGACGTCGGCAAGATTGAATTCATCGGCCTTGACATCCCTCTGATTCAGTTCACTTAATCCTTAAAATGCTTATAAAATGGAAAGAGGTTTAGACTTTAACAACAGCAATGTACAGGTGTTGACTCTGTCTGAGTTGACCAGTACTATCCACGAGAACTATTCCAACGGCCTGCCGTGCGGCGGCATCTACCACTTTGATCTGATCCAGTGGCTGCTTGACGAGCTGAGGCAGGGCGGCCTGAAGCCGGAGGTGGTTGAGATCTTCGCTGCCAACAACAAGGACAGATACCGCCCTGGCGTATCGATCGACGAGAAGATCTCTCACGAGATGGGCGAGCACGCCTTTGAGGCATACACCTTGCGTCGCATCTATGCGAACGTGAAGGTCTGTGAGTCCGAGATTGACGGCATCGACATGAATATGGCGGTTGCCTACCATCAGTTAGGTATCCAGGTGGCCTTCGGCCCGATGGTGCGGGTGTGCCACAACCAGACGATCCTTGGGGCACAGGATATCTTCACCACTCAGAATATCAGCCAGTGCGGGAACAAGCTGGAGGTCTCCAAGAACGTTGCCGACATGAAAGGTCTGATCTCCGGCTACCTGGCTTCACTTGGCGAGCGCACAAGGGACATGATGCTGATGATCAAGGGGATGCAGAACCGGGCGTTTCTGGATCTGGAATGTAACAACATTCTTTGTGAGCTGATGGAGAGGCGCATTCGTCACGACAGTAGCCATGCGTTGATTCACAGACCGATGGATTACCCCCTCTCGTCGGCTCAGATCAATGCGGCTTACGAACGCTATCTGATTGAGGCTGACTCGCGGAAGCCTATCGACAATGACGATTCGGGCGAATGGCGCATGTCGTGGTGGGATGCCATGAACGTCTTCAATGTGGATCTGAAGCCCGGAAGGTGTGTGATACCCTCTATCGTCGGCCAGTCATACGGCCTTGGTGATGTGTTCTGTGAGGAATTTCGGAAAAATCATAAGTAATGGCTGAACAGAAGAAAACCCAGATAGTTCTCCAGAAGCCCGACGCTTCTGAGGAATACTCAAAGCGCCCGAACCGCAAACCCGACGTTTCCAGTCGGGCACGGTTTGAGGGCTGGATAGAAGAGGGCGTGTATTTAGTCAGCTCGGCTGTGCAACGCCCCGAGATGAAGCATGAGAAGATCATCGCTCAGAAGGGATTCTCGGTGTCGAAGACTGGAGGCGAGAAGAAGCAGTCGATCGTGCTCAACTGCTCTGTTGATTCAGAGTGTGCAGATCCCTACGGAGAAATGATAGACAAGGTGATTCGCGAACTGGGGCCTAAAGCCCGGAAGCAAGTAACCTTCAAAAATTCAGGACTGGTCAAAGAAGACGGCGAACGGTTGAAAATATACCATCGCAAGAAAGAAAAGAAAATCGAAGTAAAGATTGTTCTTGATGCCTCAAAAAGCCGTGAGCTTATTTACGCAGAATTCACGACGTTACACGCAATTATTTTTAAAACAATAGGTGGTTTAAAACTATGAACAGTACAATAAGAATGAACGACAATAGCAACATCGCCATTGTGACAGAAGAGCAGCTGATTGTTTTGGTAGCAGGGATGCTTCATAAGATCGTGTGTTTTTTACAACTACTCATGATGTTCTGCGAGGACTCTTTTATCGAAAGTACTATGCATTGGGGCAAAATTACTGGACAGATCGAAGACCTCGAAAGAATGCTCTTAGAAATGAACGACGAATACAAAAAAGGAAAATAATACAAAGGTGTATGTACAAGAAAATTGGTAAGAAAGAAAAGCAGCTGTTTGAGTATTATAAGGCCAATCCCGGCCTTGCTCAGATGGACTGGAGTGAAGCCCGCAACTTCAGGGAGTCAGCAAACATGCTGGCAGAGCAGATCATTGCCATCCTCCTGTTTGACACGAGGGATATGCGGTTGCAGCATCTGGCAGCCAAGTGCTACAAGGAGTGGATGGAGGAGCACTCGCTGCTGGGTGTGGATCTGAAAGACTACAACCACTATCTTCGTGACGTCCTGCGGGCCACGACCGAGAAGCTACGCAAGGATTACAGCCTCGATGCAGTTATAACCGTAAAATAACCCATGGCCATATGCGCAGAATTGAAACGTGCTACCCCGACCGTGCCTGTCGGGACGATTGATGAACTCTACAGGATCTTCAAGGATCCTGCGGTGACATCAACCATCGACTCTGTAAGAGCCGCCCTGGAGCAAGAGAGGCTTGCCCTGGAGGTCGGCCTGGAGTCGAAGGCAAAGGAATACAAGAAAGAGGCCAACCGCCTGAAGTCCTCGCTGCCGGGCATCATCTTCCAGGCAAGTTCATTCAAGGAACACGAGTGGATTGACTCAAAGAAGGTGAATCACGGCATGGGTGCCTGGCGGCACCAGGAACACGTCATGATGAACGGCCTCTTCATCGTGGATATTGACCACGTGGAGAATCCTCGAGAGCTCTGGAAACAGCTTGTTGACAAGAAGGCCATGGACTGGAACCCCTTCTTCGTGTTCGTCTCTCCCAGCGGCAGAGGACTTAAGTTAGTGCTGCCCTGCGACATCAACAAAGGCAATATCGCCGCCAACCAAAAGGCTTTCGGTGAGGCCTTCGGTGTCGAGGTGGATGAGAAATGCAAGGACGCCAGCCGTCTGACCTTCGTGAGCAAGTTTGATGATATTTTATTCAGCCAAAAAGAAGTTTGCACATATGAGAATAGGGAATACGTGGAAAAGTGGAATGGTCGTTATAGCGATGGCTCTGCTGATAGTTGTCTGGCCTTTAGCGATGGTCATTCTGTACGTCATAGTGATGCTGAGCCTCCTGTAAAAGCAGATTATCCGGAGTTTTTGGAAGATGTGCTGCGACGGATGGCAGCTGCCAAGGAGTTCCCCGTCATGGAAGAATACGAAAACATGAAATACCGCGGGCTTCCCGTCGGGGATATCATTAACGAATACTTTGGCGGCAAAGAGCCTGAGCAGGGAGAACGTCATGACAGGATGATGCTCTTTGTGCGTGATGCGCGACACATTCTGGATAGAAACGAGAAGGCGGTGATCTATTGGACGCTTAAGCTTGGATTTGTTCAGAAGCTGATGGATGAAGGTGATAACGTGGCGAGGGACATTCTGGATTCTCTTGCATACAAGTATGCGCCATACATGCCGCAGGCATTTAAGAAAGCCATCAAGAAATTCAAGTCGGAAGTGCTGGATGAAAAGGTTTCCAACCTAAGCGAGGACTTGATCAACCAGAGATACCTGGAGTTCGGAGAGCAGTTCAAAGACCTCTTCAAGTATTATCCCTGCATGAAGGAGTGTGTGAACGGCTTTGCCGTTTCCTCTTACCCGGCTGTGTTGTTCTCGGCGGCCTGTATGTACGGAACACTTGCCACACGATGTTTCTACTTCCATTTTCATGAACCTGAGCAGCAGCGCCGCCTGAACTACGAGGTGTTCGTCATCGCAGACCCTGCAAGCGGTAAGAGCGGAATCGGGAAACTGTATAAGATCATCATGGCGCCGCTCATTGCGGAGGACAAGGTGTATAACGACTCGATCAACAAGAACAAGAAAGCCCGCAAGGTGAACGAATCCGTGAAAGACAAGGAACGTAAGAAGATAGACGTGGTAGAGTCGAAGGTCAGAATCCACGGAAGCCGGACGGCCAACAACGTCTTCATCGAAGACATGGTGAACAACGTTGAGGAGATCGACGGCGAGTTAGTACACCTGCACCTGTTCACATTCGACGCAGAGCTGGAGGCGGCCCAGCAGGCGAGTCGTGGCGGCCAGTGGATCGACAAGACGATCTTCGAGCTGAAGGCCTTCCACAATGAGGAGGACAACCAGCAGTATCGGAACGTTGACTCCGTGAGCGGTCCGTTTGACGTGTACTGGAACCTGGTCTATACCGGCACGCCGTATAGCCTGTACCGCAAGGTGAACGAAAGGAATTTCGGATCGGGACTCTCTACCCGCCTGGCGGTGATACCGCTTGCGCCGGAGAAGTATAAGATGATGCCGTTCAACAGGAATGCCCGTGTGAACCAGGGCTATAATGAGACCTTGAAGATGTGGGCGTTCCGTATGGACGGTGTGAAGGGCGAACTGCCCATCTGGCCGCTCGTGGAGCATACCTGGAAGTGGACTAACGACCTGATGAACATTGCTGGCCAGAGCGACGATGAAGCGCTGGCCTTTCTCATCAAGCGAGTCAGCTACTATGGGATTAACTGCAGCGTGCCGTTCATCATGATGCGCCATTGGGACGAGTGGCAGGAAAAGCATGCGCTGACCATCGACGAAAAGGATCTGGAGCTGTGCGAGTTGTTCATGGAAGTGCAATTATTCTCACAGAAGCATTATTTCGGAAAGATGACCGAAAAGTATTGTGAGAACAGTCACAGGCAGGTGGAAGAGCAGTCTTCTGAAAATCTTCATACGAAGACTGTCGCCATGCTTGGGCAGCTGCCTAAAGAAATCACCGCAAACGCTTTGGCAAAGACGTGCGATATCAGTAAGGATTATGCCCGTGTTCTGATTCAGCGTTGGCTGAAGGATGAGCTGATCATTCAAATAGATAATAAGAAACCTCGTAAATATCAAAAAACCAAGAAAGGAGAGATTGTGTAATATGAGTAAGAAAACTGAAGAAAGGTATAAGAGCCTTCCTGCGGGAGTGCGCAACAACAACTACTTGAACATCAAGAAGAGTGCCAATAAGTGGCAGGGCACCAGACTGCCTGAACGGAATCATCCGTTCGTGGAGTTCATTTCGCCAGAATGGGGTTACAGGGCCGCCTTTATCATCATGGCGAAGACGTACAGGAAACGTGGCATAAAGACCGTGTCGCAGATTATCACCGCCTGGGCACCGGGCAGCGAGAATAACACGTTGATGTATATTGCCACAGTGATGGCGAAACTGATAGAATGGAACGGCTGGATCAAGTGCAAGGACTTCACGATGCCGGAGCCGACTTCCCCCCACGCCAAGTATCTCTGGATGCAACTCGCATCGGCCATGACGATGGTAGAGATTGGGAAGAGCTATTGGGAGGATTACATCTATAACCACAAGGGATTACAACATGTCGAAAAGGGTTTCGACATGGTTTTCCCTCCCTAAGGAATAAATACAAATGAACAGATGAACATATGAACAAATGAACAATGACATCATGCGCGACACTGCCAGCCACTTCAGAAGACGAAAGAGGCTGTTCAGACCCCCTCTGGCTCCCCCTAACTTAGGGGGAGAAACACAGACC
This sequence comes from uncultured Prevotellaceae bacterium, assembly GCA_902776545.1. Taxonomy (GTDB): domain Bacteria; phylum Bacteroidota; class Bacteroidia; order Bacteroidales; family Bacteroidaceae; genus Prevotella. The sequence goes on along the minus strand of CACYQO010000021.1, from coordinate 27,712 downwards.
CCTCCTCGCTCGGCTTTGCCGCTTGGCTCGTCCAAGAACTTAGGAGGGGAAGAGGTATCAGAATTTGATGATGCCCTGTACGGGTTCTGAGGTCTCGGCGGGAGGCAGATCATAGCCGACCGCCATATCACTTCCTGCCTGGGAGTTGATGCTGTCGAGGATCTCACGCGTACGCTTGTAGGTAGGCGTCTGCTCGACGGCAGAGATGACATCGTCGTTGTCGAGGTCTTCGGGGCGGAAGAGGTAGATGTTCGGACGGCGCTTGTAGCGCTTCGTGGCGCCCTCGCCGCCATAGTAGCGGTTACGACGGTCCTGACGCTCGGCGGCCTTCTCCTGCTCGGCGGCGATACGATTGATATCCTCCTGACTCTGCTTCTTCAGGTGGCTGTTCATGCCGTCGATGCTCTCGATGCCGAAGCCGGTGGCGAGGATGGTGACCTTCACCTTCTTGCCCAGCTCGATGTCGGTGGCGAGACCCCACTTGATCTCGAAGTCGTTGCCGAACTTCGCCATGAAGTCGTTCACGTCGTTCATCTCCTCCATCATCAGCGACTGCTGGCCATCCTTCGAGCCTGCAAACGAGATGCTGAGCAGGATCTTCTTCGAGTTGAAGATATCGTTGTCGTTGAGCAGCGGCGAGTTGAGGGCATCTTCGATAGCTTTCTTCACACGGCCTTCGCCCTCACCGTAACCGGTGGACATGATGGCGACGCCGCCGTCTTTCAGAACGGTCTTCACGTCGTTGAAGTCGAGGTTGATGAGTCCATGTACGGTAATGATCTCTGCGATGCTCTTAGCGGCCACGGAAAGCGTGTCGTCGGCCTTGCCGAAGGCGTCGAGTACGGAGAGCTCGGGATATATCTCACGCAGGCGCTCGTTGTTGATCACGAGCAGGGCATCGACGTGCTTCTGCATCTCCTCCACACCGTCGAGAGCCTGGTCGATCTTACGGTCGCCTTCAAAGCGGAAGGGGATGGTGACGATACCGACGGTGAGGATGCCCAGCTCCTTGGAGACGCGGGCGATGACGGGCGCTGCACCTGTGCCGGTGCCGCCGCCCATACCGGCGGTGATGAAGGCCATACGGGTGCCGTCGGAGAGCATGGAGCGGATGTCGTCGATGCTCTCTTCGGCAGCCAGGCGGGCCTTCTCGGGCTTGTTGCCTGCGCCGAGGCCTTCCTTACCTAACTGCAGGTGGACGGGTACAGGCGAGTCGTTGAGCGCCTGGTTGTCTGTGTTGCAGAGTACGAACGTGACATCGTGGATGCCCTCACGATACATGTGGTTGACGGCATTGCCACCTCCGCCACCGACACCAATCACCTTGATGATACTGTGTTCCTTCTCGGGTGCTCCGAAATCCAGAATCTGAATATTATTGTCTGACATATTTTCTTTAGACTTTGAACGTTGAACTTTGAACTTTAAACTTTATGATTACTCCAGAGGGGGATTATTCCTCTTCGATCATTGACTTACCGAATTTCTTGATGCCCTTAATGGCCTTGTTCCAGAAGCTGTTCTGACGCTTCAACTCGGCGAGGCGCTCGCGCTCGGCAGCTTCTTCCTCCTGCTGACGGCGCTCTTCCTCTTCCTGCTGACGGCGCTTCTCCTCGTCGGCTGCCTTCTTCTCGCTCTCGGTACGGATGACTCCCTGAGGAATCTCAGTTGCCTGACGGGGCTGACGGGGATCGACAGTTGCAGTGGCGGGTTCCTTCCTCGTGCTGAAGAGGTCGCCATTGGGATCGACACCCTCGCCGGCACAGTTGATGTCGCCCTTGGCCAGCAGACCGAGTACGGTGTTCATCATGCCGTTGTGCGACTTGATGTCGTCGTTGCCGCCGAGGATGGTCTGTGTGACGAACTTCGCCACGCGGATCTTCTCGACGTGGGTGTGGTTGGCAAAGGCGCGCTCGATGTTCTTCATGTTCGAGCCGCCGCCGGTGAGGATGATGCCGCCCAACAGCTTGTCGTAGAACTCCGACGGCACCTGGAACCACACGTTCTCGATGATCTCTTCGAGGCGGCCCTCGACAATCTCGATGAACTTACGGCTCTCAATCTGACGATCGTTGTCGATGGAGTATTTCAGGTCGTTGTCGATCTCGCTGTTGTCGGTAAAGGCCGAAGCGTATTTCAGCTTCATGCGCTCAGCATCGGTCTCCTCCATCTGCAGGGTGGCAATGTCCTTGGTGATGTTGTTGCCTCCGAGGGGGATGACGGCAAGGTGGCGCAGGATGTTCTTCGAATAGACGGAGACAGTGGTGGTGTCGGCTCCGAGGTCAACGAGAACACAGCCCGAACGCTTCTCTGCCTCGGTGAGCACGCTGTCGGCGAGTGCCAGCGGGGCGAGGTACATCTCTGCCACGCGGATGCCGGCGGTCTCGAAGCACTTGTTCAGGTTCTTGTAGAATGCCTTACGCTCGAGGATGTTGAGGAAATTGCCCTCAAGACGGGTGGCCTGGATGCCCACCGGGTCGAGCTGCAACTGCGAGCCCACCTTGTATTCCTGTACGGCTGCATCGAGGATTTCCTGGTCTTGATAGGTCATGTTACGATTCGCATCCATCAGCTCGATGACCATGTTCTGGGTGACGATGGTCTCGCTGGGCAGGTCTTTGGTGATGATGTTCCGGACACCACGGATGGACTGTCCGCCCACACCGACGTACACTTGGGTAATTTCAGTCTTGAGTTGGTTTTCCAGCTTCTTGATGATGCTGGTAAGGCATTGGGCGGTCTTGTCGATGTTGTAGACCACACCCTTTCTGATGAAAGAGGACGAACTCTCCTTCACAACGGCCAGAACGTTGATGCTGCCGTCGAGGTTCTTCTGTCCAGCGATACCGGTCATCTTGGATGATCCGAGTTCGATTGCTACGATAAATTCCTTTGCTGCCACCATATATTATATACTTTGAACTTTAAACTTTGAACTTTGAACTTTATGATTACTTTTCACCTTTTCACTTTTTCACCTTTTCACTTTTTCACTTTTTCACCTTTTTACAGATGATCTGATTGTCGAATTCGACGTTGATGTATGAATATTTGTTCCAACCAGCCTTGTTGAGACCGTAGATATAGAACTTACGCATGCGTTCCAGCTTCTTCGCCACACCCACGGGAGCACCGATGAAGATAATATGATCGCCCACACGGGGCACGAACTCCATCGTCAGGTCGGGCAGCACGTTGATCTGCACAATCTGGTTCTGCCAGAACTTGTCCTGCATGATGCAGTTGGCCACACGGCTCAGGTATGTCTGAGCATACTTACGGCTGATATGGCCCGTAGCGATGATGAGGTCGTTGACGAAACGGTTCTCCGGCATCACGCTGGCGTGAGAGTCGATGTAGTAGCAATCACCGTTGTCGGCCAGCACCTTGACGACGGGCACACGCTGGCGCACCTGGATGCAGACTTCGCCGCTCTGGGTCTTATAGACCTCCGCCTTCTCGACGAACGGGCTCTTCAGAAGTGTCTCCTCAATCTTGCGAGCGCTGATGTCGTGCATGGGCTTCGAGAGAGGCCAGACCTTCTCCCGCCGCAGCATCTTGCCGATCTCGTCGGCCGTCAGGAAGCCGTCCACGATGTTCTGCTCGATATCGGTCTTCACCTCCGTGCAGTGGGTGGCGGCTACGTCGGGTTTATTGAACGACGTAACGGCCAGCACCAGATAGGCGGCGATGACGATGTCGCAGAGGACAATGAGGGACTTCTTCCAGTTGATGGTCATTTTGACTTTGAACTTTGAACTTTGAGCTTTGAGCTTTATGATTACTTTATTTTACTTTTCAGAATCTTGGTGATTTGGGGGACGAGGTTGTCGAGGTCGCCGGCACCGAGGATGACGAGTACCTCGAACTTGTGCGTCTTGACGTAGTTGAGCACCTGGTATTTCTGGATCATCTCTTTCTTCACACCCTCCTTGAGGTTGTCGTAGATGAGCTGCGAAGTGACGCCCTCGATGGGCAGTTCACGGGCGGGATAGATTTCCGTGAGGACGACCTCATCCAGCTGACTCAGCGCCTCAGCGAACTCCTTATAGAAGTCGCGGGTACGGGTGTAGAGGTGCGGCTGGAAAATGGCCGTGATATGCTTGTCCTTATATAGTTCCCGGATGCTCTTCGCACTCTGGTAGATCTCCTTCGGGTGATGGGCATAGTCGCTGAGGAACACCAGCCGCTCGCTCTTGATCTTAAAGTCGAAGCGACGGTCAACACCGCCGTAGGTCTTCATACCATACTTCAGCTCGTCGGCCGTACAGCCGTTCAGCTGTGCCATCGCCATCGCGGCAATGCCGTTCTCGATATTGATTGGGATGGGCTGTCCGAGTTCCACATCCTTCACGCACTCAATGGGTGAGACAAAGTCGAAGGTGATGCCGCCGTTGACGATACGGATGTTCTCTGCGTGGAAGTCACCCTCGCTGAGCGAGTAGTCATAGCGACGGACACCGTTCTGCAGGTTCTCCTTCATCTCTAAGTCGCGATGGATGATCAGCGCACCACCTGACTGAATGAGCTCCGAATAATGGCGGAAACTCTCGAGATAGGCCTCCTTCGTGCCGTAGATGTCGAGATGATCGGGGTCGGTACTGGTGATGACACTCATCCAGGGACGTAACCAGTGGAACGAACGGTCGAACTCATCGGCCTCGATGACTACATAGTCGCTGTCGGAGAGGATATAGTTCGTTCCGTAGTTTTTCGAGATACCGCCGAGGAAGGCGTTGCAGTCGAGATGGCCCTGATGCATGATGTGGGCGCACATCGTCGAAGTGGTCGTCTTACCATGAGTACCCGCCACACAGAGGCCCTTATGCGACTGTGTGAGGGTGCCGAGCACCTGTGCCCGCTTCTGGACCTCGAAGCCGTTCTCCAGGAAGTAACAGAGTTCCTTGTGAGTTGACGGGACGGCGGGGGTATAGATGACGAGACAGGTCTTCGGCTGTTTGCAGGCGAAGGGGATCTCGTCGACGTTCTCTTCATAATGCATCAGCACGCCTTCCTTCTCCAGATGGCGCGTGAGGTCGGAGGGTGTCTTGTCGTATCCCGCCACCACAAGTCCTTTTTTAAGGAAGTAGCGGGCGATGGCACTCATCCCGATGCCGCCGGCACCAATGAAGTAGACTGCTTTAATATCTTTTATTTCCATTTTCCTATTACTTTTTCACCTTTTCACTTTTTCACCTTTTCACCTAACTTTATGACTTCCCGGGCGATGATCTCCGCAGAGTCAGGCAGAGCGAGTTTCTTCACGTTCTCACTCAGCACCTTCAGTCGCGCTTCGTCTACCACAGTCCTGACGGCGAGGTCGAGCAGGATGTCCGGAGCCTCAGCGTCCTTCACATAGAGGGCGGCTTCCTTGTCAGCGAGGGCGAGGGCGTTCTTCGTCTGATGGTCCTCAGCCACATTGGGACTGGGCACGAGGATGACAGGCTTGCCGATGAGGCAGAACTCAGAGATGCTGCTGGCACCAGCACGGCTGATGACGAGGTCGGCAGCCCGATAGGCGGTGCCCATATCGGCGATGAAATCCGTCACTTTCAGGTTCGGGATGTCCTCACCCTTCAGACGCTCGGCAATCTCGGCGCTGTAATACTTGCCCGTCTGCCAGAAGAACTGCACGTCGCAGGCCTTCACGAGTTCGAGATGCTGCAGCACGCTCTCGTTGATGGTGCGGGCCCCTAAGCTGCCGCCCACCAGCAGGATGATCTTCTTCGTGGGGTCGAAACCGAGCTGACGGGCTGCCTCCTCACGGGAGAGCTTCGTGTCGAGCAGGTTCTGGCGCACGGGATTTCCCGTCAGGATAATCTTGTCGGCGGGGAAGAAGCGTTCCATTCCTTCATAAGCCACACAGATCTTCGAAGCCTTTGCAGCGAGCTGCTTGTTGGCAAGACCGGCATAGCTATTTTGCTCCTGGATGAGTGTGGGGATGCCTAAGCTGTTGGCAGCACCGAGAGCAGCACTGCTGGCATAGCCTCCTACGCCCACAGCCACATCGGGCTTGAACTCACGCAGGATCTTCTTGGCGAGCCACTTGCTCTTCAGATAGTCGAAGGCGACACCGATGTTTGCAGGTTTCCACAACGGACGGAAGAAGCCGCGGATGGGCAGACCTTCGATCTCGTAGCCTGCTGCCGGCACACGCTGCATCTCCATACGACCCTTGGCACCGATGAACAGGATGGATGCATCTGTACACAAGTCCATGATGGCATTGGCGATGGATATTGCGGGAAAAATATGGCCCCCTGTACCGCCTCCACTGATAACGACTCTTAACGCTTTCCTCATACTCCTTACTCCTTTACTCCTTCTCTCAATTCGCGTGCAAAATTACAAATTATATTTCGTTTAACGACATTTTATCCCCCTTTTTTTTCGCAGAACGGCTAACACTTAATATAGCTCCGATATACACACAGTTGATGATGGTCGAAGTACCGCCTCTGGAGATGAGCGGCAACGGCTGTCCCGTCACCGGAGCGATTCCCACAGCCACCAGCATGTTGAACGATGCCTGGACAACCAGCATCAGCGCCAGTCCGAGTACGAGGAAGGCGGGGAAGTTGTTGTCGCAGCGGCTGGCGATACGGGCTGCACGGAAAACCAGCACGATATATAGCAGCACGACGAAGCTGGCACCGATGATACCTAACTCCTCGATGATGATCACGAAGATGAAGTCGCTGAACGCCTGCGGCAGGAAGTCACGCTCGATAGACTGTCCGGGACCTTTGCCGATGATGTTGCTGTTCACGATGGCGATGTTCGCATGAGCCACCTGCGCATCCTTGTCGAGGTCGTAGTCCTGCGGAGCCACATATTTCGAGTTGAGTTTCTTGTCGATACGGTTCTTCCACGTAGCCAGACGATGCAGGGGGCCCTTCTTCAAGGTCTTCTCCGTCTTGCCGTTGGCCACACTCTCCGTCTGTGTCTCCCCTGTCTCGTCGCTACCCTCTAAGCTGCCAGCCATATAGATGAGTCCCACGAACAGGATGACAAACAGCACCCCGCCGGCCATCATCTTTCCCAGCTGCACAAACGGCACACGCCCGATGAACATCATCAGGAAGATGACCACCATGATAAGCGCCGCCGTAGAGAGGTTCTCCAGACCGATGAGGGCAATGAAGGGGAGGACGACAATGAGGATGAACTTAAACGCCCGTTTGTCGGCACCATCTTCCCGCTGCATCGCGCTGAGAATCTGTGCCGTCACGAGCACCAGCGTACCCTTCGCAATCTCCGAAGGCTGGAACTGCAGTCCGAAGAAACTGATCCAGCGTCCGGCATCGTTCGTCTTCTCACCGAAGCACAGCACCCACAGCAGCATGATCGCCGAGACAATGAGCAGTGCGGGCGTCACCAGTTTGAAGAAGCGGCACGGGATGTTCAGCACGAAGATAGCTGCCGCCACACCCATGACGATCTTCCACGAGTGGCCGAGGATAGGCGACAGATAGTTCTGGCTCTTGTACGTCAGTGAGCTCGAAGCGGAAAACACCTCGACCACACTGATAAGGCACAGGAAGAGCAACACCATCCAGATGACCTTATCGCCCTTAAACAGATTTCCTATTCTAATATTCATCGAGAGATTTACGATATAACGTTATAACGATATGACGACTTACAGGTTCCTCACCAGTTCCTTAAACTGTTCTCCCCGATCCTCCATATTCTTAAAGAGGTCGAAGGAGGCGCAGCAGGGACTGAGCAGCACGGTCTCTCCGGGACTGGCCAGCTCGTAACAGGCAGCCACGCAGTCTTTCATCGAATGGGTGTCGCGAACGGGGATGCCCAGGCTGTCGAAATTCTCATGCAGTTTCTGATTATCTGCACCGAGATACACGATTCCCGAGCACTTCTCCTTCACCAGCGGCTTGATGGGGTCGTAGTCGTTGCCCTTGTCCTTACCACCTATGATGAGCACCACCTTCGTCTTCATCGCCTCCAGCGCATACCAGCAGGCATCGACATTGGTGGCCTTCGAGTCGTTGATATACTGTACGCCGCGCACATTGCACACTTTCTCCAGACGATGTTCCACACCGGGGAAGTCGCTCAGACTCTTGCGGATCTCCTCTTTCTTAATGCCGGCGACATTTGAGGCGATACCGGCAGCGAGGGAGTTGTAGATATTATGACGACCCGTCAGACTCAGACTCTCCTGTTCCATATTGAACGGCTCGGGCTTCTCAATCTTATATTGACCTTCCTCGATATAGCCGATGACGCCCTTCTTCTTCAGGTCCGAGAACGGATACTGGATAGCCTTGATGTCGTACTTCACCAGCTCCCGCTTGATGATGGGGTCGTCGGCCCAGTAGATGAAAGCATCCTGTGGCGTCTGGTTCTGGATGATACGCATCTTCGCGTCGACGTAGTTCTGCATCTTGAAGTCATAACGGTCCAGATGGTCGGGCGTGATATTCAGCAGGATGGCGATATTGGCCCGGAAGTCGTACATGTTATCCAGTTGGAAGGAACTGAGCTCGATGATATAGTACTCATGCGGATCCTCAGCCACCTGTAACGCTAACGAGTTGCCAATATTACCTGCGAGACCGGCATCGTAGCCTGCCTCCTTGAAGATATGGTAGATCAGCGAGGTGGTGGTGGTCTTACCGTTAGAACCCGTGATGCAGATCATCTTCGAGTTGGTGTACCGGCCTGCAAACTCGATCTCACTGATGATATGGATGCCTTTCTCCTTCACCTTCACGATCATCGGAGCCGTATCGGGGATGCCCGGACTCTTGATGATCTCGTCGGCATTCAGGATCTTTGCCTCCGTATGCTGTCCTTCTTCCCACGCTATCTGGCGGTCGTCGAGCATCTTCTTATACTTATCGGCAATCTTCGACATGTCTGACACGAACACATCGAATCCTTCTTTCTTCGCGAGGACGGCAGCTCCCGCACCGCTCTCTCCTGCTCCTAAAATTACTATTCTCTTCATAATGTTCAATGTTCAATCTTCAATGTTCAATCTTTAACGCATCTTAAGCGTTATTATCGTCAGTGCCGCCAGGATAATGGACGTGATCCAGAAGCGGATGGTGATCTTCGACTCATGGAAGGGACGGTTGGGCCAGCCTTTCAGGATATAATGGCTGGTGGCGTCGAGCTGTGAGTCGAGTTTACGGAAGTTATCGTGAATCGGCGTCGCACGGAACACACGCACCCGCCTGCCCTTTTTCTTCTCCATCTTAAACCACTGTGTCTGGATGATCACACTCAGGCTCTCCATGAAGAAGATACCACAGAGGATGGGCAGCAACAGCTCCTTGTGGATGATGACGGCGCAGACTCCGATGATGCCGCCGATGGTGAGCGAACCCGTATCACCCATGAACACTTGGGCGGGGAAGGCGTTATACCACAGGAAACCGACCATCGCACCGATGAAGGCACAGAGGAACACCACCAACTCCTCGGAGTGCGGGATGTACATGATGTCGAAATACGAGGCATAGCCGATGTGCGACGACACATAGGCCAGAATGCCCAGCGCCACACCAACGATAGCCGCATTACCCGCACACATACCGTCCATACCGTCGTTGAGGTTCGCACCGTTGGAGACAGCCGTCACCACGAGGATGGTCATCAGCACGAACAGCACCCAACCGGCAGCCACCTTGTTCTTGCCTAAGAATCCCAACACGTCGGAGTAGTTCAGATTGTGGTTCTTCACGAAGGGAATCGTCGTCTGCAGACTCTTCACCGCCTCCTTCTTATGTTTCACCACCGTTTCAATCGTCTCCGTGCCAACCGTCTTTTTCTGTGTTATCTGTGCCATCTGCGGCTCACTCAACGTCTCACGCACAACGGCATCAGGACTCAGCCACAGCGTCAGACCAACGATGAAACCGATACTCACCTGTCCAACGATCTTATATTTGCCTTTCAATCCCTCCTTGTTACGACGGAAGATCTTGATATAGTCGTCGAGGAATCCCAGGAATCCCAGCCAGATGGTAGTGATGACCATCAGGATGATATAGATGTTTCGGATACGGCAGAGCAGCAACACGGGCACGAGGATGCTGACGATGATGATGATGCCTCCCATCGTGGGAACACCCTTCTTCTCTACGCCGAAGGGGTCGATACTCGGATCGCGCTCCGTCTCGAAGATCTTCCGGCGTTTCATCCACTTGATGAACTTCTCACCGAACCACGCGGAGATCAGCAACGCCAGAATCATCGTCAGAAGCGCACGGAACGAGACATAGCTCCACATGTGCGCCCCCGGGATATCATACTGCTCTAAGAACCTAAAGAAATAGTAAAGCATGATGACTTATTTCGTTATGACGTTATATCGTTATTTCGTTATTTTGAGAAAATCTCGCGGACCACTTCCTTATCGTCGAAGTGATGCTTCACGCCCTGAATCTCCTGATAATCCTCATGACCTTTGCCGGCAATAAGGATCACATCGCCCTTCTCAGCCATCATGCAGGCCGTACGGATGGCCTCACGACGGTCTACGATGCTGATGACCTTCTTCATCTGACGGGCATCGAGTCCCTCCAGCATATCGTTGATGATGTCCTGCGGTTCCTCGAAACGGGGATTGTCGGAAGTGATGATCACACGGTCGCTCTGTTTCACCGCCTCCTGAGCCATCAGCGGACGTTTGCCCTTGTCGCGGTTACCGCCTGCACCACAGACCGTAATCACTTTTCTCGTTCCTCCTTCCTCCTTCCTCGTTCCTCGAACATCCAGCACCTCGTGGATGGCATTGAGCACATTCTCCAGAGCGTCGGGCGTATGGGCATAATCGACGATGGCGGTATAGCCCTCAGGCGAACGGATAGGTTCCAGACGACCGCTCACACTCTTCAGCGTACTGAGGATGAGCAGGATGTCGTCGGGGTTCTTGCCCAGCATCACCGCCGCACCATAGACGGCGAGCAGGTTGCTCACGTTGAACTTTCCGATGAACTGCACGCCCACCTCCTTACCGTTGATGTCGAGATACATACCCTCGAAGTGACACTCGATGAGTTTCGCCTTGAAGTCCGCCATACTGCGGGTGGAATAGGTCTTGATCTGAGCCTCACAGTTCTGCACCATAAACAGGCCGTTCTTATCGTCGGCATTGGTGATGGCGAAGGCATCTTTCCCGAGACCATCGAAGAAGGCCTTCTTTGCATCACGGTAGTTCTCGAAAGTGCCGTGATAGTCCAGATGGTCACGCGTCAGGTTCGTAAAGATACCGCCTGCGAAGTGCAGTCCTCCGATACGCTTCTGGGCGATGGCGTGACTGCTGCACTCCATGAAGGCATACTCACAGCCGGCATCCACCATCCGGGCCAGAAGTCTGTTCAGCTCGATGGGATCTGGCGTCGTATGGTCTGCGGCGATGGCCTCATCCTCGATATAGTTGCAGACGGTGGAGAGGAGGCCGCATTTGTGTCCGAACTTGCGGAACATATTATATAATAAGGTGGCGATAGTCGTCTTGCCGTTGGTTCCGGTAACACCTACGAGCTTCAGCTTCTCCGAGGGTGTGCCATAGAACTGGGTTGCTACCTCGCCGACGCAGTCTTCCGTCGATTCCACAGCGATGTAGGTGATGCCAGGTTCCCGCTTGTTGGGGAAATACTCGCACAAGACAGCCACCGCCCCTTGCTCGATGGCTTTGGGAATGAACTTGTGGCCGTCGGTCTGAGTGCCTGGGATGGCCACGAACAGATGTCCTGCCTCAATACGGCGGGAGTCGATGTTTACGCCCGTAATCTCGATGTCTGCATCACCGAGCATGTTGAGCACTTCTACATTCTTCAGCAGTTCCTTCAGTTTCATATCGCTTAATTCTTAACTTTTCACTTTTCACTTCTCACTTTTCACTTCTCAATTCATCACCAAATCGCACACCATTCCTTGTCTGACGGCAGTACCTGCAAAGATACTCTGCGACTTCACCTTACCGCGACCTCTCACGCGGGCCTTCACACCGCGACTCTCCAACTGATAAACAGCATCGCGGGCACCCATGCCTACGAGGTTCGGCACGATGTTACGCGCCGTCTTCGGGGCAGCAACCCGTTGGCCATTCACACCGAGACTGCTCATCACATAGCCCGCAGCATCAGTGTCGCCCGTCTTCACTTCAGGCGTGAAGCTGGACTTCTCATCACGGGCATCATCGACGCTGAGTTTCAGGTGCTGAGCCATCACGCCCTCGGAGATCTTATGGAACACCACACCACTCATACCACCACCCGAAGCAGGCAGTCCTGACTTCTTGATACAGACGATACAGGTATAACGGGGATCATCTGCGGGGAAGTAACCGGCAAAGCTCAGCCAATAGCGTGTAGTGCCGGAGTGATAGCTGCCATACTGGTCGGCCACCTGAGCCGTTCCCGTCTTTCCGGCTACCTTGAAGCTCTTCGAGCCCGCCTTACGGCCCAATCCCTGACTCACCACATGCTCCAGAATCGTCTGCATGGTCTTGATGGTCTGCGGCTTGGCGATGCGCTCCTTCAGCACCTCGGGTTCAAACTCCCGAATCACCTGTCCGTCCTTCACCAGCTGTTTCACGAAGCGTGGCTTCATCATCTTACCGTTGTTGGCGATGGCGTTGTAGAACGATACCGTATTGATGGGCGCTATCTGCGTCTCGTAGCCGATACTCATCCAAGGCAGCGTGGTCTTGCTCCAGTATTTCGCGCGGTCGGTGGTCTTCGTGTCCGGCATACGGATATACGGCGGCTGGTAACCCACGAGGGGGATCTTCAGGTCTTCATGGATTCCGATACGATAGAGTCCCTGCACATACTTGGTAGGATTACTGCCGTAATACTTGTCTATGAGGTAACTCACGCCAATATTCGAACTGACCTCAAGCGCACGGGGCACGCTGATGGTGCCATAGCCTCCACGTCGCCAGTTGTGATCTTTCATCGAACGGCCGTGCATCTCCATTATACCGCAACCAGTTGGGATGGTCATTGTGGTGTCGATAACCCCGTCGTCGAGGGCCACGAGGAACGAGGCGACCTTAAACACCGATCCCGGCTCACAACGGAAGCTGATGGCGCGGTTCACCATTTCGTAGTATTGTCCGTCGAGTCCCCTTTCCATATTCACGATGGCCTTGATGTCGCCCGTCTTCACCTCCATCAGGATGGCAACGCCCATCTCACCGCCGATCTCCTTCAGCTCGTCGATGACGGCGTGCTCAGCCAAGTCCTGCATCCCTACATCGATGGTGGTCACGACATCGGCACCGTCAATGGGATTCAGCACGGGGATGTCCATATACTTGTTCAGGATCTTACGACGGTGCATCAGACCGTTGGTTCCACGCAGGATGGAGTCGAAGGAGAGTTCGAGGCCGTACTTCGCGCTGTCCTTCGCACCGAACATATCGCCGATGGTACGCTGTGCCAGCGAACCGAAGGGACGGCGGCGGGCGTTATTCTCCTCCCAGTGGAAGCCGCCCCTGTATTTCGGCAGCGAGAGGAACGGCAGCGCCTTCACCTCGCAGAACGTGTTGTAGTCGATGCGTCGGGGCCAGATTGCCCAGTTGCGGGCACCCACACTTCCGTTGCGCTGTACCTTCTGCTTTCCCTCCATGAGATTCTGCTTGAACTCTTCTATCGTACGTGAGGGGAATATCTGGTGCAAACCTGCGCAGAGACTGTCGAACTTCTCCACCCACAGCGAGTCGCGCTTCTTCACCCACGTTGTGTCGTCGGCACCGGCCTGGAAGTCGATGTATATCTTGTATTCGGGGATGCTGCTGGCCATCAGTTGTCCGTCGCAGCTGAGGATGTTTCCACGACCGGGCTTCACACTCACACTGTCACGCTTCAGTCTCGAAGCCACTTCCTCCCAATACTGTTTCTTCGCCGTCATGATATAGAGGGCCTTGCCGATGACGGCAAACCCTATCAGTGTCATCACTATCGCGATGGCGAAATAGCGGGGCATCACTTTATCGTTCCTAAACCTACTCATCTATATAAATAATGTATGGTGGCTGGTCAGCGACGTGCAGCACACTGTCCTTATTCTGTTTCAACGCTTCGAGCACGTGACTCTCACGGCACTTCTCCGTCAGGGTGCTGGAGCATGAGAGGGCCTTGTATTTCGCGTCGAGCACCTCCTTCTCCAGTTTGTCGATGGCAATCATATCCTGCTGACACTGGTATCTGAACGCCACATAGACGATGGTGAAGAGCACCATCAGCAAGAATAGCCAGATCTGTCGGCGCACCATATCGGCAGTCAGGAAGTCACCACCGAGGATCGTACGGAGCGTCAGCGTCGGCGTCAGCTTGGGGTCTTCTTCCTTCGCCTGCTCCTTGATCTTTTGGATGGTCTTACGCGCCTGTTCCTTCATCTCCTCGGCCTCGCCTTTCAAAGTGGTCTGATCCGCCTTCTCTTCTACGACCGCCTCCTGAATCTCCAATTCTATATCGTCTTTCTTCTTACCCATTTATTTCACCTTTTCACTCTTTCACTTTTTCACCTATTCTAAGTTTCGCGCTTCTGCTCCTGGGGTTCCTCACCTGTTCCTCCTCATCCGGTACAATCACCTTTCCGCCGATCTGACGGAAGGGCGACTCGATGCGCCCGAAGAAGTCCTGCTTCACCTTTCCCTCCACGTTACCCGCCTTCATCATATTCTTCACCAGACGGTCTTCCAGCGAGTGATAGGTGATCACCGAGAGTCTGCCGCCCTCGCAGATGAGGTCTCTGGCACCGTTGAGCATCTCCTTCAGGGCGTCCATCTCGTGGTTCACCTCGATGCGGAGTGCCTGGAACAGCTTCGCTGCATCCTTTTTCCACAGGCCGTTGTCTTCGTTGATGCCCAGCACCTGCAAGAGATCGCTGGTGGTCTCGATGCGTTTCTCAGCTCTCGCCTTCACGATGGCAGCGGCTATCCGACGGGCATTTTTCAGTTCACCGTAGATGTAGAAAATGTCTGACAACTGCTCCTCACCATAGGTGTTCACAATGTCTGCCGCCGTCATTCCCGAACGCTTGTTCATCCGCATGTCGAGGGGTGCGTCGAAACGGAAGGAAAAGCCGCGTGTCTCGTCGTCGAAGTGATGACTCGACACACCAAGGTCGGCCAACAGTCCGTCGATCTCCTCGATGCCGTAGTAGCGCATCCAGTTCTTCAGATAACGGAAATTACTTCTTACAAACGTGAAGCGCTCATCGCTGACGATGTTCTGCTCTGCATCCTCATCCTGGTCGAAGCTGTACAGACGGCCCTCTGCTCCCAGCCTACTGAGGATCTCACGGCTGTGTCCGCCGCCGCCGAAGGTCACATCTACGTAAACACCGTCGGGCTTGATTCCAAGCCCGTCGACGCTCTCCTTCAGGAGTACTGGTACGTGATAACCCTCAACTATCATTGCAGTAGCAATTTTTTCACCTTTTTCACTTTTTCACCTTTTCACTCTTCACCCGACATAATCTTCTCAAACTCCTCACCGAACTCCTCGTCGCTCTTCAGCGTCTTCTGCAGATTCTGCGGCGACCAGATCTCGATGGTGTCGTCCATTCCGATGAACTGCAAGTCCTGCCCGATGCCTGCCGCCCGCTGGAGGCGCTTTGAGATCAGGAAGCGGCCGTTGCCGTCGAGCGTGACAACCTCAGCCTCCGACACGAACTGGCGGAACATCTGCTGATGCACCGGCTTCCAGGGGCGCAACTGCTCCTTCAGCATATCGAGTCGTTCGTTCCATACACTTTCGGGATAAAGCACCAGACACGACTGGAACACATCCTTCCTCAGCACAAGGTTTTCCTCGCCAGATGCAGAGAGCACCTTGCGGAAAACAGCCGGCAGGAAAGCTCTTCCCTTAACGTCTGTCTTTGCTTCGACATTTCCCAAAAAACGCATAAACCTTATTATATAATAGATTCGGTGACAAAGTTACACATTTTTCCCCACTATAATCCACTTTTCCCCACTTTTTTTAGAATTTAACTTTATTTTAATGATTTCGAAGGGTTGTGTGTACAAAATACATTTAAAAAAATCATTTTTTCTTCAATTTATGCACACATTTAAAAGAAATGTGCTATTTTTGCAGACTGTTAGCGAAAGTAAAGAAATGGCAGACTTGACAGAAAAGACAATTGATATCGACAAGATACTCAAATCGAAGATGGGACCGAAGGCAAAATTCGTGCCCGGATTCCTCATCAGCTGGCTTAAGCGCATCGCCCATCAGGATCAGGTGAACGCCTATCTCTGGGACAGCCGCGACAAGGTGGGCGTAGAATGGCTCGAAGACTGCGTGCGCTATCTCGACACGACGCTCGAGATCGAAGGCAAGGAGAACCTGCCCGACCCCAACGACGGACGCCTCTACACCTTCGTGAGCAACCATCCCCTCGGCGGTGAGGACGGTGTGGCCCTCGGCGCCATCATCGGACGGCATTACGACGGGCGCTTCCGCTACCTCGTCAACGATCTGCTCATGAACCTCCCGGGGCTCGCCCCCCTCTGCATCCCCATCAACAAGACCGGCAAACAGAGCCGCAACTTCCCCGTAATGGTCGAAGCAGGCTTCCAGAGCGACAACCACATGCTCATGTTCCCCGCCGGCCTCTGCTCCAGGAAGAAAGACGGCGTCATAAGCGACATCCCCTGGACGAAGACGTTCATCTCGAAGAGCGTCCAGTACCAGCGCGACGTGGTACCCATCCACTTCGGCGGACAGAACTCTAACTTTTTCTACCGTCTGGCAAACTTCAGCGACCGGTTCCTGCCCTTCAACCTCGCGATGCTCTTCCTCGTCGACGAGATGTACAAGAACGTCCACAAGACCTTCCGCGTGGCCATCGGCAAACCCATCCCCTGGCAGACCTTCGACAAGTCGCGCTCACCCAAAGAATGGGCCCAGTACGTCCGCTCAGAGGTCTATAAGCTATAAACTTTAATCTCTCAATTTTTTAATTTTTCAATTTAAAAAATGGAACAACCAATCATCGCCCCCATCGACAAGGAAGTCCTCAAACAGGAACTGACCCCCGAACGCCAGCTCCGCATGACCAACAAGAGCCACAACGAGATCTACATCATCACGGCCCATAACGCACCGAACGTGATGAAGGAGATCGGACGTCTGCGTGAGATTGCATTCCGCGAAGCGGGAGGCGGCACAGGCAAGGCGATGGACATCGACGAGTTCGACACCTGCGAGAACTGCTACAAACAGCTCATCGTGTGGAATCCCGAGGCCGAGGAGATCATCGGCGGCTACCGCTATCTCGAAGGCACCGCGTGGGAGATGGACGAGAAAGGTCAGCCCAAGCTCGCCACCAGCCACATGTTCCATTTCTCAGACAAGTTCCTCAAGGAGTACGCCCCCTATACCATCGAGCTGGGGCGATCATTCGTCTCGCTGCCCTACCAGAGCACCCGCATGGGTGCCAAGAGCCTCTTCGCCCTCGACAACCTCTGGGACGGACTCGGCGCGCTCACCGTCATCAAGCCCAACGTGCGCTATTTCTTCGGCAAGTTTACCATGTATCCCTCCTATATCCGTCGCGGGCGCGACATGATCCTCTACTTCCTCCACAAGCACTTCGCCGACAAGGAGAACCTCATCACCCCGATGAAACCGCTGGAGATTGAGGCAGACCCGAAGGAGCTCGAGGCGCTCTTCTGCGAGCCCGAATTCAAGGAAGACTACCGCATCCTCAACGCCGAGATTCGCAAGTTAGGTTACAACATCCCGCCATTAGTGAACGCCTACATGAGCCTCTCGCCCACGATGAAGCTATTCGGCACCGCCATCAACTACGGCTTCGGCGACGTCGAGGAGACGGGTATCCTCATCGCCATCGAGGAGATCTTCGAGCAGAAGCGCGTCCGCCACATCGACTCTTTCATCAAGGAGCACCCCGAGGCCTTCAAGATCACCAGCGGCGCGAATAAGATCATCTATAAGGAGAAGTCGGCAAATACCGTCGACTGAATGACCACATTCACTTCTTCGTGTAACGTCCAGCCTCCGCCTGAACGATCAGGCCCTGTCTCTTCCAGTTCTTCAGCATCTGCTTCACGCTGTTATTCGTTACGCCGACACCCTTCGCGGCGATGCTCTGCTGCATGGCCTGGGCGAAGGTGAACTGCTGATCCAGCCGTTCATAGATCGAGTCGTTCTTACCGATGCGCAGACGGTCGCCGCCTCCGGCATAGTCTCGGCTGCTGACCGCATTCTCGATACGTTCGCGGAAGAAGAAGAGGGCATTGTCCATCAGCGAGTCGGCGATCACGTCGTACGTCTCCAACATCTGCGCCGTCTGCGTCTTCACCAGCATCTCCTTCCAGAGCGCCGGCTTCTGCTTCAGCAGCGTCTCCGCACCGTTCAGACCGTGCTTCTGGATCAGCTGTTCGCACACCTTGCAGAGCATCAGGCAGCAGGTCATCCGCTGTGCCGTCACACAGATGCGGAAGCGCTGGCGGGCTCTCGTCTTGTCGTCGTTCTTCATCGTCTCCATGCGGATCCTCTCCAGCCACTCCCTACCCTTGGTCTCCAGCTTCGGCAGCACCACCTCACCCTGCATCAGGGGCAGCAGATGGGCTATCTGCCCGATGCGCTCCGTCTGCCGTTCGGTCAGCACGGGCGTCTTGTCCTCCAGCCGTGCATAGGTGTTGTCGGGCGTTCGGGCAACGGCGATACGGCTCTGGAATCCGTCGGTGTAGTTGCGCACGACGCGGTAAAGGGCATCCGGTGTCCCGCAGAGGGTGACGTTCCACAACAGATGCTCGATATGGACCCTCACCGCATCGGCACTCTTCGCCTCACGATCGTACCTCGAACCGTCATAGCTCTGACGCAGCATGACCGAGAAGTTACACATGTCCGACTTCCACTTCTCCGCCACCGTGTCGGCCTCTGGAGTGAACGAGAAGGCATGTTTGCCCCCAGTGTTGGCCAGTCGCTGGGCCAGGTTGGCCACCGTGTTGTTCAGCGTGATATACCGCCAAGGCAGCTTCAGCTCCTCAGGCTGCTCCTTCTTGTTCTTGGCCGCCTGCTTCTTGCTGATCCACTCTTCCTCCTGCATCTCGTACATCTTGTTCAGCGTCCTCTCCTCCACCATCCACGCATCCACCACGGGATCGATCTTACCCTTCCCGCTGGCATACTCACCGGCGATGTAGGCGATGAGGTTCAGACCACGCTTGTCACCGTGAACGTCGAGCCTGACGCCTGTGGCCAGCGCGCCGATGCAGGGACAGATGGCCGTCACCGTCGGCATCGCCAGGCTCTCGCCCACTGCCTCGACGGAGTCTTTCACACCCTGCGGCAGCTTTCTGCTTGCCAGCTGAGAGTTGAGCGTTGACAGTCGCTCATCCTCCGTCTCAAGTTCCCCTCCTAAGTTAGGAGGGGTCAGGGGTGGTCTGAACAAGCCCTCCTTTTGAGCCTTCGCGTTGATCTCCCGCAGGCTGGCATTCATGAAGCCCTTATCGGCATCATACTTCTCATAGAAATAGTCCACGAGCTTCCGGCAGTCCTCCGTCTGCGAGTAGTTCGGCAGTCTGACGGCAATAACGCCCATCAGCTGGTCCCTGCTCATCAACTTACCCACGCCCACCGACAGTACCGCCATCAGGTTCGCGTGCCAGTTGTGCTCGCCCCACACGTCCATCTCGCCGACCTTCAGTCCCGCCTGCTCCGCGCACAGATCAAACGCCGCCAGCGTCTGCGGCGTCGGATGCTCCGCATCGGACGAAGTGTTTTTTGCATCAGAAGAATTGATTTTTGCATCGGACTGACTCGGACTTTCTCGGACTTCTTTCTCCGCGCAGCCTTCCCCTCCTGAGTTAGGAGGGGTGCCGTCAGGCGGGGTGGTCTGAACAGTGGAATCAGAGCCCGCGACACTAAATATCTCGTCGTCCAGATACAACAACTCCCCAGCATCTGCCGTCGTTGTGAAGTACACCCTCGTGATATCCTTCGCCTGCTTATCATACTTAATCCCCAGCAGCTCACTGGCCCACTTGAGATTCCCCTCCTGATCCAGATCCGGACGCCGACGGAATGCCAGATGATACCCCTTCGTGGCCGACCGCTCCAGCATCAGCGGCACCAGCTCGTCCTTCTTGCTCAGCACCAGCTCCGGCACCTTTGCCATTTGCTCCTTCAGCCAGGCCTTCTTCTCTTCCTCAGACAGACCATCCTGCGCGTTGAAGTCGATGTCCATACACACCGACATCGAAGCCCTCTTCGAGCCCTTCAGCGTCCCGTCATCATTCGGCAGACACGAGTAGTTCATCTGCACGAGGTCGACCTTCAGTTTCTCCTCGCCCTGCCTGATGCGGCTCAGGTTCGACTTCTGACAGCCGCCGTCCCTCAGCCTCAGATACTCCTCCCTGCTAAGGACAGGGCGCATCATCTTCGTCCCATCCTTGTAATAAATCACATGTACACTCATTCTCTATACTGATTCTTCTTTCAATTCTCGCCTCTGTGGAAGTCTGACCAGTCGCGGCGCTTCATGGCCTCCAGTTCATCGTGGTCGAAGAACCGTCTGGCCTCCCACTCTCTGCGCTTCACAAGTCCCGGCTGCACCTTTCCCCCAGCATACACCCAGCGTCGGAACTCCTTCATGATGGCGTGCATCGAACCGCCTTCGCGGATGGTCTTCAATAGGGTCGAGGTCTTCAGCTTATAAAATCCGAGGTTGAACGCAAACGAGACCAACGCGTCGAACTGCGGCTGGTTCAATTTCATTCCCAGCGAATCCACCTGCTTCTCCACATCATACAGGTCTGCCTTCAGGAACATCTCCGCCCAGTACTCGCTGATCACGTCGCCCATCCTGACGCCACGCGTATGTCCGTAGCCGATCGTCGGCACCCCGGCTGCATCGTAGTACGCCTCTTTGCGCAGACCCTCAAACTCCTTCAATTTCCCCAAACAAGTTTTACTTACTCTCATCATTCTTATACTCCTATTCTTCTTTTTCTTTTAATCATCTCAAAAATTAGGATACCCCAGTTTCGAGTTCAGATAGTGCAGCCCTGCCATCGTCCACGTCATGTAGTTCTTCACCTTCCGTTCCCCCTTCAGCGAGTACGACACGTGTGTGCGCATCGCCGTCAGTCCCCGGCCCTGCAGTTCGTCGACGAGGTTCCACCGTCCGTGGCGCCGGTATTGGATGCCCATGTCGCGCAACACCATGTTGAAGTCGTAGACCGTCATGTTGAACGTCTTGGCCACCTGTGTCGCCGTGAGCGTGTCCTCCGCCTCCTCGTTGAGTGCGCTCAGCACCCTCGACACATCTGTCCTCGAAACATCTCTCCTCAAATTTCTCTCCAGTTCCTCCCATCTGATCACCAGTCTTGCTCGTGCCTCGTCGTTGAACTTCGTGGCGATGTAGAGCGTCTCGATTTTCTTCAGCGAGTAGTAGGGCATCAACTTCTTCCCGCCGTTCGGCAGATCGTAGGTTTTCTGCAAGAGGGAAAATTTTCCTCCTTGTACTTTCTCCCAGGCTGGCTCCATCTTTCGGATGGCTTTCAGCACATCATTATGCTGCTTGCCGGTCAGCGTCGCAATCTCCAGCGAGGTCATGCGAGGCTCAACGTCGGCTGCGTTGCTGTTCTCATTGTTGAAGTGATTGAAACATTTGTTCATCTTCACTTCGATGGTTGTTGTTTGTTCCATAATATAATAATGTTGTTTTACGTCGCCCCCTTTCAGACGACCATACGTTGTTACTACCATATTTTTCTTTGATGCAAAGTTACGACATGCTCCCGTTCCCTGTATCACTTTTGGAGCACCCTGTTCAGCATTGTTCTGAATTGTTCTGCATTGTTCTGAATTGTTCCCGACAAAGCACAAAAAAAAGCACCAGAACGTCGGTTCTGATGCTTACCTTGTGTTTCCGCAGCCATTAGCGGCTATAGTATTTTCTGAATGTGCTTTCGTTATAGCCTACACGCTGAGGCATGCCCATGCGCACCAGTTCTGCGTACGCCACCGACGGCATCAGCGGCAGCAGGATTTTCATCTCCGAGGCCATCTGTTGCAGATACTGGCAGATATCCTGCATGCTATGCCTCGCCACCAGATGCTTCACCTCGTCGTGGATGGCCCACTCCTGCTCACGCTGTATCGCGGGATGGATAAAGTGAAACAGTTCTTCGTCGCGCTCATCTTCACACAAGCGAGTCTGTCCGTCTGATGCCGTTTCCGGCGACGGGGCGGCCGGCGGCGACGGGACGGCCTGCTGCGTCACGTTAGAACCCGGCATGGCAAACACGCAGTTGGTGATGTCGCCGTTGAACACCTGGCAGTTCGAGCCTGCCTCGTAGTGATTCACTACACGATTTTCTTGTTGCTTCTTTTCCATTTCTTCTTGTCTTTGATTTTTCCTGTTACTTTGCTGTTAAACACCTGAGCACTGCTGCCCGACTCGAAGTGGTTGTGGATCTCAGTCGGTCGGGGCTGACGCTCCTGAAACTCGCTCTGCGCCTCCAGCAGGCGACCCTCCCTGGCCTCCACCAGCTGCATCCGCAGATCGTCTATCTCCCGCTGCTTCGCATCCCGCTCCTCACTCTGTTGGTCAATCTCTGCCTGCATGCGTTCCAGCAGCTTCTGCTGGTCGTCGAGCTTCGATATCAGCTCGTCGGTAGCCTCCATCACCCGCATGAAGTCACTCAGCTGCTCTGCCTTCGCTTTCAGGCGGTCGAGCTCGTTCTCCAAAGCGCGCCTGGCATCGCATGCCCAGTCTCTCAATAATTCAATGTCCATTTTCTTCTTTTTTTAGTTATTGCCAATTAAACAATCCGCGTAGTCGCCCGCCATGCCGACGAGTGCTACCATCATCACAAAAATGAAAAATAATCCTGCCATAATTCATATCATTATTGGTTTATGGCCGCAAAGTAAAATCGGCACTGTACACTAATTGTGTACTGATGCCGATTTTAACATTCTATCGGTGAAAATTTAACTATTGTTCACGGATTCCGCGCCAATGCCGCCTCCATGATGCCGCGTATTCTCGCCTTTAGGCTGGCAGGCTCCAGCACGTCGAGGCCGTCGATCTTCGACAGCAGCTCGCTCACGAAGTCCACCGTCGGACGGATGTCTATCGAGAAGTCCGTATAGCCGTCGCCACCCTTCAGTTCGCGCTGCGTGGCGTGCAGGGGCAGCGTGCGCAGCAGACTGGCCATCTTGCCGTAGGCCCTCACCACCACGTGCTCCATCGGCGTGCCGTCGGTGATCACGCCGAAGTACTCGGCGAAATAGGCCTCGGGCGAGAAGTCGGCAGGGCGCACGAAGCGCTCCTCCGTCAGCGTGGCAGAGCGCATACGGTCGAGGGCGTAGATCGACATGCGCTCGCGGTTGTCGGCCAGCAGATACCACCGCTGGTGGAACAGCTTCACGGCGTAGGGATCCACGGGCTTCGTATAAGGTTCGAAGCCGAACTTCTGATAGCCCATCGAGATGGTGCGCGCCTCGCGGATGGCCTGCAGGATCACCGGCAGGAATTCATAGCCGGCGGGCACGTGCTCCAGGATGATGCTGTCTCTGATGGCCGTGCTGCTGCTCAGCGTCAGACCCGTGGTCAGCGTAGAGAGCATCCACTGTTTCAGGCGGTCGCCGTTCAGGTTGCCGGGGTTGCTGATATAATAGCGGTGGCACTTGTCGCACTCGATGCGGAGTCCGAACATGTCGATGATGGCCGTGCGGTATTTGTTGAAGCTGCTCCGGGGCAGCGGGTTGCCGTCGGCCACCTCGTCGTTCACCCACCGCTCGTTCAGGTCGTTCAGCGTCAGCCGCCCGCCATGCCGCAGCGTGTTCACGATCCACACATAGTGCTTGAATACTTGCCCGTTGGTCATGCCTGATTATTGCATTATTTCCGTAATTAGCGGAACAATCTGTTTGCGTGACAGAGCCTCTTTGGTGTAGGTTACACCTTCGCGGATTGAGGGACCGAAGAGGGTCTCGGCCACAGCTTGCGCCCCTTCGCCATAATAGATGAAGTAGAAGCCGTCCTTCACGGTAGGGTTGTCGAGATCGCTCTTGTCGGGATTAGGCACATTGATATCGATCTTGGCAAATAGCATGTCGAGCCCGTTGTCGCTCAGCACCATGGGCAGCACGGACAGCATGCGGTTTACGAAGTCCTCTGCCTCTTCGACCTTGCATTTCAGCGACCCGATGCCGATGGATTTACCTCCAATATCGTACCCCTTATAGTCGGACACAAAAATCGCACTGTCACTCATGCCGTCGTAGTTACTGCCGGCCTCGCTCATCTGGCGGCTAATCTCGGCCACCTCGTCCTCCAACTTCAGTAAGGAGACAAGATCAGTCCACGCCACGGAATCCTCGTGCTGGGTTGCGGCCTTGGTTAGGTTTCGGGTGTCGGAAAGCAGTCCAGCCAGCAGTATCTTGGCCGTTTCGTCGTCAATGGGAATGTTCAGTTCTTTATAGCACTCGTAAATAATGGTACAGGTGGCGCCAATCATCTTGCGGCGTACGTATGGGATGCTGCTGTCCTTGATGTCGCCCTCCACGTGGTGGTCTATCTTCTGCAGTATCCTGGCCTGCTTGGCACCGTCCACACACTGGGCATAGTCGCTGTGGTCGGTCAGTATCAGCCGCGTGTCGGCAGCCACAAAGGTCTTCAACTCCGGCACATCGAACCCGAGCCGCTGGGCGATGTACTCTGTCTCACGATTGATGGGACTTGAGACCTTTGCCTTGCAGTTATAACCTAACGCTCTCATCAGTCTGGCATAACTCAGCGCTGAGCATACAGCATCCACATCAGGCACTTTGTGGCCATAAACGAATGTCGTGTCCTGCCCCCAGTCCAGCGACTGCAACACGGCTCGGTATGCAGAACCCGGTTCGTACGTCGGGCCTATGGAGGGATTGTCACCGTTGGAGCACGATGTAAACACTGTTGAGCTGCACATCAGTGCTACTGCCATCAACCATTGGAAAAATCTTTTCATAATAATTATTTTTTACTTAGTTCTTCGCCGAGTCCTCCAACTTACCGCCGCCACCTTTCTCAGGGTTCTTGTTGAGCTGGGTCTTGAAATAGTCGGCTATTCTTTGTTGCATTACTTGGCTACTCATAGACAGCGATTTTCTTTCGAGTGCAAAAATAAGGAATAATTTTGAGATTTGCAAGTTTATCTCAAAAAAATTGTGTCGATCAGGGGGGACAGGGAAAGTAGTCGCGGGGACAGGCATCTGGGTATACCCAAGCACCTGTCCCCGTGACTAATTTGGAGAAAAAAATCAATGACCTGTCCCCTTGATCCCTTTATGGGAATTCACAAACTTTTTGGAGAAAAAAATCAATGACCTGTCCCCTTGATCCCTCGGTGTTGTTTTCCTGCCAACAACTGGTCATCGTTATGCGAGCGATGATACTTCAGTCGAAGCTCCTGATGGCAGGCTATACTACTGGTCTTCTACGAAAGGGGGCACAGAAAGCGGTTCCAGTGCTAATGCCAATCAGATGTACATAGCTGGTAATGCAGTGTCTCCTAATACTGGTGCTGGTAGGCGCTTCGGTAGCGCTGTTCGCCTTGTGCGCGATGTTAAGTAGTATTCAATCCTATGGACGGCACACTGCGTGAGCCGTAACATAACCCCGAGGAGGGCGGCGCTTCCGCTATTGCGAATGCACCGCCCTCCTTCTCATATTACGACACAGAAGTGCCTGACCCTTTTGTGTCCTTCTTGTTAGTTATTCATCGAGAACACCTTCTTGCCTTCGAAGTAGGTGGCTGCGGGCTTGGCCTCATGGATCTCCGTCACCGGGCAGGTCAGCACGTCTTTGGTGACCAGCAGAAAGTCGGCATACTTGCCCTCCTTGATGCTGCCACGCTCGTTCTCCAGAAACATCTGCCTGGCTACGTTGATGGTCAGGGCGGTGATGGCCTGCTCGCGGGAGAGGCAGTCTTCCGTCCACCAGGGTTTTCCCACTTCGCCATAAAAATCACCCGTCACGGCTATCTCCATGGCGCCGAACGGATCGTCGGGACCGCCGCCCAATGCCGGATAGTCATTGTGAGAGGACACATTGACGCCGTGGTCGAAGAAGGATTTCAAGGGGTAGCCCTTGACATCCATACCTGCAGGAACCATCGTTGGCAGTGACTCTTGCATCTTATCGGTGAAATGGTGCCAGGACAAGCCTACGGTGGCATAGATGTTATGCAGAGCCATCCGCTGATAGTCTGGTTCACTGACACTATACACATGTACCAGCGTGTTACGCATCTCGTCCTTTCCACCGTTGATATAAGCATTGACAAGGCGCGTGACACCCTTGTTGCCCATCACGTGTACGTGCATGGTGATGCCCTTGTCGTTTGCCTTGCGCGTGATGTCGGTCAGTTCCTCTTCCGACCAGTTGGCCACGCCCTGGTGTCCGTCAGGATAGAGCGGCTCTACAAATCCGGTGCCGGTCTCCACGATACCGTCCATGAAGAGTTTGATCCAGTTTGTCTTTACTCGGGTGGAAGCGTATTTCTTGGCATTAACGGCTTTGGCCAACATAGCATCCACATCCATCCAACTGTCTATTTCGTAGGTCGCACCTAACACGAACTTCATGTCACCGGCCTCATCCAACTGCTGGGCGGCCTTGTAGAAGTTGTCGTTGAAGAAATAGGTGGTCCAGCCGTCGAGATACATGGTGTAGCCCTCTGCCAACAAATGCTCTTGGACTCTCACCAAGTTATCCTTTGCTATATCCACGGTAAAGAGGTTTTCATTGTCTAAGAAGGAGCGCACGTAGGTCTGAGCCTGTTCCTTCAGAAAGCCGGTAGGCGTACCGTCGGCTCCCATCTCGATTTCAACGCCGCTTATCTCTTTTTTCAGCACTGTGCCGTCGGCCTTCATAATGCCGGCATTGACCAAGGCAATGGTGTTGAATATACCGCTATGGGCTCCCTCGTCGGCGAAGTAAATAGGAATATCACTGCAGATGGCGTCCAACTGCTGACGGGTGGGCATGTTTTTCTCGAACTCCAGCGCATCATATCCGAAGCCGAATACAGTCTTCATCCCTAAATCTCTTGCCTTTTTCACCGCACCGGGAACGACTTTTGTCAGAAATGACTCCACACTTTCTTCTTTGCTGACTATCGTCCCTATTGACTGGAGGGCATACCCCATCGAATAGTGTGCGTGACCATTGCCGCAGCCGGGCATCACGAGACCCTTGCCGGTATAGTCCACCACCTCAGTCTTACCAGCCTCGATATAATCTCTGACTCCAGCCTTGTCGCCCACATAGACGTACTTGCCGTCCTTTACGGCAAAGGCTTCTACAATCTGATTGCCTTCAGAAGTGAACACCTTGCCATAGACCACAAGGTCGGCCTTTTCGGGAGCAGTGCCTCCACCGCTTGGGTTGTCTGAACTGGAGCAGCCGGCAAGCATGCCCATACCAACCACCATGCTCATCACCGTGATGAGCGATAACATTTTCTCTTTCAATGTGAAACTCATAATTCTCAATTCTTTATCGTCGCAGGCGACAACTCTTCATTCTTAACGCTTAATTCCCATAGACTTTCTTCCCCTCAAAATAGGTAGCGGCAGGCTTGGCCTCGTGGATCTCCGTCACCGGGCAGGTCAGCACGTCCTTGGTAACCAGCAGGAAGTCGGCATACTTGCCCTCCTTGATGCTGCCACGCTCGTTCTCCAGGAAC
>CACYQO010000020.1 GCA_902776545.1 uncultured Prevotellaceae bacterium | reverse complement strand
GCAAACTCCATCGGCAGTTTGTTAAGCACTTCCCTGGCATAGCCGTTGACGATAAGGCCGACCGCCTGTTCTGTAGGGATGCCCCGCTGATTGCAGTAGAATAGCTGTTCCTCCGAAATCTTCGACGTGGTAGCTTCATGTTCAAAGATAGCCGTAGGATTGTGCACATCCATGTAGGGGAAAGTGTGGGCTCCACACTGACTGCCAAGCAACAGTGAGTCGCAACTGGAGTAGTTACGGGCATTATCGGCATTGGCTGTAGCCCTGACGAGTCCACGATAGCTGTTCTGGGAATGACCGGCAGAGATACCTTTCGAGATGATGGTGCTCTTCGTGTTCTTTCCCATGTGAATCATCTTCGTACCCGTGTCGGCCTCCTGATAGTTATTGGTCACGGCAACACTGTAGAACTCAGCCACAGAGTTGTCGCCCCTCAACACACAGGAAGGATACTTCCACGTGATGGCAGACCCCGTCTCCACCTGTGTCCACGACAACTTGGAAGACTCTCCCCGCAAGTCGCCACGCTTCGTGACGAGGTTGAACACGCCGCCTTTCCCGTTCTCATCACCCGGATACCAGTTCTGGACAGTAGAATACTTCACCTCTGCCCTGTCGTTGACAATAATCTCCACAATGGCAGCATGCAACTGGTTCTCATCGCGCATCGGTGCGGTACATCCTTCGAGGTAAGAGACATAACTGTCGTCATCAGCCACGATCAACGTGCGCTCAAACTGCCCTGTATTACGGGCATTAATACGGAAATAAGAGCTGAGTTCCATCGGGCAGCGCACGCCCTTGGGTATATAGACAAAGGAACCATCAGAAAAGACGGCGGAGTTGAGGGCAGCATAGAAGTTATCACGATAGGGCACCACAGTGCCGAGATACTGACGGACAAGTTCAGAATGCTCTTTGATGGCCTCACCGATAGAACAAAAGATGATGCCTTTCTCGCGCAGTTTATCCTTGAACGTGGTCTTCACCGACACCGAATCCATGATGGCATCGACCGCCGTATTGCCGCTCAGCGCCAGCCGTTCTTCCAAAGGAATGCCCAACTTGTCGAAAGTCTTCTCCAGTTCGGGGTCTATCTTCCCGTCGCCCTTGGGCTTACTTGCCATCGGGTCGGCATAATAGCTGATGGCCTGATAGTCGATTTCGGGCAGACGGACATGTCCCCATGTCGGCTGTCTGAGCGTCAACCAGTGGCGATAGGCCTTCAACCGGAACTCAAGCATCCATTCCGGTTCTCCCTTCTTAGCAGAGATAAGCCTCACGACATCCTCGTTCAGCCCTCGTTCAATGATTTCCGTCGACACGTTGGTGGTGAATCCGAACTCATATTTCTGTTCAGCCACTTGACGGACAAACTGATTCTTCTCTTCCATTGACATGTCTATTTATAAATGCGGAGGACAACCTGCCCCCCGCATCCTTTATGCTGAACTGATTACAGTTTCTGCTGGACCTCGATCTCGGTGAAGGTCTCAATGATATCACCTTCCTGAATATCATTGAAGTTCGCCAATGAGATACCACATTCCAGACCTGTAGCCACTTCCTTGACGTCGTCCTTGTAACGCTTCAGGGCATCGATAGGAGCCGTATGGATGACGATACCGTCGCGCACCACGCGGCCTTTGTCCTTGTTGTGGACTTTACCCTCGATGACAAGACCACCGGCAACAGTACCCACCTTGGAGATCTTGAACACCTGCTTCACCTCTACCTGACCCGTGATGATTTCCTTCTTCACCTTGTCAAGCATACCGACCATTGTCGACTTGATGTCATCAATGGCATCATAGATGATGGAATAGGTATTGATTTCAACACCTTCACGATCGGCAGCCTTACGGGCATCTGCAGAAGGACGTACCTGGAAGCCGACGATGATTGCATCGGAAGCACTGGCAAGCATGACATCATTCTCGGAAATCTGTCCTACGGCCTTGTTGATGACATTGACCTGAACCTTTTCGGTAGACAGTTTGATGAACGAGTCGCTAAGAGCCTCAATAGAACCGTCGGTATCACCCTTCACGATGATGTTCAGTTCGTGGAACTCGCCGAGAGCAATACGATGGCTGATGTCATCCAACGTGAACTTCTTCTGTGTCCTCAGTCCCTGCTCACGCTGCAACTGCAAACGCTTGTTGGCAATCTCGCGAGCCTCCTGCTCTGTCTCAAGTACGTGGAACGTGTCACCGGCTGTCGGTGCACCGTTCAGTCCAAGGATGATACAAGGCTCAGCCGGCTTTGCTTCGGTGATGCGCTGGTTACGCTCGTTGAACATCGCCTTGATACGTCCGTAGGCAGTACCGGCAATCAGGTTGTCACCCACATGGAGTGTACCGTTAGACACCAGAACTGTAGAGACATAGCCACGTCCCTTATCAAGACTCGACTCGATGATGCTACCCGTAGCCTTTCGGTTGGGGTTAGCCTTCAGGTCGAGCATTTCTGCTTCCAACAGAACCTTCTCAAGCAGGTCGGAAACACCTATACCCTTCTTGGCAGAAATTTCCTGACACTGGTACTTACCGCCCCAGTCCTCCACAAGCAGATTCATCTGGGCAAGGTCTTCACGGATCTTATCCGGATTAGCTCCCGGCTTATCAATCTTGTTGATGGCAAACACCATCGGTACATTGGCAGCCTGTGCATGAGCAATAGCCTCCTTGGTGGTAGGCATGACACTGTCGTCGGCAGCAATGATGATGATAGCTATATCGGTCACCTGTGTACCACGGGCACGCATGGCGGTGAAGGCCTCGTGTCCCGGAGTATCAAGGAAAGTAATGCGACGTCCGTCCTCCAACTTCACGTTGTAGGCACCGATGTGCTGTGTGATACCTCCGGCCTCACCTGCAATCACGTTTGTCTTGCGGATATAGTCGAGGAGCGAAGTCTTACCGTGGTCGACATGACCCATCACAGTCACAATCGGTGAACGAGAGATGAGGTCGTTCTCATCGTCTTCCTCCTCGCTGACGGCCTCCTGTACTTCGGCACTGACATATTCAGTCTTAAACCCGAACTCATCAGCCACAAGGTTGATGGTCTCAGCATCCAGACGCTGGTTGATAGACACCATGATACCGACAGACATCAACGTAGAGATCACCTGTGTGACACCGACGTTCATCATCGTTGCCAGCTCACTCACCGTCACAAACTCTGTCAGTTTAAGGGTCTTGCTTTCTGCACGCTCTGCACTCAGCTCCTCATTGAGCCTCTCTTGGACAGCCTCGCGCTTTTCCTTACGGTACTTAGCACCCTTCTTGTTCTGGTTCTGCTTATTGGTCAGACGGGCAAGCGTCTCTTTTACCTGACGTGCCACATCCTCCTCGTTCACCTCCAGCGGCTTCTGGTTGCGGTTCTTCTTCTTTTTCTTATTGTTGTTCTTCTTACCGGCCTGATCGGCAGCGGCAGAACTGGGCTTGTTGACTTCAGCATTGATATCAACACGCTCATTGTTGATGCGCACGCGCTTTTTGCGCTCACGCTGCTGCTGTACCTTTTCCTCGCGTTCCTTGCGCTTCTCCTCCTTTGTCTTCTTCTTGGGACGAGTACTCTGGTTCAATGCGTCAAGGTCGATTTTCCCCTGAATCTTCAACTGAGGAGCGTTGTTCAGCATCTTCTTCTCGCTCTTCAACTGGAACACCTCGGGAGTTGCAGGTCTCTGTTCGGCAACAGGCTGTTCAACAGGTTCTGCCTGAGCAGGTTCCTGCGACGGCATCTTCTGTTCTTCCACAGGCTCACTCTCAGCCACAGGAGTTTCCTTCGGAGTAACTTTCACCTCTGGAGCAGCCTGTGCGGGAGCAGCCGGCTGTTCTTCTTCCTTTTTGACAACAGCAGGCTTTTCCTCTTTTACAACAGGTTTCTCCTCCTTCGCAGCCTCAGCAGGCTTTTCCACAACAGGAGTCGGTTTCGGGTCTTCCTTCGGCTGTGGTTTTTTCTCAACAACAGGAGTTTCAACTTTTACTTCGCTTGGAGCCGGACTTTCGACAGCAGTCACAGGCTCAGCCTTCTTCTCCACAGGAGCAGCTGGCTCAACGGTTTTCTTCTCAGTTTTGGGTTGGGATGCAGATGCAGGTTTCTTTTTCAGACTGTCGAGGTCGATCTTTCCCAGCGGATTGAACTTCTGCTGGTTGGACGATTCGAGCAGACTCTCTGCACGATTATCTTTCGGTTCAGTTGCATGTTTCTTTTCTTTCGGCTTCTTCTGAAAGAGCTGGGCAGCCTGATTGCGCACTTCCTTGTCCTGCTGGAAGGCTTCTTTCAGAGCCTCATACTGCTCGTCGCTGATCTTTGAGGTCAGCTCCAGTTTATCTTCGCCCATGCCACTTTTCTTCATCAGGAATTCAACTGCAGTTTGAAGTCCTATATTCAGCTCTCTAATAGCTTTGTTTAATCTGATGCTCATTCTTTACTTAATTTGATATTCATTTTGAATTACGATGTATGCGGCTATACCGCAGGAAGAAGTACGAATAGAAGATATAACAAGAACTCGTTCTTTAAGACGTTCCCCCCGCATGACTGCGGCACATCGTACTTCAGAAGTCAGGCTTTCATCATGGCCCTTAGTTCTCAAACTCTGCCCTTAACACTTCGAGCAGATGATCAACCGTTTCTTCCTCGAGGTCGGCTTTCTCCACCAACATCTCACGAGGAGCATTCAGGACAGCCTTAGCTGTGTCAAGACCAATAGCTTTGATGGAATCAATAACCCACTGGTCGATCTCGTCGGCAAACTCGTCGAGGTAGATATCCTCGTCGGCTTCACTCTCAGACACTTCACGGAACACATCGATTGTATATCCAGTCAGCATAGATGCCAGTTTGATGTTGAGTCCGCCACGTCCAATGGCAAGGCTTACCTCCTCAGGTTTAAGGAACACCTCAGCCTTATGGTTCTCCTCGTCAATGGTGATGCTTGAGACCTTTGCAGGACTCAATGAACGCTGAATAAACAGTTTTGTGTTGGCTGTATAATTAATCACGTCAATATTCTCGTTGCAGAGCTCGCGCACGATACCATGCACACGGCTACCTTTCACACCGACACAGGCGCCGACGGGATCGATACGCTCGTCATAGCTCTCAACAGCAATCTTGGCACGCTCACCAGGCATACGTGCAATCTTCTTGATGGAGATAAGTCCATCATTGATTTCAGGCACCTCAGCCTCGAGCAGACGCTCCAGGAAGACAGGGCTGGTACGTGAGAGGATGATCTTCGGATTATTGTTCTCATTGTCTACACGAAGGATGACGGCACGGACCGTCTCACCCTTGTGATACTGGTCGGCTGGAATCTGCTCACTCTTGGGAAGAATCAGCTCGTTGTTCTCGTCATCAACAATCAGCACCTCACGTTTCCACATCTGATAGACCTCACCGGCAACCACTTGTCCTACTCTGTCCTTGTACTTGTTATACAGAGAGTCGTGTTCCAGTTCCAGTATCTTTGATGCCAGAGTCTGGCGGAGATTCAATATTGCACGTCGTCCAAACTTGGTAAAGTCGACACGCTCTGACACCTCTTCACCGATCTCATAGTCGGGTTCGATTTTCTGCGCATCCTCCAGAGAGATTTCCTTGTTCTCATCAGCAACATCGCCATTGGCGACAACCATACGGTTGCGATAAATCTCAAAGTCTCCCTTGTCTGGGTTTACGATCACGTCAAAGTTCTCGTCACTACCGAAAATCTTAGCAAGTACGTTGCGAAAACTCTCCTCAAGCACACTTACCAACGTAGCACGATCGATGTTCTTGGTCTCCTTGAACTCCTTAAAGGTATCGATCAAACTAACGACCTCTTCCTGTTTTTTTGCTGCCATAGCTTTACTTAAAACTTATTAGATATTTTGTATATTTTACTTTATTCATCTGAAACTGATGGTCGATATCCATCATCACAGGGCGTTTCTTCCCTTCTACCTTTACTTTCTCACGGACTGTCACTACGAAGTCTTCACCTTCGACAGACTTCAGAACGCCTCGTGTCTTCTTTCCATCGGCATCCAGGACCTCAACGTCCCTGCCAATAAAATTAATGTATTGCTGCGGTACCTTGAAAGGCTGTCCAAGCCCTGCAGAGCCTACCTCAAGCTCATAATCCTCCTCTTCTCTGTCAAGACGGCTTTCAATAAACTTACTCAGTTCCACACAATCTTCAATCCACACGCCGTCAGCATGGTCGATTTCAACAACAATCTTATCATCAGGACTGACTTCCACGTCAACAAGAAAGTATTCTTTGTCTTTCAGCCACTCCCCAATAATCTCTTTTACGATGTTCTTATCTATCATATAAGTTATAATTAAAATAAAATGAGGGACTCTTTCAAGTCCCTCATTCCTCTGAACGGCTGCAAAATTACTAATAATCTGCCGAACAGCAAAATAATTTAACATTTAATTACTTCAACTTCTCATATTTGTACTTAGAAGTAGCACCGAGCTGCTCTTCGATACGGATCAGCTGGTTGTACTTCGCCATACGGTCGGTACGAGAGAGTGAACCAGTCTTAATCTGACCACTGTTTGTAGCAACGGCGATGTCAGCAATTGTGGTGTCCTCAGTCTCACCAGAACGGTGTGAAGTAACAGTAGTATAACCATGACGGTGAGCCATCTCAATAGCATCGAGGGTCTCAGTCAGCGAACCGATCTGATTAACCTTGATGAGGATTGAGTTACCAGCACCCATCTTGATACCCTTCTCAAGGAACTTCACGTTGGTCACGAAGAGGTCGTCACCGACGAGCTGGCACTTGTTGCCTACACGCTCTGTCAGTTTCACCCAGTTCTCCCAGTCGTTCTCATCGAGACCGTCCTCGATAGAATAGATAGGATACTTGTCAATGAGCTGCTCAAGATAAGCGATCTGCTCGTCTGCAGAGAGCTTCTTTCCGTTAGGATCCTTCTTCTTGCCATTCTTCAGCTGACGATAGTCATAGAACCACTTGCCATCCTCGCATACAGCGAACTCAGAAGCAGCGCAGTCCATAGCAATGCGTACGTCCTTACCCGGCTCGTAGCCAGCAGCCTTGATAGCTTCCATGATAGTGTCGAGAGCATCCTCAATACCATTGAAGTTAGGAGCGAAACCACCCTCATCACCTACAGCGGTAGAAAGGCCACGTGCCTTCAACAGCTTAGCAAGATTGTGGAACACCTCAGCACCCATACGAACAGCTTCCTTGATAGATGTAGCACCTACCGGACCAATCATGAACTCCTGGAATGCGATAGGAGCATCAGAGTGAGCACCACCGTTCACGATGTTCATCATTGGAAGAGGCATTGTGTAAGAGTTGCATCCGCCGATATAGCGGTAGAGAGGAATATTCAGAGCCTTTGCAGCAGCCTGAGCCGTAGCGAGTGATACGCCGAGGATAGCATTTGCACCAAGCTTTGACTTTGTAGGAGTGCCGTCCAGTTCGAGCATCTTCATATCGATAGCACGCTGATTGAACACGCAGTCGCCCTTCAATGCCGGAGCGATGATGTTGTTGACATTCTCAACTGCCTTCAGGACACCCTTGCCCAGGTAGCGGCCCTTGTCACCGTCGCGAAGCTCCAGAGCTTCGTTCTCACCTGTAGATGCTCCAGATGGAACAGCTGCACGACCCATCACGCCATTATCCAATGTTACTTCCACCTCTACGGTAGGATTACCTCTTGAATCGAGGATTTCTCTTGCATGAACTAATTCAATTACCATACTCTAATATTTAAGTTTATTAATACGTTTCGAATGCAAAGGTAATACTTTTCAGACAATCTTGCAATAACTACAAAATGTTTTAATGATTTTTTATGGCTCTTCGCATTAATTCTTGATTTACATTACTTTATTTTTGATTTAATAGTTCCATGTATTTATCGTATGATATATATCTTCCTCCCATAGACTCCAAATGATTGGTCTTAAACTGGCAGTCGATGATGCCTTGGCCATGCATCTTTCTGGCAAGATAGATGAGTGCCAGCTTCGAGGCACTGGGAACTAAGGAGAACATACTTTCCCCAAATACGTTCCTGCCGATGGTAACTCCATACAATCCCCCCACGAGCTTTTTGCCGTCTTCCATGTCCCACACTTCCACGCTCAAGGCAAAGCCCTGCCGGTAAAGTTCTTCATAGGCTTTAATCATGTTCTCCCCTAACCACGCACCCTGTTCATGAATACGTAGCTGACTGCATTGGGTAATTACTCCATGGAAATCCTGATTGAAGGAACATCCATAGCGTCTCTTATTGATTAATGTACGCATGCTATGGGACACATGTACCTCTGAGGGAAATATCACGAATCGTTCCATCGGACAATACCATATAGGCTCATCACCGTCCCGAAAGGAGAACCAGGGGAAGATGCCATGGGAATAGGCAAGAAGCAGCCGGTCGATAGACAAGTCGCCACCAACGGCAAGCATTCCGTCAGGATCACCGACATGAGGATCGGGGAACCATAACTCTTCGTCAAGCTGTACTACCATTACTCCTCTATCATCAAATGCAACTTCCCTTCGGTAACATCCAGAGACGCTTTCCCGCCTTTCTGCAGACCTCCGAAGAGTATCTCACGCATCAGCAGGGGCTTCACCTCACGCGCAATCACGCGATCCATCTCACGGGCACCATATTCATGGGTAAATCCTTTCTGCAAGAGGAAGTCGTGCGATGCATCCGTCAGAGACAATGTCACCTGACGGGCATCCAGTTTCTTCTGCAGCTCTTTCAGCTTCTTGTCAAGGATGCGCGAGGCCATGTCGTGATCCATGTCGCGGAAGACGACCGTACCACTGAGTCTGTTGAGGAACTCCGGCTTAAACGTCTTCTTCACCTGCGATAACATTGCTTCTCCACGCGACACCTTTCCGCTGAATCCGATATTCGCCTGAGAAGCATACTGCGCCCCGGCATTACTCGTCATCAGTACAATCACATTACGGAAGTCAGCTTTCTGTCCTCGGTTATCAGTCAGGCAGGCATAGTCCATCACCTGCAGAAGAATGTTATATATGTCCTGATGGGCCTTCTCTATCTCGTCCAGCAGCAACACGCAGTTAGGAGTCTTACGGATGGCATCGGTAAGCAGACCTCCGTCTTCGTAGCCTACATATCCGGCTGGTGAGCCGATGAGTTTGGCTACGGCATGCCGCTCCGTGTATTCACTCATATCGAAACGTACCAGAGAAACACCCAGCTCCTGTGCCAGCACACGAGCCACTTCCGTCTTTCCGACTCCGGTGGGACCGACGAACAACAGACAAGACAATGGTTTGTTATCTTCCATCAGTCCTGCCTTGGCCATCTGTACCGACTCCACGACCTGACGCACCGCCTCGTCTTGTCCGAAGATACGCGAAAGGATACGGTCCTGCAATGTAGCCAGTGTCTCGTTATCCTCTTCCTTCATCACCTCGGCATCAATCTTGCATAACTTGGCAAGAATCTCGGATATCAGAGCCTTGTCCACTCTGTTCTTCGGCGCACGCGAAGCAGGATGCAGTTCTCTGTATGCTCCGGCCTCATCGATTAAGTCGACAGCCTTGTCAGGAAGGAAACGGTCATTCATATACTTGGCACTTTGCTGCACGGCAAACTCAATGACACCTTTTCCATAGGTCACATGATGGAACTGCTCATACTTCCCCTTCAGTCCGTTCAAGATAGCAACGGCCTCAGCAACCGACGGCTCGGCGATATCTATCTGCTGGAAACGGCGCACGATACCGCGCGAACGGGCAAAATAGCGGTTAAACTCATCGTAAGTGGTGGAACCGATGAAACGGATATCTCCTCGTTCCAGATAGGGTTTAAGCATATTGGAGGCATCAAGCGAGCCGTCACCTCCCCTGCCGGCACCAATCAGATTATGGATTTCATCGATATAGACAATGGCATTGCCTTCTTTCTGCAAGCCTTCCATCACCTGCTTTACACGTTTCTCAAAGTCACCCCTGTACTGTGTTCCTGCAAGCATTGTTCCCATATCCATCTGATAGATTCGGCATTTCTTCAGTCTTTCAGGAACATCCCCTCGGTTGATACGGGCTGCCAGACCATATACCAACGCTGTCTTTCCCACGCCAGGTTCTCCCACATGCAACGGATTGTTCTTGTCGGCACGGCAAAGCACCTGAATGGTCCGTTCCATCTCCTGTTCACGACCTATGAGCGGGTTAAACGTGTCAGCAATGTCATTCATACATGTCACGAGTGAACGCCAAGGAGCAGCATGGCCCTCAAAAGAGGTGTCGTCGTCATCTTCTTCATCATCCTCCTCATCCGCCACAGAGTAAGATTCAATCAGTTCGCTCAGCAGTTCTGTCTGATCATCTATCGCACGACGCAGCAGATAGGCTGCCCACGAATCGGGCAGTTCCAGCATTCCCTCGATGACATGCGGTACATCCAGCAGTTCTGCACTTGAAAACTGCACATGCTGAATGGCACGTTCCATCATCATTCGGAACTGCTCCGACACCTCGGGCACATATTCTATCCCCTTAGGCATCTGCTCCTGCTTTTGAAGCTGTTCTTCCAACTGCTTGCGCAGTTCCTGGTCGTCACCGCTACAGGCATAAAGAGCAATACAGAATTCCGTCTGATTCACGAGCGCTACCAGCAGATGCTCGGGCTGCAGGAACTGATGACGATACTCGTTGCATAAGACAAAGGCTTCACTGATTGCCTTATTCAAAGCATTTGTATTTTCTATTGTGTTCGGCATCTGCTATTCCTCCTTATATTCTAACCTCAACGGGAAGCCCTCCTGACGTGCCAGCCTCATGGCCTTCTTGACCCTCGACACGGCAATGTCATACGAATAGGAGCCTACAATGGCTTTCTCGGAACGATGGACCTGCATCATCAATGACTCGGCCTCTTCTGCTGACTTTAGGAAAATGGTTCTAAGAATCATAACGACAAATTCCATGGTGGTGAAATCGTCATTATAGATTATTACCTGATAGCGCGGCGGTTCACGCAAACCGACAGACTGCCGCTCACGGATAGATGATAATTCTTTTGGCATGATACAAAATTAGTATAATTCATCTAATAAACAAAATAAATTCCGTATTTTTGCATCATT
This sequence comes from uncultured Prevotellaceae bacterium, assembly GCA_902776545.1. GTDB lineage: Bacteria > Bacteroidota > Bacteroidia > Bacteroidales > Bacteroidaceae > Prevotella. The sequence continues at coordinate 32,359 of CACYQO010000020.1, read as the reverse complement.
AAAACAATGAATGAACCTTCTGACATGCCCACAAATATAACAGCCGACGAACTTTTTGAACGGGTGAGCGACATACTGAATGTCAAGACTCCCTCTGAAATGACAAACCGACAGATGCATGAGACTCTTCTCCTCTGTTGTGCTGAGGGACTGAGGGACACACGCCACGGATTCGGCAACCTGTCGTCACAAGTCGACTCTCTGTGTAAACGGCATCACGTGAAGCCCGCAGATACTGCTGCCATACAGAAGATGCGGCGTGACTGCAATAGTCAGAAAGCCATACCCCACGAAGATCTGCTCTACGACTGCCGCGCACTCTGCCTTTTCATTGCCGCCGTCTTCGAAACCAGTATTCCTTCAACCATCATCGGCAGGATTCCTCCGACGGGCAAACCTGTTACCGAAGGAAGTTCTATAGACTATATATATATAAGGTGTATCGTCCAGTCATGGAATGAAGAGACGATGAGAGTCACCATTGACCAGGACGGACAGGAAGAACTGCTGACCGTGGATTATCGGCACACACCTTCGTACATCGACCTGTCCTACCTTCACTCCATTCTGAAAGAAGGCATGCAGCTTAACCTGCTCGACTGCGAAGTAAATGGAAAGACGGTGATTCCCAGACTTGTTGTCGTGGAACCCGACTTCCTCATCGACATCAGTACGTTAGCGGGCTGCTTTGAAGACTATGGGCATCATCCTCTGATATACACATTGAACAGACTGAAACCCAGAGCCAACACCCGCCACATCATTCTCGGAAACTTCGCCGGTGCCGCTCTCGACGGCATCATCAACGATGAACATTTCCAGCCATCCAACACTTTCAAGAGTAACTTCAGGGAACAAGCTCTTTCCTATGCCACGTGCTCTGACCTGAATCCCGCCGAGTTCAAGACGGAAGCGATGCGCCAGATTGGCAACATGCGGGAGATTGTGGACGACATCTTCAAACAACACGACCGTGAGAAGGCTATCCTCGAACCGTCATTCATCTGTGAACGACTGGGAATCCAGGGACGTGTCGACCTGATGACAACCGACATGAAACTGCTGGTAGAGCAGAAAGCCGGCAGGAATATCTTCATCGAGAGAAATCAGAAGAACAGGCACGGGAGCCTTCATATCGAGAAACACTATGTACAGGTGCTGCTCTACTTCGGCATCCTCGCCTATAACTTTCATGTCAGTGGCAGACAGACTGACATCCGACTGCTTTACTCGAAATACGCATTGCCTGACGGTCTGTTGGAAGTGCAGCCGTTACAGATGCTGTTCCGGGAGGCTATCAAGCTACGAAACATGATTGTTGCTGAAGAGTATCACATGGCACAAGATGGTTTCGAGTGCATCATCGACCGGCTGACACCCGACACGATGAACACGGAACAACGCAACGACTTCTTCTTTACCCGCTATCTGCTCCCTGAGTTACAGCAGATAACGGCTCCACTCCATAGCCTTTCGCCCTTGGAACATGCTTATTTCTGCCGCATGGCCACCTTCATCCTGAAGGAGCAACTGCTCTCAAAGGTCGGCACTGCCAGTACTTCGGGCAATGCTGTCTCCGACTTGTGGAACATGCCCCTGACAGAAAAGCTGGAAACAGGGAACATCTATCTGGGATTGCACATCGTCAGGAAAGAGAAGACTGACCCTCACACGGGATATGACATGCTGACGCTGATTGTCCCGGAACAAAACAGCGACTTCCTTCCTAACTTCAGAAGAGGAGACATGATCTATCTGTACTCCTATCCGACCGACAAGGAACCCGATGTACGCAAGAGCATCCTGCATAAAGGGGTCATCACGGAGATCAGTTCTGCACAACTGACAATACACCTGAACAACGGTCAGTTCCGGGAAGACCTGTTTCCCGACAATCTCTGTTATGCCATCGAACATGGAGGAAGCGACGTCACCAGCTCGGCAGCACTTGCGGGAATGCACCAGTTCATCTCTGCCCCTCCCGATCGGAAAGCTCTGCTGTTAGGACAACGCGAACCGCAACGTGATGACAGGCTGAAACTTTCACGCAGCTATCATCCCGACTACGACGAGATACTGCTGAAGGCAAAGCAGGCGCTCGACTATTTCCTGCTGGTCGGACCTCCCGGAACGGGCAAGACATCGATGGCACTCCGGTTCATTGTAGAGGAAGAACTGGCATCTCCGGCACGCGGAGATGCCTCCATCCTGCTGATGAGCTACACCAACCGGGCAGTGGATGAGATTTGTGAGATGCTCTGCAAAGCCGGCATCCCTTTTGTCAGGCTGGGCAGCGAGTTTAGTTGCGACCCGCAATTCAAGCCTTTTCTGCTTAGTCAGGCGGTGGAAGACCATCCCAGACTATATGAGCTGCAGGACTATCTGAGGAACATCCGTGTGGTAGTGGGAACGACTTCAACGATGATTTCCCGCCCGTTCATCTTCGCCATCAAAGACTTTTCACTGGCCGTCATCGACGAGGCAAGTCAGATTCTCGAACCGAACATCATTGGTTTGCTGGCTGCCCATTATCCGGGAAATGCCATCGCACGGTTCATTCTGATTGGCGACCATAAACAACTGCCTGCTGTTGTCCAGCAGAGCGAAGAGGAGTCGAGAGTCGATAACCCGCTGCTTCAGGAAATCGGACTGACCAACTGCCGTAATTCGCTTTTCGAGCGGCTCATCCGGCACGAACACAACAAAGGAAGAGAATCGTTTATCGGCATCCTGCATCGCCAAGGGCGCATGCATCCGGAAATATCCAGATGGCCCTGTCAGACTTTCTACCGGCACGAAAGGATAGAACCTGTCCCACTCCCTCACCAGACAGAGACTTCCGACAAGCCGCGACTGGTGTTCATTCCCTCTGAAAAATGCTATCAGCCGGAACTGTCGGACAAGGTGAACACCAGCGAAGCCGCCATAGTTGCACAAGAACTGCTTCGCGTTTACAATCTATACAAAGAAGACTTCGACCCTGACAAGACCGCCGGTGTCATCGTTCCCTACCGTAATCAGATTGCCATGATACGGAAGGAAATCGAACGATTAGGGATAAAGCCACTCGAACAAATCAGCATCGACACGGTGGAACGCTACCAGGGCAGCCAGCGTGACGTCATCATCTATTCCTTTACCATACAGCACAACTATCAGCTCGATTTCCTGACAAGCAACTGCTTTGAGGAAGACGGGGTGACCATTGACCGGAAACTCAATGTGGCAATGACAAGAGCACGCCGCCAACTGATACTGACAGGTAACGAGCAAACGCTACGCCACAACCCGCTGTTTGCAGGCCTCTTGGATTTCATTCGGGAAAAGGGCTGTTATAAAACGATTTAAACAATTTATTTTGACATAAAATTTTGTCAATTAAAAAAATATATCTATCTTTGCACCAGACAAAGAAAACACTAACTTAAAAAGACAGGATTCCGACAGAAGATGTCGGAATTCTTAGTTTTTTGTTATTTTCAGAACATAAATAAAAAAGATAAGCACTATGGCATACATGTCACAAGAGGGCTACGATAAACTCGTGGCCGAGCTTCAACGTCTTGAAGCGATAGAACGCCCGAAGGCTTCTGCAGCAATTGCCGAAGCACGCGACAAGGGTGATTTGAGTGAAAACTCAGAGTATGAAGCAGCAAAAGAGGCACAGGCACATCTGGAAGACAAGATCAACCGGATGAAGATGACCATTGCAGAGGCAAAGATTGTAGACACCTCCCGTCTGAGTGCCGATGCTGTCCAGATATTGTCTAAGGTAGAGCTGACCAACATTAAGACCAATCAGAAGATGGTCTACACCATCGTCAGCGAGCAAGAGGCAAACCTGCGTGAAGGGAAAATCTCTATCAAGACTCCCATTGCCCAGGGACTGCTCAACAAGAAGGTCGGTGACACCGCTGAGATTCAGATTCCACGCGGTACCATCACCCTGCGAATAGACAAGATTTCCATTGATTAATCTTAACACCTATTGTATCATGAGTATTTTTTCTAAAATCGCTGCTGGAGAGATTCCCAGCTACAAATGTGCCGAGAACGAGAAGTTCTATGCCTTTCTTGATATCAACCCTGTTGCCAAAGGACATACACTGGTGATACCTCGCCGCGAGGTTGACTATATCTTCGACATGGAAGACGATGAGATTGCCGAGTTTCAGGTGTTTGCCAAAAAAGTGGCAAAGGCTCTTCGCGCTGCATTCCCCTGCAAGAAAGTGGCAGAAGTGGTTTTAGGCCTGGAGGTTCCTCACGCACATATCCACCTGATTCCCATGAACACCGAAACAGATGTTGACTTCCGAAAAGAAAAACTGACGCTGACACAGGAAGAGTTCAAGGAAATAGCAGACAAGATCTATACAGAGTTTTCTAAATAAACCATCATAAAAAAACCGACGGGGAGCAGCCTTTCGCTGTTCCCCGTTACTTTTAGATATATTCACTTCCTTTCTTTAGCAATACTTCATTGACGTATTTTCGCACAAGTGCCGAGGAGTCTTCCTTCTTGCAGATGAGCAGCACGTTGTCATGCTCGGCAACAATGAAGCCCTCCAGTCCGTTGATTACGCCTAACTTGCCCTTTTCAAGCTTGATGATATTGTTACGGCTGTTGTCAATCATCACGTCACTGTCTATCACCACATTGTCGTCTTCACTCTTCTGCTTAGCCTCATAAATACCGTGCCATGTACCAAGATCAGCCCATCCGAAGTCGCATTTCATCACATAGACCTCATCCGACTTCTCCAGAATGCCATAGTCAATCGACAGATTAGGATACAACGGGAAATTCTCTGCTATATACTTCTCCTCCTCTTCTATCGTAAATGTCGGATGCTCCTGGTCAAACTTACGGAGTACAAAAGGCAGCAGCTCGTCGAAACACTTGAGCAAGAAGTGGACATTCGACAGGAACAATCCTGTATTCCAATAGAACTCACCGCTTTCCATAAAGATGCGGGCAAACTCGCGGGACGGTTTTTCCGTAAACGATTTGACTTTATTCAAAGAGTCGCCAATCACCTCACCCAACTGCACATAACCATAGCCAGGATCAGGACGCGTAGGCTTAACGCCCATCGTCAGTAGCCCGTCACGGCTCTCCACAAACGCCACGCCATCGGCAATGTTCTTGGCAAATGCCTCTTCGTTCAGAACCATCTGGTCGGACGGAGCGACAATAAGACTGGCATCCGGGCACAACCGACGGATACGATGGGCTGCCCATGCCACACTCGGCGCAGTATTCCTGTAGATAGGCTCTGCCATCAGATTCTCCAGCGGGAGCTCAGGCAGCTGTTCACGCACGATATGCGCATAGGTCTCATTGGTGTTTATAAAAATATGATCAACAGGTAAGATACGGGCAAAACGGTCAAAAGTAGCCTGAAGCTGCGTCCTTCCAGTCCCGAAGAAGTCGATAAACTGTTTGGGATACTGCTCACGGCTGCATGGCCAGAGTCTTCTACCCTTTCCACCAGCTAATATTACGCAATAACTCTTATCACTTATCGTCATGGTATTTAATCTGATTTATTCGTCTACTAAGTTACGAATTAAAAACGACATGACAACTGTTTTATTACATTTTATTCAGTAAAGTTATCCATTAAAGAAGAAAAAAACTTTTTTCCGTCTAAAATTTGTACGATTCAGAAAAAACATGTATCTTTGCACCCACATTTAGCCCAGATGGCGGAATCGGTAGACGCGCTGGTCTCAAACACCAGTGGGGCAACCCATCCCGGTTCGACCCCGGGTCTGGGTACATCTAAAACATTAAAATCTCGCAAGAAGCTGTAATCAAAGCACTTGCGAGATTTTGTTTTTCTATAGAAGGTCTGTGAGTTCCACAAGCCGGCATCTGCTCAATACTCCATTTATACTATAATCTCCCAGAATCCGCCTTTGTCGGGACCGACACGACGTACAACACTTTGTTTTTGTAGCTTCTTGATGTTTCTTGCAATGTTTCTCCTGTCTACACCTATTATTTCAGCCATTTTGGAGGTTGAAATATAAGGATCCTCCTTTATCAAGTCGATAATTTTCTGTGACGTTTTCTGTGACGTTTTCTGTGACGTTTTCTGTGGCATTAATGCTTTCTGTGACGTTTACATTCACCCTTTCATCATTTACATTCACCTTTTCAGTTACTTTTGGCACTGTAATCTTCAGGATGAACTCATCAGTACGGAAGGATGGGACATTTGCACCATTAGCCTCCTGTTCACGACAGATACGGTCAAAACCTTCGCCAAACTCTTTCACATTTTTTATTTTCAGAATCCAGTTCGATAGTTCAAGACTTCTTTGGCTGTTGCAAAGAGTGGTTCGCCTGGGGCAAAAGTACCATTTTCTGTTAGGTGCTTGGTTTTAAGAGTATTGAGCAACTCTACTAAATTCAATTTCCCCAAAGTTATTTCCTCGTCGAAGCGGAAGAAGAAATGAGGTCCTTTTACTTCAAATGGATACCATGTGCCTTTCATACGTTCCTCTGTTACCTTGCTTGCTGTATCCTTTACATGAAACACATGATACTCTCCTGTTTCCTCTACGCCATCTGTATAAAGAATAACAAACTGTACCCCTTTCTTTTTATAGAAGTCAGCCGAGTGAGCACCTTCACGTGGTTCTTCTCCCTTTTGTTTCAGTCGCACGTTATACACCAGGCTTCCTTTGTCATTGTTGCCCATTATCCACTTCAAGTGTTCCTCTGACCTGTAGTAGCCCAACATGATTCCGCCATTCGGTTCTTTCTCCAGATAGTGTAACGTCAGCCATTGAGGAGTAATCACTTCCTTGTTCATTTCGGCATTGATCTTCGACTTCAGTTCTTCTTGAGGGTCTTTGCCCATGCCACATTCCGCAATGACAAAGTATTTCGACAGGTCATCATATTGCTGCTGTGTGCTTTCCAAGTTCTTCAGAGGGCGTGCGTAAGCGAAAAACATCTCCCGGTTTTCACCGTATGGTTGGAACACCCGGCCATTCAGTTCATAGAAGTGTTGTTGCAGATATAGGCCACCATCTACACCCAAGCGGGCACGCATGGCATAGATTCTGAACTCATTCTCTATCACTGCACGTATCTCGTCACGGAATATCTTCCGAACATGCTGTTTCCACTGTGCTTTCTCGTTTGCCTTATTGCGACCATAAAGAAAGAGAACATAAAGGAAGTTGACGTCATACTGAGAGAGGAAAAGTGTATCTCTGTCAAAGAGTCTGTCAGGAAATTGATAAGAAACCTTTGTACAATGCTCTCCGTTCTTCTTATGCTTGCGTATGTTGTTCTCTCCATCGTTATACCGACGTTCTTTGTTGACAAAAGCACTGATAAAGAAATTGGGAATCACATCGTATCCCTCTGTCAGCGAATTGTCTTGCAAGTGAATGTCGTTGAAGATTATTTTATCTGCCTTCCTTTGCGCCTTCTCTTTCTCGTCAAACCGAGAATCGTCCGCTGCAAACAGATTGACGTTCCACTGAATTACATTCCGGGCATAGGTATATTGCTTGTAGATAGATTCAGAGGTCAACGGATGCCCGCTCTTATAGTACTTGCTATCACCTATATAATATACCTCTCTTCTCTTTTGGGCATCAGCCGATGTCAATGCCAAGTCAGTATACATGTGATCCACCCGCTTGCCGTCGTCTTGGTCTGCCAGTCCTTTGGGAATCCTATTGTGAGGCGTACCTATCAATTCATCAATCATAGCCTCAAACACCACGTTAAAGCTCTTTGCCAGGATATACTCCTGGGCATGGGTATTGATGGCGATACGATACGAGTTTTCAAAGAACGCATAGCACAAGTCCCAAAGCTGGAGGGCTTTGTCAGAAAAGTACTTGTACTTGATTTGCATGAGCCTCGTCTTACCCATGCCACGTTGATACTGCTTGAATTGCTTGCCCGTTATCAGGTCATACTGAATATTAATAGGTGCATGGAAACCATATTCATTATTCAGATAGTTCAAAATGCTGTAGAAGATAACGAACAACTCTTCTTCGTAGTTGATGATGCGCTTTTTGTTGACTGGATTCAGATAGACCACGTCATCATCCTGTACGAATGCCTGTGAGTGGCTGATGGTCCGAGTCCAATTTATCTTGTTGTTTCCCCTGTGTAGGTTCTTGATGGTGAACAGTACAAAGTCCTTGTTCTCTTGATTGAACGAGATAAGTGACAGCACGATATCCAAATAGGTCTCTGCCCGATGGCGTCTTCCCCTGCCAGCCTGCGGCAGATGTTTGTAGAGGATGGCCTTACTATCAGGATTAGCTTTATAGAAGACACTCAGAACCCGGTAAATCCACACGGAGAATTCATAGATAAACTTACGGTACTCCTTGCTTAACTTCTTCTGTCCCTCTGGTGTCAACACCTGTTCTGGAGTTACCTGCTCACCTGTCGGTAGTTCCATACCGACTAATGTTTCCTGCTCTGTCAGCAACACCTTCGGCAGGATGAACACACAGTCATGCAGATGCGGATTATAGAAATACCCCACGTACTGCACGCTCACCTTCTTATTGACATCCTGCAAGACATAAATGTCCTTCAGAATCTTCTCAACCTTCCGGCTCTCATACTGGTGTTCTTCAAACAGGATATACATCAGTCTTGTTCAGCATTCGTTCTCTTCCAGATCATCACTTTCTTCACGAAGTCGGCCAATCGTTCTGTGTTCACTTTCTCACCGTCCTCATCGTAGAAGTCGGGGAAAGTCAAATCTTGTTCCGCTCCCTCTTTGTCTATGTAGCGGAACAGCGATGCATCCTCAAAGCCATAGTCCTTAAAAACATCGTTCCATAGATAGAAGATAACTTTCGATACAAACGTCTCTTCGTCAATCACCCCATCCTTGGCGCAACAGAAAAAATACCCCAGCTGCTTGTCGGCACTCGAAGTCATGGAGGCAATAATCTCATTGATTTTCTTGATAAACTCCCACCAGTCCTTTTGTTCTTCACCAATCTTAATCTGATAGTTCTCTTCAGGATGATTCTTAATCTTGATGTATTTCCACTCCCAACGACGCTTGAAAGCAGAGTCAATGGGGAACAGCGATTGGTCGCTGGTGTTCATCGTTGCCCAGATATAGAGGTTCGAGGGCAATATCAGTTTCTTTCCAGACTTTACATCTTCTGAAATATCCGTTCGAGTCGTATCTGCCAATGCTTTCTGTAAATAACTCTGCAAGTCAGTATCAGCCTCAACAGGATATTCCGACACGCCATTCTTCCTGTCAAGCAGTTGGAACAAGTCACCAAATATCTGAGCGCAGTTACCACGATTGATTTCCTCAATAACCAGAAAAACTTCCTCTTCTGTTTTCCATGCCTCTACGTAAGCATTGGTGAATGCCTGAGGGCAGAATGTATAAATAATCTTTTCTTCCTTTGTCGTCACTCCATCCTTTGTGATACGGCTTTCTTTCATAGTCGGCTTATATGCGCCCACAAATGTTGAGTAGTCACTATCGGGATGAAAGGTTGTACGATGACATATCTTATTCTGTTCATCTACCAACTTCTTTATCGTATTTGACTTTCCTGTGCCTGGTGCACCATAGAAAATTTGCTGGTATATCTGTTCTTTATTTTTAATGATACCAGCATTCTCTGTTGAGACATGCAAAACATTAGCATAGTTCAACACCATTTTTGCCATCACAGCCAATGTAGAAGTATAGCCATATTCAAACCTGTCTATTTCTGTTTTACCGCATAAATCTTCTCTGGCTTTATTAGCATTAGAACCTGGATATTCTGCAAAATAATGGACATATTCAGCAAGCAAGGCTTTAGATATTGTTCGTAACCCTACCGAACCACGGTTTTCCGACTTTACAAGATAGCATAATCTATCCTCATCAATTATAGTTATCTGGCCATTGTCAGAAACATCACCTATTCGAAGTTTATTCTCTGTGTTCATATTCAATGTATATATTTTACCTTGATATTCTTGCAATAGATATGGGAATCATAATAATGGTTCCATTCTCCATCTGCATTACGTTCGCAATACTCACAATTTGTATTCCATTGTCCATCAAAAAAGAACAAATGTACATTTATAGGTATTTGCTGGTTCAAGTCAAGACCAAACCAACATCCATCCTCTGTTCTTATAGAAAAAGAATCCAGATTCTCCTCTTTTGCTGGATAGTATTTTATATTAGGAAAATACATCCCGTAATAAGAAACATCCATCCTAATGTATTTGACCTGTTTATTCCTCATAATAAAAGAAACGTCCTATTTTCGGTTCACCAAGTATAACAATCGGTTTCGTAGTCGAGAATTGTTCAAAAGAGTATCGGCATTATCGTAATCAGTTCTTTTGTCCACTCATCTTTTATCTTCTTACATCGAATAAAACACTAAATTTCCTTTTTCTTGCAATTTACTTAAAATTGCATTTTGTAGGTTCGACGGTTTAAAAGAATATGTAGTATCCTCTTTATTAACGTGGGGAAGAGCAACTGCAGAATAATTATCCCAATAGTCAAAATCTTTACTTATTTCAATCGTTCCAGACAAATCATTCAAGACGAAATAAAGGCCGACAGAATCATTTAGTGTTTTATTAGAATCTTCTACATCTATAAAAATCAAATCAGAAGCTCTATCACTTTTTCCTATTTTAATCGTATGTCCCAAGAAAAATTGTTGTTGCTTTTCAATAAGCAAATTCAAGATGAGTTGCCTCCAGAAAAGGATAAGTTCATCTTTGGATTTAGAACTATTCTCCTCAATATTCAAGACCTCAATACCATTGTTTAATTCCTTGGCATTCAATAATAAGGGGGAAGTTAATCCATACTTTTTAAAAACCTCAGCAACTTTTTCTGCATTTTCATCTATCGCTGTTAAATATTGTTTATCATTACTAAATAGTACTCCGAAATCAAGTAACTCATCTTTTTTGGGAAACATACAAGAAATCATGACCATACTATCTTCTCGAGATATTTTTGTACCCAAGCACATATCTCTAGTAGGATGTATTAATTTTTCATGCAATACATGATCATCAAAACGAATTCCCAGATTTTCTTCTATAAGCTCGAAATCAGAAATAACTATTTTTGTAATATCATCTCTAAAAACTTCGTATTCCTGTCCATCCAACTCCCATGTCTGCCTCATATTACTCAAAGAATCTCCTTTTGAAGGGAGTTCCCCTCGAACTTTCTGGAAAAACAACCGTTTCTTTCTTACCTCAGCCATCTCATATTCTACATAATGCGAGGAACGTAATATTACAAAAGGACACTGAGCTAAATAGTTCAAACTATCAACCAACAAGGCATTGGTGGATTCTACATAATCCACTAAGATGTTTGTATCAAGATAAATATTCATCTTGAATCGTTCATCTACAAATCCTTTCATCTTTCTTATGATGCTTTTATTTGTTCTCTAACATTATCTCTTACAAATTGCTCTGTAATCCACTGTCCTCTTTCCAAGTTTTCTGCAGCCCTCTGCAACAACAAATAACAAGTTTTCAGAAGGAAACGAGGTGACCCCTGTAATGACATATCTTTAACATTTAATAATGTAAACAAAGAATCATCTGAAAAGGGATATAATGGTGTGAAAGCACTTCCATCAATTCTTGCTAATGCTAAGTAATTGGCAACGATTCGTGATAATGCATCTTTTGTTAAAGGCTTAAGATCTATTTTCCTGTCGCCTATCCTACTTGCTAATGGTGGAGATATTATTTCTATCTTTTTATATGCCGCACCATTCATAGCAAACACAGAACACCAGTTTTTATCCTTATCTATTAATGTACGCAAATTACGCAAATAGTTATCGACATCCGCATCTTTTAGCCTTCCGATTGCAATTTCTTCGAATTCATCAACAAGAATGATAAAATCTGTTGCATCAAGGTACTTTTTCGCAATTTCAACTATTGCATGCAATAAATGGAATTCTCTCTTGTCTATATTTTTAACATTACCCGTTATTAACTGATCCCATGACTTTGATACACTTATATTATCTGTGACTATATCATAGAAATATTCGGCAATAGTTGATAATTCGTACTTTGACACAAAACATTTTAACAAATAGTTTTTAAATAACGATACTACCGTCCTCTGATCTGTTGATTTTATTCCATTAAGGAAACTATCAAGTAAATACTTATAACTTATACTTACTTTTTCCCAAGTTAAGTCTTCTTGTTGTTGCATTTGTTCATCGAATAGTCCTACCACACGCTTCCCTTTTATTGCTTTTATTTCTCTTAAGAAGATGGTTTTACGATTATCTTCTGCATCTTTGTTTTCTTTTTCCTCTAAATAATTGATAAACATATCCCATAAGTAACGCCTGAAATTTTCAATTCCAATTTGAGACAGTATATTACCAATTAACTCAGACAATCGAACACCAGGATTATCTATATATACAACGTATGGCTTAAACTTGTTATTCCTTAATTTACCAAAAAGATACTTTATATACATTAGTGTTTGAGTTTTCCCAGTTCCATAATCTCCACGGATTATTAAACTCAAATACTTATCATCTCTCACGACACCACTCATAGAGAGAGCATCTTGCATATATTCAATAATTTTCTGGGTAGTTTCTTCATATGCAGGAACTAATAAGCCTGTAACATCATCTGAGTCTATAATATTAGCTATGCCTGACTTAGGAAATGGATTCAAAGAGAGATCAAACTTATCTCTTAAATTCCCTTCAATATTCTCGACCGTTTTTATTCGGTTAATGATATCAATATTATTCATACTTCTACATTTTTAATATGTGGGACATATAGGAATTATTTAATTCTGGTAGTAAATTTCGTTCATTACTTTCGACAAGAATTGCTGATGTTCTTTGTAATCTATACTCAGAACTTCGCATTTCACATTCATTCACAAGCTTCTTTTTTATGCTGTCTATTGCATAGCCAAAATGACTTATCAGTTTCCATTCGAGAGTAGGAATATACACATAATTCTCCCCTATTTCTTGTTCCATAAAGCCTAAGACAGAAAAGTCACTAGGAATATCAACTGACAGATTAAGTACATAAGCATTCTTCATTTCTTCATCTATTGTTTCTACCCCAAGTCCAGCCAATGAACATTTGTTCAAGACACCCAGTGATGTTCCCCATTTTGTGTATACATCCCAAAAGCGCATAACGTCATTTCTGACGGTCTCTATACAATATATCTTATTGATGTCTAAACGGATAAAACGATTAAAGAAACGAGAATCTTCCATGTAAGCAAAAAGTAAAGCAGGCTGCTCGCCCTGTGTTTCGAATAGAGCATGGAATTCTTTGAATCGAAAATAGGAAAAATATATATCCTTAAAAACTTCTTGATCATGCTCTGTTAAGGGCTCATTAATTCCAGACTGGAAAATGTCCGGATTGACAGGCCTATTTGTTTTTTTGTCTAATAATTCAAAGTTTTTTAACGCATTAACTAATTCTAATAGATTGCGAGGAGTCCAATCTTTTTTATTTTCAGATTCAATTCCGTTTAATCTACAAATATTATACAAGTCCGATATAGTATGTAAACTTTCATTTTGAGCATACAGAAGAAAAATATCTTTTAAGTCACGTAGAAAATACACAGAAGAATAGCTCCATCTTTTTCCATCCTTCTCGGGCAAAGAAAAAAATGAAACCCTATCCATTCTTGCTATGTCAAAAAAAAGCGTTTCCATTTGACATTACATTTAACTGAGAGTCAATATGTTTTCAGACAATTCTACATTATGTCTTGTTTTAATCTTCCACTTATGCCCTCTTGACCGTATCTTGTCTATCCGATACTCGGAAAAGCCTGCTGAGAGGGCTATCTCACCAAGAAATTGTGTTGTAGGTATATACATGCCATAAGGTGCAGAGTCACCAAGAATCAAATACGCCTTACTATTTGGTTTAAGTACTCGTCTCATTTCTTTTAGTACATAAAACATGTCTTCAAAATAATGCATCATAAGAATATGAAAACTTTTCTTTCCATGACGCTCATAACTATATTTTTTCAAATAGGCATAACGAGTCTCCAATTCTTTCATCAAAGACTGATTTTCCAATGCAAATTCCGAAAGAAGAAATTTATCATAGTCAAAGTCACAATCTCTGTAATGTGTTGTTGCTCCTGTTACAAGCTCTTTACGCACAATCTCCGTTATGTCATGCCAATCATTGGTTATACCAAAGAAATGAGTATGCACTTTCGAGACTTCACCATAATCCAAGTTGTTTAAATACGGAGGAGATGTTATGCATAAATCACAAGAATTAGTATCTACAAAAGGATTTACTTTGCGAGAATCCGCTTTATAAACATCTGCACAGCGATTATGATGTGGCAAAGAATCTAAGTCATCCAACATCTGATTAGTTATAGCAAGAAACTTTTCCCATGCTTTTCCAGAATTAACTAATTTTTTAGAACGTACAATATAGGGAACTGCTATAGGATGCACCGCTGCCTTATGTAAAGTTTGGCTCAAAGCAAGATTAAAAAACAATTCATATTTTTCATTATTAATAGTTTTAATCGCATCTCTAATCAAATAGAGAACTTTCAATGTATCTTTATCATACAAAGATATTAGTAAGTCATGGCATTCTGTCAACACTTGTTCTGAAGATATACTATTATTTACATAATCATCTATCTGTTCTCTAAATTGTAAACACTGCTTGCGCTCAATATCCCAATTCAATTTTGCATTAATAATATTGCACATCAATTGCTGACTTTCATTTCCAACAGAATGAATGTCTTTTTTCTGAGCAGCTACGAGGGTCGTTCCACAACCAGCAAACGGTTCATAAATAGACGTAGGCTTAATCTCCATATCATCAACAATCAAGTCTACAAGTTTATAAGAAAAACCTGCAGTAAACTTATACCAGTTATGTATAGCACTCCTTGCGTTATCTTTTGCCGATCCTATATCAGCATCCAACACATTCATATTTCTTTTAAATTATTATCAACAATTCTATTCATCTACTATTCTTCCCAAAGAACTCCTTCAACGGCTCCAAATACTCTGCATCCAGATTCCAGTGCTGGGAATTCTCATAATTACGGTTAGCATCTTTTATCAGTTTCTTCTGGCTCTTCGACTTACCCAACAAGGTTTCAAGATAGGCGTATATCTTGGTCTTCTTGGCAGGGATGGTCAGCGTGGGAGGTGTTTTCATCGGAATCCGCACCTCTCCAAGCTTTTCTTCGTAAGTCTGCCAGCAATCCATTACTGGCTGGTTGTCGGGATTGATGATATTTTCCAGTAAGTCTTCCAAAGCGCCTGCATCTTTGTCATTGGGAAGCAGGAACAATTCAAACTCTACGCCGAATTCTTCCTTGATGGCAAGTAATTCGGAACGACGGGCTTCTGCATCCTCGTCAGCATCAAAGATGACGAGGTTAATGCCTCCCATGTCCGTGTTTTGACGCAAGGCACCGATAGCATCTTCAGACCTCAACTTCTGATAGCCACCAGTATCGCCGTCTTTACCCGGATGCGTGATGCTACCCTTAGGAGCCTTTTCATGAAACAGGTGATGAAAGTAGTCCTCGAAGAACTTCTTATCGGCATCACCCTCTACTATTATCTGAAACCTTTTCATCATGCCAGTCCTCTAAGTTCAACATCATTCTCACAGGCTCCGCTCAGTCCCTCAAAAGTATACTTGTAAGCCTGGTGTCCTTTTTGGGGAGTGTCTGCAAGGGTGTAAAGACGCATCTCCGACTGATACTCCTGATGTTCTTCCAGCATTTCGTTCAGACTGTGCAATGTCTCCTTGCTGTGAGTTGCCACGAACACCTGCTTATTGGTGCTGACAGCTAAAGTAAAGATTGCCTCCCATAGTTTCTTATAAGCCGAATAGTGAAGGCCGTTGTCTATCTCGTCAATCAGCAGGATGTTATTCATTGGATTTGCAGAAGCAGCCACGATGTTCAGGTATCGACGGAGACCGTCGCCAGCCATTCTTAATGGCAACTTCTCTGGTACATCTTCAAATTCGATATATATATCATCTTGAAGGATATCAACGTCCACAATACGATGATCGAAATAGAAAAGACGTTGCAGGACTACGCTTTTCTGTTTACGCTTGAACAACTCTGAAAGTTGACTGGCTAAGTTGATGCCCCAAAGGTCTGCCGTGAGATAGACAGAAATGATTTTCTCAAGATAATCTGTAGCGGGCTTCCTATTAGTGATATTGCCTTCTTGATTAACAGTCAAAGAACTCTGATAACTTCTTTTATCTGAATCCGACTCAATGCAGAAATCCAAAAGCAACGTATTCAGGAAGGTTTTTGTCTCTGAGATGGGTGGCATGCCATTCATCCCATTGTCCTGACGGGCGGTCTGCTCATCAAATACATACGTTAATTGCATACGGAGGCTGCGAGTAGCTCCATCGGTTTGCTCCGATATAATCTCTGGAGCCACCTTTATATCCATATTATGGAACAAGTAATAAATGTCCTTAAAAGGGGCAAATAGATTGCGAGTACGAAAGCGATTCATATTGAGGGGCGTATCAGGATTGGCCATACCCGTAAGAATATTAATGGCCTCCAGCATCGTACTCTTTCCTGAATTATTCTGTCCGACGAAGACATTTACACGGGAAAAGTCATTGATTTTCAGATGGTCTATGCCTCTGAAATTCTTTATCTCTATATTTTTGAATCCGTCCATAATCGTTATTGCTTTAAGAAATCATATAAACTCATACAATCTCTTTTCGACATCTATTTGGTTATTAGTAATTCTCAACTGCAAAGATAAGCATAATTTATTAAACTGCCTAATTTCTGTTGAATAATAACTTGTATAAGCATTTACTGATTCTGTGGAAAATAAATGACATTATATCGGCAAAGATGTTGACAAAAACTTGTCAGGGAAAAGTGATGAAATAGAAGTTAAAATGTGTAAAAACCGACTCTTCACTCTTCATCCTTCATTCTTCATTTTACGAAAAGTAAGCTTTCGGTGCGTGAAAGGTAAGCTTTGACTGCGCCAAAGACCATGTTTCGTGCGATGAAACATGGTCTTTCACACGACGAAACCTTACCTTTGGCGCAGCGAAACCTAAGCTCTCGCAAATTTGGATTTTGTAAACCGTCCGATTACAGTTTAAAATCCGTGTAATCATTTGTCAATCAACGCTTTACGAAAAACATCAAAAATTGGCGTTTTTTCGACCGAGTGACCCTTTCGTTCGTTCTGAGCCCCTTCATTTGGGCTCAAAATTCGAATATTATTTGACAAAGAGGATCCAAAACGACTCACAAAAAAGCAGCCTCATCCGTCGTACTATCAACGAATGAGGCTGCTATGAATAGTCTGCCAACGATAGGGCGTTATCTGACCGTCACCTTGCGCGTGATGACCTTTCCGACATTAATCCGTACCACATAAACGCCACGGGGCAGCACGGCTGAGGCATCTGTTGCCACCGGACGACCGGCAAGCGAGTAGATGTTCACCGTTGCACCGGCCGGCAGGTTTTCTACGATGATGCGCCCGTCGCGGGTTCCAATGGCGATACCACCCTGCGATAGTCCGCTGATTGCCACCACCATGTTCTGTTCGAGCAGGGCGATGTCGCGACGCAGAATCTTCACGGCACGGTCAATTGCATCCTGATCAGTGGATGTGAGCAGCGGCTCGGCATTGGCAAGCGATGCCACGAGGTCGTCGTAGTCTTCCTGGATATAGATGTAATTGCCACTTTCGCACAAAGCCAACAGCTGATGAGCCCGGTCAACAAGACTTTGCAGAACGGTATAGTCGTTCGGTGTGCGCGAATTAGAGAAAGCGATGATGGCTTCCGTCAGTGCATCTGTTTCAGCGTCCACGGTCTGCTGGTTCACCTTGTTCTCATTCACAATCTTCTGTGCCTTGTCGATGGCAGCCTGTAAGGTTGTGAAAGCACTCTCCGGATATTTACCCGGTCCGTCTCCACGGTCTGCCTGGGCATTCGTCAGCATCTGCTTTGCATCGAGAATGGTCTGCTTCAGCATAGACATATCCACGTGTACACGGGCGGCAGCAAAGTCGGTGGCAGCCTGCTTCAGTGCATTTGTAGCGGCATCTATCTCGTCCTGCGTAGCCTCCCCGTTGTCACGCACCGCCTTTGCCTCGTCCAGAACTTTCTGATACGCCGTGATGGCATCGGCAGGATATTGCCCGTCGGCATCGCCAGCCACGGCAGAAGCCAGTTCCCGTTCGGCTTTGGTGATGGCACTATTCAGTTCTGTCCGGTCCATAATCTGCTCCGTATGGGCTCGAGCCACATAAGTGGCAATCGCCGCGAGCACTTCGGCTGTGATGCCGTCCAGTTCCTCCTGCGTCTTCGCACGGTTGGCACGACTGCGCAGGTCGTTGATGACACTACGGAACTCAGCTACATCCTCGGCAAAATATTCACCCACGTTGTAGCCAATCACCATGGCATTTGCTGCTTCCAGTGCCTGCTGATAAGCCGCATTGAAGGCATCGCGGTCCAGCACGACGGTGATGTAAGGTTCAAGCGTCCAGTATGCCAGTCTGTTGTTGCTCCCCGACTTGTCGCTATAGACCAGAGCACCGCTCGAAGAGGCATCCGTTCCTGCATAGCTGTTGCTGATGGCAAAGCGCAATCCCAGATACTTCCCGTCTAACTGCACGATCTGGACAACCGAAGCCGAGTCTGCCGACTGCTTCCACTGGGTGTTGTAATCGCCGGTTCTCGCGAAATACGTTCCCAGTGCCACGGAGCGCAAGCGATAGGTGAAGTCTCCGGCATATTGTCCTTCGACGGTCTCGAGCATCACAATCTGAGACTCCGTTGCCGACTCGTTCTCCGCACGGGCGGTGATGCTGGCATTCCCCGACTCCGTTGCCGTGAGCAGATTACCGCTGGAATGAATAACGATGTAGGTTTGCCCCGTGTCGAAGGGTGCCATGGGATTGAACGAGGCAAGGAACTTGTCAATCGCTTTCTGCAGGGTCTCCGCTGCTGCCGCGCCCTCTTCGAAGGTGCTGATGGTGGGCAGGGCAGCCTCTGCGGCGGCAATGGCGGCACGCAACTCGTCCATCGCCTGCTGCGGCACCTCATAGTATGCCGTACCCACAGGGGTGTTATCAGCCAGTTCACGTGCCTTGGCAATGACTTTCTCTAAGGCAGCCGTGGGCGAATACACCTCGATATACCATGCCGAGTTCGTGGCAGACGACGACTTGTCGCAATAAAGGAGGGAACCGTCCGTGGTGGCATCACTGCCCAGATAGCCCTTACCGGCTACGTTCTGCAAGGCATAGACACCATCCGAAAGAGCCGTGACGGTCCATTGCGCCTCAGCATCATCGCTGCTCTCCAGCCATACCGTGTTCCAGTTACTCGACGCCTGCTTCGCCAGATAGGCGGTCTCCTGAGCATTACGGAAAGCATAGATTCCTTCGGTGCCCACCGCCTCCAAGTAGAACTGCTGGCTCTTCGAGGCGTCGGGCGTGGCGACTATGGGCGTCGTGGACTCGCGCCATGCCAGGTTGTTCCCTCCAGAGCGCTGCGTGATCACATAGGTCTTCTGCGGGTCGGGCTTATTCTGTCGGTTTGCCAGATAGACGTCTATCGCCTCCTGCAGATACTTCAGGGCACCTTCATAGTCGGGCACCATGGCTTCAGCGGCGGCAATGGCAGCATCGAAGGCATCGTAGGCAGCCCGCGAGAGCATGAAGATGCTCACGCCAAATGCCGAAGAGGAAACGCCGTCGCGAATGCTCTTGGCTTTTGCCAGCAGCTCTTCGAAGTTGTACTGCGCATCTCTCTGGTCAGCCGGCACATACTCCTTCAGTGTCCAGCGGTAACGCTGGTCGGTACCGTTCTTATTACTGTAGACTGCCGAGCCGGCGGTGTTGTTATCCGTTCCCAGCACCGAGCCGCTTCCCATGTTGCGCAGTTGGATGTAGGTGTCGTGGTCGTCGATTCTGAAGATGGCGTTCGGAAGCGTCAGGTCGGTCGAAGAGCTGGACTTGGTGTCCCACGAACCGCTGCGATAGACGAAGTTTCCTAAATCATCAACGAGGTTATAGCCAGTGGTCTGGGCATCCTCGGGAGCCACAACGAACGTGAACACCTGTGTCATGTCGTCAACATCCGCATTGGCAATCTTCACTGTCCCGCCTCCTGTCGTGAGATAAAATCCCGACGAGTGGACGATGTTATATTTCTTGCCCAGTTCGAAGGGCGGATTGACACTGCTCTTATAGGTATTGACGGCAGCCTGCAGTGTGCTGATGGCATCGTTGATCTCGTCTTGCGTGGTTGCCGACTGGAGCACGGAGCGTGCTTCACTGATCGCCTGCTGCAAGACGGCACGCACCTCGGCAGTGTACTGCCCCTTGGCGGTTCCCTCCTCGGTGGTGGCAAGCAGCTGTTCAGCATCGCTGATGGCAGATTCGAGACGGTCGGTCACAAGTTCGGCACTCTTCTCCACCTCACCAAGGAAGAAACAGTCGAAGCTGGACTGGTTGATCCATCCGAAATTGGCAATCAGGTAAGGCTCAGCCTCGGTCGCCGTCAGCACGATGAGTGTCTGCACCCAGGTGTCACCGGTGAAGTTCAGTGTGGTGATCTCCGTTCGTGTAGTGGTCTCTGACGTTCCCGTGTAGATGCGACTGTACTGCAGATTGTTACCCATGCCCGACGAGGGCCGGTTTGCCCAGACGGAGAAGACATAGGTCTTGCCGGGCGTGAGTGCCCAACCGCGCTTCAGCGACTTGTTCGAGCCGCTGCCGGCACTGCCCAGACCGTGAAGGTAGGCTCCGCCGTCAGCTCCTCCGCTTGCCACAATCTCGAAGTTATCCTCAGAGAGTGCACTTCCGTCACCTGCGGTCCAGTCGGTGAAACCGTCGTCAAACGAGGGGTTCGTGATCATGTTATCGCCTGCAACCACGAAAATGCCGTCCTCCATAGAAATCTTATCGCCTCGCTGGGGGATGATGTTCTGAGCCGTGGAGAGCGTCGGGACAGCCCACAGGAAGAGCAACAATAAAGCAAGGTTACTGTGTAACCGGCTTTGAAGGGTTTGAGTCTGCTTCATATATTCTTGTGTTTATGTTTTTATTTCTCTGATTCCATCAAAATAACTAATAGGCAACCGTGGAGACAATCCTCTCCTTGGAGTCGTCCAACTGTCGGCTGATGCCACTCCGCGCCTCGGGTACCAGGAGCGAAGAACCGACATATTCGGCTTGCAGCGGTGCCCGGTCCACCGCCTTCGTGAGGTCGTTCAGCGTAGGCGACACGGGACGCGCAAGGAATTCGGGGACATTGTAGCTGCGGAAGAGTTCCGTGTAGTAGCGGGGCGACCGCTGCGGCAGCAGGAACGGCTTGTGCAACCTGCCGTCGCTGTCGAAGTAGGCAATGTAGAGACGTGTGTAGTTGCCATCGTCGCGTCGCGACGAGAACACCACCCATCGCCCGTTCGAGGAGAACGAATGATAGGAGGCAGCACCCCACTTCAGGTCGAGGGCAGGGTGTACGGTGGTCTGCGGGTCTGGGTTGTCGGTGCCAAGTCCGGTGGGCATCGCATACAACCGTGACGAGTTGTGCCAGATGTGGAACTGCCCGTAGTCTGCCAACGCAAAAAGAATCCACTTGCCGTCGGGTGATATGCGCGGCGTGGAGGCACTCTTGTCCATGGCGGCAGCATCCAGCACGAGTTCGCGCTCGCCGAACTTCCGCGTCTCGGCATTGAAGGAACGGCGGTAGATATTGTATTTCAACTGCGGATAGGCGCTGTTCAGTTCGGCATCGATGTTATCCGACTGCTGCTCATAGTGGGCAGAGACGTAGTAGAGCCACTGTCCGTCAGGGCTCCACGTGGGGAAAGTCTCGAACTCATCGGTGCGACAGTCGATGTCAAACACCTGATTCTTAGCGGCGTCATAAAAAATCAGGTTGCTGCCAAAGTCTATCACCTCAATCTTCTGCACGTCGCGCGTGTGGAACACCTGCCCCGTCTCGTTTACGGAGAAGGCAATGAACTGGTCGTTCTTAGGATGCCAGGCAGGATAGACACCTGCCGAGAGCGTGCTGTCGGTCTTCAGGTTCACCTTCGTCGCCTGGGCGCCGTCAATCAGCACCGTACCGCCTTTCAACTGCCGCACGTGGAACAGCGAATGACCCGTCAGGTTCTGGTTCTGCGGCACATGGCAGTTTATGCACTGTCCCTTCTCGTCCTCGCTCAGCATCATATTATGGAAGATGATGTGCTCATCGAAGTCCGAGACGTTGCGCTGACGGATATCCATGTCTTCATAGTCCACATACGAGGGCTGGATGAGTCGATAACTGATGTATTCGTCGATGCTTTCGGTGGCTATGGGGTTCTTCATCGTCGGGAAACGGCTCCAGCTGCCCCCATTCTTCACGTAGATATCAGTATATAACGTGTCGCCTTGGGCAGCCCTCAAGAGTTCATGCCACTCGTCCACCGGAATATCAATGGGATTTCCGCTGCTGACAATCTCCGTCCCGTCCTTTGCGTAGTACCTCACCACAAAGGCATCTCCCGCCTCCATCACCTCGAAGTTCAGGGGCGCGATGTTTGGAGGCAGCGTGGCACCGTCGTTGTCGGGCATCACCCGTACCTTACGGGCAACCGGTCTGGCGTCAGTCGGCACCGACACGCCACAGCCCGTCAGCAACGGCATCAGCAGCAAGAGCATCATCCCCCATGCCATCTGTTTCATCTTTCTATATCTATCGGACATTATCATTATTTTATATTTTGCAACTCCTCCCTCCCCTTCTGAAGAGTTCAGCCGGGAGGCTATGTCGTCTTCAATCCCTCCACAAAGAAGTAATAGTACCAGTAGGTGTCGCCAAACTCCGGTTTGAGCATCGTGCGATTATAATTCTGGTCGTCACCATGCTCGGCAGAAGCCTGTACGAGCCGTTCGAAGCGTGCCTGTATATCGCCGTCGATGGGCACATTCTGCAGCAGTTCCGGGTGTCCCTGCAGTTGTGCTATCATGAGCGCAGCCTCCTGGTAGTGTCTTGGTATCTTGCCCTGCCACGTCGGCAGCAGCTTGAAGAAGCGCGGCCAGAACGCATTCAGGTTCTTCGTAATCAGATTGTGCATCATCGACAGCTCCACCATCTCCCTCGACCCGCCATCCGTCAGGGCAAACGAGTTGAGCAGATAGAACTCTATGAGACCTGCATCGCCGTCGAGCACGTTGCCATAGTTCAGCAGTTCCTTGGGAGCCGGCAGGCCTTCTTGTCCTGTGTAGAACAGCGTGTGACTCAACGCATTCGCATATTTCTCCGCCAGCACCTCTTCCTCGTTCAGCAGGGCAACACGGTGCATCAGCCGCAGGTAGTCGGGGCGCATGCCGTATTCCACCATGTCTTCCATGCTCCAGCGGTAAGCGAAGTTAATCTTACCATAATAGTAATAGAGCAGCCTGCCCACCATGACCTGCAGATAGTGGTAGGGCCGGAGTGCATGATAGCCCGCTGACCCCTCGGGATAGCTGAACAGTTCATCACCCATCCGTCCGAGTTTATAGAGTGCCAGGCGCGTCAGACACACCTGTGCCCGTGTGGGTTCCTCGTCGTTTTCACGAGCCGTCTTGAGCACATCCTCCCACTGCCCTTCCTCCGCGGCATGCTTCATCTCCAGAATGGCGGTAAAATTGCTGTCACGATAGGTCTGCACCCATGTCACAACACCAGCGCCTATGAAGAGCAATACGGGTACAAGGCTCGACAGGACGGAATGTCGTTGTCTGTCGTCAGTCTTCCCATCCTTCCGGAAGAAAGCCAGTACCACCAACACAACCATGGCAGCCAGCATCGGGAAGAACAGCGACTGTTCGGGCGAGTCCCAGCGGTAGTCGGGCAGTCCGGCGGTATATATCTGGTCGGCACGCATGTGGAACCATCCTGTCCGATACATCATCGGCGGCACGACGACTGCCAGTACCACTGTCAGCACGGCTACCATCAGTCCCCGCCAAGGCGATCCACCGTTTCCCTTTCTCCGTTCGTGCCATATTCTGGCGAAGCAGCCCACGGCAAACAGCAGACAGGCAAACAACACATAGCAGCCTGTCAGCCAATACCCCGCCACGACCGTCACCACCATTGCAAGTGCCGTCAGCACTAAGAGGAAAGACTTCATCATCCCTTTTCCTGTATGGTGTGACCCTGATGCGGTCAAAACGCCAACGGTCTTATAGGCTCCTCCTGCCAGTACCACTGCCAAAAGCAATCCTACCGGCAGTGTGAAGGACACAGCAGGAACCTTCAATAAATAGATAATGTATCCCAGTTGCAGATAGTTCAGCAGCAGCATCCAGGAAGGAAGCCATGCCACACCTTCCCAGGCACCTTTCAGATGGAAAACGCTCTTCACGGCAAAGGACAGCATCATCAGCACCGCCAACAGCAGCAGACTTCCTAACCACGGCCGTGCGAGACAACTCTGTAACAGCGAACTCACCCAGAACAAGCCGCCTCCTATTTGCGACAGCATGTCTGCCGTGAACACACGGGTTGTCAGGAAGGGTGTCTGCAGGGCGGTCTCAAGCAGGAAATGGTTGCGCTCGCCAACGAGTAGCCAAAAACCTGTCACGACAAAGCAGACCGCCATCAGCAGCGGGACAAACTTTTCCATCCGTCCTGCCAGACTACCTTCCTTGTCTCTGCCTGTCTGTCCTTTGCTATGATTTCCCTGTTGTTTCTTCATCTCACTACCTTTCTGCCGTCAATAATCAGCACCTGTCTCTTTGACCCGGGCTGCTGCAACGGTGTTACGCTCTTTCTTCCACCCAGGTCAAACACAGTTTTCCCCATGCTCTTCCAAGCCCATCTGGTCGTTTCTATGCCCGCCGCAGCCTCCTGTTCCCGTATCTTCTCGCGGTTTTCAGTCCTGTATGCCTTGCTGAACATGTCTGCCTCCACGTAGTCGGCATGTTCTTCGGAATCATAATAGACACCGAAATGCTGGTGGATGGTCGTACTTTTCTCCGTCAGGAACAGCGCCGTGCCTGCAATCGTCGAGTTGCCGGACACCGACAGACACACGCCGTCACCGGCATTCTCAATCCTATAGTAGCCGTCTTCCTGCAACACCAACCGCCACAGCTGGTTCTCGCTCTCCGACTCTGCCTGCCAGCGAAGCGTGCCATAGACCGATTCCATGAACGTGCCCTTACCCTTCATCTCTATTTTGTAGATGTATGGATGCTCCGTCTTGTGGAACACCAGACACAGGTTCGTCTCTCCGTCGTCCTCCAGCGTCAGCGATGTCTTCGGACGAGACACGATTCTGTCGCTGTATTTCTCTAATAAGTAGTATTCGTCGCCGTCAATAATCTCCTTCACGCGCTTGTAACGATACATCGTGTCGAACACCGACAAATCCCATTCGTCCCACCAGCGCACGGCAGGATAGCCGCTTCTCACGCTCAGGGGCAGCCACACGTGCCGCGAGTTCTGGATATTCCCCGAGTTCCAGCGGTCGCCCATGTAGATAAACGCCTTGTCCCTGCCGGGAACCTTGAAGACATAATTGCTCTGACTCTGATAGGTGTTGTCCTTGCCCTTGTCCGTACAGAAGTTGATACCTGTCGAACCGTCGCTCGCACGGAAGTCGGCAGGTGCCTCCCAGTCGCCCATCAGGTCCTGGGTCCACATAAACCGGCCTGGGTTGGGGTCCCATCCCGTGCAGCCGGAGAACAGACCATAATAGGTCTCGCCTACCTTGAACAGAGCGGCAGCTTCATAGCGACGCCCTCGGAGCTGTGTGTTCACCACCTCCTGCGCATGCAGGTAGTCGTCGGTCAGCGGCGAACAGTTCGTGTTGGTGTTCATGCCCGTGGAATACACATGGTAGGCTACCCCGTCGTCATCCACGAACACCGTCTGGTCGCGTGAGTCATGACCGTTCGGCCGGAACACGTCCACCAGCTTGTAGGGACCGCCCACCTGATCGGCCTGACATACCGCCACCTTTGCCTGTCCATAGTCGGTGCCGTTCTCCCAGTGAATCCACATCACCCACTTTCCGGTTTTCTCGTTGTAGAATACCTTCGGACGTTCCAGTGTCCGACCACTCGCGATGTCTACATTATCATCGGTCATCGTCCCGGTGGGCGTCACGGCCTTGCCCTGCTCCGTCCATGAATACAAATCCTTCGACCGGTAGCAGCTGATACCGTTGCTCTTGTTCGTCTGTCTGCATTCACCAAACCAGTAGTAGTAACCGTCGTGATACACCACGCAGCCGCCATGGGCGTTCACACTGGTCCATGAACTGCCGGGGCTGATGCCGGCGGCCATCATCGTAGCCACCGACATCAGCAGAGTTATCATCAAAGTGCTTAGTCTACGTTTCATATAAAACGTCGTATTATCAGGAAACTCTCTTTTGTCAACTAATACTTTGCCTTCAGCACCTGCTTCCGGTCATCTTTTATCACGGCAATGATGTAAACACCCCTGCCGGGCAGTGCCATACCCGTGTCGCCAGCCACATCAGGCAAGACTGCCACCTGCCTACCGTCGGAGGAATAGACCATCACCCTCGAGTGGGGTTCCATGCCTGTTATCTGCAACTGTCCGTCGCGCGTTCTGACTCTGATGCTACCGGTTTGGTCGGGAGCTGTCCTGATGGCATCTGAAATCTCAGAAATGTTAAGTCCGGGTAGTTGTGGGGCATAGGCTCCCGTGGTGTCGTAAGTGAAGTATTCCACGTCGGCATCCATCATCTCAAAGCCTACCTTCTGGTCGGAGATACGACTGAATCCCTTCATCTTCACATCGTCGATCTTGAAAGCACTCACACTCGCTCCCCATGCCGCACGCTCCAGCATGAACGTCACACGCACCTGTTGCGTCGTGGCTTGTGACTCGAAGTCGGCTGCGTAGGTCTTGTACGAGTCGCTGTTCACGGTCATCGTCACCTTGTTTCCGTCGTTCTGCAGGTCCTGAATGCGGATGGAACCGAGCTGGTCGCCGTTTGAACGGATTCCGCCCTTAGCAAGACAGGAGAAGGAATAGATCTCGTTTGGTGCCACATCGACAATCTGAGAGATCTCTGCGGCGGCCCATCCGTCTTCCCACATGTAGCGGTGTACCTCCAACACGTGGTTGTTCTGATCCACCTCGTTGGAGCGTTCCTCGCGTGAGATGCTCTGCGTGGAGTTCCACTGGTCGTAGGGATAGACATCCCAGCCCTCTATGCGGTCGGTGATGCCGCGCGACGAGTTGTAGTTGGACTCGCCCTCGAAGTCACCGTTCTTTATCAGGTTTCGTGCCACAGGTCCAGTTTTCACCGCCCACTCCGGCTGTAGTGCCAGGTCGGCAATGCGCATCGTGTCGATTGGCAGACCGTCGCGATAGACGAATACGCGCTTGTCGCCCGTCACCGCATAGCGGTAGGTGTGATACAGGCCGTCGGTATTGTAGAAGGTGCCGCCGTTGGCGGGGTTGCTCATCCCCTTCTCGCTCACGAACACGCCCTTGCTGTTATACATGCCCATGCTTGTCGGAGTAACATAGCTCTTGAAGCCCGCGCCCTGTTCTGTAGTGGCAAACGGTTTCAGATAGCGGCTCAAAGCATCCACCTTTGCCTTCACCTCTACGGAATAGCCGTTCTCACCGGGTTCGAAGTCCCTGAACTCAACATATTCGTCACCATTACCCTTGTATATCGGGTTCTGTGACAGGTCTTTCACAGGCAGGGATGTACCCATGCCCACGAGGTTCACGTATGTCCTCATGTCGCCCGAGCGCAAAATGATGCGCCCTGTCTGCTCCTTCAGTGTCGCTAAGTTTGTCACGGTCACCGTCACGTTCTTCTGCCCGGCCTTGATGATGGTCGGGCTCACGGCAAAGCCATGTGTCGCCGTGAGCGAGATGTCGCCCGTCAGGTTCTCGGAGCTGACGAGAAACGTGCCCGTACCGCCCGTGCCGTCTATGCGGAGCGTGTCCGCAGAGGCCGTCAGCCGGGCGAAGGCGGGGGCATAGGCGCCCGTCGCGTCGAAGCTGAAGTAAGCGATGTCGCCCCCCGCGTTGTCGAAGCCCACAAGCGGCGCATGGGTGCGCGACACGCCCGTCAGCCTCACGTCGTCTATCTTGCCGTCGTTCTGAAGGTCCTGCAGGCGGATCGAGCCCAGCTGCTCGCCGTTGGAGCGGATGCCGCCCTTCGCAAGGCAAGAGAAGGAGTAGACCTCGTTAGGAGCAACGTCTACGATCTGGGAGATCTCGGCGGCGGCCCAGCCGCCCTCCCACATGTAGCGGTGGATCTCAAGCACGTGGTTGTTCTGGTCTACCTCGTTCGAGCGCTCCTCGGAGGACACGCTCTGGTAGCTGTTGTACTGGTCGTAGGGATAGACGTCCCAGCCCTCTATGCGGTCGGTGATGCCACGCGACGGATTGTAGTCCGACTCGCCCTCGAAGTCGCCGTTCCTTATAAGGTTAGGGACGACAGGGCCGTTGCCCGTGCTCCACTCCGGCTGGAGGCCCAGGTCCGCAACGCGCATCGTGTCTATGGCGATGCCGTCCCTGTACACGAACACGCGCTCGTCGCCGGTCACGGCATACCGGTACGTGTGGTACAGGCCGTCCGTGTTGTAGAACGTGCCGCCGTTGGACGGGTTGCTCATACCCTTCTCGCTCACGAACACGCCGCGAGAGTTCAGCAGGCCGAGGCCAGAGGGGCCAACGTACCCCTTGAAGCCGACGCCGGAGCCGCTCACGCCGAAGGGCTCGACGCGCGAGGAGGAGGCGTCCGTCCTGGCACGAAGCTCGAGCGTGAACCCGTCAGGCCCCGGACTGAAGCCCTCGAACGTCATGCGGGCATCCTGGCCGCCGGTATATACAGGGTCCTGGGACAGGTCCTTCACGGGAAGGGGAGTGCCCGTCCCTATGAGGCGCACCGTCTCGCGCCTGTCGCCAGAGCGGAGCACCACCTTGCCGGTCGTCAACGCCAGCGTAGAGAGGTTCGTCACCGTCACCGCTACGTCCTTCTCCCCGGCCTTTATGGTGGCCGGACTCACCTTGAAGCCGCTCGTCGCCGTGAGCGAGATGTCGCCCGTCAGGTTCTCGGAACTGACGAGGAACGTATTTGTACCGCCCGTGCCGTCTATGCGGAGCGTGTCAGCCGAGGCCGTCAGCCGGGCGAATGCCGGGGCATAGGCGCCCGTCGCGTCGAAGCTGAAGTATGCGATGTCGCCACCATCGTTGTCGAAGCCAACAAGCGGCGACTGGGTGCGAGACACGCCCGTCAGCCTCACGTCGTCTATCTTGAACGCGCTCACGCTCGCACCCCAGCCGTCGTTCTGAAGGTCCTGCAGGCGGATCGAGCCCAGCTGCTCGCCGTTGGAGCGGATGCCGCCCTTCGCAAGGCAAGAGAAGGAGTAGACCTCGTTGGGGGCAACGTCTACGATCTGGGAGATCTCGGCGGCGGCCCAGCCGCCCTCCCACATGTAGCGGTGGATCTCAAGCACGTGGTTGTTCTGGTCCACCTCGTTCGAGCGCTCCTCGGAGGACACGCTCTGGTAGCTGTTGTACTGGTCGTAGGGATACACGTCCCACCCCTCTATCCGGTCGGTGATGCCACGCGACGGGTTGTAGTCCGACTCGCCCTCGAAGTCGCCGTTACGGATAAGGTTAGGGACGACAGGGCCGTTGCCCGTGCTCCACTCGGGCTGCAGGCCCAGGTCCGCGACGCGCATCGTGTCTATGGCGATGCCGTCCCTGTACACGAGCACGCGCTCGTCGCCGGTCACGGCATACCGGTACGTGTGGTACAGGCCGTCGGTGTTGTAGAACGTGCCGCCGTTGGACGGGTTGCTCATCCCCTTCTCGCTCACGAACACGCCGCGCGAGTTCAGCAGACCGAGGCCAGAGGAGCCTACGTAGCCCTTGAAGCCGACGCCGGAGCCGCTCAAGCCGAACGGCTCGACGCGCGAGGAGGAGGCGTCCGTCCTGGCACGAAGCTCGAGCGTGAACCCGTCAGGCCCCGGGCTGAAGCCCTCGAACGTCATGCGGGAGTCCTGACCGCCGGTATATACAGGGTCCTGGGACAGGTCCTTCACGGGAAGGGGAGTGCCGGTGGCCTCAACATTCACTCGCAGACGAATGTCGCCTGAGCGCAGAATCACACGTCCCGACTGATGGTTCAGCGTAGAATGGTTGGTAATGGTCAGCACAGCCTCTCCGGCATCAGCAGCTATCACCTGCGGAGACACCTCGAGTCCTGGCGAAGCCGTGACCTTCACGTCTTGCATCAGTCCCTCCGTAGAGACAGTAACGCTTTTGGAAACACCTGTGCCATTGAGAAAAATTCGTCCAGGCAACGTTGTGCTCGCCTTTCGCAATGGAGCGCCATGCTTGTCGACAAAACCTATCGACAGCACATCGTCGGGTTCCTGCCCTAACGCCCCTGCTGGCATGACCAGCGCAATGGCCATCAGGCAGCATGCCAACGTCGTAGCAAAACTTTTTTTCATAAGCCCACTTTAATAGATATGTTAGTATTCGGTTAGTAATCAAATAGACCCACATGGTACTATGTCGCAAAGATAATAATAAATTTTCAAAAAGGCGACAAAAAAACTAACAAGAAACGAACAAAAATACAGGAAAAACTGGAATAATGAAAGCTGAAGGTGAACTAAAGGGATGAGGACATCAAGATTTACCGAATATAAGACAAAAAGCCTGTGAAGAATTTATTTGTATTCTTTGATAGTCACTTTGCCCGTCAATCCCGATGGCATCAACTGGTCGTCGGACTTGGCAAGCGGTGTGGTCTGCCACGTCACTCGCTCCGCCTCTGGCAGTCGTGCATCACCCACAAGGCGGTTCCATAGCGTATTGGCAACGCGGATCTCTATCCGATTCTTCCCACGTTTCAGCTGTCCGGTGATGTCGATGTTCCAGGGAGAACACCAGATGATACCTGCCGACTGTCCGTTGACGATGACCTCAGCAGCTGAATTCAGTAGATGAAGACTCAGGCGATAGGTGGCTTTCTTGTCTTTCTTCAGCTTAAAGGTGTTCTGATAAACAGCCGTTCTGGAGTAATACCTGATGCTTGGGTCGCTATGTTTCGTCCAATCCATCAGCGTGGGAAAGGAGACGGCTTCCGTGGGACCACCCATCTGCGGGTCGAAGGTTACCGACCAAGGAGAGGATATTGTGGTATGAGAAACGGGATGAGAGGCAAGGGAAACGACAGGAGCTGATGTTTCATCTGAGTTCTTCAGCACAATAAAATAAGATTCACGCGCATGAAGTGTCAGGTTGATGGCGGTACAACCGTCCTCAGAAGTGAAGGCTAATGGTATCTTTTCGCCCGTCGTGGGGTTCCAAAGTTCTGCCGAGGCGGCATGTGTACGGAATCGGAAGCAGTCGGTGATGTCCTTATCGCTGTGGTTGTTGAGGAAATAGATGTCCTCATTGGCTGTACGGCGGTGGCAGAAATAGAGGTGGGCGGCGGGTGGTAACAGGTATGAGCAGTCGACATCGGGGATGAGTCCAGCCTCTTGGATGGCCTGTGCCAACGGACGGCTGTCTGTCTGTGGGTCGTAAACGGGAATACCCTGACGGCTGAACAGGTCTATCTGATGACGGGCTTCATCGGTCAGCTGACCATCTTGTGGCAGTATCATCATGCGGTAGCTGACACCATCGGGCAGCATGATACGACCATTCCTGACGGTCATACGGTGCAACAGGGCATCGGTGGTGAAGGCATCGAAATCGTAACCCTGCGGGAAGTCGGGCAGCTTATGTCCGAGAATACGGGTTGGAATATCGTCGCCTAAGTACAGGCAGAAGTCACTTACGGGCTTACCCTGGCGCAACATCCATGAGCAACGGGCCTGATAGTCCCAGAACGGCCGGCTCAATGGCCATAGCGTGTTCAAGCGGTTCAATACGTATTGACGACCGTTCGCCGTACTTATCTTCAACTTTTCATTCACTTCTTTCCCCCGTACCCATGGTTGGTATGCTACGGCACAGACCACCAGTTCATTGATACCGAAGGCAAATGCATAGTCGGCAAGGTTCTTGATGTCAGCCAGCGTATGCTTGTAGGTCGCATCGGTATAAGCCTCACCCGATGCTATCTGCTTTCCATAGAGGTGGGCGGCACTGGAACAGTCCTTGATGTCAAAGCTGCCTTCCGTCTGGTAGCCCCAGAACTCAGACTGTGGCTTATCCACCAGCCGCTTCACACTGATGGCATCGCCCGCCATGCAGAGTGCTCCGCCGATGGCCTGG
>CACYQO010000019.1 GCA_902776545.1 uncultured Prevotellaceae bacterium | reverse complement strand
TTTGAATGGGGAGGCGACTGGACTACTTGTAAGGACTATCAGCACTTCGAACTGAAAGATTAGTTATAATTTATTATTTACATAAAACTATTAAGAAAAAGAAAAAGATTCTGATGGCCGCAGTTGCCTTAATCTGCATGACAATGACAAGTGCCATCTTGGCCGCATGTGGCAGTGATGAGAAAACTGAGATTAAGTCTGAGAAAGTCTGGTATAGGCTTGACGGGAGCAACTTACAGGTTGCCACTGGCCATGAAGACGCATTCAATGCTTTCGAAAGAGAGATGAAAAATGCACTTGAAAGTGTCGGAACTGTTGATATCAATGAGAGCGACCTGATTAAGCGTTTGCAAGCTATTGTTGATGTTTATAACAATAAATACATCAGAGGCACTGTTAATCTCCAGAAGTCTTCAGATGCATCTAACTGGACCACTATCAAAACATTCACATTGACAGGTGCCATTGGATTATAGTTAGTTAATGTTATGTTTTATTTCAAATCAATCAATTATGAAGAAAATTATGATGACGCTGGTCCTGGGTATAGTAGCCCTGACAGCAAGTGCACAGAACACAGGTCGCGATGCTGGTTCATTTACATTGCAGCCTAAAGCAGGTATTGGTATGGGACATATCTCAGGTTCTTGGGACGGAGGAGCCGATGCCAAGTGGCGTACAGGATTTGTTGCTGGTGTTGAAGGCGAGTATTATATCAACGACTGGCTGAGTGCTGCCGCAGGTGTGAACTATGCACAGCAGGGATGGAAATTCGAGGGTAGTAATTTAGATGGTAGTAGTTTTACGCATACAACCAAGCTTGACTACATCAACGTTCCTATCGTTGCTAATTTTTACATTTCCGAAGGACTTGCGTTGAAAACTGGTGTGCAGATGGGATTCCTGGCATCAGCCAAAATGGAGAGCAAAGATGTCAAGGAAAATTGTGAGAACACAGCTTTCTCAATTCCTATCGGTATCTCTGGTGAATACAATAACTTCGTCCTTGATGCCCGTTACAACATTGGTATAACCAAGGTGAACAAGTATGGTGATAATAGCCAGCGTAGCGATCTCTTTGTAGTTACAATCGGCTACAAGTTCCAGCTCTGATTTTATATTTTTAATTGTATGACATCCTCGCTACCTATCATGGTGGCGAGGTTTTTTAATGCCTCGAAGGTAACACATAGACGACATTGTCCAAAGATTTGTATTTTCCCTAAAATACGCAGATAATTTTCAAAGGTCTAATTTTGCCGCCATTTGAGACATGTCTGTCTGTTTTTAGCCATACAAGCGTGTAATCCGACGGGACATGAGCCAATACCCCCTTACCCCGTAAGGTCGAGAGGCTTAGACCAAAGCATCAGCGAAGGATGTTAGCCTATCCGTGTTCCCAAATAAGTTTGTATGGCGGTCGAAGACCTGCTCTGATAGCCTATCAATTTACTGATTTGCAGCACTAAGGTAAGTGAAATTTCTGACATGGCCAAATCCTGAGCCGCTCGGCTTTGCCGCTTGCCCCAGCAAGAACTTTTTGTTGCTCAGGTACTTATAAAGAAAGTTAAACTAAAGTGCTGCGGAATCTAGGGTTTATACAATTATGAGAAAGATTATGAATAGGCTGCTCGCCGCCATCCTGATCTGCGGCCCAGGGATGTTTATCTCATGTAGCAACAACGATAATGTTACGCCTGCGCCTACGCCTGTGCTTGAGTCATTTGATGCCTCAAAGTATGCGCTTACAGACCTGCATCTCCACCTTGACGGATCGCTCTCTCTTGACGACGCCATCCATATGGCAGCCATCGAAGGAGTTGACATTCCTTCCGGCAGAAACGAGATAAAGAAACTTCTTGTATGTCCCGATAACTGTGAGAGCCTGAATGACTATCTGAAATGTTTCGACTCGCCCGTCAAGATGATGCAGAGCCGTGAGACCATCGCCTATAGCGTCAGTTCACTGGTGCAGCGTCTCTACGCACAGGGACTTATCTATGCCGAGATACGCTATGCGCCGCAATTGCATCTGCGGAAAGGTCTGACGCAGGATGAGGTCGTGGCTGCCAGCATCGAAGGCCTGAAAGCAGGCCTGGCAGCGTGCTCTAACGGCATCAAGGCTCAACTGATACTCTGCTGTATGCGTGGGGCTGACAACGATGAGCTGAACAATGAGACCATTCGTATGGCTAAAAAATATCTTGGCCAGGGAGTATGCGCCGCCGATCTCGCAGGGGCAGAAGCACTTTTCCCCACATCCAAATATAGAGAGCTCTTCGCTTATGCCAAAGAACTGGGTGTTCCATTTACCATCCATGCCGGAGAGGCCGATGGCGTTGAGAGCATGCGGCTTGCCATTGAATATGGTGCACAACGTATAGGTCATGGTATTCGTTCATGGAACGACAATGATATGAAGGCATTGCTGATACAAAAGGATATTTGTCTGACACTCTGTCCTTCGAGCAACCTACAGACTAAGGCTATTGTTGACGGCGTTGCCAACATGTCGCTGTATCCCCTTCAGGCATTCCTTAGTGCTGGCGTTCCCGTTTGTATCAATACCGACAACATGACTGTTTCGAACACCACAGTAGCCCAGGAACTCCAGAAACTCTATGATGCAGGCATCCTCACCGCAGAGCAGGCCAAGTTGATGGTGCGCAACGCTATTCGTCATGCCTTCCTTAATGAAGCTGAAAAAGAAGAACTGCTTCAGTTGGCCGAACATCGGATGATTTTTTTCTCCAAAAAGTTTGTGAATTCCCATAATAAGTTGTATCTTTGCAGCGTTTTTGTATAATCTTTAAATTTAGTATTATGCCAAGAAAGCCAGACGAAAAAACGGAAGTCGCTTTGACTCCCGAATCCCTTCCCCTTTCAAAATAAAAGATCAATGACCTGTCCCCCTGATCTCGTGAGGCAAAATGTCGCAATTTATGGGGTATTTTCGCATGGTTCTGGACAAAAATCGGAGGGTTTTCCGCGTTTTGTCCAAAGAAAGCGTGTTTGTCCATACAACTGAAAGCGAAAAACGTAAAAAAAAGAATCACCTGCTGAAAAACGTCCTATCTTTGCACCAGAGAAAACAAAGTATTAACATTTAAATAATTACAGTTATGACAACAAAGAAGTTTTTGGTAAAGCAGGTGCTCATGAGCTCACTTACCGCAGGTATTTTCGCATTCGGTTTCTCATCTTGTTCAGACGACGACTTTGAGAGCCCAGTAAACAACAACGCAGCTGACAACGCTCAAGTTGCCTCTAACGAGGATGGCATCAGGAAGCCTTACGGTCTGGTCTACACCGACTTTATCAACAGCAACGACGTGCAGATCCTCAATGCCGACACCACCATGATCAGCGTCAGCAAGGTCTACGCCGATAAGATGGGTATCACGGACTTCGTGAATCACCCCATGGGTATCTGGCAGAGTCTGGAAGAACGCGCTTACTTGCGCCGCGCCACAGCCCAGCGCCTTGAGAATGGCAAGTACATCCTCAACGTGGTTCGCTCAGGTCTTGGTGAAGTGCTCGCAGGTCAGGATGTAGTACTCAACACCGGAATCTATATGAATCCCAATGCCGGCGCCAATACCCGTGGTGCAGCTGGCATAGCTAA
Organism: uncultured Prevotellaceae bacterium; assembly: GCA_902776545.1. Lineage (GTDB taxonomy): Bacteria > Bacteroidota > Bacteroidia > Bacteroidales > Bacteroidaceae > Prevotella. The sequence continues at coordinate 54,808 of CACYQO010000019.1, read as the reverse complement.
TAAGTACACCGACGGCAGCAACCGGATCCACCCCGTGACAGTCGCTGTTACCCGTCGTGCAGGAGCAACCACCCGTGGTTCATTCAATCAGTATGGTGTACTCACGGCCGAGCAGATCCTCAATGGTGAGAACTTCAACCTCCCCCGTACACGTGGTCTTTCAGATGCCGTTGATGAATTCGTAAAGTTCGTTGAATACATCGAGAAGAATGGTGCTACTATCAAAGGCGAGGGTTCCGGTACTATGCTCGAGATGGAAGGCACGCTCACACCTCCGAAGATCAACATCAAGACTGGTAACAACAAGGGCGATACCGTCACAATCAACAGCAAGATCCCATATAAGGTTCAGTTCGACTACACCCTGAAGCTCGATTCAAAGGCAGAATTGAAGAGCCTGAGTGAGTATTCCTGGGATGACCTCTGCCCCATCAAGTTCTCATGCGACTATTTCGAGGGCCGTCTCGATGGCTCACTGTCAGTAGCTCCCCAGATGACGTTTGGTATCTCCGGTAAGGCAGAACTCCCCAAAGAGTATCAGAACAAGAAGATTGGCGAACTCACCGAGATCACTTTCACCTTCATGGCAGGCTATGTACCCGTAGCCATCACGATCCAGCCCGCTATCTATCTCCACATGAATCTCGGCGTTAAGGGTCAGGTCTACACAGGCATCAAGTACGAATATGCCAACGAGTTCTCAGCAGGTGTGAAGTACGACAAGAAGCATGGTGGTTGGAAGCCCATCGCCGATTACAAGACGAAGAAGAACGATTTCGGTCTGATCACTCCACGTGGCGGCTTCTCCGTAGAAGCAGAGGCTGGTGTACTCCTCGGAGCCGACGTACTGGTAGACTTCGTAGCAGGCCCTACACTCAGCGTAGGCCCTCTGGTCAAGGCAGGTCTTAAAGAGCAGTTAGCTCCATTCGAGAAGAACCCGTTCACCTTCGAGGTTGGTGTCAAGGCTGGTATCTATGGCCGTGCAGGTGCAAAGGTAAAGCTGTGGAAGCTTGAGCTCTTCGATTGGGAGACTGAACTCACCTTCGGCCCTGAGTGGGACATCTGGTCTTACAAGTACGATGGTAAGGATTCCAGCAGCAAGGGCGGCAACTCTGAGCTCGCCAAGCAGATTGAGGACCTGAAGAACGAGTCTGAGGCTGAGGCCAAAGCAGCCAAAGAGAAAGTGGCAGCTATTTGGAACGGTGCCTTCTCCAAGCTGAACGAAGATCCAGAGGTCAAGGAGGCCGTAGAAGCCCTGAGGAATTGTAAGAACAACCCCAACTCTTTCTGGAGCACCTACGAATACTGCATCTCAATGTCTCGCAGTGAATTCTGCAAGGTTCTGCACATCAATGCAAACAAAGTAGACCAGTATGATTTCGATTACAATTATCTGGATCTCCTCAAGAAATATTACCTCAATAACCTGAGAGGATGGGCCAAGAAGTTCGCATAACTCCATCCCTCACCAACCAAGAAAGCTTCTCCACCGGGAAGCTTTCTTTTTGTCTTATTGCAACCTGTTACCTGTTACCTTGTAACTGTCTGGCGACGCTGATAGTCGTAGAGAGTCAAGCGGCGCAGGTGATAGTAGGCAAGCCAGTAGTTCTGGAGCGAGGCTATCTGGTTTTGGCGGGCGGTCTGCCAATGGCTCTGGGCCAAGGGATCAAGGGGACAGGTCATTGATTTTTTTCTCCAAATTAGTCACGGGACAGATTCTGCTTGGGTATACCCAGATGCCTGTCCCCGCGACTACTTTCCCCATCCCTTCCCCTTTCAAAATAAAAGATCAATGACCTGTCCCCCTGATCAATAAAGAAAGTTAAATTAAAGTGCTGCGGAATTTAGGTACTCTCTGATAGCAATATAATCCTGATGGACTTTCATGGTGTATTCAGAAGCCTTATAGACTGTCCTGTCTTCTTTACTACTTGGATTGCGTAACACATTATAATTACCGGCAACAGCTCTATCGTTATTCAAGCTAAGAGCATCCTTCCAGTGTGCAATAATCGTTGTTTTTGTTATCCCTCGCTTCGAATATGGATTGGCTTTTGCAAAGTTATCCATCATCCACTTGTCATAGTTAAGTTCGCATAGCATGGCAATAGCATAGGCTCCATAATTATCTTTGTGATTCACTATTAAACGAACAAGCTGGCCTCGCTGAATCTCATTGAGACATGCTACGGCTGGACATTCGAAGAACTTGTATGTTTTTACTACTTCAACAAAGTGGTCATATTTGGTGATTACCTCATTTTCTTCAGCCTCTGCCCCTGTAGGCACCATCGCTACAGGTCTCTTTGCTATTACAGGTGTTCGTTCTGTCTGCTCAAAACTTTCCCATGAGGCTTCATCTTCTTCTGTAGGCATCGTTTCCCAGTAGATAGATGTAAATTCAAAAAAAGATAGCGGTAGTAAATCTGAGTAAATGTTCTCAATATATTCACGCCAGTCTCTGTGTTCCTCAAGATATGTGTACACTATCTCAAAATAGAGAGCCGTCAGTTTCCTGAGTACGAACCCGAAGACCGGCTTGTTTATTTCGGATGACGAATGCGTCATCCGACAATATCCTGTAATGACACTCAAAGTTTCGCGTACAACTTGCTTCATGTCATCATCAGACCTTAACTGTCTCTCCTGATCGATCAACCACAGTAAGCAATGTCTTACGTCTGCTTCTACAGCCAGTATGTAGAATCTATCAGCATAAGAGTGGCCCAGCGCATAGGTAAACTCCAAATGGCATACATCTGATACCGTCTTGGTTTTAGAATAAGTATCATCAAATGCCGAGAGCAGTGTACTGCCCACAGCATTAAATGCGGATTGAGACGTGGGAACATATTCACCATATCCCTTGACGGTTTCTGCAATGCCCCGGTTCATTTCTTCTAATGACAGGTTTTTGTATTTGGAGATAGATGCTGAAAGCCTTGCAAACGTCTTGTCATGTTCACTCGTGGACAGCATGGACAGAGGTACCCATCCGTGTGCCAAGATCAAATCTATTAGTGGTAGAGTCATGCTCATGGAATACAGGAATTAGAGAAACCCCATCTTTTTACGCCCTGCTTCGGGAATGCATCTGCCATTGAAGAAGGGTACTATTCTTGCTGCCAGTTCAGGATAGAGCGTCGTTACAGGCATATTCTGCTGTTTGACGGTCTTGTAACTTAGGCGACTAAATTGATATACCTGTGTGAGAAGTTCAATAGACTCTTCGTCAGTATATGGTTGTGATTTCCCATCTTGGTCAACCTTTGAAATTCTAATCTTTACAGGGTATAGTAAATTAGCAGAATCATTATGAGAGTACTTGGAATTGTTGAAAAGGAGATAGTTGCCCCTGCCGAGGTTAACAACGGTTCCACTTTCAGGCATCAAATTCTGTTCTTCCATATCAAACGCGATGAGGTCTTCGCTCTCCGTCTTACTTATATTCAAAACAAAGACAGGGACACCTTGAAGTCCCAAATTGTAAAGCATCGTTGTAATAGGCCTTGCCTCCTTTCGACTCATGGTTTTATAATAATGTATAATCACACGCTTCGGATTATGACCGTGATCTTTAATAAATCCCATAATACCCAACTTGATAGAGTTCTTCAAACGGTCGGTATCACAATCTGGCCAACAATTATAACTTTGAAGCATACCTTTGTTGTCAAAACAGATTGCGCTACCCACATATCTTTGGCCAACCTTTTGGTTACAATACGCACCCACTCCTATGATGAGGTCATCGTCGCCATAAGGTTTATGAATAACATATGGTATGCCATCCGCTTTCGCAAACATAGCAACGGACAAGTTTGGTATGAACATTCTGAACTTTTTGGAATAAGGGTTTTGACAATATATTGCCTGTAACATGATGCCTCTCTCCATTAGCATTTCCTTTAACATGTAATATACAATCAATGCATCAGAGTTTGCGTCATCCTGTTTTATTGGTGAAATATAGACTGCTTCATAAGTATATTCAGGCTTCATCTTCAACCGGTTCTCCAATTGAAACCTTACTTCTTCTACAGCTGTTGACAGATTGTTGAAGATAAAAGCATTTCCTTCTGGTATGCTGAATGGCTGTCCTATAAACATAGACATGCTTTGGTATGCACGTTCTTGTTGTTTATTACATTTATCTTGGCACTCCTTTTCGTTATCACCATCCTTAATACGAATATCTTCATCTGTGTCTACACCGTAAGTGAGTCCATTAAACAGTTTCATAGCAGATCTGGACTGTGAGCGGTTATCATCCTTTTGAAATATCATTATGAATTTAACACTCTTCTTTGGCAACCGATATGGACCAAACTGAGAAAGGTCACTCATCGGATTCACCCCTTTATTACCATCAGCATATTCAAGGTAGCGTGCATCGGCAGGGACCATATACTTGTCTTCTACATGAACATTCATCCACATACCCGTTGGAAAATCAATGCCAACAGAATCTTTAAACGATTCTATCAATATATAAGTCTTGGCGAACCAGTCTATCAGATTATACTTTGTGACAAGCTTGTTGTTATCGTAATCATAATGAGGAGCAATCTTGATAATATTCCTTAGCATGTGATTGGCAACAGGATAAACAATGTGCTGATTCCTGCGGTGTCGGCGAGCCATCTTACTGACGCTTAACACCTCTGTTCCTATCATTACCGAATATCCCCTGTCTGGCAGGTCTGGCAAAACCGACATGGACTGATTACAGACCTTTGCAACACCTGAATGCGTGATATGAAGTTCCCAGCCTGCTGATTGATCTTGGTATCTTGGACGAATGACAAATTTGTCGTAACACTTGGCATTCCATGGATTAGTCCTGTTTGTGGACGGAATCCAAACCTCGGGGTCTCCAGTAAAACTTCGACCGACAGGAATGTCGTTGCTACGGAAATACCGGATTATTCTATGCATCAGTTCAGCCCTTCCAATCATAGGGTGATTGCTAAGATTTACCTTGGTATCGAAGCGTTTTATCTGTTGAGGATAGTATTTTTGCAAATCCCAATCTTGCCAGACAGGCATTAAAACTTCGTTCATCACCAGGAGGTTGTCTCGATTTTCTTCCCATAACTTAGGATTATGAGATTTGCTGAGTTTTTTGTATTCAGAAACTGCTTCTTTTGAATCAGCACACACAATGCTACTTACATTGCTTCCACCACAACCGGCAAACAGACTTATTGTAGCAGTTTGCTCCCGAAGGCTGATTTCAATACTGTTTATTGTCATATGGTCTCTTTATTGCTTAACTTATACTTCCTATTCTTATACTCACCCTCTATTTCAAGGATGCCTTCGTCCACGAGTTGTTTCAGATTGCAATACTCTTCTTTACTGCCATGTGCCGTTACTCTGTTTCAAGGTAAATACTTCCGAGGAAAGGCAGATCTACCAACTTGCCCTGCTTGTAGGCATTGTAAGGATTCATGGTCTTGTGCAGACCGAGTGAAGAGAGTCGCTTAATTTGGGTGGCTCCCTCCTTGCTTTTGTCGGTAAACCACACCACATCGCGGCGGATGAAATCCTCATTCAACAGGTTGATATCGTGAGTGGTCATCAGCAACTGCGATGAACCCTCGCTGTTGGCCAGGAACAGTTTGATGAAATAGGAGAGTAACTCATAGTGGATGCTGGTCTCTATCTCGTCAACGGGGATGAAATTGTTCTCATGCAATACGTAGTATAGCACGATTGACATGCCAAGAAACCGGTGAGTTCCTGCAGACTCGAGGCCTTCATGCAACTCATAGTCTCCTTCTTCGCCTGTATGGCTGAACAAAATGTCATCGTGCTTGATGGTACCTCGTTTAAGCATTTCTATCTTTGCCTCCTCGGGTATCGGAGCGCTATTGATTGCCTTCTCCATTTCTGGCGTAATAGACTCTTCCAGTTCGTTAAGCGTCATGTCGACGATGTTAAAATCACTTGCCTTCAGCAGTTGGAGCAGGAATCGCTTCTTCTTGCCTTCCTTGTCATTCCGAAGCTCGTTTTTCACATTGTATGTTAGTGAATCTCTTGGGCTTAAAAGAGTCTGCAAGCCAGAAAAGAAGAATTCATATACATCATTTAGTTTTGAGGCAGGCGCATTAGACTGGCCTAAAGCGGCCATGACGGTACAGTTGTTGGTGGTATTGCCCTCGATGGCACGTCCCGTAGCCTTGTCAATACCAGCTTTGTTGCCAAAAGTCACCTCCGTATGGTCGGACTCCGGCTGATAGACACGTTTATAAAGCGTGGTGGGACGAACGCTGGTATATACTATCAGCGACTCTTCATTTATTCGCTTGCTGTCAAATTCCAGACTTAAGACATATTTTTCTCCATTAACCCAGAAGGTCATCTGCATATACGAAAACTCATTCCTGCTGTGGTTGTCAAGCAGGAACGGGTAGTAGCCCATGCCGTCATTCTTCGACTCAGGCTTGTCGAGCATAACGCTGCGGAAGTACGACAGGGCATTGAGCAAGGTGGTCTTACCGCTGGCATTGCTACCATATACGATGCCGATCTTCAGGAGTTCCACTCCCTCAGCCACTTGATGGACGTATTGCCCACGCATATTATCATCATTGTTCGGCACAAAACTGATAGTTTGCCGCTCCCTGATGCTGTAGAAATTCTGCACTTGAAACTCCTGTATCATAGTTGTCGCTTTTGAATATTACAAATTTGCTGCAAATTTACTTCAAAAAAGCCAAAATACAAAATATCAATACCAAATTCGTGAGAAATTCACAATATTTTTAAACATAAATAACTTTTAGACTCACATAACTGATATAATCGGCGACAATTTCGGACTGAGCTAAAAAAAAGAGCTATCATAAAATGACGGCTCTTTAAAATGGAGTAGTGTCGATCAAGTCTTGCTCCCCGCACTCAGCGGCGTAGTCAAAACATACGTTTGACGCTGCAAAGGTAGGTATTTTTTTGTTATCTTCCCAATAATTATCCCATTATTTTCATTTTTACGTCCAAACGAGCATTATTTTCCAATCTTTTTCGTACCTTTGCATAGAATATGAAACCGGCTATCATTGAAGATAACATGATTGAATTTGAACCATTTGAAGAAGATGGCTCTGTGCTGATGGCTGCGGAGACCTCATGGAGAGGTATGGCTGACGAGCTGCAGGAGCTACACTATCTCAAAGGTGCCCAGTTTATTAACCAACTGAAACTAATCATCTACTATGGAGAGTTCCATCTCGTAGAGGGAGAAACCAACATTTACAGCGCTATCAGCGAACAGAGTGATGACTTCGACAATCTGATCAATGCAGCGCGCAAGGCTGTAGAGCATGGCTATCGTGTCTATATATTGCCTAATCCCAAGGGAATCAGAACGGCAGATTTTATTTTCGAGCGTAAAGGGGTGTATAAGATGTTCGATTTGAAGACAATTACCGGGATGAATTCTGTGGGGAATAGACTGAAAGAGTCTATCGGGCAGACAAATCATGTCTTGCTTAATATCACTACTGCCTATAATGCCCGGCTTTTGGCGAAAGATATTAGCCACTATTTCCATAAAAACCCCAATGCACTTGAAGTACTTGTATTCAGAAGCAACAAAAGTATTCAAGTGAAACGCGAGGCTGCAATAGATAAAGGCTTTGTAAAGAAGTTCATGTTTACATTTTACAAATAAAAGTCACCCGAAGGTGACTTTAAATGGGCGGTGGCGATATGGTCCTGCCCTCTCGGGATTCTGCCCGGATAGTCAAAAATAATGTTCTGACGGTGCAAAGATAGACTTTTCTCGCTTATCTTCCAAATAAATCTGCATTTATTTTCAGTTTTTTTTCTTAAATCCCATTTATTTCAAAATTATTTTGTACTTTTGCAATCAAGTATCGGCTAATCGTCGTGACGCGACGCTGCTACGGCAGAAGGCTGCGGTTGAGTGAGTACAATGATGCTTGCATCAATTGTCGAGCGCGAGCAGGCTCGACCGCAGGTCAAGTTTGAGCCTCAGTGGAGGTGCCGGTGCGACTTTTGAGGGTAAATAAATAACGACAATAGCAGTTATTAGAAGATATAGAAACGTGAGAAATTTCTAAAATCAAACCAAGATAATGATAATTGTGATTGTTCGCGCTTATAGCGTGGACGTCACTTATCACTTGGTTGGGCAATCTCACGGCCTCTATATCTGGTAAGAGCGGACACGCTTTTATCGTATATAGAGGCTTTGATGTATTAAGCCCAATAAGTTCCGATAAGTGCTTTTGCCTAAAGCTATAAGCGCAAAAGAATGCCAGAAAAAGAATCTGGTCTTCCCTGCATTGATATCAGGGAGGACGACCTGTCGGCAATCTCGCCGGAAGTGTTGGCTACACTCCTGCGTGACCATACTACAGGCAAGAACATCTTCTGGGCCACTCATGACTATGAGGCGCTTGGAAGTGGATACGATTATCATGCCCAGATACTGCCTGAACTGATTACAGGTGAGCATGGGATGGTGATCCGTCCTCGTGTGCTCAAATCAAAGGAGAATCAGACGGACCGTTCCAAGGACATGGCAGAGGTGTTTACACCCTCCTGGGTTTGCAATGCCCAGAACAATCTCGTGGATGAAGCATGGTTTGGGCGTAAGGATGTTTTCAACATAGAAGACAGCGAAAAGCATACTTGGAAATCCAATCCTGAAAAAATAGAATTTCCTGAAGGCAAGACTTGGAAAGACTATGTACGTGCCACCCGTATGGAGATGACCTGTGGCGAGGCTCCTTATCTTGCAAGCCGTTACGACACGACTACAGGAGAATCCATCCCGTTGGAAGAACGGATAGGCCTGCTCGACAGGAAACTGCGTGTGGTCTCTGAGAATACGGAGACAAGTGGCGACTGGCTCGACTGGGCACAGACGGCCTACATGAACATCTACGGCTTTGAGTGGCAGGGCGACAACCTGCTGCTGGCCCGTGAAGCCCTGCTTTGGACATTCATCGAGTATTATCAGGCAAAGTTCGGTAAGGCCCCTTTGGTGAAGAGCATCAACTACATCGCCTACATCATCTCATGGAACCTTTGGCAGATGGACGGTCTGAAAGGCGTAGTGCCTGACTCCTGCAGGAACGGGGTGACGGAAAAGATCCAGACACTCTTCGGTGAGGAAGATCAGATGGTGAACTGTCCCGGCTGCCAGCAAGACGACCTTCGCAGGCACAACGGCATCTACTGCCTCATCCGTGACTGGCCGAACAACAAAAAGATAATACGGTTTATCGACCTCATCAAATAATGAAGACCTATGGCTACATTTGAATCATCTTTAAAGTCGCGCCTCATCTACATCTTCGCCATCGGCGACGAGTGGCACAGGAACTGCCTGAAGATTGGCGAAACCACCTTAGAGGAAGACAACGGCGACCTTCTGGCTCCCAATGATCCTTTGCTGCAGGAGGCAGCCCGTAAGCGTATAGACCAATACACAAAAACGGCTGGCATTGCCTATCAGCTGTTGCATACGGAGCTGACCATTTATATCAAAGGTGGTACTGTCTGTTCGTTCAACGATAAGCAGGTGCATACCGTCTTGGAGCGCAGTGGCATCAGAAAGAAAGTATTCGATACCGTCAAGGGTGCCAACGAATGGTATTGCTGTGACTTGGAAACAGCCAAGAACGCCATCAAGGCTGTCAAGAACGGACAAACGAGTCTGAAGCCTGGTGACATCACCATAGAGCAGACACCCATCGTCTTCCGGCCTGAACAGAATAAGGCCATCGAGATGACCATCAAGCAGTTCAAACGCAGCAACCAGATGCTTTGGAATGCCAAGATGCGATTCGGAAAGACATTGTCAGCCTTGGAGGTCGTCAAGCAGGAGGAATTCACACGTACCCTGATTCTAACCCATCGTCCTGTGGTGGACGAAGGATGGTTTGACGACTTCAACAAGATATTCTTCGACCGCAAGGATTACCACTACGGTTCCAGGAACAAAGGAGAACTGTTCGGGAAACTCGAACAGTTCGCAACCAAGGGTGACAAGTATGTCTACTTCGCATCCATGCAGGATCTGCGAGGTTCAGAACTGGTAGGCGGCAAGTTCGAAAAGAACAGTGAGATTTTCGATGCAGCATGGGACTTCCTGATTGTCGATGAGGCCCACGAAGGCACTCAGACCGAATTAGGCAAGAACGTGGTCAATGAAATAGTGAAACCACATACCAAAGTCCTGCGCCTGTCCGGTACACCCTTCAATCTCTTAGACGATTATAGTGAAAACGAAATATTCACTTGGGACTATGTGATGGAGCAGAAAGCTAAAGCCGAATGGGACTTGACACACATGGGCGACCCCAACCCATACGAATCTCTGCCAGCCATCAATATCTATACCTACGACCTCGGAACACTGATGAGTGATTACGTGGAAGATGAGAAGGCTTTCAACTTCCGTGAGTTCTTCCGCACGAAAGAGGATGATTCGTTGGTGCATGAGAAAGATGTAGACCGTTTTCTCGACCTGCTTTGCAAGGATGACAAGGACAGTCTCTATCCCTATAGTTGTGACTCCTTCCGTAGGATCTTCCGTCATACGCTCTGGGTAGTTCCCGGAGTGGCTTCCGCCAGGGCTTTGAGTGCCAAACTGAAGGCACATCCTGTCTTTGGTCTGTTCAAAGTTGTCAATGTGGCTGGCAATGGCGATGAGGACGAGGAAAATGCAGAAGCCTTGAAAATGGTGAATGATGCCATTGGTCCAGATCCTGACGAGACCTATACCATCACGTTGAGTTGTGGCCGTCTGACTACAGGTGTGAGCATCAAGCCCTGGACGGCCGTATTCATGATGGCAGGATCGTTCAGCACCTCGGCAGCCCAGTATATGCAGACCATCTTCCGTGTGCAGACACCATTCACTTGTCACGGAAGGATGAAGGAGCAGTGCTATGCCTTCGACTTTGCTCCAGACCGTACTCTGAGGGTATTGGCAGAAACGGCAAAGGTGAATGCCAAGGTGGGCAAGCAGACGGAAGAAGACCGCAAGATATTAGGCGACTTCCTGAACTTCTGTCCCATCATCAGCATCGAGGGGTCACAGATGAAACCCTATGATGTGAACAAGATGATGAGCCAACTGAAGAAGGCTCAGATTGAAAAAGTGGTACAATGCGGATTCGAGGATGGTGCGCTCTACAATGACGAGCTGCTGAGACTGACTGAGGTTGAGCTGAAAGACTTCGAAGACCTGAAAGGCATCATCGGCAAAACGAAAGCGATGGCAAAGACTGGCAACATCGACGTGAACAATCAGGGCTTCACCAATGAGGAGTATGCCGAAAAAGAGAAGTTGGAAAAGAAGAAAAAGAAAGACTTGACACCGGAAGAGCAGAAACGTCTGGAGGAACTGAAGAAGAAACATACCCAGCGCAAGGATGCCATCTCCATTCTCCGTGGCATCTCCATCCGCATGCCGCTGCTCATCTATGGTGCAGAGCTGAGCAATGAGGATGAGGAGATCACCATTAACAACTTCGCCAATCTCATTGATGCTCAATCCTGGGAAGAGTTTATGCCCAAGGATGTGACCAAACAGGTATTCGAGAAGTTCAAGAAATACTATGAGCCAGATGTGTTCCGTGAGGCAGGCAAACGTATCCGAGAGATGGCCCGTGCTGCTGATAAGTTCACCATTGAAGAACGCATTGAGCGTATCGCCAGCATCTTCAACACCTTCCGCAATCCTGACAAGGAAACAGTCTTGACGCCATGGCGGGTGGTGAATATGCACATGAGTGACTGCTTAGGCGGCTGGTGCTTCTATGATGAGGAATTCAAACAGATGCTGTCCATACCCCGATATGTTGATCAAGCGCAAGTAACCAAAGATGTATTCCGTACTGATGCTCATATCCTTGAAATCAATTCAAAGAGTGGTCTTTATCCGCTCTATGTGGCCTATAATATATATAGGTGTAGGGTGGATGAAGCAAAAAAGAAATATGGTGAGGTTGGTATCGGTTTTGCCAAAAGCCTATGGGATGCTACGATAGAAGAAAATATCCTTGTGGTCTGTAAGACCCCAATGGCACGCAGCATCACCAAGAGAACACTTGCAGGTTTCCGCAATACAAGGGTTAATGCCCAATACTACAAAGATTTAATCAAGAACATTTCAGAACGCCCAGAGGCAGTCGTCAATACCTTCCGTGACGGCAAGCACTTCTGGAAAATAAGCAATAATACAAATATGAAATTAGACGCAATAGTAGGCAATCCGCCGTATCAAAACATACAGGCTACAGAGAAAGCAAAAATAAATAGTGCCTTCGCATCTGCTGTTTATCCTCAGTTCATAGAGATATCTCGAAAACTGAATCCCAAGTATATTTCAATGATAGCACCAAGCCGCTGGATGACAAAAACCGGGCAAGGTATTTCCGAAAGTTGGGTAGACGATATGATCAACTGCAATCACCTCATTACTATACATGACTATTATGATGCACTTGATTGTTTTAATGGGGTAGAAATAAAAGGAGGTATTAATTATTTCCTATACAGCTACTACTACAATGGGAAATGCAATTATACGCTTCACCAGAATAGAGTGGTATCACATAGATATGATTTCCTTAACTCATTGGGAGCTGGAATCATAATAAGAGATACTGTTGCAACAAATATCATAGACAAGATCAAGGCTGTTGAAGGAAATTACTTTTCAAAAATCTCGTTTTCCACATATGTTAGTCCGCAACACTATTTTGATAAAGATGGCTTACTAACGACAAGTTGGACGGGATTTGTAAACAACAGTGATGAGGACCACCCAATAAAGTACTATCTTAACAAGCAAATGAATCCAAAAGGTTTTGCATGGATTAAGGAAAGTGATATTCCTAAAAATAAAAGAACTATGTATTTGCATAAAATCTATATATCGAAAGCATACAATGGAGGTGATGCCTTTCCGCACCAGATTATTGGGAAAGCCTTCTATGGAGAGCCAAACAGCGTGTGCTCTCAAACATATCTAGTGATTGGCTATAACAAAAACTTCACAAAAGCAGAATGTGAGAACATTATTTCTTACATGTCAACAAAGTTCTTCCGTTACATAGTGTTTATAAAAAAGAAAACACAAGATAATCCAAGCTCCGTATTTGAATTTGTCCCACTCCAAGACTTTAGCAAGCCATGGACGGATGCGGAACTCTATGCTAAGTATGGCCTGACAGATGACGAAATTGCCTTCATCGAATCGATGATCAAGCCAATGGAATAAAAAGTAAAATAGCGAAGGGTGTCCTGACTTATGGGACGTTTATTAATCTTCACAATATTGCAAAATTGCATTGCATTTGTTTTTTTATAAAACAAGGAATAGTGAAATATTGATTATTGAATAAAAACCCACGAGGCATGTTCCCGTGGGTTCTTTTTTTATCCAAATCGCACAATAGGGACTGTCCCTTCTGTGCGAAAAGAACAAGGGTTACAACACAGGCAAGATGTTGTCCCAGACGAGATTGAGCTCGCCCTGGAGATCTGCCACGTTGGAGGTGATGGCGATGACGGCATTCTTGTCGGGAACGACGATGATGTACTGTCCTCTGGCTCCATCAGCACGGAAACAACCGGGACGACAACGCCACATCTGATAGCCATAACCTTGCATCCAGTCGCTGGTCTCTGTGGTCATGCCCTTTGCAGCTGCATCCTCAAGACGTGTGCCGGGGTTGACACTATCCACCTGCTTCTTCGACATCTCTGCCACCCAGTCGGCGGGGATGATCTGACGACCGTTCCACTCACCCTTCTGTAACAACAGCTGTCCCATCTTAGCCAGATCCTCAGTCTTCAGATAGAGTCCCCAGCCACCGGTGTTGATGCCCTGCGGACTCTCTTCCCAATGCGGCTTGTCAATATGAAGCGGTTCAAAGAGACGCGTGTTCAGATAGTCGACAACTTTCTCGCCCGTCACCTTCTGGACGATGGCCGAAAGCATATAAGTGCCGAGACTGTTGTAGAGGTAGAACGTGCCAGGCTCATGTACGACTGGATGAGCCAAGAAAGCCTCAACCCAGTCTACGTTTCCGCCTTCACGACGGGTAGCAAGTTCCTCATCGTGACCACACGTCATCGTGAGCAGGTCACGAACGGTCATGGCCTTCAGATTGTCACTGACCTCGGCAGGAAGTTTGTCGGGGAAGAAGTCGATCACCTTGTCCGTCAATGCCATCTTGCCGTCAGCGATGGCAAGTCCGACGGCCGTAGCAGTAAAGGTCTTGCTGACGGAATGGAGCACATGCGGCACAGTATCCACGCCTTCACTCTGCCAACGGCTGAAGATGACCTGGCCGTCTTTCACAATCATCACACTGTGGACGTCGAAAGAGTCTGTTGCGGCTTTCTGGAAGAAACCTTCCATCGCCTGGGCTACACTGTCGGGAGTCTCTGCACGGGGCAGGTCAATGATCTCAGCCACTTGTGTCTGGCTGTTCTTACACGCCGTCAATGCCATCAGCATCACGGCCATCACGATAGTCTGTTTAATTTTCATAAGCAAATTCTTTTAGACCTTGCAAAGGTACAAAAAAATCTGCTTATGAAGTCATATTTCTCAAAAAAAGTTTGTGCAGTTGTTTACCAGCCGCCGGGACGGAAGCCGCCACCAGGCATGCCGCCGCCCATGCCACCCATGGAACCGCTGACGGAGATGGAGGCGGTGGCATCGACACTCTGCGAGCCGGAGCCGATGGTGCAGCCCGTGGTGAGGCCGTAGAACGAGGTGCCGCCGTCGAGGGTGCAGCCGCTGCGGAGGGTGTAGGCGGAGCCTGACTTGAACGCGGGCGAGGAGATCATCAGAGACGTGCCGCTGTTGCTGGCGGGCGTGGTGTAGCCGAGGATGGCGGTGGTGCCGTCGAGCACACCAAGGGTGGTGCCTAATGATGCGCTGACGGCGATGCTGGCCTGTTTGGATGAAGAAGATATAGCCTGCATGCCGCCGCCAACGGCAATCACCGTGCCTCCGTTGATGAATGCGGAGTATCCCTCGGCTGCATCGATTCCGTCGTTGTTCATAGCACGGGCATAGACGTAGCCGCCGTCGATATAGAGGTTGCCTGCCGAGTTGATGGCATCGTCGTAGCTGTAGCACTCCACGGTGCCTGCCTCGATGTGTATCTCTTTTTTGCTCTCGATGGCCTCGGTGCCGTCGCCTGAGCCTTCCAGTCGCACTTGTGTCTGTCCGCCGTTGAAGGTGATGTTGCCGTCGGCCTTGATGCCCTTGGGCGAGACGCTGCCCTTGGAGTCTTTCTGCCGCTTGCCGGTGGTGACGATGCGCACGACACCGTCGTTTATGACAATCTGGTCGTCGCAGTTGATGCCCTTGCCGCCGATGCCGGTGGACTTGATGTTCAGTTCGCCGCCATTGATGGTGACGAGGCTGTCGGCCTTTATGCCGGAGCAGGCGGTGTAGTCGCTCTCGTCGGAGTCGTATTCGTAGCCGCCGCTGGTGAGGATGGTGGTTCGTCCGCCGTCGATGCGCACTTCGCCGTCGGAGGAGATGCCCTTGTCGGCGGTTCCCGTGATGTTGATGTTGATCACACCGCCCGAGACGATGACGGCGTCGTTGCCGCGGATACCGTTGCCGGAGGAGGCATTGACGAAGATATTGGTCTTGGGCAGGGTGCGCACGTAGTCGTCGCTACGGATGCCGGCCTTGCAGTTGGCGTCGACCTCGAGATAACCTGAGCCGCTGAAGATGAGCTGGCCCTCGCTGAAGAAGCAGGCCTTCATGTCCTCGTCGGCGGTCGCGTCTGAGTAGTTAGCACCATCTGTAAGATAGTTTTTCGAGCCGTCGTTGAGGACAATGAAGGTGCGCTTTTTGCTCTGGTTGTTGATGGCTGCGCCGTCGGGGTTGGTGATGTTGACGCCATTGAGCACGATGGCCTGTTTCTTCGTGGAGTAGAGCTTGAAGAAACCGTCGGTGGTGGTGCCGGTCAGGATGTAGCGGATGACCTCGCCTGCGGTGTTGGTGGCAATGACGTCGTTGCCGCTGACGGTGACGATACCATCGTCGTCGCCCTCGACCGTCGCGTCGGCGGTGGTGCTGAAGGTGATGGTGATGGTGCGCTCGATGGCGGTGTTCTCGAGGTAGTCGTCGTCATCGGCGTCGGCCCTGTAGGTCTCGGCTATGGCGTTCTTGTTGAATGCCAGGGAGAACGTGGTGACGTCGCCGGTGGTGGAGACGCCGTTGACGACATCGTCGGCCGAGGCGGTGGTCTGCGAGTTTTCGTCGTCGCTCGCCGTGGTGCTCGTCGTGTCGGTCCATTTCTCGTTGTACCAGCTATCGTCAGCGTTACAGGCTGCCATCGTCAACACTGTGGCGACGGCCAGCATAATTTGATTCGTATTCTTCATTTTCATTTGTCTTATTTGTATTTTTGGTGCAAAGGTAAGACAAATGAGCGTGAACGGCAACTTTTTTCAGCGAACCTGCCGATTTATTAAGTGAATCAGGCGTTGGCGAGGCGGTAGATGGCGGTCATGTCGGCGGGCTTGAGGATTTCCATCGCACCGATGTTCATCTTACCGCCACGACTGCACTTGGCAACGAGTGTCTCGATTTCCTGGTCGGTGGCTTTGCGGCCGATGAGGGCGGGAATGCTCGTGGGCATGCCGATCTGCTGGAAGAAGCGCTCGATGGCCTCGATACCGCGCAGGGCCGTGGCACGGGGATCGGAGAAGTCGTTGGTGACACCCATCACGTTGACGGCGAACTGCACGAAGCGATTCAGATGTTTGTCCATCACGTAACGCGCCCAGGAACCCCAGATGGCTGCCAGTCCGGCACCGTGGGTGACACCGAAGAGTCCGCTGAGCTCGTGTTCGAGCTTATGGACGGCAAAGTCTTTCTCCGTGCCGCACTCCGTGAGGTCGTTGTGCGACAGGGAACTGGCCCACATGATGTTGGCACGGTTGCGGTAGTCCTCAGGATTCTTCAGGACCACGAAGACGGCATCTTTCACCGTGCGCAGCAGGGCCTCGGCGATGGCGTCGGTGAGCGTGGCATCCTCGTACTTCGAGAAGTAGCGCTCCATCGTGTGCATCATGATGTCGGTGGCACCGGCGGCGGTCTGATAAGGCGGCAGCGTGTAGGTGCGCTCGGGGTTCATGATGGCGAACTTACAACGGCAGATGTCGCTGTTGAAGCCGCGCTTGAGCATGCCCTCGTCCTGGGTGATGACGGTGCTCGACGACATCTCGGAACCGGCGGCGGGGATGGTCAGGATGACACCCACGGGCAGGGATGCCTGAGGCACGGCCTTGCCGTCCCAGAAATCCCACACGTCACCCTCATAGGGTACGCCGTAGGCAATGGCCTTCGAAGAGTCGATGACCGATCCGCCACCCACGGCGAGGATGAAGTCGACATCCTCACGGCAGCAGAGGCCGATGCCCTCCTTCACCTTCGACAGCAGGGGATTGGGCACTACCCCACCCAACTCCACAAAGTCGATATCGGCCTCGTGGAGCATCTGTTCCACACGGTCGAGAAGTCCGTAGCGACGGGCGCTGCCACCACCGTAGTGGATGAGCACCTTCGTACCGCCATACTGTCTGATCAACTCCGGAAGCTTAGCCTCCGACTCACGTCCGAACACCACCCGCGTAGGGGCATAGAAATTGAAGTCCTTCATCATGATTTTTGCGTTTAAAGAATAATTCTGCTGCAAATATACGATTTTTTAAGGAGAATTGCCTAACTTTGCGCCATAAAAAAATGAAAAAGATATTATTCAGCATATTATTTCCCTTAGCTGCACTCCTCTCAGCCTCGCTGTGGATGGGTAGAATAGAGTTTCGGGGGCACGAAGGTACGGAGGTACGGGGGTGCGAGAATAGACTCTGCGCAAGAAGTAATCTCGTACCCCCGCACCACCGCACCACCGCACCACCGAAGAACCTCGAAATCAACAAAGAAATCGGCTACTACATGGAGCGGCACAATATGCAGGACGAGGGATATGAGATGGTGGTCGCCTTTGCGGGCGGCAAGCGCCATCAGGTGAGTATTGACAAGCATGTGTCTGTGTGGAACGTCGGACGGTGGAAAGGTCATCGCCGGGAGGGGACTGCCCTCGCGCTCGATTCGTTGGGGCGCACGGTGGTGGGAACCTGTCGCAACGACTCACTCACGACGGGTATCAGAGTGGACTCTACGGGCAACTATACGGGCGACTTCCATAAGGAAAAGCCTGAAGGACACGGTGCCTATACCAGTACCGACGGTAAAGGCTATTACGAAGGTCATTGGGCTAACGGTCGTCGCAACGGCTTCGGACTGGCGGCAGAGACCAATGCCGAGGATGAGATGAACCTGCGGGTGGGTATCTGGAAGAACGACCGGTTTATGGGTGAACGGATGCTTTACACCACGGAACGCATCTACGGCATCGACATCGCCAAATACCAGCACAGCAGGGGACGGAGGCCACTACCCATCCTGTGGGACAAGCTGCGCATCACCAGCGTGGGCAAGCGGGGCAGTCAGAACGTCAGCGGAACGGTAGACTATCCCGTGTCGTTCGTCTATATCAAATCGACGGAGGGCACGACCATCCGTAACCGTTTCTATCTGAAAGACTATACCGAGGCCCGCAAACACGGCATCCGCACAGGCGCCTACCACTTCTGGTCGATACGCAGCAGCGGGGCACAACAGGCGCAATGGTTTATCCGCAACACGCTGTTCCGGAGCGGCGACCTGCCTCCCGTGCTCGACGTGGAGCCTACGGACGCACAGATAAAGATAATGGGCGGAGAAGAGGAATTGTTCGCGCAAATACGTACGTGGTTGAAGATGGTGAAGCGATATTGTGGCGTGAAGCCTATCCTCTACGTAAACCAGATGTTCGTGAACAAACACCTCTCGAAACAGACCGACCTGAAACGCGACTACGGCGTGTGGATAGCCAGATACAGCGAGTATAAGCCCGACGTGAAGCTGACTTACTGGCAACTGTGTTCTGACGGTCATGTGGCTGGCATCCATGGCAATGTGGACATCAACGTGTTCAATGGCTACCAGAGCCAGTTTGAGACGTTCCTCGAAGAAACGACAATCAAATGAATATGAAATTGTTTATAGTTGATAGTTTATGGTTTATAGATGATTACTTCTATAGACTGAATAAGCACAGAATGGCTTTGCAAGGTTATCATCTATAAACTATAAACATTAAACTATAAACAAAATGAAGACTGTATTAATCTTAGTGGGAAAAACGACGGATAAGCACTTCCAAGCAGGCATCACGGACTACGTGGAGCGCTTCGGGCACTATATGCCCTTTGAACTTGTGACGATACCTGAACTGAAAAACACAAAGAGTATGACGGAGGAACAGCAGAAGACCGCTGAGGGAGAACTGATCTTAAAACAGCTGCAGGTGAGTGATACCGTCGTGTTGCTCGACGAACACGGAAAGGAATTTCGTAGCATAGAGTTCGCCCGTTGGCTGGAACAGAAACGTAACACCGCCCGTCGCCTCGTGTTCATCATCGGCGGCCCTTATGGTTTCTCACCTGCGGTCTATGACCGAGCCAACGAACAACTGTCACTATCGAAGATGACATTCTCGCATCAGATGATCAGACTGGTATTTACCGAACAGGTGTATCGTGCCTGTACGATCATCCGTGGCGAACCATACCACCACGAATAAGTAATCATCTATAAATTATAAACTTATAAACTATAAACTTATAAACTAAAAAACTATAAACTAAAATACTAAAATACTAAAATACTTATAAACTAAAACTAAATATTCAGTCCATACGACTGCTTCACCTCGCTCATGACGAAGGTGCTCTCGATGGAAGCGAGGCTCTCGATCTCACCCAACTTGTTGAGCACGAACTCCTGATACTGTTTCATATCACGGGCGCGTACCTTTAATAAATAATCATAGGCGCCGGAGGTGTTGTAGCATTCCGTAACCTCCGGGATGCGCTGGATGCGACGCACGAAAGCATCGGCAATCTCGTGGTTGATCTGCTTGAGCTTCACCTTGCAAAAGACTTGCAATCCGAGGTTTAGTTTCTCCGGGTCGAGGATGGCCACATACTTGCGGATGTAGCCCTGACGTTCGAGGCGTTTTTGACGCTCAAAGACGGGTGTCGGGGTCAGATGGACGGCATCTGCCAGCTCTTTTGTGGTCAATTTCGCGTTTTTTTGCAGCGTTCTGAGGATCTGCAGGTCGGTTTCATCCAAGATTTCTGCCATATTTTAGAGTTTTATTCTGTTTGAGGGGCTTTCGGAAGCCAGAAAGGGAAAGATTTTCTTTCTCGGCTGCAAAATTAGGGATATTTTCTGAATTATGCAAGAAATTTGGTGGATATTTCTAAACTTCGTACCTTTGCACCCAGAAAGTTTAAGCAACGGACAACAGGACTAAAAGACTTCATCCTAAGAACTGAATCCAGAAAAAAAGTCCTAAAGTCGTGTAGTCCGTTGCAAAAGAAAAAGAAAAAGAAATAATAACATTAAATAAAAGAAAGGAAAAGATTATGAGTAAGAAGAATTATCGTTTTGAGACTTTACAGCTTCATGTAGGCCAGGAACAGGCAGACCCCGCAACCGACGCACGTGCCGTGCCCATCTACCAGACCACGAGCTATGTGTTCCACAACTCGCAGCATGCCGCCGACCGTTTCGGACTGCGTGATGCCGGTAATATCTACGGTCGTCTGACGAACTCGACCCAGGGTGTGTTTGAGGATCGTGTCGCAGCCCTCGAAGGCGGTGTCGCAGGTCTTGCCGTGGCCTCTGGTGCTGCTGCCATCACCTACGCCCTGCAGAACATCGTGCAGAACGGTGACCATATCGTAGCAGCCGACAACCTCTATGGCGGTTCGTACAACCTTATCACCCACACGCTGGCCACACAGGGCATCACTAACACGATTATCAATGTAAATGACCTCGAAGCCCTCGATGCTGCCATCCAGCCCAACACAAAAGTTGTATATGCCGAGACCTTCGGCAATCCCAACAGCGATGTGCTCAACCTCGAAGGTGTGGCTGCTGTGGCTCATAAGCACGGCATTCCGTTTATCGTCGATAATACCTTCGGCACCCCGTATCTGATCCGTCCGTTAGAGCACGGCGCAGACATCGTCGTTCACTCGGCCACGAAGTTCCTCGGTGGTCACGGAAGCTCACTCGGTGGTGTCATCGTTGACGGTGGCAAGTTCGACTGGAAGCAGAACGACAAGTTCCCCACTCTCTCGAAGCCCGATCCTTCATATCATGGCATCGTGTTTGCCGACGCCGTAGGTGCTGCAGCATACGTCACCCGTATCCGTGCCGTCATCCTGCGTGATACCGGCGCTGCCATCTCACCCTTCAATGCCTTCATCCTGTTGCAGGGCGTAGAGACGCTGAGTCTGCGTGTGGAGCGTCATGTGGAGAACACGCTGAAGGTTGTGGACTTCCTCGCCAAGCACCCGAAGGTGGCCAAGGTGAACCATCCGGCTTTGGAGAGTCATCCCGACCATGAACTCTACAAGAAGTACTTCCCCAATGGCGGCGGCAGCATCTTCACCTTCGAGATCAAGGGCGGACAGGAAGAGGCCTGGAAGTTCATCGATGCCCTACAGATATTCTCGCTGTTAGCGAATGTCGCCGACGTGAAGAGTCTGGTGATCCATCCGTACACCACCACGCATTCACAGCTCTCACCTGAGGAACTGGCCGAGCAGCACATCACGCCGTCAACCATCCGACTCTCCATCGGTACAGAGCATATCGATGACATTATCGAGGATTTGTCGCAGGCATTTGAGAAAATTTAAAAATTAAAAGATTTAAAAATTAAAGATTATTTTGTACCTTTGTGCCCGATATGATATTCTATTTTTCAGGCACAGGTAATACGAAATGGGTGGCGAGCCAGATAGCCGACGCCATCGGTGAGGAACTGCTTTACATACCCGACCTCATCAGGAAGGGACAGTACGAATATGAATGGCATGAGGGGGAGCGGATAGGATTCTGCTTCCCCACTCATGGTTGGCAGCCACCGGGGATTGTCAGGGAGTTTATTCGGAAATTGAGGTTGATTGTACCACCCCGCCCTGACGGGCACCCCTCCTATGTAGGAGGGGAAATGGATACTCATCCGTATTGTTGGGCATTGACGACGTGCGGGGATAATATGGGTGAGGCGATGACCATCTTGAATAAGGATCTGGCGAAGAATACGAAACTGAATGTTGTCGACGGTCAGCCGCTGCAGGCCGAGACGCTGTTTTCCGTGATTATGCCCGAGAGCTACGTCTGTCTGCCGTTTATGAAAACCGACACCGAGGAGAAGGAGGCGATGAAGATAGAGTTGGCGGAGCAACAACTGCCCCATATCATCCAGATGATTAAGGAAAGACACCGAGGCATCGAGGAACTGGAAAAGGGTGCCACACCCCGACTCTATTCCTACGTTATCGGCGGGTACTTCAATAAGCGGATGATTACAGACCGGAAATTCACCGTCGATGAAGATGTGTGTATCAAGTGCGGCAAGTGTGTCAAGGTATGTCCCGTGGATAATATCAAAGGAACACCGCCCGCGTGGAATCACAACGGACGGTGTACGTGTTGTCTGGCGTGCTATCATCATTGTCCCGTGCATGCTATAAATTATGGGAGCATTACGAGACGGAGGGGGCAGTATTACTTCGAAAGAAGATGAGCGGGTGTTCGCGGGTGTTCAGACCACCCCGCCCTGACGGGCACCCCTCCTGACTCAGGAGGGGAAGTTAATACACTCGGGGGCCGAAGATGGCTGTACCCACACGGACCATTGTAGAACGTGTCTCAAGGGCGATGGGATAGTCATCGCTCATGCCCCATGACCGTTCGCAGAAGGCATCATCATCAGCGAAATACTTGGCCTTCACCTCGTCGAAGAAATCTGCGGCTGTCTGCATCTCACGACGAATCTGTTCACGGTCGTCGACAAACGATGCCATCATCATCAGACCACAGATGCGGACATGCTGCATCTCACGCCATTCGCCTGAATCAAGGAGTTCACGACAGGCATCGAGCGTCAGTCCATACTTCGTTGCCTCCTCAGCGATATGCAGTTCGAGGAGCACGTTGATCACCCGTCCGCACTTCTCTGCCTGACGGTTAATCTCCCGCATGAGCTTCATAGAGTCAACGGCCTCAATCATAGACACATACGGTGCGATGTATTTTACCTTATTCGTCTGCAGATGACCGATGAAATGCCACTCGATATCCTTGGGCAGCGACTCGTGTTTCTGACGCAGTTCCTGTTCGTGACTCTCACCGAAAATGCGCTGGCCCTCCTCGTAGGCGGCCTCAATATACTCATTGGGGTGATACTTGGAAATTGCCACAAGGCGTACACCCTGTGGCAATGTGTCCAATACACTATGTAATTTTCCTTTGACGTCGAACATCATTCTGCTTTCTTATATTCGAAGACATCCATCAGCGTGGTCTCGGCAACAGAGGCAATGACATAGTCGATCATCGTGCCGCCCATCACCTCTTCGATATTCTTTACGGCACCGTTGAAGGAACCAGCCTGCACGAGATAGGTCACCGTACTGCGCTTCTCCTTCTCCGTCTTCTCGTCGATGGTGATGAACTGAAGCTTGGCCTTGTACCACTTGTCGGCCATATCGTCGTCGGAGAAGAATATCTCCTTATAGGCAGCCTTCTTGATGTCTGCCACGTCGAACTCGCCGCTGATATAACTGGACATCTCTTCCATGATGCGCTCTTCAGCCTCGCTGAAACACAGGGCGTCGACAACATAATTCTCATTCACTTTCTTCTGCAAGCCGTCTTCCATCACCTTCTCATAACGGATCTTGCACTCAAACCAAATAGCTGTTCTTGATCTCATTTTTATTTATTTATTTCTTAAATTATAATTTTCAGGGTCAACGGGATCATACGGGTCAACGCCGTATTTATCCCTGTTTTGTCTGTAATAGTCCTGACTGCTCTTCTTCGGCTGCGAAGAGGTGGAAGTCGAGGGCGTTGTTGTGGTAGTCGTCGGAAGCGTCACATCTGACGAGCTGCTGTTATCCGACTTGGAATCCGGTTTCTTATCCTCGGGAATCGGTCTCAGACCGAGATAGTCCTTGTCCATCGCCTCCATCTTCTTGCGGGTGATGTTCTCGATGATTTCCGCTGCAATGGCCTGCGTACGGTCATTGCTGAGATTCGTCTGCGAGGCTAGTTCCTGCTGTTTCTTTGCCAAGTCATCGGTCATCTGTTTCGATTTGGCAGCAAACACTTTCTGATCACCGTTCATCGATTCCGTGTTGTAGACACGTGAGATGATGACGTCAGCCGCCTTGGTGAACTGCTTACGGAAGATGGCCTCCGCCTTTGCATTATACAGGCGCATTCTCTTCTCGTCGGCAGAGACAGAGTCGTTGCGCTGTTTATCCCCTGTCACAATGGCGGCGATGGTGGCAGAATCGAGATCATCGCCGATACCGATATACTCGCTCATATTATCCTCAAACAAGTCGTCGGGAATAGGTTCCTCCACAGGACTGACAAACTCCACAGGCTCCGTAGTGGGCATCAGATAGAAATAAAATCCCACCAGACAAAGGGCAATGGCGAGTGCCGACGCTCCAATGATACCCGTTTTACGGATGGTACGTACCTTGTTGATGGCCTGCCGCATGGCATCTGCCGTCTGATAACGGTTGTCCGGTGCCTCGGCGGTGGCTTTCTCCACGATATGACGCAGTTCGAAGGGCAGACCCGATGACTGGTAAATCCATGCGATGAAACGTCCAAGAGAATATACATCGCTTCGGGCATCGGCACTACCACCAGCAAGCACCTCGGGCGCAACGAAACCCTCCAGACCCTCATAGAGGATATCCGGACCGATCTTCTCGTAGAACGAACCGTGACAGAGCAGACGCACGGAACCGTCGTTCTTACGCACAAGGATGTTCGACGGTGCATAACAGACGTGGAAGATATCGTGAGCATGCAGTTCGACGGTAATATTGAAGAGATCACGCAATGTGGAAGTGACAAAGTCACCCTTTGCTACCATCGACGGGTTCTCGTTAAGCAGCTGTTCAATGGTAACATAGTTTCCCACCTCTACGGCAATGGCATAGATGCCGTCGTCACCCTCGTTGGGGGTATAGTGCAACTGCTGTTTCGAATGAATCCCAGCCAAAGCCTCGTGCTCGGCCATCACACTATTATTGAAGGTGATGGCATCAGCCACCTCGTCGTGGAACTCCACGAAATTGGAGTATTTCCCGTCGATCAACCGCTTATAAAAAAAGCCGTACGGCAGTCTGACCTTCGTGGTCTTACGGACGTCACGCGTCTCAAGTAATTCCTCGTAATTCACTTCTAAAACTAATTTACGATTTACAAATTTACGATTTACGATTTAATCCTGCGGACAGAATTTCGCTGCAAAAGTACGATAAAAAAGTGAAAAGTGAATAGTGAAAAGTGAAAAATTTGCTGCCGCCACGCAAAATTATCAATTATCCATTGTCCATTATCCTTTTTTTTATATACCTTTGCACCCGAAAATAAAATAATAGTAAATCGTAAATCAGTAAATCGTAAATAATTCAACGATGCCAGAAATATCCGTCCGCGGCATTGAGATGCCGGAGTCACCGATCAGAAAGCTTGCCCCCTTGGCTGCCGCTGCCAAGAAACGGGGCACGAAGGTATATCACCTGAACATTGGTCAGCCCGACCTGCCCACACCGCAGGTGGCTCTCGACGCGCTGAAAGAGATCGACCGAGAGATCCTCGAGTATTCACCCTCCCAGGGCTATCTGAGCTACAGGGAGAAGCTGGTGGACTACTACGCGAAATACAACATCAGCGTGACAGCCGAAGACATCATCATCACCAGCGGCGGATCTGAGGCCGTGCTCTTCGCCTTCCTCAGCTGTCTGAATCCCGGCGATGAAATCATCGTGCCCGAACCTGCCTACGCCAACTATATGGCTTTTGCCATCTCGGCAGGTGCGAAGATCCGTACCATCGCCACCACCATTGATGAGGGCTTCTCGCTGCCGAAAGTGGAGAAGTTCGAGGAGCTCATCAACGAGCGCACCCGGGCCATCATGATCTGTAACCCCAACAATCCGACGGGATATCTCTATACCCGCCGTGAGATGAACCAGATACGCGACCTGGTGAAGAAATATGACCTGTATCTCTTCTCCGACGAGGTGTATCGTGAATATATCTACACAGGCTCACCCTATATCTCCGCCTGTCATCTGGAAGGCATCGAGCAGAATGTCATCCTCATCGACTCCGTGTCGAAGCGCTATTCCGAGTGTGGTATCCGTATCGGTGCCCTTATCACGAAGAATGCCAAAGTACGTGCTGCCGTGATGAAGTTCTGTCAGGCACGCCTCTCCCCGCCCCTCATCGGACAGATTGTGGCAGAGGCCTCATTGGACACACCTGAGGAATACCTGCGCGATGTGTATGATGAGTATGTCGAGCGTCGTAAGTGTCTCATCGACGGTCTGAACCGCATCCCCGGCGTCTATTCCCCCATCCCCATGGGAGCCTTCTACACGGTCGCAAAATTGCCCGTTGACGATGCGGAGAAATTCTGCCGTTGGTGCCTGGCTGAGTTCAACTACGAAGGAGAGACGGTGATGATGGCGCCTGCCGCAGGCTTCTACACCACCCCAGGTGCCGGTATCAATCAGGTGCGTATCGCCTACGTCCTCAAGAAGAAGGACCTGGAGCGCGCCCTCTTCGTACTCCGCAAAGCTCTCGAGGCTTATCCCGGTCGTGTCGATGATTAAAAATTTGCAACGGACTACAAGACTAACACGATTCTTATAAAGTCCTTAATTCCTGTAGTCCGTTGCTAAAGAATATGAATCTACCACTTTTCATAGCAAAACGGATTTACAGTGACCAGGGGGACAAGCGTAAGGTGAGTCGTCCTGCCATTCGTATTGCTATTGTGGGCGTCGCCATCGGACTGATGGTGATGATCGTTACCGTCTGCGTGGTGCTGGGCTTCAAGCACACCATCCGCGACAAGGTGGCCGGCTTCGGCGGACATATCCAGGTGAGCAACCTGTTGAAGTACAACGACATCGACCCCTACACCATCTGTGCCGACGACAGTATGATGCAGGTGTTCCGTGCACAGCCGGGCGTCCGTCACGTACAGCGCTATACCGTCACCCAGGGCCTGCTCAAGACCGACAACGACTTCCTCGGCGTGATGTTCAAGGGTGTGGGACCAGAGTTCGACAATGCCTTCCTCCAGCAGAACATCGTGGCAGGCGAGATACCCGTCTTCAGCGACTCTACCAGCCGTTACCAGCTCCTGATGTCGAAGATGATTGCCGACAAGCTCCACCTGAACGTGGGCGACAAGGTGTTTGCCTACTTCATCGGCGACGAGAACGTGAAGACGCGCAAATACACCGTAGCCGGCATCTACCAGACCAATATGACGCGTTTCGACGAGAACCTCTGCTTTACCGACCTCTATGCCGCCAATCGCTTGAACGGCTGGGACGGAAACCGTTGCACAGGCGTAGAAGCTACCGTCGAGAACCTCGACAGACTCTTTGTCACCGCCGATGCCTTCATCGACAACGTCAACCGTACCGACGACGGACACGGCAACCAGATGATCAGCCAGACCATCTACGAGATCTATCCCAACATCTTCACCTGGCTCGAACTGCTCGACATCAACGTGTGGATCATCCTTGTATTGATGGTCTGCGTCGCTGGCTTCACGATGATCAGCGGACTGCTCATCATCATCCTCGAGCGCACCCAGATGATCGGCATCCTCAAGGCCCTCGGCACACGCAACAAGACTATTCGCCATACCTTCCTCTGGTTCTCCGTCTTCATCATCGGACAAGGTATGCTCTGGGGTAACATCCTGGGCATCGGCATCGTGCTGCTGCAACAGCACACGGGCTTCGTGTCACTCGACCCGCAGGTGTACTACGTCAGCGAGGCTCCCATGGAACTGAACTTACCCCTGATAGCACTCCTCGACCTCGCCACACTCCTCGTCTGTGTCTTCGTGTTGATTGCCCCCAGTTACCTCGTTTCACACATTCATCCTGCCAAATCCATGCGATATGAATAAAATTTGTTAATTATTGCACATTTTTTTTGTGAATGTGCAATAATAGCACTACCTTTGCACAAAATTAAAACAAATGTGCAATTTTCATGGAGCAATTTAGCAGTTTCAATGCTTACATCCAAAAGGCCATCACCGAAAATTGGGATCAAGATGCGCTGACCGACTATCAGGGAATCACCCTCCAGTTTCACGATGTCGCACGTAAGATAGAGAAACTCCACATACTTTTAGAGAACAGCGGAATCAAGAAAGGCGACAAAATCGCCATCTGCGGCCGTAACTCCGCCCATTGGGCCGTCAGTTTCCTCGGCACCCTCACCTATGGTGCCGTGGCTGTGCCCATCCTGCATGAATTCAACGGCGAGCAGATCCATAATATCGTTAACCACTCCGGCGCCAAGATTCTCTTCATCGGCGACTATGCCGTCAAGACCATCGACCCGGAGGCGATGCCCGATCTCGAAGCCATCATCAACATCCCCGACTTCTCGCTGATGATCAGCCGCTCAGAGTCTATCACCTACGCACGCGAACATTTGAATATGATGTTCGGCAGCAAATATCCCAAAGCCTTCCGCAAAGAGCATGTACACTACCACGAGGATACCGCTGAAGAGCTGGCTCTCATCAACTACACCAGCGGAACGACGGGTTTCTCGAAGGGTGTCATGCTGCCCTACCGTGCCATCTGGGGTAACGTCGAGTTCATCATCAATCGTCTGGGCCGTAAGGTCCGTCCTGGTGACAACCTGCTGAGCATCCTGCCGATGGCCCACATGTATGGTATGGCCGTTGAGTTCCTCTTCGGATTCTGCAACGGCTGTCATCTGTTCTTCCTCACCCGTCTGCCGTCGCCCGCCATTATTGCGCAAGCCTTTGCAGAGGTGAAGCCCACGCTCATCGTCACCGTCCCCCTGATTATCGAGAAGATTATCCGAAAGAAGGTATTCCCGAAGATACAGAACAACCGCATGCGCCTGCTCCTGCAGATGCCCGTCGTGTCGAAGAAGGTGAAGGAGCGCATCTGTCAGGAGGTGTACAAAGCCTTTGGCGGACGGGCCTACGAGGTCATCGTAGGAGGTGCCGCCCTGTCGAAGGAGGTCGAAGAGTTCCTACTCTCCATCAACTTCCCCGTCACCGTGGGCTACGGTACCACGGAGTGCGCCCCGCTCATTTCCTACTGCGACTATAAGGAGTTCGTGGCCGGCTGCTGCGGCAAGCCCGTAGACCGCATGGTGGTGAAGATCCTCTCTGCCGATCCCCAGCGTATCCCCGGCGAGATTGTCACCCGTGGCACGAACGTCATGCTTGGCTACTATCTGAACGACGAAGCCACCCGTGAGGTCATCGACGACGAAGGATACTACCACACAGGCGACCTCGGCACGATGGCTCCCACAGGACATATCTTCATCCGAGGGCGCATTAAGAACATGCTCCTGGGTTCCAATGGACAGAACATCTATCCCGAGGAGATCGAAGACAAGCTTAACTCGATGGCGATGGTCGCTGAGAGCGTTGTCGTACAACGTGGCGACAAGCTCATCGCGCTCGTACACCCCGACAAAGACGAGATCGTGAACTTCAGCCAGTCTGAATTGGAAGAAATCATGGAACAGAACCGTCAGGAACTCAACAACCAGCTGCCCGTCTACAGCCGCATCGCAGCCATCCAACTGCATGAAGAAGAGTTCGCCAAGACGCCAAAAAAGAGTATCAAACGCTACTTATATCAGAATATCTAATCGCTTATGGAACAGATACCTAGTTTTAACTCATTGATCCAGAAAAGCATCGTCGACAATTGGGACCGCGACGCACTAACTGACTATAAAGGCCAGACGCTGCAGTATCATGATGTGGCACGTAAGATTGAGAAAATCCATATTCTCTTCGAGAACAGCGGCATTCAGAAGGGCGATAAGATTGCCCTTGCCGGACGCAACTCCAGCCAGTGGGCCGTTGCCTTCCTTGCCACGCTCACCTACGGTGCTATCGCCGTACCCATCCTGCACGAGTTCAATGCCGAACAGATCCATAACATCGTCAACCACTCTGAGGCCCGCCTGCTCTTCGTGGGCGACCATGTGGCCACGATCATCGACCCCATGCAGATGCCGCGCCTCGAAGGCATCATCAACAACCCCGACTACTCGCTGATGATCTCGCGCACTGACAAGCTCACCTATGCCCGCGAACATCTCAACGAACTCTACGGCAAGAAGTTCCCCAAATACTTCCGCAAGGAGCATGTCAGCTACTATCATGAGCAGTCGCCCGATGAGCTGGCACTTATCAACTACACCAGCGGCACCACGGGATTCTCCAAAGGTGTGATGCTGCCCTACCGTGCCCTATGGTCTAACTCTGACTTCGCCCAGCACGTGCTCGGCAACGTCATCCACCCGGGCGACAGGGTTATCTCCATGCTCCCTATGGCTCACATGTACGGTATGGCCTTCGAGTTTCTCTATGAGTTCCTACGCGGCTGTCATGTCTACTATCTCAATCGTGTGCCCTCGCCCGCCATCATCGCGCAGGCTTTGGCAGAAGTCAAGCCCGTCATCGTCATTGCCGTGCCGCTCATCATCGAGAAGATCATTCGCAAGAAGGTGTTCCCGAAGATCCAGAACAACCGCATGCGCCTGCTGCTGCAGATGCCCGTCATCTCCAAGAAAGTGCGCGAGATGATCTGCAAGGAGGTGCTCAAGGCCTTCGGCGGAGAGATGTATCAGGTCATCATCGGCGGCGCTGCCCTCAATCAGGAGGTCGAGCATTTCCTCAAGCGTATTGAGTTCCCCTATACCGTCGGCTACGGCGCCACAGAGTGCGCACCCATCATCGGCTACGAAGACTGGCACTACTTCGTCCCCGGCTCCTGCGGCAAGGCTGCCTACCACATGGAGGTGAAGATCGACTCTCCAGACCCGGCCCACGTTCCTGGAGAGATCCTCGCCCGAGGACTGAACGTCATGCTCGGCTACTACAAGAACGAGGAGGCCACCCGCGAGACCATCGACCGCGACGGCTGGTACCACACCGGAGACCTCGGCACGATGGACTATGCCGGCAATATCTTCATCAACGGCCGCATCAAGAACATGCTCCTCGGCCCCAACGGACAGAACATCTATCCTGAGGAGATTGAAGACAAGCTCAACTCGATGACGATGGTTGTGGAAAGCGTCATCGTACAGCGCGACAACAAGCTCGTCGCTCTGGTCTATCCCGACTACGACGAGGCAAAGAACATGAAGTTCACCGATGCCGACATCCGCAACGTCATGGACCAGAACCTCAACGGACTCAACGAGATGATTCCCGCCTACGAGAAAGTCTCCGAGATCGAGATCCGCACCGAGGAATTCGAAAAGACGCCCAAGCGCTCAATCAAGCGCTACCTTTACACATAAGAAAAAAGCCTCTGGATGTCCAGAGGCTTTCTTAATCAAATAATATTTCCTTCCCACGGCAGAAGCGATGCATGATCTGACGGTCATCACCCAGATAGATGTACCGCTCTAAGCGTTCTAAGAGCGTGTAGTTGTCGTGATTCAGGTCGCGGTCGTCGATGACAAGGGCATCGAACTCATAACCCGGTTCAAAGCTTCCCACCTGGCCGAAGAAACTGCCTCCCGACTTTGTGGCAATCCAGAAAGCCTCAGACAAGGTGAGGAACGGCCGCTCATGATTCTGCTGATAGTGCATCTTGCTCACTTGTATGGCATAGACCATCATGCGGAAGATGTTCAGGTCGTGACCGCCGCTGATATCGCTGCCAAGACCGACGGGCAGCCCTTCGTCGAGGAACCGACGGACGGGGGCCATGCCTGAAGCCACGTTGAAATTCGACGTAGGACAATGAGCCACCATCACACCACGCCGTTTCATCAGTTCCAGTTCTTCGCCATCGGTCCACACGCAATGGGCCATCACGGTAGGCGTCTGTCCAAAGAGACCGTAACGGTCGTAGGCATCGCCGTAGCAGGTACTGTCAGGTTCCAACGTCTTTACCCAGGCTATCTCGTCCTTGTTCTCTGAAAGATGAGACTGCACGGGCAACTGGTATTTAGCAGCCAGCTGGCCACAGGCACGAAGCATCTCCAGCGTACAAGATGGAATGAAACGAGGGGTGACGATGGGACGAACACGAGGAGGGAGAAGTGAGGAGGGAGGCGTGAGATTGCCTTCGTGGGAACACCAAGAAATCAAGTTCTCATATCCTTGGACGCTTTCTTCTACCGACTCGGATAGCCCAGCCGGACAATTACGGTTCATCGCCACCTTGCCCACCAGCGCTCCCATGCCTGACTCCTGGAAGAGCCGCATCAGCAGACGGGTGCTCTCGGTATGTATCGTTGCGAAGACACAAGCCCGCATGGTGCCGAAACGCCAGAGGTCGCGGACAAAGCGGCGATACATCCGCTCGGCATAGTCCAGACTGGCATATTTCATTTCCTCAGGGAAGGTGTAGTTCTGGAGCCAAGGCAGCAGTTCCAGATCCATCGCGATGCCCTGATTGCGATACTGCGGGGCATGCACGTGCAGGTCGTTCATGGCGGGAATCAGCAGACAGTCGCCGAAATCGGTAACTTCCGCATCCTGACTGTCTAAAGATGCCAGATCCGTCGCTACGCCTGTCACACGCCCGTCAGCATCGACGGCAACATAACCGTTCTCCAGCAACTCGAAACGGCTCTGCTCCTTCGTATAGAGGATATGGGCCTTGTAGATTTTTTTCATCGCAGATACTTGTAATAGTACCAATAAGTGCCGTGATACTGGTCCTCTACCCTGCCCTGTCGCTCCGTGGCATTGGGGAAGCGAGACTCCAATTCCTGCAGATTGCGCCAATCCTCGTCGGTCACGTCGTGATGATAGACCACCACAGGGTTCGAACGGGAATGAGTGTAGAGTACGAGCGCCTCACGATAGTGTTTCGGCAGATGGTCGTCGAGGGGATAGTATTTGCCGATCTCACGGGCGAAACGGTCTATCTGACGGTCGATGAGCAGTCCGCAGAGTTTGTAGTCTATCAAAGGTGAAACGGAGGTGCGGGGGCGCGGGGGCGCGGGGGTACGAGTGTTCAGAGTAGTGTCCCGTCGCTCCAGCAGATCAAGGAAGTGCATGGGCGTCATCGCCTCTGCGGGCCGGCCGCCGAGGAACTTATAGAGGCTGTCTTCCGGGCAGTAGTACATCCGTGTACGTCCGCTGGTAGGCAGCATCTGCTCGACGTTGGCCGTGATAGGATATTCAAAGAGTTTCTCGCCCAGGGCGTTCTCCCTGGCCAGGGCATACATGCGCAGCATCAGCAGGTTGGCATCGCTCTCCAGCGACTCTTTACCCACCTCAAGCGCCTTCTGATATTTGCCGTCGGCCAGCAACGTCTCCGTCTGCATGCGATAGTGATACACGGCGTTGGTGTTGCCTATCCATGCCACGCAGATGATCTGCACGGCCATCATCAGGGCATTGATCCACATGGGCCGCGAGAAGAGCGTGAAGTTGCGGTCTGACTCCACCTCCTGTGCGAGCCGCGCCACCCAGACAACGGCACCCAACACCAGCAGCACCAGCAAGGGCAGCACCCAAGTCCACGGGCTTACACCGTCGCCACTCTCTATCTGCTGACTGACTTCAGAGACAAGGGCCAGCAGCATCATCGAGGGCACATACGTGAGTGCATGTGACCGTTTCTTCAGTCTGAGAAAATGGTTGATACACAACTGCAACACCATCAGCAGACCAGTGATGATGAGCGTGCCCATGACGGGATCGTATTGCGTCAGTCCACCGCTGAGCACATGCTGTGTCATCGCCAGCTGGTCTGCCTGGAAGAAGAGCCAGCAGAAGGAGAACAAGAGAAAAACGATAGCACACATCACGCGGATGGTGACGGTGCTACCGTTTATCAAGGGATGGTTATAGTTCATTAAATTTTGAACTTTGAGCTTTGAACTTTATGATTACACCTTGCGCAGGACGACGGCGGAGCGAGCGGGGATATAGAGCTTGAGCCACTCCTTATGATCCTGCACATAGAGCGGATCGTAGTTCGTCAGGTGTGTCATCGAGTCGTCAGCGAAGCCGTTGCCGCCGAAGTCCTTCGAGTCGGTGTTCAGCACCACCTCGTATGAGCCTGTAGGCACGAGGAAGCCGTAGTCGGTGTAAGAGCGTGTCGGCGAGAAGTTGAACACGAAGACGAGGTCGCCGCGCATGAAGCAGAGTACCTGGTCGCCATCATCATGCCAGATTTCCTGCACAGGCGTGTCCTGGAAGTTCTTCTGCGACTTAATGACCTTCAGCATCTCACGGTCAAAGTCACCAAGCCAATGGTAACAGAGGTCCTTGTTGTCGACGAGGTTCCACTGACGGCGGGCGTACTTATAAGACCAGCCGTTACCCTCACGCGGGAAGTCGATCCACTCGGGATGGCCAAATTCGTTACCCATGAAGTTCAGGTAGCCGCCGTTGATGGCCGCAGCGGTCACAAGTCGGATCATCTTGTGCATGGCGATACCACGCTGCGCCATGTCGTTGACGTCCTTCTTGGCGAAGTGCCAGTACATGTCGGCGTCGATGAGGCGGAAGATGATGGTCTTGTCGCCCACAAGTGCCTGGTCGTGCGACTCGCAGTATGAGATGGTCTTCTCGTCAGGACGACGGTTCTTGACCTCCCAGAAGATGGAGCACACGTTGATGTCCTCATCGCGTACCTCTTTAATAGTCTTAATCCAGTAGTCGGGGATGTTCATGGCCATGCGGTAGTCGAAGCCGTAGCCACCGTCCTCGAACTTCGCAGCGAGTCCGGGCATGCCCGACACCTCCTCGGCGATGGTGATGGCATTGGGGTTCACCTCGTGGATGAGCTTGTTGGCGAGCGTCAGGTAGCAGATGGCGTTGTCGTCCTCGTGACCGTTGAAGTAGTCGCCATAGCCGCCGAAGGCCTCTCCCAGTCCGTGTGAGTAGTAGAGCATCGAGGTAACACCATCGAAACGGAAACCGTCGAAGTGGTATTCCTCAAGCCAGTACTTACAGTTGGAGAGCAGGAAGTGGAGCACTTCGTCCTTGCCGTAGTCGAAGCAGAGCGAATCCCAGGCGGGATGCTCGTGACGGTCGCCGGGATAGAAGAACTGGTTCGGGTCGCCGCAGAGGTTGCCGAGACCTTCCACCTCGTTTTTCACGGCATGGGAGTGAACGATGTCCATGATCACAGCGATACCCTTCTGATGGGCGGTGTCGATGAGTTCCTTCAGTTCCTCGGGCGTACCGAAACGGCTGGAGGGTGCGAAGAACGACGACACGTGGTAGCCGAAGGAGCCATAGTAGGGATGCTCCTGGATGGCCATCACCTGGATGCAGTTGTAGCCGTCCTTGATGACGCGTGGCAGCACGTTATCCTTGAATTCAGTATAGGTGCCCACCTTCTCGGCATCCTGTCCCATACCCACGTGGCACTCGTAGATGAGCAGAGGGTTCTTCTTGGGCTTGAAGGCCTTCTTCTTGAACACGTAAGGCTTCTCGGGGCTCCACACCTGGGCAGAGAATATCTTCGTCTGGTCGTCCTGCACCACGCGCTGGCACCAGGCGGGGATGCGCTCGCCCTCACCGCCGTTCCACTTTACCTTCATCTTATAGAGCTGGCCGTGCTTCATGGCCTTCTCCGAGAGCTTCAGCTCCCAGTTGTCCGTGCCGGGGATGCGCTTGCAGCGGTATTTATCGTTCTCCTGCCAGTCGTTGAAGTCACCAATCAGGTAGATGTCAGTAGCGTTAGGCGCCCACTCACGGAACACCCAGCCCTTCGGCAGTTTGTGGAGGCCGAAGTAGAGATGACCGGTGGCGAAGTCCGACAGTTTCTTCTTGCCGTTCTGCGTCAGTTGGTTGATCTTCCACACGGCGTGGTCGTGACGTCCGCGGATGGCGTCCTCAAAGGGTTCCAGCCAACCGTCGTTACGCACCAGTCCGATATGCGGATTCTCAGGCTCAATAGCTTTCTTCACTGCTACTTTCTTGGCGGTAGTCTTTTTTGCCGTTGTCTTCTTTGCCGTTGTTTTCTTTGCAGGGGCTGCAGCTTTCTTCGGGGCAGCCTTCTTTTCGGTTGTTTCTTTCTTTGCCATGTTATTTCGTTATTACGTTATTTCGATATTACGATTTATTCTTTCACCTTCGATTTATTGCACCTTCACTTTGAAGATGGCTTTTTTGATCTCGGGCTCATCGATGATGCAGGGAGCATGTCCGTCCTGAGGGAAGAAGATGGCCATCAGACCAGGGTCGAGCGTCACATAGTCCTGAGCCTTCGTGTCGCCATACTTCGTGATGTCCTTCTCGGCGTTGTACTCGAAGGCGGGCAGACTTTCCAACGGTGTGTAGCCGAAGGTCTCGGCACAGGAGATGGGAATCTGGATGTCGATCATCTTGATGTGGGTTTCAAGGAAGGCGGTGTCCTTCGTGCGCTGCTTGGCTACTTGCAGGTTCAGAAAAACATCATCGCCCTTGATGGGATACTTGCCGGGCTCCATCGTCTGGAGGTCGTTGGCTTTGAGGAATGCAACTACGTCGGCAAACAGCGGATTCAGTTCCACGTAGTCACTCAACTTGTCAATTGTGTCAATAATCATAAGCTTTTTTATTTAATGTTCAATATTCAATGTTCAATATTCAATGTTCAATTTACAGATCTGTGTCCTCTGGTATACGTTCCCTGGCGGATGATGCGGCCGTTGCGGTCTTTCTCGACGAACTTACCGTCGCGCACATCGTCGACGTAGGTTCCCTCGAAACGGATACCGTCCTTGTCCTCCTCGATGACCGGACCGTTGCGCTTGCCATCCTTCATGTGGCCCTTGAACTTCGAGCCGTCGGCAAAGCGCATGATGCACTCGCCGTTAGTCTTGCCGTTGCGGAACATACCCTCCACCGTGTCGCCGTTCTTCTTCGTCAGCTTACCACGGCCGTCCTGTTTGTCGGCGCGCCACTGGCCAGTGTACATATCGCCGTTTTTCCAGATGAACGTGCCCTGGCCCTGCTTGTCACCGTTCACGAACGAACCGGAGTAGCGGTCGCCGTTGGCATAGCTGAAGATGCCCGATCCTGTGCGGTTGCCGTTCACGTAGTCACCCTCATACACGTCGCCGTTCTGGAACTTGTAGATGCCCCGTCCGTTCATCTCGTCGTGGGCCCACTGACCGATGTACGTGTCACCGTCGGCATAGCGGAACGTGCCCTTGCCCGAGCGCATGTTGTCTTTCCATTCGCCCTTATACGAAGAGCCGTCGCCCCAGTCGAACGTACCCTGTCCATGCTTCTTGTCGTTCAGCCAGTCGCCATCGTAATAAGCGCCGCCGGCGAACGTGTAACGTCCCTTGCCCGAACGCATGTCCTTGAACCACGCGCCGTCGTACTTGTCGCCATTGAAGTAGTACATGATGCCGTGTCCGTGCTGGTAGTCGCGGAACCACAGGCCTTCGTAACGGTTGTTGTTGGCGAAGTAGTAGATGCCCTGACCATGCTGCTGGTCCTGGTACCACTCGCCCTCGTATTTCTCACCGTCCTTGAAGACGTAGGTGCCGTAACCCTGGCGCTTACCCTTTTCGTACTCGCCTTCATACAGGTTACCATTCTTATATACTGTGCGGCCTTTGCCGTGAGGCTTGCCAGACTGTATCTCTCCGTTGTATTCGCCCCCGTCCTTGGTTATTGTCGTGCCGAGCGTAATCTTCTGAGCGCCAACGGGCAACAGGAACATGAAGGCCATGATTGTGATGATATATCGTTTGGTTGTCATTGAGTAGTCATTTGAAAATCTTTGCAAATTTACTAATAATTTTGCAGCCGCCAAAACTTTTCCATATAATTTAACGATAAAATGCAGATTTTTGATTACCTTTGCAACCACAAAGAAGAATTATAGAATTAAAAGAATTATAAAATTGAAGTTTATAGCAGTTATTCCCGCCCGTTACGCATCGACGCGTTTTCCGGGCAAGCCGCTGGCCGTGCTCGGCGGCAAGACGGTGATCCAGAGAGTCTATGAACAGGCCGTCAGCATCCTGCCCGAGGCCTATGTCGCCACCGACGATGAGCGCATCTTCCTGGCCGTCGAAGCCTTCGGAGGCCGTGCCGTCATGACGCGTGCCGACCACAAGAGCGGCACCGACCGCATCGAGGAGGCTGTGGAGAAAATCGAGGAAAGTGGAAAGTGGAAAGAGGAAAGAGAAGAGAGGGTGGTCATCAATATCCAGGGGGACGAGCCCTTCATCCAACCCTCACAGATCGAGACGCTCATGCAGCTCTTCGATGATCCTGCCACGCAGATCGGCACACTCGGCAAGCGTTTCGAGACCATCGACGCCGTGCGCAACCCCAACTCACCGAAGATCGTCACAGACCGTCGCGGTTTTGCCCTCTACTTCAGCCGCAGCGTTATACCATATATAAGAGGTATAGAGGCCGACGAGTGGCTCACCCACTACCCTTTCCTCAAACACCTGGGCATCTATGCCTACCGTCGTGAGGTGCTCGCCGAGGTTACCCGTCTGCCGCAGAGCGCTTTGGAGAAGGCAGAAAGCCTCGAACAACTCCGCTGGCTCGAAAACGGCTACCGCATCCGTGTGGGCCTCACCGATGTCGAGACCGTCGGCATCGACACACCTGAAGACCTCGCCCGCGCTGAGGCGTTTCTAAAATAGAGAAATCGAGAAGGAGGTATCTGTTTCTCCCCCTAAGTTAGGGGGAGCCAGAGGGGGTCTGAAGAAGCTTCATTCCATCCTCTTATTCCTCTGCCAAGTTACAAAAAATATCCGAAACAGCCAAACATTTCCGCAACTTTTTTCAAAAATTTATTCTTCAATAACCCGGCCTTCTTGCGCAATAACGCAAGGTTATTTGACGATAACCCAAGGTTGCGTTTTGCGTTTTTGCGTACTTTTGGGGGCTCGAGACTCACGAGGTGGATTGGTGCCATTCCGCATGCGACATCGGCAGAATTGACAATAATAATCCCCGCAATTGGCGGGGATTATTATTAGAAGTATTAGAGGCTGAGACTCTTCTTGATGGCCTCGATGCGATCTTCGGCAGCCTTAGTACACTTGTCGTAGTCGGCAGCACCCTTGAAGGCAGAATCCTTGATCTCGCAGTAGAACTTGATCTTCGGCTCAGTGCCGGAAGGACGTACGGAGATCTTCGTGCCGTCGGCGCAGAACCACTGGAGTACGTTGGCCGTGGTGGGCATATTGAGCTTCTCCACGCTGCCGTCGGCCTTCTTGCCTTCGAGTGTCTGATAGTCCTTCCAAAGCACGATGGGCTCGCCACCCAACTCCTTCGGAGGATTGGCACGGAAGTCGACCATCATCTGCTTGATCTCGTCGGCACCGCTCTTACCGGGCTTCACCACGTTGATGGTGCTCTCCTTCGAGAAGCCATACTCGGCGTAGATGTTCATCAGCAGGTCGTAGAGCGTCATGCCGTTGTCCTTGGCCCAAGCTGCGATCTCACAGATGAGGCAGATAGATGCGGGGGAGTCCTTGTCGCGGACCTTGTCGAACGGCAGGAAGCCGAATGACTCCTCACCACCGCCGATGTACTTCTGCTTGCCCTCAGAGATGCGGATCTCGTTGGCAATCCACTTGAAGCCTGTGTAACAGTCGCGCAGCTCGACACCGTTCTTCTTGGCGATCTCGGCAATCTCCTCGGTGGTGACGATGGTCTTCACGAGGAACTCGTTGCCCTTGAGCTGACCGAGTTTCTTCTTGTTGGCGATGATATACCAGCAGAACATCATACAGGTCTGGTTGCCGTTGAGGATTTCCCACTCACCCTTCGAGTTGCGGCATACGATGGCGAGACGGTCAGCATCGGGGTCGGAAGCGATGACGAGGTCGGCATTGAGCTTCGTACCGAGTTTCATGCCGAGTGTCATAGCCTCAGCGTTCTCAGGATTGGGGCTGACGACGGTGGGGAAGTTACCGTCGATCTCCATCTGCTCGCGGACGACATGGATGTTCTGGAAGCCCCATGAGCGCAGGGCCTCGGGGATGATAACGCGGCCTGTGCCGTGCATCGGAGAGTAGACGATGTTAAGGTCTTTCTGACGCAGAATGACATCCTGATCGACCATAGCCTCCTTGACGGCCTGCAGGTAGTCCCAGTCCATCTCACCACCGATGATCTCGATGAGGTCGTAGTTGGGCTCGAACTTCACCTGGTCGATAGTCACCTTGTTGACT
This sequence comes from uncultured Prevotellaceae bacterium, assembly GCA_902776545.1. Lineage (GTDB taxonomy): Bacteria > Bacteroidota > Bacteroidia > Bacteroidales > Bacteroidaceae > Prevotella. The sequence continues at coordinate 14,388 of CACYQO010000019.1, read as the reverse complement.
TCCTCGATGATGCCCACATCGTGCGGAGCAAGCACCTGAGCACCGTCATCCCAGTAAGCCTTGTAGCCATTGTACTCACGAGGGTTGTGAGAGGCGGTGACGTTCACACCTGCCTGTGCACCCAACTGACGGATAGCGAAGGAGATCTCCGGCGTGGGACGGAGGCTCTCGAAGAGATAAGCCTTGATGCCGTTGGCGGAGAAGATGGCTGCCACGGACTCTGCGAACATACGTCCGTTGTTGCGGCAGTCGTGACCTACGACGACAGCGAGATCCTTACGGCCTGGGAAGGCCTTGAGGATGTAGTTGGCGAAGCCCTGTGTGGCCATGCCTACGATGTACTTGTTCATACGGTTGGTACCGGCTCCCATGATACCACGGAGTCCACCTGTACCAAACTCGAGGTTCTGATAGAAGGCGTCGATGAGAGCGGTCTTGTCCTCTGCGTCGAGCATTGCCTGTACTTCTTTACGTGTCTCCTCATCAAAGGCGGGAGAGAGCCATTCTTTTGCCCGTGCCTCGCACTGAGCGATCAGTTGTGCATTGTCTGCCATAATCAATAATTCTTTATGTTTTAGACGTTAATAATACTTCTAATTCCACAAAGTTACGAATTTTTTTTTTACGGTTTACAGTTTACGGTTTACAGATGATTACTTTTATAATTAATTAACAAGATTTGTGATCATATAGCCTATAGAACAGATAATTCTCCCCCTAAATTAGGGGGAGCCAGAGGGGGTCTGAACGCGGGAAGCTGTTCGCTTCTTCAGACCACCCCTGACCCCTCCTAACTTAGGAGGGGAAAACGGTTACTTCTTGAGCAGGCGATCAATTTCATCGAACTGTTTGCCGAGGTTCAGATTGAAATAGATGCGATAGAGGGCGGGGCCCCATTTGTCCTTCGCCTCGGGGGCGAGCTGGCGATAAGTCTCCATATAAGGCTGCGCCTTCTGGTACATCTTACGGATTTGTTTCTTATGGCGACGGGAGTCCATCTTGAGGATGATGTTCAGACAGGCAGTACCGGCATTGTAGTAGGCATCAGCCATCTGGTCGTTGAGGGCGATGAGACGATTGCTGATTTCCAAACACTCAGCATAGCGTCCGAGGTTGAGGAGCATCGTGGACTTGGCGAAGAGGTAGAGTTCGCTGAGGGAGTCGGTCTTTAAAGCCTCATCGACGACCATCAGTCCCTGCTCGTAGTTGCCCTTGGCTGTATAGGCATCCATGAGACGGGGGAAGAAATAGGCAGACTTGGGATAGAAGGCAAATCCCTCCCAAAGAATTTCGGCATAGCGCTGCTTGTCACCCAAACGGTTCCAAGCCTCAGCTACGAACTGGAGGGTGTAATCGAGTTTGCTGGTGTCACGACGGGCGAGCTCGGAGTGACGGAGGGTGAGCACAGGATCGTTCATACGATAGCCGCAGTAGGTGGCCCAATAGGCAGCCTCCCCCATACGCGTGTCGCGGTCCATCAGATGCTGGTCTGTGAAGAGCGGTTGACGGTCACAGTCGATATAGGTCTCGAAGAAGTCGTAGGCAGTGAGGAAGTCTCCCTTCCGCAGATGATGGGTACCTCCGAAGAAGAGATTCGGACGGTAGCCGAGCAGACGCTGGGAGTTGTCCTTGCGATAGTCGGGGTCCACCCTACCCTTTTTGTCTGGCATAGCATCGACGGAGTCAAGACGCTCTGCGATGGTGAAGATGCGACGGTTGAGGGTGAAGAGTTTCAGGGTGTCGATAGTCTGATGTTTGTACATCCGTTCGTTGAGTTCCTGGTATTGTTTTTCCACGGCCTGCAGCCAGAGGTTGTAGATGCGTGGATTCTGCTGGTTGACGGAGTCCTGCAGGAGCTTGGTCATAAGCTGTTCTGCCTTGTCGAAGTTCTTGCCGCTGCGCAGATAGTTCTCCGCCTCGGCCATCTGACGCTTTTGAGCAGAAGTGAAAAGAGAGAAGTGAAAAGTGAAAAGTAGAAGCAGCAGGGCTGTAAGTCGAGCGTAATGTGTTATCCTGTGTGTCATTGTGTCTATATAATATAATAATGTGTCTATTCAATCTGTTGGAGTGTTTCGTAGATGCGTTGTACGGGGAGGCCCATCACGTTGTAGTAACTGCCGTGAAGACCTGTGACGCCGATGTAGCCTATCCATTCCTGGATGCCGTAGGCGCCAGCCTTGTCGAAGGGCTTATAGTGGGTGATGTAATAGAGGATCTCGTCGTCGGAGAGGGGTTTGAAGGTGACATCGGTAGTGACGGCAAAGCGGCGTTCCGTCTCACGGCTGAGCATACAGACACCGGTAGTGACCTGATGGGTACGTCCGCTGATGAGTCGCAACATCCGTGCGGCATCTGCCTCATCGGCGGGTTTACCCAGAATCTCGTCGCCCACGATGACCACAGTATCGGCTGTGATCACGAGTTCGTCGTCGGCAAGGGAGGCACGATAGGCATCGGCTTTCTTACCAGCAATGTAAAGGGCCACCTCAGACACAGGCAGATTGTCAGGATAACTCTCGTCGATATCCTGCAACACCCGCACCTCGAAGGGCAGACCAAGACCTGCCAACAACTCTTTACGACGCGGCGAATTACTCGCCAGAATTATATGATGATTCTTCATTTCTCATTTATTTTTTGCAACGGACTTCAGGACTTAACGACTTTTCACGGCAGAGTCCTTTAGTCGTGTAGTCCGTTGCTAAATTTACCAGCCGAAGGCTTTGGCGTTCATCACCCACTTGCCTTGGGCACGGAGCGTCTGCTCGATGACATCACGCCCACAGCCGTAGCCACCCTTGCGGTCGCTGACGTAGATAGAGGCATCCTTGATCTCCGGACAGGCATCCTTGGGACAGACAGGACAACCCACACGACGCATAATCTCCAGATCAGGAATGTCGTCGCCCATATACATCACCTCCTCGTCTGTGAGCCCATATTTCGCCAGGAACTGGTCATAGGTCTGAATCTTCACGGCACAGGCGATATAGATATCCTTCACGCCCAGTCCATCATAACGGTGACGCACACTTTCGACCTTGGCACCCGTCATGATGGCGATGCGCAGTCCGAGCTTCATCGCCAGCTGAATGGCGTAGCCGTCCTTGATATTCACCGTCCGCTGGGGCACGCCGTCATTGTCCATCGTGATGGTCTCAGCACTCAGCACCCCATCGATATCGAAGATGATGGCCTTGATCTTATTTAAGTCGTAATTAATCATATCTACAGACTCCTGTCTCCTGACTCCTTAAAACTTATTCAGGTGTACATTCTCCCACTTGAGTTTATCCTCTGATTGAGGCTTGCGCTCGTCAGCCCAGTGGCCGATGGCAAGGATGCAGAGACACGAGAAATTCTCAGGAATGTCGAGGACGCCACGGATGACAGTATCGGCAGACGTTCCGTCGTCGAGACCACGCCCACGCATCTGAATCCAACAGGAGCCCAGTCCGAGGTCTTCTGCCTGATACTGCATGGAGATGGCTGCGATGGAACCGTCTTCCACCCAACAGTCATTCTGCACAGGATCGCCCAGCACGACAATGGCGACGGGAGCATCCTTGAGGAACTTTGAACCGAGGTTCTTCGCATCGGCGAGTTTCTCGAGGTCGAGCTTGTCATCTACGACGACGAACTGCCAGGCACGCTGGCTCTTTGAGGTGGGCGACATAAGGGCTGCACGCAGGATGAGTTTCATATCCTCTGCGTCGATCTCCTCGTCAGTAAACTTCCTATGGCTGCGGCGCATCTGCGCCAGGTCTTTGAATGATGTCATATCAGATTTTGTTATTAATTCGCTGCAAAGTTAGTGAAAAGTTAAGAATTAAGAGTTAAGAATTAAGAAAAAATATAGAGCGGTAGCAAATTTTTCACTTTTCACTCTTCACTTTTCACTTTTTATCGTATCTTTGCAGTATGAATGGACTGAAGACCACCATATATCGTAAGACCGAAGATCTGCCGCCGCTGAAGGATGCGAACTTCTTTCACAGCACGCGGCTCTTCAAGATGACGAGGGAGACACCCCGTCAGAAGCCGTATATGGTGGTGGTCACGAATGAGCAGGGCGAGGTGGTGAGTCACATGCTGGGCATCGTGCGCTTCCGTACGTTCCTCTTCCCCCTACTCGTCCACTGTCGCGTGCTGGGCGAAGGTGAGTATTACAACGACGACCAGTATCCGCGCGACCAGCTCTTCGGTCTGATGCTCGAGGCGTTGACGAAGACGCTGAGCAACCGTACGTCCTACTTGGAGGTGAGCAACCTGAGTCAGAAGATGACGGGTTACAAGCAACTGAAACAGCAGCACTTCTTCCCTGTACATTGGATGAGCATCCACAACTCGCTGCACCGTCATGCCCCAGAGGAGCGTATCAGCGAGAAACTGCAGAAACGTATCGACAACGCTCGTCAGAAAGGTGTTACCACCAACGAAGTACAGACGGAGGAAGACTTCAAGGCCTTCTCAAAACTGCTGCGGAAACATAATTTCTGGAAGCCAAGGCGCTATATCCCCGACGATCAGTTTTTCAGGAACATCATGAGTAAAGAAGACGGACGGCTTTTCGTGACAAAGTATCACCAACGCGTCATCGGCTGTTCAGCCATCGTATATAGTGAGGGAAATGCGTATCTCTGGTATTCGGCGTTCCGACGGAAATCGTTCATCCACGTACATCCCGACGTGATGACCATCTGGGACACGATGCAGGACTGTTATCAAAGAGGTTGCGACCACATGTGTTTCATGGACGTGGGCCTGCCGTTCCAGAAGAATCCTTTCCGCGAATTTATCCTGCGTTTCGGCGGTAAGGAACAGAGCACTTTCCGTTGGTTCCGTGTCGGCATCCGTTGGATCAACCAAATACTTTCTTGGCTCTATAGAGAATAAGGGCGTTCAGACCACCCCGCCCTGACGGGCACCCCTCCTAATTTAGGAGGGGAAAAGGTTACTCTTTGCCCCGCATGTATTTATCCAGCTCGTAAGTGTCGGTATTCATATTCACCTTCCGCTGCTTTGGAATCTCAGGAATGGTGTAGATACCCTTGCCATCATCGGCAAAAGGATCTTCGCCGTCATCTGTCGGGGGCGGCACTGGGTCTTCCTCTGGCGTGATGAACTCTATCAATGACGATGTGTCAGCAATTTCTTCCAGATAACGATTATAACGATCTTCAGCCGTCTGTTTACACCCAACAGATGCTGTCACCAACAATGCCATTACGAACATGAAAGTCGTTAATCGTCTCATTTCGCCTTAGGTTTTTATATTCTTTCCACTTGTTTCACGCCTCTCACGGTGCGCAACTTCTTCAGCAACGCCTCCAGGCGCGAAGTGTCTTCGAGCATCACGACGAGATTGCCACGGAACAGGCCGTCGTGGGAATCGATGTTGATACTACGCAGGACGAGTTTCTCGTCTTTCGAGATGATGCTAGTCAGATTGTTCACGATACCGATGTCATCATTGCCCACCACACGGAGCGTAATGGAATACTGCGACGAACCCTTGCCACTCCAACGGGCCTTCACCACACGGTAGCCATAACGGCGTCTGAGTTCAGGGGCATTGGGACAGTCGATGCGGTGTATCTTGATGCCGCCGCTGATGGTGACGAAGCCGAAGATGGGATCGCCATAGATAGGCGAACAACAGCGTGCCAGCTGATAGTCGAGGCCCTTGAGATTACGGTCGATAACCAACACGTCATCTGAGAGATGAGTATTAAGTCCGGCAATCTTCGACTCATCGAGTTCGAACTCCGAGGCAGAACGTGCGACATTATCTCCCGTGACGGTCTTCTCGCCCTCACGTACCTCTATATATTTATCTACGACGGCATTGGCATCGATCAGTCCTTCGGCAATCTGCTTGTAGAAGTCACTCACCTCCTTGAAGCCCATCTTCTTGATGACGTGGAACATCGTCGCCTCGTTCTGCTCGATCTTACGGTTCTTGAACTTACGCTCCAGCATCTCCTTGGCAAAGAGACCGTCTTTCACCTGCGTCTCCTTCAACGCCAGACGGATCTTAGACTTCGCACGCGAGGTCTTCACAATTGAGAGCCACTCCTGACGAGGTTTCTGTGTGGACGATGTGAGAATCTCCACCTGGTCGCCACTCTTCAGCAGATAACGGATGGATACCACACGGCCGTTGATGCGGCCACCCGTACACTGGTTGCCGATCTTGGAGTGGATATGATAGGCGAAGTCGAGGACGGTGGCACCAACAGGGAACTTATATAGGTCGCCACGGGGTGTGAAGACAAACACCTCATCTTCGTAGAGATCCATCTTGAACTGATCCATCGCCTCCAAACCGTCGGCATGCTCCAGCATCGAGCGGACACCAGCGAGCCAGTCGTCAAGTCCAGCCTCTCCCTTCACACCCTTATAGCGCCAGTGGGCTGCCACGCCCTTCTCTGCAATCTCGTCCATACGTTCCGTACGGATCTGCACCTCCACCCATTTCTGTTCCGGTCCAAGGACGGTGATATGCAGACTCTCATAGCCGTTCGACTTAGGCACGGAGAGCCAGTCGCGCAGGCGTTTGGGATTGGGCTGATACATATCCGTCACGATTGAATAGGCCTGCCAGCATTGCATCACTTCACGCGAATGAAGCTCTTTTTCTCCTAACTCCTGACTCCTGTCTCCTGACTCCTCAATAATTATCCTGATGGCGAAGAGGTCGTAGATACCCTCGAAACCGCACTTCTGTTTCTTCATCTTCTCCCAGATGGAGTGTATCGACTTCGTGCGGCCCTTGATGTGACACTTGATACCTGCCGCTTTCACCCTCTGCTCCACAGGACGAATGAACGCCTCGATATAGGCATCACGCGAGGCCTTCGTCTGGTTCAATTTCTCACGGATCAGGTAGTAGGCATCATGCTCCATGAACTTCAACGAGAGGTCTTCCAGCTCGCTCTTCAGCTTATAGAGTCCGAGCTTATGTGCCAAGGGGGCATAGAGATAGGCGGCCTCCTGCGATACCTCATTGACGAAAGCCTCACGCTCCTCGCGATTTTCATCGTCAGACTCTTCCAGGAAGGCCTTCATCTGCCGCATCAGGTTCACACGGTCGGCAATCATGATGAGCACCACGCGCATATCCTCGGCAAAGGAAAGCAGCAGATTACGGAAGTTCTCACTCTCTACGACGGGATTCTTTTCATAGAGCTGACGGATGCGCCCAAGACCGTCGATGATGCGTGCCACGGACTCACCATAGCGCGCCTTCACCTCGTCGTGGGAGATATTTCCCTCGTCCACATCGGGCACAAGCAGGCAGGCCTCCACAGCATCGTCACCCAGACCGATTTCCTCAGCCAGGATGGCAGCCGTCTGAGCGGCCATTTTCTTCTTCTCGTCGTAAGTAAATGAAAACAAATCTGCCATAATCCACCTTTTTCGGCACAAAGATAGTGAAAAGTTGAGAATTAAGAGTTAAGAATTAAGAAAAAATGTGTGGCGGCAGCAAATTTTTCACTTTTCACTCTTCACTTTTCACTTTTTATCGTATCTTTGCACCATAATTTTAACTTAAAACCACAATTATGTTATCAGAAAAAGACTTAAAACAGATTGCACAGAAGGGTATTACCCCTGAGCAGATTGAGAATCAGTTAAACGAGTTCAAAACCGGATTCCCCTTCCTGAAGCTGGAGGCAGCCGCAGGTATCGGACGTGGCATCATCGCCCCCAATGCCGACGAGCGCAAGAAGTATGAGGATACCTGGAACCAGTACAAGGCCGCAGGCAACAAGATCGTGAAGTTCGTACCTGCCTCTGGAGCAGCCAGCCGTATGTTCAAAAACATGTTCGCCTTCGTCGACGCAGACTACGACGTGCCCACCACCGACTTCGAGAAGAAGTATTTCGATTCGATTGAGAAGTTCGCCTTCTACGACGCACTCGACGCCGTCTGCCAGAAGAACGAAGGCAAGGGCATCAAGGCACTCATCGCCGAGGGCAAGTACAAAGCTGTCGCTGCCAACATGCTGAAGGCCGAGGGGCTGAACTACGGTCAGCTGCCGAAAGGTCTGTTGCTGTTCCACAAGTATCCTGAAGGATCACGTACGCCAATGGAGGAACATCTCGTGGAGGGTGCCCTCTATGCCGCATCCAATGGCGAGGCCCATGTACACTTCACCGTCTCTCACGAGCACATGGAGCTCTTCAAGGCCAAGGTGGCTGAGAAGGCCGACACGTTCGCCAAGAAGTACGGCATCAAGTACGACATCACTTTCTCTGAGCAGAAGCCTTCTACCGACACTGTTGCCGCCAATCCCGACAACACCCCGTTCCGCAATGACGACGGCTCGCTGCTGTTCCGTCCCGGTGGTCACGGAGCCCTCATCGAGAACCTCAATGAAATTGATGCCGATGTCATCTTCATCAAGAACATCGACAACGTGGTGCCCGATCGTCTGAAGCCCGAGACCGTCGAGTGGAAGCAGGTCATCGCCGGCGTGCTCGTCACTCTGCAGAAGCAGGCCTTTGAGTATCTGAAAATCCTCGACGGCAATCCCACCGATGCTCAAATCGCCGAAATCGCTCAATTTGTCGCCCAGAACCTCTGCACCGATGCCAAGGGCAAGAAGGCTGATGCCACCTACCTGCGTGAGAAGCTGAACCGTCCGATGCGCGTATGCGGCGTCGTGAAGAATGTGGGCGAGCCTGGTGGTGGTCCGTTCCTCACCTACAACCAGGATGGCACCGTATCGCTGCAGATCCTTGAGAGTTCACAGATCGACACGAACAACGAAGCCTATATGAAGATGTTCACCCAGGGTACGCACTTCAACCCCGTAGACCTCGTCTGCGCCGTGAAGGACTACCAGGGCAAGCCCTTCAATCTGCCTGAGTTCGTCGATAAGACCACAGGTTTCATCTCTTCTAAATCGAAAGCCGGTAAAGAGCTGAAAGCCTTAGAGTTACCAGGTCTGTGGAACGGTGCGATGAGCAACTGGAGTACCGTCTTCGTCGAAGTGCCCCTCGGCACCTTCAATCCTGTGAAGACCGTCAACGACTTGCTCCGCGACCAGCACCAGTAATTATTTAAAGACCACGAATTACCCTAATTTCGCTATTTTTGCTGCGCACAAATAATACGTGAAATTAGGGTAATTCGTGGTTAAAAAACTGTAGTTTATTTCAACAACTTATCCAGTAGTTTCAATCCCTTGTCCGTACAGATGCCCCGCAGTGTAAGGACAGCCATGTTCTTGAAAATCTCCTCAAAAGAATACTGCTGATACAGGCGGGTCTCCATCACGTATTTGTTCAGGGCTTCGAAGAGTACCGACACCAGTTCTTGGTTGAACTCCCCACGGAAATAGCCCTCCTGTCTGCCACGCTCGAAAAACTTCGCCGACTCCGTACGGATATGCTCCTTCTGATCCTTCAGATAGTCTGCCAACTGCGGATACTGCGCCAGATCGGCATAGAACTGCGGATTCGTTTGACGAATCTCGTCAATCTTCTTACGGAAGAACACCATCACAATCTCCATCACGTTCTTACAATGTGCAATCTGCACCTCCATGTTCAGTCGACGGTCCTCGAAATATTTCTTGACGCACTCCGAGAGCACCTCCTCCTTGTTACCGAAGATCTCATAGAGCGTACGCTTGGAAATCTTCAATTCCGTTGCCACATCGTCCATCGTCACCGCACGGATACCACGCGCACGGAAAGCCTTCAGCGCCGTCTCGATGATCTTCGAACGCAGACCTTGTTTATAAGCCGAAATGGGTTTCGTTTCCTGCATATTCATACAAATTCGGTGCAAAGTTACGATAAAAAAGTGAAAAGTGAAGAGTGAAAAGTGAAAAAACTTAGAAAAAAACAAATATCTGATGATATTTTTGTAATTTTGTGCCCGATTTTCAATTCAGCATCAAACATTTTAGGATAATACGATAAACTATGGTCAAAATCACGAAAGAAGCCGCTCTGGAATATCATGAGAGCGGGCGTCCTGGCAAAATCGAAGTGAAGCCCACGAAGGCTTACCGTACACAAACAGACCTCTCACTGGCCTACTCTCCCGGCGTAGCTTTCCCCTGTCTGGAGATTCAGGAAAACCCAGATGCAGCTTATAAATACACCGACAAGGGAAACCTCGTGGCCGTCATCTCCAACGGTACCGCTGTACTCGGACTGGGTGACATAGGTGCCATGAGCGGCAAACCCGTCATGGAAGGTAAAGGCCTGCTGTTCAAGATCTATGGTGGCATCGACGTATTCGACATCGAGGTGGCCGAGAAGGATCCAGAGAAGTTCTGTGAGGCCGTGGAGCGCATCGCTCCCACCTTTGGTGGCATCAACCTCGAGGACATCAAGGCGCCTGAGTGCTTCTATATCGAGGAGCGTCTGAAGAAAACCCTCGACATCCCCGTGATGCACGACGACCAGCACGGCACGGCCATCATCTCTGCCGCCGGTCTGAAGAACGCCATGGAGGTTATCGGCAAGGACATCAGGAAAGTGAAGATCGTGGTCAACGGTGCCGGAGCTGCCGCCATCAGCTGTACCAAGCTCTATATGGCCATAGGTGCCCAGAAGGAGAATATCGTCATGCTCGACTCCAAGGGGGTCATCTCCACCAGTCGTACCGACCTCAATGAACAGAAGAAATTCTTCGCCACCAGCCGCACGGATATCCATACGCTGGAAGAGGCCGTTCGCGATGCCGACGTGTTCGTCGGTCTCTCCAAGGGCAACGTGCTCTCCAAGGACATGGTGAAGACGATGGCCAAGGATCCCGTCATTTTCGCCCTGGCCAATCCCGTACCAGAGATCTCATACGAGGATGCCATGGAGGCTCGTCCAGACACCCTGATGTCTACGGGTCGTACCGACTATCCCAACCAGATCAACAACGTCATCGGCTTCCCCTATATCTTCCGTGGAGCCCTCGACGTACACGCCACCGCCATCAACGAGGAGATGAAACTCGCTGCCGTCAATGCCATCGCCGATCTGGCCAAACAGCCTGTACCCGACGTAGTGAACGATGTGTATAAGGTGAACAACCTCACCTTCGGTCGTGACTACTTCATCCCGAAGCCCGTAGATCCTCGACTCATCACCGAGGTCTCCTCTGCCGTTGCCAAAGCCGCCATCGAGAGTGGTGTCGCCCGCAAGAAGATTGAGGACTGGGACGAATACAAAGACTCTCTCTCCGTGCTGCTCGGTCAGGAGACTAAACTCACGCAGAAGCTCTACGCCACCGCCGCAGCCCATCCCCAGCGTGTGGTATTCGCCGAGGCCGTACACCCCACGATGCTGAAGGCCGCCGTACAGGCTAAGGCCGAAGGCATCTGCCATCCCGTTCTGCTGGGCAATGACGAGTACATCGGCAAACTCGCTCAGAGCCTTGACCTCAACATCGAGGGCATCGAGATCGTCAACCTGCGCCATCCCTCCGAGCAGGAGCGCCGTGAGCGTTACGCCCGTATCCTCACCGAGAAGCGCCAGCGCGACGGCTACACCTTCCAGGAGGCCAACGACAAGATGTTCGAGCGCAACTATTTCGGCATGATGATGGTCGAGACAGGTGAGGCCGACGCCTTCATTACTGGTCTCTACACGAAATACTCCAACACCGTCAAGGTCGTCAAGGAGGTCATAGGCATCCGTCCAGAATACAAGAACTTCGGTGCCATGCACATCATCAACTCGCCCAAAGGCACCTATTACATCGCCGACACGCTTGTGAACGAGAACCCCGACACCAACACCCTCGTCGACATCGCCAAGCTCGCTGCCACAGCCGTTCGCTTCTTCAACGAGAAGCCTGTCATTGCGATGGTCTCCCACTCCAACTTCGGCTCTTCCACCAGCGACGGTGCCAAGAAAGTGAAGAGTGCCGTGGAGCAGATGCAGCAGCTCTATCCAGAACTGCCCATCGACGGTGAGATGCAGTTAGGATTCGCCCTCGACGACGAGCTGCGCGACGAGCAGTACCCATTCACAAAGGTGAAGGGCAAGCGGGTGAACACGCTGGTATTCCCCAACCTCACCTCCGCCCGTTCTTCCTACAAGATGCTGCAGATGCTCGGCACCGACGCGGAAATCATTGGCCCAATCCAGATGGGTCTGAACAAGCCCATCCACTTCATCGACTTCGGTGCCTCGGTCCGTGACGTGGTGAACATCGTCGCCGTCGCCACCATCGACGCCTACGTCGATAAGATCAAATCGAAACTCGCCGCCCTCGGCAAATGATCAGCGGTTTTCAATATGGATAAGGCAGCTTTTTGCTGCCTGGAAAAGCCACGCGTATTTGACCCCTGAGGGCAATCGGCATTGACCACGTCAGGCAAATTTGAATGCCCCTTTGCAGCAAAATCGAGTAGGAGGAAAATGAAGTAGTTTTCCTCCTACTCGATTTATGCGCAGGATGCTTGATGCACAGCGCAGGAAGGGGACGGATTATCGAAGGATCTTCGTGACCGTTCCGTCGGCCTGACGGCGAATGTAGATGCGACCTGGGGCCAACGTCTTAGCCTGACGACCGTCAAGCATGTAGTAGGCGGGCTGACCAGCTGCCGTCTTGATGCTGCGGATGCCTGTGCCGCTACCCTTCTCACGGATGACATACGTGGACATGTGCTTCATGTCACCACCTAAAGCTATCACAGTACATACGTTGGAGTCTGTGAAAGAGACATCCTTAATGACATGGGCAGACTTGCCTTCGACGACGACCTCAATGTCTTCTGTCGTGACACCCTGCTCCAGTTCAATCTCATACTCAAATACATCAGGACTGAAGCCCGGCACTTCCTGACCATTGACCTTCAGGCTGGTCACCATGGCGTCGTAGACAAGCTCGATGTCGTCGACCAGCACCTCGTCGCCGTCGCTGCCCTGACCTGCATCGGCATTGGTGGAGACGGTGACCAGTATGGCTTGCGGTTCAACGGCATTCTCTGTATAAACAAAGGGAGCCGTAACGCGTACCCATTCGCCGTCGGTGGTGGCTATCTTGTTGTTCTTTGCCTTTGCCACGACGTTGGTGTACTCTTTATCCTCAGGGTCCTGATAGTAGGTACCATCCGTGATGACCGCGCTGATGGTGGCATAGGGATGTTCAGGATTGACCGAACCCTGTCTGAATCTCACCCAGACGGCGATAGAGTCTGGATGCGAGTACAAGGGGATGTAGAAGGGCATGCCGGCGCCGTCGACATCGGGCATGCTTGTGTCCAGGTATGCATTGTTGGCGGGGTCGGTGGCAGACATAGCATCTGCATTCAAACGGCCGGTGGTCATCGTGCCATTGGCTACGATGCCAAAGATGGATGAGGAATAGATACGTGCGCAGGCATAACCAGAATGCGCATTCTTGGACTTGGTGAGGTGGTGGCCGGCAAATGCCATCAAGGCACCTGTAGCGCTCTCAAAGGAGTGCCAGCCGTCAGGCTCGACATGGGTTTCATCAGAAGGGTGCCATAGCTCAAAGCTGGGATTCGGCATCTGATAGCCTTCGCCGACGGTCACCTGGATAAGCTGCCCCATGGTCTCCATCAGGTCGATGTCAAGATTCATATACAGGTGTTCGCCTTCAATCTTTCCGCGCAGCAACACGTTGACGGGGGGCAGCATGCTTGCCATCCAGACAACCACGTTGGGGTTGTCGCCGTCGGTCATCGTCACTTCTTTCTCCGTAACGAACAGCGTGGCCTTACCGTCCTGGTAGGGTTGAATGCCCTTGAGCTCCACGTTACCCACTCCCATAGGACCATTTTCGCTATCTAAAACAAAATTTTTCAGACTGATGTCATACAGTCCGTCGTTCTCAACGATCGAGAATTCGCCGAGCTGCTCAGACGTCACGTCGTTGACAACCACTGTGACGGGTACGATGTAATCTGTTGCGCGGGCGACAACAGCCGTCATCGCAACCAACAATAAAGTAAAGATCTTTTTCATAAGCTGTTTATTTTATAATTATGTTATGCTATACGTTTCCATTCGTCAGAATATTCTGTAGAACAGGCCTATCGTGCCATAGATCGGGTAAAGCGTCTGTTCCACGGTTTTGAAATCGCCATGGAAGATGCCGGTGAGGCCCCATGAGAGGTCGGCCGAGAGACCCAACTGGCGACAGAAGGTCCAGTCGATGCCGACCGTCAAGCCAAACTGTGATGAGCGCAGATCGTCGCCAAAGTCGTAGGTGGCCCACTCTCCTGCCCTGTCGCCCATCACCACTTTAGCGCCCGTTGGATCGTCTTTGCGCAGGTAGCCGTCGAAGGCATAGCCGTAGAAGTCCTTTGCGAGCAGGAGCGAGAGATAGGGACCGCCCTTGAGCTGCAGCTTCGGACTGAGTTCATAGGTCAGTTGCAGGGGGATGGTGAGCATGCG
>CACYQO010000018.1:84860-85990 GCA_902776545.1 uncultured Prevotellaceae bacterium | reverse complement strand
GATGATTATAACCTGACGACCGGGGAGGTAGGTCGGCCTGGATGTCGAGCCGTCCCATACGTCTTGAGCCCACGTTGTCTGCACGAGGGTGCAGAGCAGGGCGAGCATCAAAAAGAAAGATTTTCTTCTCATATTGTTTCTATTTTTGTTTGATAATTGCCTGATACGAGTAAGCAAAGGTGCTTGTGCAGGGCACCTGCTTTCCAGCCTTGGCGGCGTTCACGCCGCAAAGGTACAAAAATCTTTGTGAATTTCAAGCTGTTTGAGCAAAAAAAGTAACGAGAGAGGACCAAAAGAGGGGCATTAGTGACAGATTTTTTGTGGAGTTGTGCCTCGATATGGCATAGCTCCACATTATCTTTGTGCCATGAACCAATAAAAAGAGAAGAATATGGCACTTTGGAAGATTTCAGTAAAGAACAGCGGCAACGTCGCATGTAAGAACAAGCGTCAAAGGCTTGAAAAAGGAATGTTCGTCGAGACGAGCACGGTATCAACAATCATCCCATTGGGACAATCCCGTGAGGCTTTGTTGCTGTGATTATCTACGCTTCGTGTTGCCATTATGAAAGCTTCGTGTTGCGATCATCAAGCCTTTGTGCTCCGAACAACAAGCGTGGTCTTGCCAAACAGGTTACGGTGACAAGAGGTGGAAACAAGGACTTTAGATAGTCCAAACTGGGAGTTTGCAGTAACTAAACTCATAGTTTGGACTATCTAAACTCTGGTTTTCATTAGTTCAAAGTCAGAGCTTTGCAACTGCTTATATATCAGGTAGATACAAAGGCGCCTGACAGAAACGTCGTATTGCAAATTTTATTGACAAAAGCGTGTCGTCAAAAACAAAAAATCAGGATCTACTGTGTCCTGATATATGCGGTGTAAGCAGAAAAAGCATCAGACCTCCCGTCGCCTTTGGAAATGCCTGTATTTATCGGGGTTTTCAGCACGGGAGGTCTTGTCCGGAGACCTCCCTTAGACCTCCCATAGACCTCCCGTCTGAACTCCCGTCTGCCCCCCCCTGCCTCAGGTATGAAGCGGAACCACTTTGTAGTAGACCACATACGATTGCACATAATTTACAATAGTGGCTATCCTAAAAGAGAAATCATGGGAGGGGTGACGGGAGG
>CACYQO010000018.1:0-84817 GCA_902776545.1 uncultured Prevotellaceae bacterium | reverse complement strand
ACGGGAGGTCTTGGCACAAAAATCTGCACGTCCTTAAAACTTCTGACTGTCGGTCTCAACAGCACTTTTTTCGTAACTTTGACTTCGTCGAAGTACTTCTGTTCTTGCGTCCCTATGGTAGCAAGCGCTTCGCGATTACGAAAATTCTCAAATAAAATTTGGTATTTTGCTCACTTATTCGTACCTTTGCAACGAAATTGCGAGAACGAGGCTGCACCTCGGCAATTCGAGCGAGCTCGATTGCACTCGGTCTGCACCAGTGAGAATCTCCGACTGTCCCGCAGCAGTGAACTCCATTATGGCTCCTAAGCATAAACGCCATTGCCCGTTTGGGTGAGAAGGCGCTTGGGAGTGGAGGAAAGTCTGAAGACCAGCCTTTTTCGGTAAAATGCCAAGCGGCCCTCGATGTAAGGGCGTGAGGCGAAAGCACTATTTTATGAGATAAACCGTAAGAAGGACTATCAACCGTGAGGTCTCTTTTTGGCTCAGCGCATCAGTGCGCGTACGTGTTATTATATAAGTTTATCGGGGCAGTCTGTCGTGAGACATTACTTCCCCTTTTCACCTGTATTCAAATGAAATGAGATATGAAGCATGAATCGATCATTGTCGTTTACGACAGCTGCCAGGCTATGGCAGAGAAGATAGCCGACAAATTGGGGGCTGAGACCGTCAGCGTCCAAAGTATGAACTCTCGTCAGATTGAGAACTGCCAGAGTTTTGTCCTTGCCGTCGAGTTTATGGCCAATGGACAGATGGCGCCACATTGGCAATACGCGTTTCTGACCTTCCGTGAAGTCTGTCTCAAAGGAAAGAACTTCGCCGTGATTGTTGCTTTAGGGAACAAACATGACAATGGTCGTGTTGCCAAGGAGTTCTGCGACGGACTGAAAGAGAACGGGGCGCACATCGTAGGCGATCAGCTCTTTGTCAACACCCATGAGCAGAGCCTCGACAACTGGATATGCGCCATCTCACCTAACTTATAAAACCATTACCATTATGCAGTACATCTTCATCGTCGCCCTCGAATTCGTTCTGGCTTTCACAGGCGTAGCCCTGCTCATCAGGTATTATAACCATAAGACATAGTGTTAAGGCTTCACGCCGATAATGGTGGTATACGAAGGTTTCTTGCGATGGATTTCCGTTTGGGTGAAGCCGGCATCGTCGAGCAGCATTTTCAGTTCTTCAGGCGAATAGGCCGTCATGCCCTCCACTACGTTCGTCCACACGGAATCGCCGTCAACGACCTCCACCATGATGGCGAACTTGCCGCCCTGCTTGAGTACACGGCTTACCTCTTTCAGGCAGTCAGGCAGATTGGGCCAGAAATAGACGGTCTCTACAGCCGTCACGAGGTCGAACTTCCCGTCCTCGTAAGGAAGTTTCTCGGCTGAACCTTGAGTGACAAATACCTGCTTTCAAGTACGTCGGCATTCACCTTCTTGGCTTTTGCCACACTTTCCTCAGAGATATCGATGCCATAGACTTTAGCCTCCTTGCTCCGTTTCAACAGGCGTTGCAAGGTTGCCCCTCCGCCACAGCCGATGTCAAGCATCGTCCAGCCATCCTGAATATTATAATCCTATTCTTTTAAAAAAGTGGCTGACCATCACAGCCAACCACCCCGTTGATAACTAAACAAATACTTATATGAATTTTATACCTGTGATTACAAGGCTGCGATTGAGCGAGAGCAGAGTGAAGCTCGCTTCGACTCAGCCGAGCGTGAGCAGGCTCGACCTTAGGTCAAGTTGGGAGTAATGGCGGCAAGCCAAGCTTCAGTTGATACACTTGCCATCGCACTTCCCATCGCATTCGCACTTGCCCTGCTTGCGCTTACAATACCTTTCACATTGTGCGCAGAGGTCGTAGCCGAGCATCGCCCCAAGGATAAAATCCTCTTCGGGCGTGAGCTGGTTCAACGGACGGGTGACGATGAGCCGGATGGCTTCCAGACACTCTCGCCGTCCGAAATACACATTCAGATTCTGCTGTCCTGCTGGCTGTAGCACATAAGGGATGCCCTGGCTCTCCAGCCGCTCTACGGCCAGCTGACCATATTTCTTGTTGCAGGTGAACAGCACCATCTGGCGCACACCCTTGTTAAGCTCGTAGATGTGGTTCATCAGTACCTTTATTTCTGTTGGGATCGTCTTTGTTGTTGTCATTTTTATCATTCTTGATTCCGGGTGCAAAGGTACGGCAAATAAATAAAGTGCGCAATACCTAAAAACGAGTGTTTTAAGCGTTGCGCACCTGTAATGACCTGCAAAAGTGATTAATCAAAAGTAGGTATTACCCCATCACCACGTCGAGCACCATCATCAAGACGAAGCCGACGGCAAAACCTATCGTGCCGAGATTCGAGTGCTGGCCGCTGGAGGCTTCGGGGATCAGTTCCTCGACCACGACGTAGAACATAGCGCCAGCCGCAAAGGCAAGCATATAGGGGAGTACGGGCATCAGAAGCGAGGCCAGCAACAAGACGGCAATGGCACCAATAGGCTCGACGGCCCCACTCAGAGAACCCAGCATGAACGACCGCCAACGTGAATTGCTGGCTGCCCGCATCGGCATCGAGATGATAGCACCCTCAGGAACGTTCTGGATGGCTATACCCAACGACACGGCAACGGCACTCGCCAAGGATATGTGAGCAGCCCCATTCCCCGCTCCGGCAAAGACCACACCGACAGCCATACCTTCAGGCAGATTATGGATGGTGACGGCAAGGGCGAGCATCGCAGTCTTCGACAGATGAGAGCGCATGCCCTCCGGCTTGTCCGTGCCGATATGCAGGTGAGGGGTCAACTCGTCGATCATCAACAGGAAGCCCATTCCCAACAGGAATCCGACAGCCGCAGGCATCACAGCCCATTTGCCACTATCGGCCTCCATCTCCATCGCCGGAATGAGCAGCGACCATACCGATGCCGCCACCATCACACCCGACGCGAAACCCAGCAAAGACTTTTGCAGCCTTACAGACATCTCGTCGCGCATGAAGAACACGAATGCCGAGCCGAGCATCGTACCCAGCAACGGAATCAGCAGTCCTATGATCAATGTCGTTGTCATATCCTATTTTCTTATTCGCTGCAAAGGTACGAAAAATTATTTGCACTTCGGTTGCATAATTGTCTTTTTTAACAAAATGACCAGAAAAGCGATGACTGCAGCTATCGACAAAAGGGCAACCCAGAGCGGCGTGACATTCCAGAGGATCTCTGCCTTGACGCGCCATGAGGGCAAGGGAGGCATATTGGCGGGACGCGGTTGAAAGAGCTGGCCCTTTGTCAGGAGGATGATGTCACCCACCTTCTCATCAAGACTGACAACGGCAGGGGTTTCACGGACCAAAGGCCGCATCCGCTCAGGGAGGTCGGAACCCAGCGAGTTCAGCTTGTAACCGAGTGTATCGTCAAAGAGTTCTGAGAACTTGGCATATTCGCCTTCGATGTTCAGTTGACGCCGCAGGCCTGTATCGGGGATATGAATCATCGGCTCGTCTTTCCATACTTCCGGACGGAGCATCCAGCCATAGGCCACCTGTTCAGGAGAAAGCCCTTTATAGGTACTTTTCCCATAGACGGATTTCAGAAAGTCGTGGGCAAAGGTCGAGAAGGGACAGAGTCGGCCATTCCATACGACTTGCTCGCGAGCCACTTCTTTGGCCTTGTCGGCATTGATGGTCTGGATGGAGCGGGCGGAGCAGTGTAATTCGAGGAAGGAGGAAGGAGGAAAGAGGAAAGAGAATAGTAGAAGGAGGATTATTCGGAGGCGCGGAGGTACGAGGGTACGGGGGCACGAGATTAGTTTGCAAGCCATTGATTTATGCGCTTGGGGTATTCTCGCACCCGCGCACTCCCGCGCCTCCGTACCTCCGATTATTCTCCTCATTCCTCATTTCCCTAAAACTTCGGCATCGTTGGCAGATCGACTGCCTTCACGGCCATGCACTCCATCTCGATAAGCCATCCTGGACGGCAGACGGGAGCATGGACGATGACGTATGGCTTGCCTGCGAAGCGCTCCTCATAGAGTTCACGCACCAGTTCATAGTCTGCCGTATCACGCAAATAGACCACCATTTCGGCTACATCGTTGAAGTTACAATCGGCCTCAGCCAACAGTGCCTCGACATTCTCCCACATACGGTGCGTCTGCTTGATGATATCCTTGGGATACATCACCTCACCTTTATTATTAATAGAAGCGGTGCCGGAGATAAAGACATGACGACGGTCGGCATAGTTGACCTGCGTACCACGCTCAAAACTCACGCCATAGTCGCTGGTACGGTTCAGATGGGTGGAGGCATAGAGATAGTGGATCTGTTCTTTCGTGACGCCTGCGATGGCATAGTTGTCCATCTGCGAGAGCACATTGGGATCCTGCTGCCGGCCTCCAATGCCCGTAGAGGCGATGAAATGGGTGTTCACCGTCAGTCCCTGGGTGAAGAAGAACTGGTTGCGGGCACGAACCACCCCACCATAGTTCAGATCCACATCATTTACAAAGAACCAGGTACGGATGCAGTTGGCTTCCAACGTACATCCTTCCTGAATCAACTGCATGTTATACTCATTGAAGAGCAGTCGTGTCTGGTATTCCGAGTTAGCTGCCATATTGTGGGCTGAGCCGTTCCACAGATGTCTGAACCCTCCGTGACGCACTTCGTACAAGCCACTCTTGCTGACACCCGTCTGCACATTCGTCATCAGATAGACCCAGAGGGCAATCTTCGTGCCGTCGAGGGGTGCCTGCTGGATGATGCTTTTGGCACAGTCGGTGACATCTGAGGCGATAACATCGTCTGCCTGATTGGCAGCATCACTGAGGAAATAGCGTTTGAATACAGCCCGAGCGCCATTGAGCGGACCTTCTATCAGCTGGTTGTAGGTTCCTAAGACCGCCTCTAACTGCTGAGTATAGGACAACCGCGACGAACTGGCGTGAATCATGGCATGATACTCACGTACTTCCGTCCCATTATCGAATTGGAACACATCGGCAAATGCGTTCTCAAACTTATAATTCTGTAGTTTCTTATCCATTTTCCACCTTTTTACTTTTTTACCCTTTTACCTTTTTACCTTTCCTTCGCTCCGTTATTGATCCAACTGTCGATGAGCGGCAGGATGGTCATCTCGTTCTTCTCTGACACCAGGTCGCGATGATCCATCGAAATGCCTTCCACCGTTTGCTGGTTCAGCACCATGTGAAGCACACTGTTGTTGGCATTGTTGGTCTCAACCAATTTCTTCCCCTCCACTTTCTTGGAATCAACATCCACGAGTGCCTCATAACTCTTTCCTTCTGTGAGATAGAGACCTGCGGCAGCACGGTTGCTGGCTCCGTGACAGTTCGCACAGGTAGTATTGAAGAAGGCCTGTTGTACGGCATTGAACATACTGATATCAATAGTCCCCACATCCATCTTGACCACTTCCGTAGCCTTGGACACATCCACCTCACTAAACGTGACGATATGTTTCCTCAGACGGTCGAGGATGCAGAGGCGTACCAATGTGACATTCTCCTTGATACCCGACAGTTCGACATTGACTTTTCCATCAATGACATCACTGCCAGAAATCACTTTCGACACACTGGCATACTCATCATCAGCGCCCTCGAAGCCTGCGATGGACACCCGGTAGGAACTGGTCCAACTGTCAAGTCCGTCAAGCACGCCCTCGAGTACGACCGTCTTTCCTTCCGACGAGACGACAGTCTCCGGATAGATACGTCCATCGTCGCAGGAGATGAGCGCTGCGCTAAATGATAAAGCTACCAGCAATTTTCTGCACATCTTTATTCTCATATTTCACCTTTTCACTTTTTCACCTTTTCACCTTTTAGAACGCATATTGAAGCATGATTTGAGCCATGTGGGTACAGATGCCGAGGTCGTCCATATCACGGTCAAGCTGTGTCTCGTGGCCTGTGCGTCCGATGTACTGATACATAGCCGAGAGTTTAATGTTTGTCTTCGGAACAAAATAGTTGATGGTGGCGGCAGGCATATTGAGGATACCGTCCTTGGTGGTGCCGTTACGGTCGAAGAAATCATAGCGCAAGCCAAGCTGCATCTGCGGATGGACGAAATAACCCACCTGGGCATATCCACCCCAATAGTTATAAGTTTCGTCAATCTTCTGACGGTCTGTGAAACCGATATGCATGTAGTAGGCTTCTGCACCAACGTACCATTTGTTCTTCAGCATGGCAAACTCCACACCAGCACGGAAATCGTTGGTTGACTCATTCTCAGACTCCACGTTGTAGTTGGCACTGACACCAATGAGCATCTTGTCCTCATGCTGCAACTTGGGGTTACCCTGTGTCATGGGCATAGCACCTTTCGGCTGATAGGTCAGACGACCGGCATAGAGCAGAGAGGGAATATGGATATCGTCGCTGATGGTCTTGGTGGCACCGTTTTGGGCAGAGCCGGTTCCATTCCAGAGACCTACCTCATAACCGAACTTATTGGCCAGGAATCCATGCACCTCCACACCGAGGTCGAAGCCTGTACCGATGCCAGGAGTGACCGCATTCAGCGAGTAAGGCAGGATGGTCACAGCTGTGAGTGATGTAGGCAGCGATGAGAAGAGCGTTTCACCGAGTGTGGTAAGGTAAGCATGGGTGAACGGTGTCTTGAACTTACCGGCACGGAAACGGAGTTCCGGACTGACGGCATAGTCTATCCATGCCTGCTGAAGCACATTGCCACCAGAGGCAGCCGCATTGATGCAGACGTTATAGTCGATCTTTCCAAAGGCCTTACCCGTGAAACCGATAATGGCGTAGGGCATGGCGAAACCGGAGTTGGCGACATTGTCCTGATTGTAGGCCTTGTCGAGACCTTCATCATCGTAATATTTGAAGTTGAGGGTACTCTGCATATAGAGATAGGGCTTGAACACAAAGCTCCCATCATTGCTCTGGAGTGTGAAGCCGCGGTCATCGGCAATAGGAATCACACCGTTGTCCATATTCAACTCTGTCTGCGCCCATGCTGGGCTAAATGATGAATGACAAATGATAAATGATAAAGCTATCAACGTCCTTTTGCTTATTCTCCTAATTGAAATCATCTTATTGGTAATCATCGTTATTTATTTTTTTACCTTTTTACTTTTTCACCTTTTTACCTTTTCAAAGTGACCACAGGAACTGCACCAGCTGATCACGTTCTTTCTTGCTCATATTCTTGAACTTGTTCTTTGAGGCTTCACCCTCACCGCCATGCCACATGATGGCTTCCACAAAGTTGCGGGCCCGGCCATCGTGAAGGAAATAAGTATGTCCGTTCACCTTCTTCTGCAAGCCTACACCCCAAAGCGGCGTGGTGCGCCACTCATTACCACGTGCCAGACCGCTGACGAAATTGTCGTTAAGACCGACGCCCATGATCTCCGACCCCATATCGTGAAGCAGGAAGTCGGAATAGGGGTGGATGGTCTGGCCTCCGAGCCAGGGAAGGGCTGTTCCAGCCAGCAGCACGGATCCACGGGTCTTGGTATGCAGAGTCGTGACGTGACAGAGATGGCATCCGGCCTCATAGAAGAGTTGTTCGCCTGCCTTCACATCAGCATCATTGACATTGCGGCGGGCAGGAACGGCCAGACCCTGCATATACAGGTCAACATCCTCCATGTCTTCTGTCGATACATCAAGCATATCATAGGAGAGCCCCATCATCGAACCTTCCTCCATCTGTATCTGCCCTTCACAGATCTCCTCTGGATAGCGGCTATTGGTCATACCCATGTCCGACGAGAAGCCAAGTTCTACAGTCAGGTCGGCATGATGCGCTTTATTGCCAGAGAGTCCGAGGCGGAGTTTGCCTCGTTCGTTGATGTAATTACAGCGTCCGCTGATACCCCACTCCGGATAATTGCTCTTGCGGGCAAGGGCCTCTATCTCATCTTGGTCGAGGGCCATAATCTGTCCCATGCCGACATGTCGGAGCGGCACACGGACGGTACAAAAGAGGTCGTCTGGACTGATACTGTCAGCATACCATTCCGCGATACGCCATTTAGGCACACAGAGCGTGTATTTCTCACCATCAGGGAATGAGAAGGTCATCGAGTCGATCCTCACTTTCAGTTTGCCTTCCGGCCGTACGCCATAGATGGCCTGATCATGAATCACACGACCATAGTTGGGGAAGAAGGTACCGTTTTTACGGGTGATATAGATGAGCGAGGCAGTAAATCCGTAAGGGCCGGAACCGTCATCACTCCCATTCTTGAAACTGGTCCAGTAGGTAGGCTCCGTACGTCCTGCATTGCGGTGACAACTGCCACAGCTGTATCCGGCATAGACAGGACCGAGGCCGCCGCCGTGACCGTTCTCGTTGGCCACCTTCACGTTATCATACAGACGGTCGCCTGTATTGAAACGAGAGGCGTATGACCCAGAGAGCCATCGTGCCGCCTGGTCGTAAGCCACCGACGAGTTGTAGAAGCCTGTGGATGTGCCGGCAGAGAGCGCATAGCCCCTTGGGATGCTGATGTCATCCACATCCAACTGGTCGCTTTCGTCACAGGCGGTCAGGCCCAGAACAGCCGAAAACAGTAAAAAAGCAATCGAGTATTTGTTCATATCAAGTATTTGTTCCCTATTTCTTTTCCCGTTTTCCTACGGATTATACGGATTATACGGATTTCATTTACTGATAGCCAATAATTGGTTCATCTGTATAATCCGTATAATCCGTAGGCAATAATATTCCTCTGCGCTTACTTCGTGGCATTCACCAGGAAGGGCTTCAGCTCGTTCTCCAGCACATCGGCCAGTTCAGCGCAGGCATCCATGGCATCAGCAGCCTCAACAGAGTTGATGTTGTTGCGGAAAGGCTGAGGAATGGCCTGGATGGCATTGGCAGCAGCATTGATGCTGGCCTTTACCCTGACGTCGAGTTCCGGATTATACTTGGCAACGAGTTTCGACAGCGAGTTGGCATTAATGCTGCCGTCGCGTGAGCCAAAGTAGGCGTTGCGGATAGAGAGGATGTTGTTCGTATAGTCGTCACGAGAGTGCCAGCTGTACCATGACTCTACGGCATAGAGGGCCTCGGTGGTCTTGCCGGAGACATAGAGGTCGTAAGGCTCACCGATCTTAGCCTCTCCTACCTCACCAGCGATATCCACACAGCCGTCGATGATCTGCTCAATACAGCTGAGTCCGCTGGTGAAGTCTCCGCCGTTATGGCTCTTGAAGGCTGCGGCATAGCCGTTGTTCCAAGCGCTAACCAGAAGCGTCACGTCATCAACAAGCAACTGGGCGGTATTTCTCATGTACTGAGCCCATGCATTGGCATTGGTCTCGTTGTACACGGTGTGGGCGGGATCGTCGTCTGATGCAGCATCATTCAGTGTGCGAGCCTTACCGTCGCGGAATGCTAAGAACTCAAGGGTGTGGAAACCACGGATGTTCTGGGCAGCGGCAATCGCATCGTCATCCTCATCGTAGTCGCCGGTCCACTCCATCTCGTTCCACTGCTGCGACATCAGGGTGTTCACGATAGCCTCCTGATCGAGCGGCCAGGAGTCCATGTTCGGATCAAGACCATAGTCGGCAACAGGACCGAAGAGGAAAGCCTCAGACGACTCCCACGGCTCGCGGGCAGTCAGCCAAGCCTCACAGATCTTCGAGAAGCCAGCGTTTGAGGGATTGTTACCGAAAGCGACCACTGCGTCGTAAAGGGCGCTGTTCTTCGTCTTCAGGTCAGCGTAGGTCGGAAGCACGACGGCATCAACATACTGGTTGATGATGGCATCATACTCCGAGTCCTGAATGGTGACCGTTTCACTACCCTTCTTGTCGTCATCACTGCTGCAAGCGGTGAATGCACAGAGTCCCATCATGGCGAGACTCATCAAAATAAGATTCTTTTTCATGCTTAATGATTAATATTTAATGTTTTAATTTTTTAATTCTATAATCTTTTAATTCTTTAATTTTTTAATCTTTTACTTTTTTACCTTTTTACTTTTTCGTGAACCATCCGATATAGGCGATGCCAATGCCAAACTCATTCTCGCTGTTATAAGGACCCTTGCCAAACACCTTGGCAGTACCGATCTGCCGAGTGGTATAGTCGGCCTTGATCACGAGGTTGGGCAGAGCCTTCCAGTTGATACCGAAGTTCCACTTGCTCACCTGACAGCGTGCATCCATCACATCCATACCCTCATCTTTCTCCTGGGAGTTATAATATTCATATTGGGCAAAAGGATAGATTACAGGGAAGCGGTTGTCGCCGCCAAAGATGGTCTTTAGATTAACGCCGACCTCAGCATTGTATGAAACAGCACGCTTGGCTATCGGTGTCAGTCGGCTGTAACCCGACTTGTTCGGCAGTTTGCCGTTCTTGGCGCCCACCTGGTCTGCATGAGTGATATTGCCCGACAGATAGTTGGCACGGGCGGTCACATACTTATTAATATATTGTGCATCCACCGACCAGATCGTTACGGGAATCTTGCCAATCTCATCGTACGTGATCAGCTTGTCGGCGTTGGCTCCCGTGTTGGCACAATAATAAAGCGAAGCGCCAAGTCGCAATCCGGGAACTCCCGTATAGTTCAGACGAGCCACGTAGGCAGGACTGGTGAAATTGTCACCCTCAAAGAGTCCCTGCTTGCCACCTCTCACCCACTTGTTACGGTCGAAGCCGTTGGCATTCAGACCTGTCACAATCATCGCCTCATAGTCGAAGGCGGCATAACCCTTGCCAAACTTACCGAGGAACTCAATACCGGTCTCGTGCCAGGTGCAGGGGATAATGGTCATCTCACCCTCAGGACGTGAAGAGCCAAAGAAGTTGATGGGTTCGTGGTGCTCATTCGTAAGGCCTACGGGCACAATCAGATGACCAGCCCGGACATTGAACTCCGGGACGATCATCCTCGTGATGTGGAACTGCTCCAATGCCACTTCACCGCCTTTCTCCACTTCTGTCTCGTATTCACCATTCTCAGTGTTCTCCAGTTCATAAGATGTACCCGTACCGCCATATTCAAATTCTATCTCAGCACCAAGAATCCACTTTGGCGTGAACTTATAGTCGAAAGCCACTACAAAACGGGGTATGGAAATGGTATTGTGATTCTGTTTGGCGTTACCCTCGCTGTGGCCATAGAAGCGGTTGATGCCATAGTCCTTGAAATTCGCAACCATCTCTCCATAGCCGCCAAAACGGAACTTATTATAACCAATTGTATCTGGTTCTGCAGCGCGCGCGACGCTAAGAGAAGTGAAATGCGAAAAGTGAAAAGTGAAAAGTAATAAACCTATCAATGCCTTCTGTCTCATAATTTTGTCATTTTTGGACTGCAAAGGTACGGCAGTTTATCGGCTTCACCAATACCTAAAAATAGTGAAATCGCCCTAAAACGGGCATTTCGCGTGGTTGGCAAGGAGGAAAATACCTAATTATGATTATTGCACATATCGGAAATAATGTCTACCTTTGCACCCGATAATCATTAGTAGGTATGAAGAATCAGAAGATGTATGAGGCGGACGACAAGATGATCTCGCTCATCCGCGATAATTACGACCTGTTGCAGATGCTGGGCAGTTTCGGCATCAGCCTTGGTTTTGGCGATAAGACGGTCATGGAGACGTGTCAGGACAACGATGTAGATACCTATACCTTCCTGGCGGTGGTCAACTTCACGGCCAACAACTACGGTGAGTTCGAGGCCGACGAACAACTCAGCGTTCCCACCCTGCTGCACTACTTAGAGGCCAGCCACGCCTATTTCCTCGACTTCCAGCTGCCCTATATCCGCCGTGAGCTACAGGAGTCGCTCGACGAGAGCGAGTCGCTGGCCAAGCTGATCCTGCGCTTCTACGACGAATATGCCCACGAGATCCGCCGTCACATGAAATATGAGCAGAAGACGCTCTTCCCCTACGTGCAGTCGCTGATAGAGGGGCGTCCCGCCAGCGACTATAATGTGGATACTTTCTCCAAGCACCACGGCGCTACCGACAAGAAACTGCGCGAGCTGAAACTCCTCATCATCAAATACCTGCCTCAGGACGGCCTGCACAACAACCAGCTCACCGCCACCCTCCACGACATCTATGAGAACGAGGTGTGGCTCCGTCAGCACGCGATGGTCGAGGATCACATCTTCGTGCCTGCCATCCGCCGTCTGGAACAACAGACCAAGCAGAGCGACGTCACCCGCAACATCACCGACATGGTGTTCAAGGCTGCAACGGGTCAGAATCCCGATGCCCTCTCCGATCGTGAGAAGGATGTCATCATCTCCCTGGTGCAGGGCATGTCGAACAAGGAGATTGCCGACCACCTTTGCATCTCCGTGAACACCGTCATCACCCACCGCCGCAACATCGCCCGCAAGCTGCAGATCCACTCACCGGCAGGACTCACCATCTACGCGATTGTCAACAACCTCGTAGATATCTCATCTGTGAAATTATAAAATTACAAGCTACAGCAGCACCCATTCGGTGTATCTATTTTTAGTCGATACTTATTACCAGCAACTGTTCACCGGCGTCGATGGCGGCCTTGATGTCCTTGCCACCACTCTGCACCTTGCAGCGACTGATGTCGTCGCCCTCCACGGCCTCAATCTTCAGTTTGCCGATCTGCGACTTGGCCTCGCGCCCGGCGATGGTCTTGACAATATAGACACCCATGTGGAGACCGGTGTAGGCTCCCTCGCTGTTGCCGAGGTCGATATAGACCTCCTTTTGCTTGTCCTTCTTGGCAGCAGCACCCTCGATGATGTTGGCCTGTAGCGGACAGTACTTGTTGAGCCATTCGGTGATGCGGTTTGAGAGACGGTTAATGGCATCGCGGATGGCCTTGTCGGAGTCGGAATACGAAGAGCTGCCCATGCCCGAGCCACTGAACGTCGGATTGGCAACGATCTCGCCTGTCTTCGCATCTTTCAGCGTGACCATCGCCTCGACTATGCCTTTATACGTGGTCGTAACCTGCGTCTTGTCGTCCTTGTCCTTCCATGTGCGGCTGTCCGACTTTGCCTGAATGTTGGTGATGACGGCATCCGCCACGAGATTGCCATCCTCCACGATGTCATCCAGTTGTAGCAGGCCGTCGTTGTACCGATAGCGATGGGCGCTGGAGAGTCCCTTGATGATGGCGTTCTTCACATCCTCCTCATACTTGGTGGCCTGCACTTCGGTCTTGCCGGTCAGTACGCCGGAGAGTACCTTGCCGACGGCTTCACCCGCGGACATCTTTTCGTCGTGATGGGCATACTGCACATTACCGAGCGTAATGCGATATGTACGGTTCCTGTCCTCCTGGGCATCCTGTGCCGAGGCAGTAATGGCGCAGAAGACTATGGCTGCCATTAGAAAGAAATACTTTTTCATTGTCGTTAATTTTAATTATCTTGATTCTATTTGTTGATCACTGCCGATGTTGTTTCAATTTTTGTGGCAAAGGTACAAGAAACCAGCGAAACGGATGTTTCACTGGTGGGAAAAAATGTTTCAAATCTGGGAATTCTACTTCTTTTCCCTCCGATTCGGATGGTTCTTTACTGCCAATTCAAGCAGCTTGGCCTCCGATGCTTACTCCATCGAGCCGGAGGCAATCTCGTTGCCGTCCTTGTCGAAGGTGTAGTACTTGTTCACCATGCCGCCATGTCGCTCCATCGCGTCAAGGGAGGACTGTAACTTTTCGACGGTAGTGTTGCCATGAACGGAGCCGGAACGGAAATAGACGGTCTTTTCCCAGGCCGTCTTGGCATCGGTAGTGATACCTTCGACGTTCATCTTCTCAGTGAGGGGATAGAAGTTGTCGACCTTGGCGTCATTGAGTTGTGTACCGTCCTTCACCTTCGCACTGACCTTCAGACCGAAGGTAGCGGGGCTGGAGGTGTTGCTGACGCTCTTCTCCCATGTGGCCACCCCGTCTTTGACCGTCCATGCGGCCTTCTCGGTGGTCAGCTTGCCATTGATGTCGTAGTAGGTGATGGTGTAGTCGCAGAGCTGCGACATCTGTTCAGTCACGCTGAAGGTGTAGCGTGCGCCAATGCCTCTGATTTCAGACATCTTCGGCGTGTTGTTGTCATCATCGTCGCTTCCGCAGGCGGTGAATACTGTGGTTGTCATTGCGCAGCAAAAGAAGAAGGTGAGCACCATTCTTCCGGCTGCAAGCGTCATCATAATCTTTTTCATTGTCGTAATCTTATTCAGTGATGTTCAGTTCTAACTCGTAACGGAAGTTAATCATCAGGCCCTCGCCTTCGGGAAGCATCGGAATGGGGCTGCCGGTAAGGGTACGGGTGAAGGTCAGGGTCAACTTGTTTTCCGTGTCAGGCTCGGTAGCATAGTCCCAGACTCTGACGATCAGTTTGCCGTCGTCCGTGATCTTGACATCGCGCAGATCGTTCATGTCTTTAGCGATGAAATCTCCTGTCCTCTGGTTAGGCCAATCAGAGAGATTGAACTGCTTGATGATGGCTGGTTCGAGCACGATCTCATTGTTCTCGTTCAGGTCAGACATCTTGATGTTGAGCACTTCCTTCTGCTCGTTCACCGGGTAATAGTCCAGCGGAACCTTCGCTTTCAGCTTCTCGCCACGGTTGTTAGTCAACTCAATCATTACGCCCGCGCTCCACCAAAGGGCTTCGACAAATTCTATATCCTCCAGCACGTCCTTGAAATCCTGTGAATCCGGATTGGGCGTCAACTTAATGTAACCGTTGTCGGCCAGATGGGTAGCATCGACGAGGAACATGTCGTCATATACCTTCACCTCGGTAATCGTGGAGAGGTCGTAGAACTGGGTCTCGCCCTGCTCGTCCTTGTAGGCGCTGTTCACTGCGATGTAGAAGGGCAGCACCTCCTTGGTGTCGAGTTTGTAGAGCGACTGGCGAGCACCGTCCAGCGTTACGACATCGGCCATGGCGACCTGCTTCACTGGCGGCTCCACGGGCTGCGGCTCTACGGGATTATCACTCTGTGAGCACGATGTGAGGCCCACTGTCACTGAAAATGCACAGCAAAGGACGGCTGCGAGCGTCATCATAATCTTTTTCATTGTTACGACTTTTTTTAAATGGGTTTATAATAAGAAACTTAAGTTATATATGTATGAGGGGTTATACGATTCCGGCGCGTTGTATTTTGCGGCGCATCTTTTCGTTCTCGTCGATGAAGCGACCCAGCGTGGCGTTCTTGTCGCCAATCTGCCACCGCTGGTAAATGATGACTGCCACGAGCACCAGCACCACAACTATCATGGCGGCGGCGAGGGCTACGGAGAGGATAATGCTTACTTCCATACACTTTGTGATTTTGAACGCAAAGGTACGGCAAGGTGGGGAAACAATAGTCTCACAGTGGGAAAAGATAGTCCCATTTCGAGAAAATGTGGTTTTCTGGCAGTCTCAAAACGTGAAAAAGTGTCTGGCGTGAGACAACCAGGCCCCTTTTTATCGATGGAATGGGGATTTTTTATTTCTTCGCGACCTTGACCTATGGTCGAAGTCGCTCACGTTCGGAAAAGTTCGAACAAGTTCGACTTTTCTCTCACTTACTCGCGACTTTGCGGTAATCCGACGGCGACATGCCGTATGTTTCACTGAAGATGCGGAAGAATGAACTGCGGGAGAAGCCGGAGAGTTCGGCAATAAGGGCAACAGAGTCATTGGTAGTGGCCAGCAGATGGGCAGCATGGCGCACACGGTACTCGTTGAGGAATCCGTTGACGCTCTTGCCATCGGCACAAGTACTGATGGCATCGGTGACATAGTGCTCGTTGGTGCCGAGGAGCTGGGCAAGGCGGCTGCGGTCGAGGTCGGGGTCGGTGAAGACGTCGGGCTGCTCCATCAGTTCGCAGAGGCGGCAGAAGAGTTGCTGATGGGCTGTTAGTTTTTCTTTGGGTTCAGCTTTTAACTGTACGATGCTCTGTTGTTCTTCCTGCTCGCGCTGTTCTATATCGGCCAGCAGTCGGCGATTCTTCTCAAGGAGTACCTTATTATATTTATACGAACGCCAAAGCAGGTAGGCTATAAGCAGACAGATGAGGACAGCGCTGGCGAGGATGACGCGGTGGATGATGACCGACTGGCGGCGGCTGGCAACCTCTGCCTCCTTCTTGCGGATTTCCTGCTGCTGGTCCACGTCAATCTTCCGTTCCTGCAAGTGGATGGAGTCAGTCAGCTGGCGCATGCGGTCGGCAAGAGCAAGAACCTCGTCCTTGCGTCCGGCACTTTGCAACGCCTTGTACTGGTTCATCATATAGTTCTTGATGTAAACGGTGTTGATGGCGTTTCCCTTGGCCAAATAGAGGGAGTCGGCCTGACGGAACAGGCGGATGGCCTCGTCGTAGCGACCGGTCATGGCCAGATAGCGGGCATCGCCGCCGATGTCATATACCGACGGGTTTTCAGCCTGACGGTGCTTCAGGTAGAGAGCCTCGGCCTTGTCGCGCTGACCATTTATAATATAGATCATGGCCTGGCCGATGGTAATGTTGTTGTGACGCATGTGGCGAACGTGGTCGGGCACGTTAGCACAGCGGTCCAGACGGGCCAGGGCTGTGTCGCCCTTAGCCACCAGGGCCAAGGCCTTTTCTGCCTTGCCCTGCTCAAGATAGAACTCTGTAGCCTCTATAATGCCGGTGAACATGCCGTCTATCACCCAGTAATCGTCGGATTGCGTCACGCCGTCCATCATCAGATTGATGCTTTCCAGATAATAGCGCTCGGCCTCGTCGGGATGCTCCAGATGGTACTCGCAATCGCCCTTGAAGGTCAGCGCACGGCTTTTAACCCGCAATGCCACCTGTTCGCTGATGCCCGAGACTCCGCCGCCCAGCTTCCTCTCATGGTCCACGTCGGCAATAATCTCGTCGGACAGACGGATTACCTTTCCGTATTCGCCGTTTCTCTCCACCAGTCCGCAGAGCATGAGGAGGGCCGAATAATAGGTGTCGCCCTCACGCTTCAGTTCAGGGTCGTTCAATATCTGCTCACCGTAGAATACAGCCAACCGCGTCTGTCCCATTGCCCCGTAGATATTAGTCCTGAGGAGGTTGGCCATTGCTGCCGAGAATACGCCCGCCTGCTCAGCACTGTCCACCCGCACCAATGCCTGTTCGGGATTCTTGTACAACATGTCATGCAGTTCTTGCTTCAGCCGAGCCGCCTCCTCACTGCGATCAGGCTTAGAACAGCCCATCGTCAGGGCCAGTCCGATGTATATAAGAAGGTATAATACCTGTTTCATCTATCCACTTTATCGGTTGCAAAGATACGAAAAAGTTTGGAAAGTAATTCTCTTTTGGACGAAAATTGAAAATAATTGGATAATTATTGGGAAGATAACCTAAAAACGGTTATTTGTAATATCCTACTCTGATGTAGTGGCGGGGCGGTTGACGCGTGTCAAGTCAAGTGCGTTCATGCTTTCAGATGCTCAGTTGAAGTCGTTCCTGACGGATTTTTCTTTATCTCCTGTTCAGCCTGGTTAATTTTCAATAAGGGTTCCTTATTGCATGATAAGGGTTCCTTATTGCATGATAGAGGCTGGTTATCCAAATGGCAGGGTTCTGGCGAATTGCAAATTCGGCTGAACAAGCGGTGAGGCTGGCACGGATTGCAATGTGTGACAGATGTGTGCCACCCATCATGCAAATGATAACTCATAGATAATCTGCTATTTACAATAGTATATATTTCTGTGGCACACATGTCACACATTAAAAAGGAAAAATTGGGGGTCTAAGTTTGAAAATCAAAAATAGGAGGAGAGAAGTAGGAAGTAATGTGTGCATAGTCTAATGTGTGCCACCAAAAAAGCCCGCTCATATTGGGCGGGCCAGATAGAATAGAGACTTAATTAGAAAAGAAGGGCTTGATCTTCGGCGTGAGCGTCGACCAGATCCAGGGTGTGAAGATTAACTTCATCCCCGAGAACAAGGGTGAGCAGCTGACGTCGAAGGCGTTCAAGGATCTGTGTACGTTCTCCATTCTTGGTAAGCTGCTTACTAATAAGACGGAGCATACTTCTGCGAATGGTAACCGTTACTACACCTACGAGTGCATTTTGCAGCCCCTGGGGTATGTGGGTTCTGAAGCCGAGAACGCTGGTGGCGGCGGCAACAGTGGCGGCGGCACGCAGCTGAAGGAGGTTGTTCCACTTGGCACGACTAAAGTCGGTCTGCAGTTCGCTGGTGTAGTCCAAGCCGAAAGACGGACGCAAGGAGACGCTGTCGGCATCTCCTTGCGCCATCAGTTGATGACACCCTCCGATAATGAGGAGTGCCATCGCAATGATCGCTCTCTTACTTGCACTCGCCATCGCCATAGACGTAGGCAAAGGCGCCACTCTGATAGTCGAAGATCTCCTCCTGACGGAAGAAACGGGCCACCTCAATGGCAGCGTTCTCCACGGAGTCGGAGGCATGGACAATGTTCTGCTGGTTGCTCACAGAGTAGTCGCCGCGGATGGTGCCGGGGGCAGCCTGACGGCCATTGGTGACACCCGCCATCGTGCGCACCACCTGGACAGCCTCAACGCCTGAGATGGCCATAGCCACGATGGGAGAGGCCTGCATGGAGGCACAGAGTGAAGGGAAGAAGGGTTTGTCGACGAGGTGGGCATAGTGCTCACGGAGGATGTCGTCGCTCAACTGCATCATCTTCATACCGGAGATGCGGAGACCGCGACGCTCAAAACGGTTAACGACTTCGCCGATCAGCTGACGCTGTACGCAGCTGGGTTTCAGTAATACTAATGTTGTTTCCATCGAAATAAAATTAAAAAAATAATAGAATTATAAAATTATAAAATTAAAATTTAGAGTTGTCGGCCTTCGTTGATGGCGGTGAAGGTGCGCATCACGCTTTGGGAAGTGCAGCAGTAGCCGTTATAGGAAGACTTGTATTCTTCAGGGACGGTCTTGCCCGTATAGACGGTGGTGTATTCGCCTTTGCCTTGCGGACGGCGCTTCACCAGGAGTTCTACGAGCTGGCCGTCGGAGAAGTAGAGGCGGAACTCATAGTCGTTCTCGAAGTCGAGGACAGGCGCGGTGGCATAGATGAACTTGATACGGCCCTGTTCGTCGTAGAGGTATTCCTCGTAGTACTCACGTGCAGCGAAATTGTACTTCTTGACGGCGAAATCGAGATAGAGCGAGGGATAGATCTGCGAATCACTGTCGCGCTGCTCCTGATAGTACATCAGCACCTCTTCCTGATGAAAGCCCGTGGCAGGGAGGTTCTGCTTGACGTGTGCCGAGAAATACTGGGGCACGGGGTATGTAAAGCCCTCGGCCTCCATCTTCTTCACCTGATCCACGTATGCCTTCGCCTCAGCATAATGTGCACGGATGGCCTTCTTTACGTCCTGCGCCAAAGCCGCCTGTGAGAGGGCACACAAGGCCAGAATGCATAGGATTGTTTGTGCAATTTGTTTCATCTTCACACCATTTTGGTGCAAAGTTAATCATTTTCCGTGAGAAATGCAAATAGTTTAGGGCGATTTCATATATTTTACGAAATCGCCCCAACCTTTACTAATATTAATAGGCTTGCTCATGCACGCCTTTGACGGCACGGCCTGAGGGGTCGTTCATGCCTTTGAAGGCGGCATCCCATTCGAGGGCGATGGCGGTGCTGCAGGCCACGCTGGCCTCGCTGGGCACACTGAGGGCGGCAGAGTCGGAGGGGAAGTGCTCGGCAAAGATCGAGCGGTAGTAGTACTCCTCCTTGTTCTTCGGCGGGTTGATGGGGAAGCGCTCGGCGGCATGAGCCATCTCTTCGTCGCTGACGGCCTCGGAGGTGATCTGCTTCAGCGTGTCGATCCACGAATAGCCGACACCGTCGCTGAACTGTTCCTTCTGTCGCCAGGCCACCTCTTCCGGCAGCATGTCGGCAAAGGCCTCACGCACAATCTTCTTCTCAATGGTGTTACCCGGACACATCTTCGCTGCGGGGTTGGTACGCATGGCCACATCGAGGAACTCCTTGTCGAGGAAGGGCACACGGCCTTCGACACCCCAGGCAGAGAGACTCTTGTTGGCGCGCAGACAGTCGTAGAGATAGAGCTTCGAGAGTTTGCGCACGGTCTCCTCGTGGAAGTCCTTGGCCGTCGGAGCCTTGTGGAAATAGAGGTATCCGCCGAAGATCTCATCGGCACCCTCGCCGGAGAGTACCATCTTGATACCCATCGACTTGATGACACGGGCCAGCAGGTACATCGGCGTAGAGGCACGGACGGTGGTGACATCGTAGGTCTCGATGAAGTAGATGACGTCGCGGATGGCATCAAGGCCCTCCTGGATGGTATAATTGATCTCATGGTGCACGGTGCCGATATGGTCGGCCACGAGTTTGGCTTTCGCGAGGTCAGGGGCTCCCTTCAGTCCTACGGCAAACGAGTGCAGACGGGGCCAGTAGGCCTTGGTCTTCGAGTCGTCCTCGATACGCATCTCTGAGTATTTCTCGGCAATGGCAGAGATGACCGAAGAGTCGAGACCGCCGCTGAGTAGCACACCGTAGGGCACATCACTCATCAGTTGGCGCTTAACGGCAGCCTCCAGCGCATCGTGGATCGCCTCGACACTGGCGGGATTGTCCTTCACGGCGTCGTATTGCATCCAGTTGCGGCGATAGTACCATTTCTGTCCTGGGTCAACACTCCAATAGTAGTGTCCGGGCAGGAAGGGCTCATAGCGCTCACACTGGCCTTCGAGGGCTTTCAGTTCGGAGGCGACATAGACGGTGCCGTCGCTGTCATATCCAATATAAAGAGGTATCACGCCGATGGGGTCGCGGGCTATCAGGAACTCGTCGCGCTCCTCATCGTAGAGCACAAAGGCAAAGATACCGCTGAGGTCTTCGAGGAAGTCAATGCCCTTCTCACGATAGAGAGCGAGGATGACCTCACAGTCGGAGCCCGTCTGAAACTCGTACTGTCCGGCAAAGCGGCGGCGGATCTCCTGATGGTTGTAGATCTCACCATTCACCGCCAGTATATTCTTACGGTCTGACGAATAGAGAGGCTGGCCACCCGACTCCGGATCGACGATACTCAGTCGCTCATGGGCGAGGATGGCTGAACCACCACAATAGATACCACTCCAGTCTGGTCCGCGATGACGGATCTTCTGACTCATTTTCAATGCTTTATCACGCAGAGCATGCGACTGCTCCTTAACGTTTAATATTGCTACGATTCCACACATATTGTAAAATTTAAAAATTCAAAAATTATAAAATGAAAAGATGCGCCTGTTTTTAATTCTTTAATTTTTTAATTTTATAATTCCTCACAAGTAGGAAAGATAAAGGTAGTTGGTCTGGGCGGGATATTCCGCGGCGAGGGTGTCGATCTGGTTGACAGCGGGAACGAGACCGAGCATCTTGCGCCATTTGCGGAAGGTGAGGCCAGCCTGCTCCATCTTCATCCGGTGCTCCAGGCCGATGGCACGGGCAATCTGGAAGTCGGAGAAGCCATAGACCTTGGCAGTATGCAGCAACGGAGCGATCTCCGGCGATGCCAGATACTCCTTGAATTCACTCGGCTCCATAAACTCTGAGACCTCAGAGAGAAGTGTGTTTTCGCGGAGTTGCTGGTCGATATCGACGATGTGCTTCAGCTTCTGCAGGAACCAGCGGTCGATCTTCGTCAACTGATGGATCTGTTCCACGGTATAGCCAATCTTCAGCGCCTTCGACACCACGAAGATACGCATGTCCGTCGGTTCATGGAGGGAAGTGGCGATGTCGGCAATCCTAATTTCATGGTTTTCCACGAAGCCGTGCATACCCTGCCCGATCATACGGAGACCCTTCTGCAAGGACTCCTCAAACGTACGTCCGACGGCCATTACCTCACCCACGCTCTTCATCGACGAGCCGAGCTGACGCTTCACGCCGTGGAACTTGGTCAGATCCCAACGGGGAATCTTACACACCACGTAGTCGAGGGCAGGTTCGAAGAAGGCGCTGGTGGTCTTCGTGACGGAGTTCTTCAGTTCGAAGAGACCGTAGCCAAGGCCCAGTTTGGCAGCCACGAAAGCCAGGGGATAGCCTGTTGCCTTCGATGCCAGGGCAGAGGAACGCGAGAGACGGGCGTTGACCTCAATGACGCGATAGTCCTCGGAGTTAGGATCAAGGGCGTACTGCACATTACACTCACCCACGATGCCGATATGACGGATAATCTTGATGGCGATGGCGCGCAGTTTGTGATATTCGGTGTTGGAGAGCGTCTGACTGGGGGCCACCACGATCGACTCGCCCGTATGGATGCCCAGCGGGTCGAAGTTCTCCATATTACAAACGGTGATGCAGTTGTCGTAACGGTCGCGCACCACCTCGTATTCTATCTCTTTCCAGCCTCGGAGTGACTTCTCCACCAGAACCTGTGACGAGAATGAGAAGGCTTCTTCGGCCTGTGCATTCAGTTCTTCCTCGTTGTCGCAGAAGCCGGAACCCAGACCTCCTAAGGCATAGGCGGCTCTGAGGATTACGGGGAAGCCCAGTTCGGCAGCAGCCTGACGCACCTCGTCGATGGTGCTGCAAGCCTGACTTTTGATGGTCTTCACGCCGATTTCATCGAGGCGTTTTACAAAGAGGTCACGGTCTTCCGTGTCGATGATAGCCTGTACGGGGGTGCCTAACACTTTGACGCCGTATTTGGCCAGAACGCCACGTTGGTAGAGTTCCACGCCGCAGTTGAGGGCTGTCTGACCGCCGAAACTCAAAAGAATGCCGTCGGGACGCTCCTTCTCAATGATGCGCTCCACGAACTCCGGGGTCACGGGTTGGAAATAGACGGTATCGGCTACGTCCTTTGACGTCTGGACGGTGGCGATATTGGGATTGATGAGTACGGAATGGATGCCTTCTTCCTTCAGGGCTTTGAGTGCCTGGGCACCGCTATAGTCGAACTCGCCTGCCTGACCGATCTTCAAGGCGCCACTGCCCAAGAGGAGGACCTTTTTGATAGAGGTAAGAGGTGAGAGGTGAGAGGTGAGAGAATAGTCTTGCTGCTGAGGTTTTCCGTCTTGAGAGTAATCTCTTACCTCTAACCTCTCTCCACTCATCTCTAACATTGCCACGAACTCATCAAACAGAAATTCCGTATCCACAGGGCCACTGCAGGCCTCAGGATGGAACTGGGCAGACATCCAGGGTTTGGTTTGATGGCGGATGCCCTCGTTGGAGCCGTCGTTCATATTCACGAAGAGCGGTTCCCAGTCAGAGGGTAAGGTAGAAGCGTCCACCGCATAACCGTGGTTCTGAGAGGTGATGAAGCACTGGGTGGTGCCGACGCGCTGAACGGGTTGGTTATGAGAACGATGTCCATATTTCAGCTTGTAGGTCTTGGCACCTGCCGCCTTGGCTAAGAGCTGGTTGCCGAGGCAGATACCCATGCAGGGCCGTACAGTCTCATTGGTCAAGAAGGTGCGGATATGCTCTACCGTCTTGCTGCATTGCTCAGGGTCGCCTGGACCATTCGCTAAGAACAGCCCATCAAACTCCAATTGATTGAAATCGTAATCCCAAGGCACGCGTACCACCTCAATGCCACGTCGCAGCAGACAGCGGATGATATTAGCCTTTACACCGCAGTCCACCAGCACAACACGGTGCTTCTTTTCGCCGAAAGGCTGATAAGTCGTCACTTCCTTGCAGCTTACCTTCTCTACCCAGTTAACGCTGCCGTAGTCCTCGGTTGTGTTCGTCGCTGTATTACAGCGACTTACGGAACCGATCTCCAACCGCCCCATCATCACGCCACTCTCTCGCAGCACTTTCGTCAGTCGGCGGGTGTCGATGCCTGTGAGGGCTGGCACACCTTCGCGCTTCAGCCATGCATCCAGGGATTCTTTAGCATTCCAATGGGAATAGGTCTCGCTATAGTCTGCCACGATCAGGGCCGTGGCGTGGATTCGCTCGCTCTCCATCAGTTCGGGCAGACCGTTTTCCGCTGCTTCTGTCGTAGGCACACCATAGTTACCCACTAGCGGATAGGTCATCACCAGCATCTGTCCGGCATAACTGGGATCCGTCAGACTCTCCGGATAGCCCGTCATCGCCGTGTTAAACACCACCTCGCCCGACACGTTCTTCTCTGCGCCGAAAGCCCAGCCGCAGAACGTCGTGCCGTCATCGAGGATCAGTCTTGCTTGTCTCTTCATCTTATTATTATAACTGTAACTTTAATACTTGTTCTACATAATTCACAAATGCCTGGTTCACCATCCGGATGCCGCCAGGTGTGGGGTAATGGCCCGTGAAATACCAGTCGCCGGGGTGATTGGGACAGGCCTTGTGCAGTCCCTCAATGCTCTGATACACCAATTCGATGGGTGCCTGCATACCCTCAGGGTGCAGCATCTCCACAATCTTATCATTAATCTCCTCGACGGTGAACGGTGCATAGATATTGCGCACATGATTCAGTGAAGCCGGCGAATACTTGCAGGCCTTATACGTATCGGCAATCAGTTTCTGCATACCCCTGTCCTTAATCAATGCGATGGCGGCACGGAAGGCACAAAGTTCTTCCAAATGCGACATATCAATGCCATAGTAGTCGGGATAACGGATCTGCGGTGAACTCGACACCATCACGATCTTCTTGGGATGCAGACGGTCGAGGATCTTGAAAATACTCTCTTTCAGCGTCGTGCCACGCACTATCGAGTCGTCGATAATCACGAGGTTATCCTCGTATGGCTTCAGTGAACCATAACTGATATCATAGACGTGAGCAGCCAGATCGTTGCGCTCAGAGTTATCGGCGATAAAGGTACGCAGTTTGATATCTTTCCAAACCACCTTTTCTGTGCGCACCTCTCCATGTAACTTTCGGAAACCATCCGTCATACCATAGAAGGCAACTTCTGCGGTATTGGGGATATACGAAAAGACCGTGTGATCCACATCGCCGTCGATAGCCTTCAAGATAGCGGGCGTGAGTTGTTCACCCAGTCGTTTGCGTTCCTGATAGATGTCACGGTCAGAACCACGACTGAAATAAATCCTTTCGAACGAGCAGGCACTCAGGGGCTGGGCCGGCATAATCTGTTCCAATTGGCTCTCCCCGTTTTTATGTACGATGAGTGCCTCGCCTGGCTGGAGTTCACAGATATCCTCTGCCTGCAGATCGAATGTCGTCTGCAATACAGGCCGTTCGCTGGCCAGCGCCATCATCTCTTCATCGCGATAGTAGAACGCAGGCCGGATGCCCCAAGGGTCGCGTACGGCAAACATCTCGCCGCTTCCCGTCAGTCCGCACATTACATATCCACCGTCATAGTGGCTCATCGTGCTCTTCAGCACATTGGTCATCTCCACGTGATCGTCAATATAATCGGTAATAGCGGTATCTTTCAATCCCTGTTCTTTCGCGAGGGCATACAAACGCTCCACCTCGCGGTCCAGACGGTGGCCCATCAGTTCGAGGGTGATATATGAGTCGCCATAGATGCGCGGCGACTGGCCCTGTTGGGTGAGGAACTGGAAGACCTCGTCGATATTGGTCATATTGAAGTTGCCGCACAGACAGAGGTTCTTCGCCCGCCAGTTGTTTCGGCGCAGGAAGGGATGTACAAACGTCAGTCCGCTCTTGCCTGTCGTTGAATAGCGCAGATGTCCCATCAGCAGTTCGCCAGCCATCTCCTCCGTCACACGACTGAAAATCTCCGTGATGGCATCCTTACCCTCGGCCTTCTCACGGAACATATACTCCGTGCCTGGCTCCTTCGTCAGACTGACGGAAGCGATACCGGCACCCTCTTGTCCGCGATTGTGCTGCTTCTCCATCATCAGGTAGAGTTTGTTGAAACCATAGCGCCACGAACCGTACTTCTGCTCGTAGTAACTCAACGGCTTCAACAGGCGGATCATCGCCACACCACACTCATGTTTCAGTTGTTCCATAACTAATATCGTTATTTCGTAATAACGTAATTACGACATAATACACGCTTTGATGAAACTCATGAAAAGCGGATGCGGATGCAGAACCGTCGAGGAATATTCAGGGTGGAACTGTGTGCCGATGTACCAGCGTTTCTCTGGGATTTCGACAATCTCCACAAGGTCGGAGGCGGGGTTTATGCCCACGCACTTCATACCGTTCGATTCGTACTCCTCCTTATAGGCATTGTTGAACTCGTAGCGATGACGATGCCTTTCACTGATAAGTGGCTTATCGCCGTATATTTCATATGTGCGGCTGCCTTTGACGAGCTCGCAGTCATAGGCACCCAATCGCATGGTACCGCCCATTTGGGTGATGCTCTTCTGCTCCTCCATGATGTCGATCACATTATGTGGGGTCTTTTCGTCCATCTCGGCACTGTTGGCATCCTTATAGCCCAATACATTCCTTGCGAACTCAATCACCATCATCTGCATACCCAGACAGATGCCGAAGGTAGGAATATCGTTCGTACGACCATATTCCGCTGCAATAATCTTGCCCTCGATACCTCGGCTGCCGAAACCAGGACAGACCACGATACCAGCCATACCTTTCAACTTCGAGGCGACATTCTCTGCCGTGATCTCTTCGCTATTGACGAAATGGATGCGAGTCTTCACATCGTTGTAGATGCCTGCCAGATTGAGACTCTCACGGATGCTCTTATAGGCATCTTGCAGATCGTATTTGCCC
The DNA here is from genome assembly GCA_902776545.1 of uncultured Prevotellaceae bacterium. Classification (GTDB taxonomy): domain Bacteria; phylum Bacteroidota; class Bacteroidia; order Bacteroidales; family Bacteroidaceae; genus Prevotella. The sequence goes on along the minus strand of CACYQO010000018.1, from coordinate 58,132 downwards.
ACGAGGCCGATATGCACCTCGCGATTGGCATTGCGCTGCTTTTCGAGGAAATCGTGCCAAGGCTTCATCGCTGGTGTCTCGCCCACAGGAATGCCAATCTTCCGCATAATAGCGGCGTCAAGCCCCTGCTTCTGCATACTCACTGGCACTTCGTAGATGCTCGGCATATCCTCACTTTGCACCACGCACTCCAAATCGACATTACAAAACGATGCCACCTTCAGGCGTATAGAGTCGCTGAGGTGGCGTTCGGTTCTTAACACGAGGATGTCGGGCTGGATACCCATCCCCTGCAACTCTTTGACGGAGTGCTGTGTGGGTTTCGTCTTCAGTTCTTCAGCCGCTTTCAGGTAGGGCACGTAGGTCAGATGTACACAGACGGCGTTGCGTCCCAGTTGCCAGCGCAACTGTCGGATGGCCTCCATAAACGGTGCACTCTCAATGTCGCCGATGGTGCCACCCACCTCTGTAATGACGAAGTCGAATCCCTCGTCAAGACCCTCGCGCAGCATCCGTCGTTTGATTTCATCGGTGATGTGCGGCACCACCTGAATGGTCTTCCCAAGATAGTCACCGTGCCGTTCCCGGTCAATGACGGTCTTGTAGATGCGACCCGTCGTGATGGAATTGTTGCGGGTGGTATGAATACCCGTAAAGCGTTCGTAATGTCCCAGGTCGAGATCGGTCTCCATACCGTCCACCGTCACGTAGCACTCGCCGTGCTCATAGGGGTTCAGTGTCCCAGGGTCGATGTTGATGTAGGGATCGAACTTCTGGATGGTCACTTTGTACCCACGTGCCTGCAACAGTTTGCCGATCGAGGCGGAGATGATTCCCTTACCTAACGAGGAAACCACTCCACCTGTGACGAAAATGTACTTTGTATCCATGCTATGTTGTTTTGAAGTTTGCTTTCTGTTTTACTTTTTCACCTTTTCACCTTTTCACCTTTTTACTTTTTTACCTTTTTACTTTTTTACCTTTTCACCTTTTCCTTAATGTGCTCCTCATATTCCGCCAGTTCCCGTTCGCCGATGTGCGCCAATCCGTAGTGCTCGTCGTGTTGCGAGAAGTCAAGTCCCACTTTTTCACTGTACACCGAGACGCGCATGGGGATGAGCATGTCGATCAACTTGTAGCCCAGCCAGCTCATGCCGAAGGTATAGACAAACACGATGACGATGGCCAGCAGATGGTAGAGGAATATCACAAAACCGTCCCACGTGCCGGCGATGAGTCCCTCCTGGATGAAGATACCCGTCAGCACCGTACCGAAGATACCGCCTGTGCCGTGGGTGGGAAACACATCGAGGGCGTCGTCGATACGGGAGTGCGAACGCCAGTAAACGGCGACGTTACAGATCAGCGTGATGACAAACGCGATGAAGATGCTCTGGCCCACGGTGACATAACCTGCCGATGGCGTAATGGCCACCAGACCGACCACGCAGCCCACCGCAGCACCCATCGCCGACGGTTTACGACCACGCAGACAGTCGAAGAAGATCCACGTCATCATCGCCGTAGCAGAGGCGGTGTTCGTATTCAAGAACGCCTTGACAGCCTGACCGTCTGCATGCAGCGACGAGCCAGCATTGAAGCCGAACCACCCTAACCACAGCATTGCCGCACCAAGCAGCACGAAGGGGATGTTGGCGGGCTCACTCTTACGCGTCTCAGCCTTACGGCGTCCAAGGAAGATGGCTCCAGCCAGGGCTGCGATACCTGAGGAGGCATGCACCACGATACCACCTGCAAAGTCGATCACACCCCATTTCATAAACAGTCCCTCAGGATGCCATGTCATGTGCGCCAGCGGACAGTAGATCACGAAAAAGAAGAACATCATGAAGAACATATAAGCCGAGAATCTCACACGCTCAGCGAACGAACCTGTGATCAGCGACGGGGTGATGATAGCGAACTTCATCTGGAACAGGGCGAACAGTGCCAACGGGATGGTTGCGCCGCCAAGGACGTTGCCTGCCGGAGTGGTATACACATCGGCACCCACACCGTGGAACATCGGGAACGTCAACGGATTGCCAATCACACCGCCGATATCATCGCCAAAGCACAAAGAGAAACCTATGACCACCCAGAGGACGGATATCAGTCCCATGGCGATAAACGACTGCAGCATTGTCGAAATCACATTCTTCGCACCCACCATACCGCCATAGAAGAACGACAGTCCGGGTGTCATCATCAAAACGAAAATCGTGGCCGTAATCAGCCACGCCACGTCGGCCGCAGATATCACCGACCAGTCACACTCAAAGGATGGCTCTCCCACCGCCAAGCCTGCTACGGCAATCAGTGTCATCGCCGTCATCAGGATTATCCATCTTTTCTTAATCTTCATACCCTATTTATAATACTCTGTTGAATTCAAGGTGCAAAAGTAATACATTTTGCATTAATAACCATAAATTCACTTACTTTTTGATTGTTAAAAATCTTACTTACTTGCAATTTGTAAAGTTTGCAGCACTATTTTCTTTCATTTTGCTAACTTTTTGCACCAAAAGCCTATCATTTCGTTACAAATCGTCAAAAGCCACAAAAAGAAAGAGGATTCATACAAAAGCCTACGGATTTTACGGATTTTACAGATTATCCATAGTGATTATCTGCAAGTTGTTAATCCGTAAAATCCGTATAATCCGTAGGACAATTAAAAGGCTATGGCTGCAGCGTGAAACCAAGAACCAGGTAAGCTTTCTGCGTGCGGGGGTTCGCAACCACCTGTCCGAAGATAGGAATCGAGAACGAATCGGTGATCTTGATATCCTTCGTCGCCTTCAGCGCGAGGTTGGTGACAGAGAACCCTGACGTCCAGTCGTTGTAGAAAGACGTGGCGAAGGGGATGAAACCTGCGGTGGCAGTCCAGTCGACCGTAGCCAGCTTGAACGGGACGTTAGCCTCGAAATAACTACTGTAGGCGCGCTTGCCGCTCTTGTTCACACCGTCGTTGCCGGCAAAGTTCGTATACCACTGGAGCGATGCGAAGCCGAAATCGTAGCCGATGTTGGCCTCAAACACGTGGTTCGTCGAGTGGGCGTTGTACATGAAGTAGCGGTTGTCGGGGTCGAGACCGGTGTTGAACCAGTAGTCCGTAATGCCGATGTTAAATCCGCCTGTGGTGTAGGCAAGTGTCAGATCGAACTCCTTCGTGTCTTCAGAATTGGTCAGTCCCACGCTGCCCCAGGCCGTCAGCGACAAGCCTTTATAGCCGATGCCGAGAGTGGGCTGCAAGGACACGTCTCCCAAATCCTGACCACGCCAGATATACCTACTGACGATATCTCCACTAATCGTTGTCTCAATCTCATCCTGTGCGATGGCGGTCATGCTCATGACCAGTCCCATTGCCAATAAAACAATCTTTTTCATAATCCTTTTCTTTTATAAACAACAAATTTCACAATTTATTGCCCTGTTAATACAATTTATTTAGTTGTAACAAGCCTCTCCGTGCTCGTAAATATCCAGACCTTCTTCCTCAATGCGCTTGTCTACACGCAGGCCGTGAGCATACTTGATGCCGTAGAAGAGGGCGAATCCGCAGGCAGCAGCCCAAAGGTCGATCACCAGGATGCCGAAGCACTCAGCACCGAAGAATCCCCAGCCGTAACCGTAGAAGGCACCATTAGAAGTAGACAGCAGACCTGTCATCAGCGTACCCAGGATACCGCAGACACCGTGTACTGACGAAGCACCCACAGGATCGTCGATATGTAGCACGTGGTCGATGAACTCGATGGCATACACCAGCACCAGTCCACAGACGAGTCCGATGATGACGGCACCCATCGGTGATACGAGGTCACAGCCTGCCGTGATACCCACGAGTCCGGCCAGCACACCGTTCAGCGTCAGAGAGAGTGACGGCTTGCCATACTTGATCATCGTGAGGAACATCGTAGCCACACCACCTGCAGCAGCAGCGAGGTTCGTGGTCAGGAACACATGCGAGATGGCGATGCGGTTCACTTCACCAGAGGCAGCCAGCTGAGAACCTGGGTTGAATCCGAACCATCCCAGCCAGAGGATGAACACACCCAGGGCAGCCATCGTCAGGTTGTGACCAGGGATAGCACGGCTCTTGCCGTCCTTCGCATACTTGCCGATACGGGGACCGAGGGCCAGAGCACCAATCAGAGCCAGCACACCACCCACGCTATGCACGATGGCAGAGCCTGCAAAGTCGTGGAACACGTCGCCAAAGGTCGACATCATAAAGCCGTCGGCAGCATCGTTGCAAAGCCATCCGCCACCCCACGTCCAGTGACCCTCGACGGGATAGATGATCAGAGAGATCACGGCACTGTAAATCAGATACATAGAGAACTTCGTGCGCTCAGCCATTGCACCGCTGACGATGGTGGCAGAAGTGGCACAGAAGACGGTCTCAAAGATCAGGAAACCTTCTACGGGCAGGTCGCCCTTGTAGAAACTCAGGTCACCCCAGTTCGGCATGCCGATGAAACCACCAAGCACATCACCGCCAAACATGAATCCAAAACCTAAGAAGAAGAACAGCAACGAGCCGAACATGAAGTCGACAAAGTTCTTCATCAGGATGTTTGCCGTGTTCTTACTACGCGTAAAGCCTGCTTCACACAGCGCAAAGCCCGGCTGCATCCAGAAAACCAACATGGCTGCCAATAGCATCCATACGGTATCGAGTGATAATCCAATTTCGTTCATAATTCTTTCTTTTTTACAACAACTTTGACAACCATAACAACATTCGCCCGTGGGCGATAAAGAAAAGTTGTCTTAGTTGTCCATGTTGTCGTTATTAATAAATATTATTTCTTGTCTCTCAATACGGTGTCACCGTGTTCGCCTGTGCGGATGCTCCACGTGTCGATCATCTCGCTCACGAAGATGCGGCCGTCACCAACCTCACCCGTATGGGCCGTTTTCAGTATCACCTTCACCGTCGGCTCCACCAGCGGATCACGACATACGATGGTCAGTGCCACACGCTCTATCACGTCAGTAGAATACTGCACGCCACGATAGATCCTCTCCTGACGGCTCTGTCCGATGCCGTGCACGTTATGGTACTCAAACCAGTCGATGTCTGAGTTGAGCAAGGCCTCCTTGACCTCCTCAAACTTCGTCTTCCTGATAATTGCTTCAATCCTTTTCATACCTTTTTACCTTATTAAATTAATACTCTCTAAACCCTTTCTTTGGGTTACATTGTGATAATTATCGAGTGCAAAGGTACGACGTTTTGATAAATATTCACTCATTTTTCTTTCTCTTTGATTGTTAAAACTTTCACCAACTGACACTTTGTAAACTATACATCATCTTTTCCTTTCATTTTGTTTACACTTTGTCTCCAAACCCTCTCCTTTCGTTACAAATCGTCATCAGCACTCATCATTGTGTACGTACACGTACAATTGACATATATCAAAAGAGAACTGACATCTCTTCGATTGCCGATCTTCGTAACAGTACACAACACTCAAAAACCGTTAAAAGATTATAAATATCTCGGATTTTTTGCAAGGTTTTGCTTCTTCACGTGTTATATATATAGATAAGGTGTAATTTCGCATTTAAAACAAAATGATATGAAGAAGAAAAACGTATTATGGATTTGTGTTGTGCTGACGTTGTCAGTTTGTGTTGCAGCCGCACAGGCAGCAGCACCCAAGCGTCCCATGCTGGAGCAAGGTAAGAGGTGGACCTATGTCTATCATCATTTTATAGACCGCGAATCGTCAGGCCTTGATGGCAGTAACTACTTCGAAGACATGTGGTTTGTGCACTACACTCTTAAAGGCGACACCACCATCAACAACCTTCAATATATGAAGCTGTACAAGTATGACGAGAAAAATGGTAAGAAAACATACGCCAGTGCCCTCCGAGAAGACGAAGAAGGACGGGTATATACGTGGGATGGAAATGAAGACATAATCGGTTTTGACTTCGGCATACACTTTTCCGATGGGCACTTCTCCAACGCAACTCGTGTCGCTGAGACCATCAAAGCTAATAGTCAGTTATTCCGTAGATACCGCTATTATGATGCGCTTTCAGACGGCAGTATTGTTGACATTGGCTACTTGTGTGTGGAGGGAGTCGGATTCAAAGACGCTGGTCTGATGATGGACCCCTTTGCTCCACAGCCAACCTGCATCTGTGACTATATGAAATTGTACTCGGTGATTGGTAAAGACTTCTACTTTTACAATTCAGACTTCGATGCACCCAAGGAGATAGAGCTGGCGGAAGGTGAACAGGAACTGATCAACAGCAACAACGACTTTGCCTTTAACCTCTTCCGCAAGGCACGAGGAGAAAAGAGCAAGATACTTTCGCCCCTAAGCATCACCTTTGCCTTGGGTATGCTCAACAACGGAGCTGACGGAGAAACCTTGAAAGAAATCAATCAGACACTTGGCTTCGGCCTCCCACCCCTCAGTCCTACGAACAGCTCCCCTCAGGCAGGGGAGCAAAGCGCTGATGCCATCAATGCTTTCTGCCAGAAGATGCTGAAGGAGTCAAACACGCTCGACGAGAAGACCAAGGCCATGATTGCCAACACCATCTTTATGAACGAAGGCCTCGGCTATCGTCTGCAAGAGGATTTCGTGGATAAAGTGAACACCTATTACGACGCCCAGCCCCAGAACCGCGACTTCGCAGACGGCGAGACGATGGACGTCATCAACCAATGGGCCAGTGACCACACGATGGGTATGATTCCCAAGGTGCTTGATGAAAGGACATTCAACCCTTCCGCCGTCAGTTATCTCCTCAATGCCCTCTATTTCAAGGGCATCTGGAGCAATCCCTTCAGAAAGGAGAACACTCAGGAAGAATCGTTTGGAGGAGGCGACGAAGTGCCCATGATGCACAAATTCAGAGAAGGATTACTCTATGCAGAGAACGACCTCTATCAGGCCGTCCGCCTGCCATACGGCAATGGGGCTTACAGGATGGACATCTTCCTGCCGCGTGAGAACAAGACCGTCGGCGAGGTGCTTGAGACCTTTAGCGGCAACAGCTGGCAGCCGAATTATCAGTATAAAGATGTGGATTTGAAACTGCCTCGCTTTGAGACAGATACCAATCAGCCCCTGGTGGAGGTAATGGCAGACTTAGGTATGCCTAAAGCATTCACTCTCGATGCAGAGTTCCCCTTTTTCTGCAATGTTCCAAGTTACATCAGTAATATGTTCCAGGTGGCTAAGATCAAGCTCGATGAGGAAGGTACAGAGGCAGCAGCCGTCACAATAATAGAAGCAGCAGGATCCGCTATGCCAGAAGAGCCGAAGCAGTTCCACGCCAATCGTCCGTTCCTATACATCATCAGCGAACAGTCTACAGGCACTATCTTCTTCATCGGCCAATATACGGGTGGTGTGACGGCTGACATCAGAAGTGGCATCGTCGGCACGAAGGCAGAGCCCAAGCCGGCTGCTGACGGCCATATCTACAACCTCTCTGGCCAGAAAGTCAACACCTCATATAAGGGCTTCGTCATCCAAAACGGCAAGAAACGCATAGCCAGAGGGACGAAGTAAGCTTTTTGCAGAGATGGCAGCACGATGATCTATGGGAAGGGAAAGGACAGACTCTAACGCATCTCTCGAACAGTCGACGGCTACAACGGAAGGCTCTGCACATCGTTGTTTCATGATGAAAACGCTGGGGCCTGTGGTGATGCTGCCGACAAACTTACTGGCATGAAGCAACAGGTCTATGGAGACAATAAGCCTTACAATGGCTGTTTTCTTCTCCAATGGACCTGACGTGCAAAATGCCTTGTGGGAGTAACCTTGGTCTTCTGGTTGGCACAATGAGACGATGCGTAATTGGGGAAACTCACTCCGGACTATTTCCAATTGTTGGTAGTTGTCGGCAAGGGCAAAGATACTGTCACCTTCTTGAGGATGCAGAGCCTCAATGATTTGCCGACCTGTGATCAGTCGTGCCTCTTGGGCCTTGTCGCCTCCCCGGATATGAACGCCTGAATAAACTTGTGGCAGCAACAGGCGACGCTTAGTGTCTGCCATCTGCTGTTGCACTTCGGGCTGTGGCTGCCAGATCATCCTTGCCAGCATCGCATAGGCCTCGGTATAGGAGCCATTGAGCCCAAGGGCTGGGATGTGGTAATGCTTGTCAGGCTCATGGGCCACATCCTGACTCAGCCTGACATATTCGCCGTATGCCCTGAAAGCCAGCCAATGGCCAACGAGAGACTTCAGCAGGAACTTCAGTTTCCAGAAGACAAAAGACAGCGATCTCGTTTTAACGACATTCTTCATAGCACGTCGCCATGTGGGTGGGCGGTGCAGGTTGTATTTATGATGAAACGCCTCGTGAACCTCTTCACAGAATGGTGCGAAGTATTCCGTCCATCCCTTACCAGTTCCGAAGTTGGCATCTTCAGAATAGAGTTGGAACTGATACCCGTTTGCCAAGCAATAGAGCATCGCATTAACCATGTAGTTCAGTTCGACTGTGAAACCACAGTCAATGCCCGCATGATAGATGAGCCGCCTGGGGAAGGAGTTGTTAAGTTCCTTCCAATCTGATAAATTCAGTTGTTTCATATTGCTGTTAGAAATCGTTCACTATGCGTTCTTGCATCTCATCACTTTCATAACGACGTTGTTCATGTCGCAGTTTGGCACCCCAGTTATAGGTAAGCGTCAGACGGAACTGCCGATAATTGAACTTATTATCAAAGTCCATCGCCGTAGTGCCGAGATATTCTGTTCCGCTGATACGAGAAGCAAACAGGTTCCGGCAAGTGAGACCAATCGTCAGGTGGTCTTTCCAAAAACGGTATTGCAGTCCCGCATCAATCATATAGCGGCCATCCAAAGTCTTAGTGACATCTTTCTCAGGAGAACTGTATGTAACGTTGAGGTTGGCTGTCCATTTGCGATCGCGGTCAAAGAAGAAAGACGTCTGCAATACATCCGTATAACTCCATCCTTCAATGCCAGTCAGCGTGCGCTGTCCGTCGCCAGTGGTTCTGCTCCAACAGACACCCTGCATCAGAATGGCGTTCATCCATTTCAGACGGTCGAAATAATAGAATGAGTTAATGCCGAGGCTTTGCTGATCCACCACATTGTCCCATGTGCTAAAAGTTGTTTCTAACCCGTCAATTAAGGAAACCTGAGTCATGCTGTTAGGCTCATAGGCATAATAAAGATCAAAACTCAGCACACCCTTGTATGTGTATCCCATCATGGCCTTATAAAGATAGGTTGGTTTCAGGTATGGATTGCCCCACGTGTTATGATAGATGTCGTTGCAAAGGGTATCAGGGTTCACGTTGATGACGTTTGGTCTGGTTATGCGGCTGCTGAGATTCCAGTTCAGGGAATGGTCCCGATGGGGCTGATATCCAATACTGAGTGAGGGGAAGAACCTGCCGTATTCGGTATGATGTGCAATGTCATCGACTTTCGACAGTCTATGTCCTTTCGTCCAAGTATGCTCATAACGTCCGCCAAGATTAAAAGAAAGTTTGTCTCCCCACTTCCCGCTATATTCTGCATACGCTGAAAGTACATTTTCATCATAAATGAAGTTGCTCCATTCCATATAGCTGGGTGCCCAGGAGAAGTTGATGTCACGGTTACTGCAGGTGAATGTATAATGGCAGCCTAACTTGAACTTACTGACATTAGCATCCACTTTGGCAGAAAAACTTGTGACGTTCTGCGTGATCTTGTTCAGATAGATGAATTTCTCAAACCAATTCTCATCATAAACGTAATGCGCTTCCGACATACGATCGTCGCTCATCTTCATGTGGTAATAGTCCAGATTATAGTCTATCTTTGAGCTTTCAGCATTCAGTTTCTGTGAGGCATAGATATTCAGGGCATAGGTCCGAGTTTCTTCCTGACGCTGGATTTGGGATGTGTCGACACTTTGGATGTTGTTTCTTTTGATGTATTTACCGTCTACATCCAGTTGACGGTCACCGTCACTGAACATGGCGTATGCGCCAACATTGAATCGGTCTGAAGCATCATAGTCGATCTGCCACCGGGCTGAGTAGTTGTTCTTTCTGATGTGGCCATTATCAATGTTGTCGCGTATGGTATGATCAAATGTCAGGGTGTTTGTCTCCTTGTAACGGGTATTGTCCCAAATGCCAGCCACGTTGAGTGAGGTTGATAGCTTTCCCTTGTTATAAATCACATTGGCATTCGCCTCGTCACCATGCTCCTCATATTGTGTATGGGCATAACCCATGGAACCGCCGATATAGTCGTTGCCTTTCTTCTTCAGAATCAGGTTGATGATGCCCGCATTGCCTGATGCCGAGTATTCGGCCCCTGGTGTCTGGATGATTTCTATCTTCTCCACATCTGAAGCCGGATAGGACTTCAGGATCTGTAGCATTTCCCTTTGGCCTATATGCTGTTCCTTATTGTTGATGCAGAAGATGATGCCCGTGGTCCCAAAGAGGCTGATGTCATCATCGTGAAGCATCACGCCTGGTGCATAACGCAGCAAATCGGTAGCATTGATGGCTCCGGTAATGTAACGGGTGTCGAAAACAATCTTTCCTGCCTCACGACGCAGGATAGGCGTTTGGCCTTCTATGGTCACACCTTTCAGCGCTTGTGTCTCAGAGTGCATCCTGACGGTGCCGAGTTCAAGGTTGTTACAATGCTTGAATATGGTTTTGTATCCAACATAGGAGATACGGACGATGACGGGATTCATATCACATGGGATGACGAAGTAGCCAGCCTCATTACTCACACCTCCATCAATGACGGTTGAGTCTGATGGGGAAAGCAAGAGAACGTTGGCATAGGCAACAGGCCGGCCCGTCTCGTCGATAATGGAACCCTTCAGATGAAGACTGGCCTTATGCGTACACTCTATAAAGAATTCCTTTTTACTGTGCTGGACGACACGAACGGGATAGAAACCTATGATCTGCTGAATGGCCTCAGAAACAGACTTATGCCTGACGTGAGTGGTCACTCGGAAATCTTCCAACTCGTTGTACATAAAGCTGATGTTATAATCACGGAACTGTTCGTTGAGGTCGAGTAATGCATCTGACATAGATACGTTCTCGTAGTTGCGCGTAACCTTCTGCGCCAGAACATCAACGAAACAGCACATCGCAATTAGAATTATAAGTAGCTTTTTCATCTGACAATCAGTTTACCATCCTCAATGGCCATATTGACATATTCGAACATATTCAACTTCTCAACCACTTCCTGCAGACTGTCATTCGGCTTCCATACGAAATGAAAGCGTAGCTGGCTGGCCTGTTCGTTTTGCAAGTCCACATCCATGTGGTGCCAGGCAGCGATGCCCTTGGCAATACTATCTAATGACACATTGTTAAACACAACAGGTTCAGCCAAGACGGCAGTGTCGCCTTGGTTGGTATCCGCATGAACAGCCTGTTGCCTGACTGACTGTTCCTTTGGCTGGGGCTCCTGGATACCCGTATTATGACGGATGATGTGGATGGCAGCAAAAGTAAGACCTGTAACAAAAAGGATTCCAATAAACATGGCAGCCATCTTGAGCCAGTTGTACTGTGGCTTCTGCTTGGCAAAGTGCTTTGAAGCAAATACCTTCCATTCGTCTTCTACATCCTGTTCCGATATCGTGAACTCGTCGTTTATGATAGCACGCTTCAGCTGGGCCGTGGCCTCCATCAGTTCCTGTGCCTCGGCGTCGTTAAGCATCTGCTCCAGTGCTTCGTCTGAAAACTGCTCTGGATGTTCCTGCATGTCAAACAGCATCTTGATCTTTTCGTCTTTGTCCATTGCCTTACCTTATTTTATGTTGATATTCTTTGATTTTTACCATCGCCTGTGTCAGGTGTTTATAGACCATCACGCGGCTGATGCCCAGTTCGTCGGCAATATCCTGATACTTCATGCCTTGCAGATGTCTCATACGGAACACTCGGAGCGTCTGCTCTTTCAGGTTCTGCTCTGCGTATGCCATTAGGTTTCCCAGTATCTCAGTCGATTGGTACTCACCATCGCCTTCTTCTGCTGGTTGAGATGCAGATTTCATGTCCAGGGTGTATGTCTGCTCAAACCTTGCCCTGACGCTCTTGTGCTCCAGTATGGACAGACATCTGTTGCGGACACTCGTCAGCAGGTAGCTCTTGGTATTGACGGGGACAATATCTGTCCTAATCAGTGCAGCAAATACCTCGCTCACCACGTCACGAGCTTCCTCGTCGTCGTAGAGCATGGTCCTCGCCAGTTTCGTCATCTGAGCGTAGTGCTGTCGGAACAGTTGTTCTATTTCTTTTACCTTCATCTACTATTATAGACAGGAAAAGGGGCGTAAAAGTTAACCAAAATCGGAACTTTTTTCATGATTTGGGGCAAAATGACAATATGTAAGTAATAACAGACTCAGATTGACCGATTGTTTACACTATGACAGAAAAAGGGGCGGAAATAAGGCAAAGTGTAAGTTAAGGAAATTTTTAAGAAGAAAAAAGTAAGCGAAAGTTTGCGTATTCCGACATTATGCATTACCTTTGCAGCCGAAAACGAACAAAACGTAAGTAAATTTGAGGATAATATGACACATTGCAAACTTCAAGCATCACAGCTAACACAAGATGAAAGGAGGATACACAGGGGGCTTTATCAGCCAGACTATGAACACGACGCTTGCGGCGTGGGCATGGTGGTGAATATCCACGGGGGCAAGAGTCACGAACTGGTAGACAATGCCCTGAAGGTGCTGGAGAACATGGAGCACCGTGGTGCCGAAACGCGCGACAAGACGGGCGACGGTGCAGGTATTATGGTGCAGATTCCCCACGAATTCATTCTGCTGCAAGGCATCCCCGTACCTGAGAAGGGTCACTACGGCACAGGCCTGGTGTTCCTGCCTAAGGACGTGAAGGCCCAGGAACAGATCCTGAGCGTGATGATAGAGGAGATAGAACGCGAGGGCCTGCAGCTGATGCATGTACGCACAGTACCCAAGAACCCTGAAGTGCTGGGCAAGGCCGCCAGAGAGGTGGAGCCGGAGATCAAGCAGATTTTCGTCACAGGCGCCACAGAGGAACAAGCCGCAACGCTCGACCGTATATTATATAAGGTACGCAAAAGGATCGAGAACCGCATCAACAACAAAGACTTCTATATCTGCTCACTGTCGAGCAAAAACATCATCTATAAGGGCATGCTGACCAGCGGACAGCTCAGGCGGTATTTCCCCGATCTGTCGAGTCCCTATTTCACAAGCGGACTGGCGCTGGTGCACTCACGCTTCTCAACCAACACATTTCCAACGTGGTCTTTGGCCCAGCCCTTCCGCTTGCTCGCTCACAATGGCGAGATCAACACCATCCGAGGCAATCGCGGCTGGATGAAGGCGAGAGAAAGTGTACTCTCAAGTGAGGCCCTGGGAGATATCAAGGACTTGAGACCTATCGTGCAGGAGGGTATGAGTGACTCTGCCAGCCTCGACAACGTGTTCGAGTTCCTGATGATGAGCGGTCTGTCGCTGCCTCAGGCAATGGCCATTCTCGTACCAGAGAGCTTCAACGACAAGAACCCCATCTCAGAAGACCTGAAGGCCTTCTACGAATATCACTCTATCCTGATGGAGCCGTGGGACGGTCCTGCCGCCCTGCTGTTCTCCGACGGACGCTACGCTGGAGGTATGCTTGACCGCAACGGTCTGCGCCCCAGCCGCTATACGATTACGAAGCAGGGTATGATGGTCGTCGCCTCAGAGGTGGGCGTGATGGACTTCGAACCTGGCAACGTGGTTTCGAAAGGTCGTCTGCAGCCAGGTAAAATCCTGCTTATCGACACACAGGAGGGTAAAATCTACTATGACGGTGAGATTAAAGAGAAGCTTGCCAAGGCACATCCTTACCGCGAGTGGCTGAGTGAGAACCGCGTGCAGTTAGAGAAACTGAAGAGCGGCCGCCACGTCGAGAATGGCGTGAGCGACCTCGAACATAAACTCGTGAACTTCGGTTTCGGCCAGGAGGACATTGACAAGACGATTATCCCGATGGCGACAGCCGGACAGGAGCCTGTGGCAGCAATGGGTAACGATACACCGCTGGCTGTGGTGAGCGACCGTCCGCAGGTGTTCTTCAACTACTTCCGTCAGCAGTTTGCACAGGTAACGAACCCCGCCATCGACCCCATCCGCGAAGAGCTTGTGATGTCGTTGACGGAGTATATCGGCGCCGTAGGAACAAACATCCTTACGCCCGACGCCTCGAACTGTAAGATGGTGCGTCTGCCGCAGCCCGTACTGACCAACACACAATTAGACATACTGTGTAACATCCGCTACAAGGGTTTCAAGACCAAGAAGCTCGCCATGCTCTTCGAAATCGAGAAAGGCGAGGAAGGCTTGCGGAAGTCGCTCGATGACCTCTGCAAGGAGGCCGAGGCAAGCGTGGACGAGGGTGTGAACTATATCATCCTTTCTGACAGGGACATTGACGAGCAGCATGCGGCCATTCCAAGTCTGTTGGCTGTGAGTGCTGTTCACCACTACCTGATTAGCGTGGGTAAACGCGTGCAGACGGCATTGATCGTAGAGAGCGGTGAGATCCGCGAGACGATGCACGCAGCGCTGTTACTGGGCTATGGTGCGAGTGCGCTGTGTCCGTATATGACGTTCGCCATCCTCGACGATCTGGTAAAGAAAGGCAAGATTCAGGAGGAGTATGCAACGGCTGAGAAGAATTATATCAAGGCTGTGGATAAGGGCCTGAAGAAGATTATGTCGAAGATGGGTATCTCGACCATCCGCTCATATCGCGGTGCGAAAATCTTCGAGAGTATCGGACTGAGCGAAGACTTGCTGAGACGGTATTTCGGTACGGAGACAAGTACCATCGGTGGTATCGGACTGAAGGAGATTGCCCGTGATGCGATCCGTTTACATGAGGCAGCCAAAGAGCAAACCTTCCTGAAGAATCAGGGACAGTTCGCCTGGCGTAAGGACGGTATCCTGCATGCCTGGAATCCTGAGACGATCGCCAAGCTGCAACTGGCCACACGACAGGGCAGCTATGAGAAGTTTAAGCAGTGGGCAGCCATCGTTGATGGTGGCGAGAAGCCCATCTTCATAAGGGATTTCTTCGGATGGAAGAAGGCTGCCAAACCTGTACCCCTCGAAGAGGTGGAGAGTGTGGAGTCGATCGTGAAGCACTTCGTGACGGGTGCCATGAGTTTTGGTGCCCTGAGCATCGAGGCCCACGAGGCACTGGCCTTAGCCATGAACAAACTCGGTACACGCTCGAATACTGGTGAAGGCGGTGAGGATAATGTCCGCTATCATACGGAGGTGGACGGCGTCAGCCTCAGCAGCAAGACCAAGCAGATTGCCAGCGGTCGCTTTGGTGTGACGGCTGAATATTTGGTGAACGCCGAAGAGATACAGATCAAGGTGGCACAAGGTGCAAAGCCCGGTGAGGGCGGTCAGTTGCCTGGATTCAAGGTCAACGATATCATCGCCAAGACGCGTAATGCCATCCCAGGCATCTCGCTCATCTCGCCCCCACCCCATCACGATATCTATAGCATCGAGGATCTGGCTCAGTTGATCTTTGACCTCAAGAACATCAACCCAACAGCTGCCGTCAGCGTGAAGCTCGTGGCCGAGAGTGGCGTAGGAACGATTGCCGCAGGTGTGGCAAAGGCAAAAGCCGACCTTATCGTCATCAGCGGTGCCGAGGGTGGTACGGGTGCAAGCCCCGCCAGCAGTATGCGCTTCGCAGGTATCTCGCCTGAGATTGGTCTGGCCGAGACGCAGCAGACACTCGTGCGTAACGGCCTCCGCAACCAGGTGCGCCTGCAGACAGACGGTCAGCTGAAGACCGCCAAGGATGTAATCATCATGGCAATGCTGGGCGCCGACGAGTTCTCGTTTGGCACACTGCCGCTGATCGTGCTGGGTTGTGTGATGATGCGTAAATGTAACACGAACACCTGTCCGATGGGTGTCGCTACGCAGAATCCTGAATTGCGCAAGCACTTCGAAGGCCGCGCTGAATACGTCGTGAACTTCTTTACGTTCCTCGCTGAACAGGTGCGCGAATATCTGTCTGAGATAGGCGTCCACAGCCTGAAGGAGATCATCGGCCACACGGAACTCATTGAGGTGAACACCGACAATGCCACAGACAAGCAGAAGACTATCGATTTCAGTCGTCTGTTGCATAAGCCTGAGACAGATAAGGCTCTCTATTGGGATCGTAGCGCATTCACGAAGATCACAGGCGTTGCCGACGAAGAGATCATCAAGGCCGCAGCGAAGGCTATCGAAAAGGGCGAGGAAGTGACGCTGGATTACGGCATCAAAAATACGGACCGTGCCGTGGGTACAATGCTCTCAGGTGTCATCGCCAGGAAGTACGGCGAGGAAGGTCTGCCGGAGGGTACCATCAAGATTAAGTTCATGGGCTCGGCAGGCCAGTCGTTCGGCGCCTTTGCGGTGAAGGGCATTGACATCCGCCTTGAGGGCGAGGCCAACGACTATTTCGGCAAGGGTCTTAGTGGCGGCCGTATCTCGATCCTGCCGCCAACCCGTCGCAGCGATGACTTCAAAGCTGAAGAGAACATCATCGCCGGCAACACGGGTCTTTATGGAGCCACCAGCGGAGAACTCTATATCAACGGTAAGGTGGGCGAGCGCTTTGGTGTGCGTAACTCGGGCGCCATCGCAGTCATCGAGGGTGCCGGCGACCACTGCTGTGAGTATATGACAGGCGGACGCGTCGTCGTGCTCGGTAAGACGGGCCGCAACTTTGCGGCTGGTATGAGTGGTGGCGTGGCATACGTCTATGACCCTGACCACACGTTCGACTACTTCTGTAATATGGATATGGTGGAACTCTCACTGGTCGAAGACAGCGTTAGCCGTAAGGAACTGCTCGAACTCATCCGTCAGCACTACCTGCATACAGGTTCTGCCCTCGCAGGTCGTATGCTCGACAACTGGCATCGCTATATAGAAGACTTTATCCAGGTCATCCCCATCGAGTATAAACGTGTACTTGAGGAAGAGAAGATGAAGAAACTTCACGAAAAGATCGCTGACATCCAAAGGGACTATTAGTAAAATGTAAAAATGAAAAAATTATAAGATTAAAATCATCGAGCATCTTTAATTTTTGAATTCTTAAATTTTTAAATTTTTCATCATGGGAAATCCAAAAGCATTCATGGAGATACACCGTCAGGAGGCTGGTTATCGTCCTATTCAAGATAGAATCCACGACTTTAGTGAAGTGGAACAGACACTTAGCACCCGCGAGCGTAAGTTGCAGGCAAGCCGTTGTATGGACTGTGGCGTACCTTTCTGCCACTGGGCTTGCCCGCTGGGCAATAAGGCACCGGAATGGAACGATGCCCTGTATAAAGGTGACTGGGAACTGGCTTATCGCCTGCTCAGCAGCACCAACCCCTTCCCTGAGTTCACAGGCCGCATCTGCCCTGCACTCTGCGAGAAAGCCTGCGTGCTGAACCGTTTCAACCACGAGCCGACCACAAACCGTGAAGACGAGTGTTCCATCGTCGAGGCTGCCTTCCGTGAAGGGTATATCCTGCCAAGAACAGACATCGTACGTAATGGGAAGAAGATAGCCGTCATCGGTGCAGGTCCTGCAGGACTCGCTGCTGCCAACGACCTTAACCACATGGGATACAGCGTCACGGTCTTCGAGAAGAACGAGGCCGTAGGCGGACTCCTGCGCTATGGTATCCCAAACTTTAAGCTCAACAAGGCCATCATCGACAGAAGGCTGCGCTTGATGGAGGCAGAAGGTATCGAGTTTAAATACGGAGAAGCCGTTGAGTCTGCTGCTGTATTACAGCAGCTTACGCAACAGTTCGATGCCATTGTCATCGCCACTGGCACACCAACCGCCAGAGATCTCAAGGCTCCTGGCCGTGAGCTAAAAGGCGTACATTTCGCCCTCGAGCTGCTCTCGCAGCAGAATCGCATTTTGGCTGGTATGGAGTTTAGCAAGGATGAACGTATCACCGCAAAGGGCAAGGATGTCCTCGTGATCGGTGGTGGTGACACAGGCTCTGACTGCATCGGTACTGCCCATCGCCAGGGTTGTAAGAGTGTAACCCAAATAGAGATTATGCCCAAGCCCGTGGAAGGTCCTGAGGATCCGCAGAACCCCTGGCCCGAATGGCCTCGCACCCTCAAGACCACTTCCTCACATGAGGAAGGCTGTACCCGTCGCTGGAACATCAATACGCTGGAGTTCCTGGGTGAGAACGGTAAACTCACAGGAGTCCGTGTACAGGAGATTGACTGGAAACCGAATCCTGAGGGTGGTCGTCCTATCATGGTCGAGAAGGGTCAGCCTGAGATCATCAAGGCCGAACTCGTGCTGCTGGCTATGGGCTTCCTCAAGCCTGAGCATCCGCAGTATGCAGAGAATGTGTTCGTCTGTGGTGATGCTGCCAATGGTGCAAGCCTTGTCGTCCGTGCGATGGCCAGTGGCCGTCAGACGGTCCAGAAGGTCGATGCCTACCTTCACACGAGCTTCAAGAAAGCCTCAACCTGATCCTTCAGTGCATCTTTCTGCTCATCGCTGAGAATCATACGCCCCTCCGTCCAGGCCTCAAGGTTCAGCACGATACCCGTCTGCTGTTCCATTACATCGGCCTTGAGGAGGGTGAGCAGTTCCGTCAGTTTCTCGCGGCATTTGGCTGTAGCCATCTTGCCGCCTGCACCACTCAAGGCCACTTTCTTGCCATTGATGACGGTTGGTGTCTCATAGTCACCAGCCACCAATGGGCGGGATAGCCAATCGAACAGGTTCTTCACGTGACCAGGATAGCTGAAGTTATACTCTGGCGTGAACACCCAGATGCCTTCAGCCTCTTTCACCGATGCTCGCAGACGGCTCACTGCCTCCGGCTCAGGAAACTCAATATCCTGATTCATCAGCGGCACATCCGTATAGTCCAGGTAAGTCACTTCGGCGCGTGCGCCAATCATCTGTTCAGCCTCGCGGGCCAACTGTCGGTTGAAGGAGCCCTCCCTCAGCGATCCGACGATAAAAAGGATTTTCTTCATAATGCTTCAGTTTATGCTGCAAAGTTACGAATACTTTCCGAGATTTCCAAACAAAGTGGCAAAA
Organism: uncultured Prevotellaceae bacterium; assembly: GCA_902776545.1. Classification (GTDB taxonomy): domain Bacteria; phylum Bacteroidota; class Bacteroidia; order Bacteroidales; family Bacteroidaceae; genus Prevotella. The sequence goes on along the minus strand of CACYQO010000018.1, from coordinate 38,979 downwards.
ATGTTTCGCAGAGCGAGGACTGTACATATATAATAAGGTATAAACCTATCGGGATGTCTCAGCGAGCAATTCGCTAAAAATCCCTATGGATTATTTCTTTTCCTACGTCACAAAATAAAAATATCACCCATATATTGAGCCGACACGTCTGCTCATAGAGAAGATTGAGAAATACATCAAGGGAATAAAGTGTAGACGGAAAAGAGATTCGGGAGGCCGATGTAGAATCTCCAGCGTCGGCCTCCCGAAGTTTTTAGATATTCGCTTTTCCTACTATGATTTAATTGCTTTCCTTAGTGCAGCAACGACCTCCTTCTTGAAGTCGCCAATCATCTTGAAGAAAGGACTGCCGAATCTGCTTTCGATGCAAACGGGTTGGTTAAAGCGTATCGTCTCGGCCTCCCAACTGTGCAGGCAGAAGTTCTCTTCGTTCTGACATACCACCTGTTCGCCTGTTATGGCATAATAGCCTTCTATTTCATTTCCGTGAACAAAGAGCATTACGTCATCCTTCCTCACGTTGTTATAGAAGCTCCAAACGGCCAGAATCCTCATGTCCTGAGCATCATCATCCAATATTTCCTTCCGCTCGGTCTTGTATGCCTGAATAAACGTCTTATAGTTGTAGTTTTCTATGTTCATGATGGCTTCCAGCGAGAAAGGCGTTTCTTGCGCCACAGGATCGTAAGAGTATAAGACCCAAGCCTTGCCTTCAGCCATTGCCTTGTTGGGGCAGTATTTTCGGTTGAGAATCCAGACGTGCCTCTTGTCGGGATTGGTGAGAATATTTAATAGTCTTTCCATAATTATTTGATATTTGGGAATCATTTCCACGTGTATGTATATACCAAATCGGATTTATCTTCCTTGAACGAATAGGAAAGATGGATTCTGTCTATCGTACCGTCCTCGTTGTAATAATAGTCGCGATATGATATGTCGTTTTTCAGAAGCCAATTCTTGCTTGCCCACCTCGTCAACTGACCTTTGGCGTTGTACTCATAGGTATTATCATCATACACGGTAGTTGTCCCTGTTACAGCATTTGTCGTTGATGATTTCACCAAATTATGATGGCTGTCATACTCATAGACCGTTGTGTTCTCAAGAGTGCCGAATTTAAGATCAGTCGTAACCATGGTCACAGTGTTACCACTGTATGAGTACTCATATATATAGCCATAGTCCGACCCCATATAAAGCATGCGCTCTGTCTCTTTTGAAAGGCGTTTGTTGCTATCATATTCGTATGTGTATTCTGTGAGAGGTTTCCCATCGCTGTCATATTTAGTCATGACAGAAACGGAGTCAAACTCATTATATTGATATTTACATTCGGCAAAAGAAAGACTCCACTGGTCCATTACGGTGAGCCTGTTTCTGTCATCGTAGGTGTATTTGTATCTTCGATATAAGCGTGTACCTGTAGTTTTGTCAACGTAATTTGTTGACTTTTCAATTAGATTTCCCTTTTCGTCATATTTGAAATTCTCATAGTCTTCACCGTTGTTGGATCGTTCGCCATACTTCCACGGATGTTCCTTTACTGTAATCTCGGCAAGATATTTCTTGCCAATACCACCAGAATTGCCGTTGTCACCATCGTCGGACGAACAGCTTGTTAGGACAAGCATCGCGGCAAATCCCATAATCATGAATAAACCTGTTTTCATAAAGCACCTGTTTAAATTGTGAAACTTCAACCAACTAAAGAGGCGCAGACTTTCGCCATACCTCTCTCAGCTCACCACAAGCCACTTCCAAATATGGGAAATCTGCGCCCGTTTGGGTTGCAGTCCCAATAATGGAAGTTTGCTCTTTTTTCTCGTGTGGTGATTGAGAGAGTATTGAGCAATATGTCCTTGCACTCTTTGCGGAATGCAGCTGCAAAGGTACAAATTATTAGTGAGAAACGATGTAGTAAAGTTCAAAAAATTAATCACGAGGGCGTTTTTTCGTATGAAACGGGTTGGAAGCAAGTGAATATATAGCGTCAATAGATGGAAGAACGCTGTTTCTTCTTTACTTCTTCTGGTTTGCGGCGAAGCAGGTGTTTGGAAAAAGATGTGAGATGCCGTGTAAAAGGTTCTAAGGGGCCGTCCTAAAAGGTAGGGAGTGCCGTCCTAAAGTAAAAATCACGTCAATGTCTGTTAAAACAAAGACAATGTTTATTAAAACAAAGGCATTGATTGATAAATCTTCGGCATTATTTTGTGTTTTTCAGACCTTTTGTGTATCTTTGCAGCAAGAACTATCAAGTCAAGCATAAAACTATGTACGCAAAGTATATCAAAAGGGAAATACCAGACCTGAATGGTACAGGCAGGACCCAGGCTTATTACCAGATGGAATTAACGCCGAAAAGTTACGAAGAGTTTGTGAGTCAATGTGCTCGTGAAGGCCACATGGAGGAAAGTCATATCTTGGCTGTCATGTCGCTGGTCAGTGAGAAACTGGCACTTTGCATGGCAGAAGGATTCTCAGTGAAGCTCGACGGCATTGGCACCTTTAACGCGAAACTCGGTGTGAGAAGCGACATGCTGCAAGATGCTTTCGAGCCTGGCGAGCCAAGCCATAACGCGAAGAGTATCGGAGTGACGGGCGTGGCCTACAGAGCTGACAAGGATCTCATTAGGAGCACTCGCCATAAGTGTGTGCTTGAACGGGGTGGGGTGAGCCGCATCAAGAAGTCGAAGTTTACACTTGAAGAGCGCATCGAGAAAGCCCGTGATTTCCTGCAGAAGAACATGTTCATGAGAGTTCCAGACTATATGCGCCTGACGGGACTTTCACGAACGACAGCCAGTCAGGAGCTACGCAAGCTGGCCCTCAACCCTTCGACGGGCATCACCAGCCGAGGCCAAAGAAGCCAGAAATACTATGTGCTGCGATGAACTGACAGATTTTTACTGGCTCAAAACGAATTATCCGTTCTTTTCAAAGTTTGCCCTGATTAGTCTTTCCAGTTCCTCCAGACCGCCACGTTCTACGGCCTCGTTGACGACCTTGCGGAGGTTGTTGAAGCCCTGACCTTGTCCCACCGTAGCGTAGAGTAGGGCTGAAGCGGCTGGAGCATTCTGTTTGCCGACGTACTTTGCGACGGTAGCAATCTGGATGTCGTTTTTGTCTAAGGCGAGGAATGCCTCGTATAGATCACGAGTCGGCATCTCATACTCCTTGTCTTTCTCCACATCGCGAATGACGGTGGTCACATTGTCTGCCATTAGCACCTCCCACTCCTTGCGAGAGCGGCTTACGATAATTTCCTCGGCATCGAGCATATCCACGAACTTCTCGTATGACATCTTATTCATGTATTTCTCCATGACCGACTCTTCGTTACTTGTGTCTAACTGGTAAGTACGGGGACGTACCACTTCGCTGCTTTCGAAGTTACGGCCCAAGCAGCGTGCCACGAACTCGATGTTGTCCTGCATCAGCAGCCGCCCATGCTCCCGACCACGGAAGTCGTTGAACATCGCATCTGGCAACAGATCGTGCTTCAGCAAATGGAACAGCATCCCCGGACTACAGGCGTCACCACTTACAAATGCCATGCCATGCTCTCCAGCGAAGGCCTTGTCGTAATACGGATTGCCAGGATGCCTAATGGCCTTGGCGTCGAAGCACTGACAAATCGCGCCATTATCCTCGAAGAACGAGGCCAAAGGTTGGGTCAGATAGTCATCTGGCACAGGCAACTTTGTACGCTGCAGGCCTAATTCCGTCTCCATCCATTGCATATAATCCTCCGCGTCGCGGAAGAAATATAGCCTTTCTCCACCATGTTTGGCAATGAAACTGTCGTACTGTCCCACATAGTCGTGTTGGATGCTGTATTCCTGTTTTCGCTTTTCGAGATAACTCTCCTGTTGCTTCTTGGTAGGACTCGACCAAAGGCTTGGCCCGTTAAGCCGCCATACGCCGCTTAGGCAAATGAAAGCTCCAGCCAGATGGGTATTCTGACGAGCCAACTGTCGGACATTGCCCATGAAGTCTGACTGGCTTACGCTGAATGTATCACCATTAAAATCCTTCAGCCTGACTCTCTGACCATCAGTATCCACTACTTGATAGATGGCGAAGGGTTTCCATTCCATGTGGTCGATGGCATCAGCCAGCTCGTCATTAGGATCATCCATATCGAGGCGTATCATCTCTGCATAGATGTGCTGTGGCATAAGCGACAGGGGCCATACGGGTTTGTCGAACAGCGAAAAACACTCTCCTGCATAAAGCAGCGTGTCTTTGTCGGCACTCTGGAAGAGATTCCTCAAATTAGGATCTTCTTCGGGTTGAGTGTTTGTGTGCCAGCGCCCGAGGCAGCAGTAACGGCTTAGCCAGATGAGTACAAGCTTCACGTGGTCGGCATCTTCCTGAGTCTCTTCAGCAAAAATGTAATCGGCTAATTCCTCGTTGGGCTGTATTGTGGATTTCTTGGATTCCCATAGTCCGAGCAGTTTCTTGGCAATCTCTGTCATGCCATCGTTCGTGGGGTTAAGGATGCGCTGTTCACGCTCAGCACAGAGGCTATGCCAGAGCATGAACCTCATGGCATCGAGGCTGGCGCCAAAGCTTTCGGCATCTTTCGAAGCATAAAAAGGCAGATAGCTTCCGTACATCTTCTTATATATATGAGTGAAAGTCTCGAACACGCGTGTGCCAGAGTGAAGGTCCTCAAAATACAGAGCCAGGCTGATGCAGGCGTTCCTAATTTCACAGTCTGTAGCAAAGCCAAGTTCTGGGTGTATGAGGTCATAAATGTCGCTTGCGAGCTGGGCATACTGTTTGTCTGTGTCGCAGGTCATGTACCTTGGATGGCGGCGCTTAATGTCGCCCGCCGTGATGTTGTTGCTGTTGAGTAATTGTTTCTTCGCCATAATTCTGTTACTATCGCGTGCAAAGTTATACAATTTCCGCTAAACAAAGCCATGATATGCAGAAAAAACGGACAAAGCGAACATCTTTCAAAGAAAATTCGTAAATTTGCGCACAAAATGACAATACAATCATATTATGACAAAAGAAGTGACAAACTATTCCTATGAACATCCTGACTACGGGAAAATGGTGGGTGATATGCCAGATGCTTTGCAACCTCTGCTTAACACCGACGAAACCCACCCAGACCTGCCAGAAGTTGAGGACTTTATGGACAGTTGTGCGCAACTTGACCGTAGTACACTGGTCACTGGTGTGAACAGTATTATCTATTTCTGGATGGACAGATGGCATACTGACCCTGATGGCGATGTTTGGATGCATCCAATACACGTGGCCATCATGATAGCCGAGCGGTTTCAGTTGCATGAGTGTCTGCCTGTCCTCCTTGAGACGGAACGCCAGGACCGTGACTTCGCCGAGGTGTTTTTCGACGAGTGCGACATGGTAGGCATGCTGCCTGCTTGTATTTACCATATCACCACCGCCGAAGATCTGCCGATGTTGGCTGATTTTGTGCACGAACGGGGCATACACTCTTTCAGTAAAGCAGAGGTAATAGCAGCCGTTAGCACCGTGCCGCGCAGAGAACCACAACTGCTGCCCGACGTACAACGATGGCTCTCTGGCATACTGGCCATCTTTGCTGATGGCATAGATCCTTCTGTAGGCGACGTGATGCTCCTTGAAGCCATCATCCACTGCTGTCTACACACACGCAATGTGGATGCCAAGCCAATGATTATCCGTATGTACAGCAAATACAAGCTGCCCAATATCCTCATTCCTGGTGGAGCGAATGAGGTGCGCAAGACCATCAAGAAGGCAGACATTGGTATCCTAAAAGAGCAACTGGATAGTTCAGAGACAATCTGGCAGAACGCAGCAACCACTTTTGATGAGGATGATTTCGATGATGGAGATTATGATCATGATTACTTAGCCGCTGATTTTGAGGACAGCGATGACGAAATAGAGTACTACGAAGACGAGGAATGGGCTCCCCGCCAAGAATACTGCGGTTATGCCTACGGCGGAAAGGCCAAATACCTGCCTGTGCAAAAGCTGAAGAAGTCAACTCTGCGCATAGAGTTGGAAAACTCGGAACCGTTGATATGGCGAGAGTTGGAGGTGCCGTCGAATCTCTGCCTCACCTCATTGGCACAGGCCATCCTGCTTGCCTTTGGCTGGAATGAAGATCACCTCCACCAGTTCTTAGAAAGTCGCAAAAACCACTACGCCACCAGCATGAACGAACTGGGCGGGACGCTTTATCCTGGGACAAAGGACGGCAGCCGTTATGGCGTCAGTCATCTCCTGAAGAAACAGGGCGACAGCGTCCTATTTGAATACGACTATGGAGATAGTTGGTATCACAAGGTGAAGTTGAAGTCGGTAGCCAACTATGCTGATTACGAGACTAAAGCCGTTCGTCTCATTGGTGGAGCCAACGCCTGCCCGCCCGACGACTGTGGCGGCATCTATCGCTACAGACATCTAGTGGAGTTGATGCAGAAGAAGCCTCAGTCAAGCGAACTGTCAGAGTTCTACGACTGGATGGGCTGCAAGTGGGATCCAGAATTCTTCCCGATGGATGAAACAGCCAAGGCTGTGGACAAGATGAACAAATGAAACCTGTCCACAGCAGCGGATCTTATCAGCTATAATCAAACAAGATTTTCTTATATCAGACTCCGGCGGCGGAGTTCCCAGAAGCATTCTTGGGTGGCTTCGATGTCGCTCATGGCATTATGGGCACCGTCGAAGTCGTGGCCGAAGAGTTTGATGTAGAGTTCCTGTAGCTTGGGCCACTTGTAGCCGTACTTTCCTGGAATACGACAGAAGTCCGTACCAGCCTGCATAGTACAATACGTACGTTTGGAGTTCATCACGTCGGGACGGTGCAGGCGGATAAGTTCTGCTCCGAGAATCTTCTTGTCGAAGTCAATGTTATGCCCCACAATGAATGTCGCTTGGTCGAAGTCGGCCATGAAATCGTCGACGACAGCGGCCAGGTCAAGGCCTTCCTCCATAGCCCGTTGTGTGGTAATGCCGTGTATGCGGACTGCATCATCGGGAATGATATAGCCATCGGGACGGATGATGTAATCTTTCTGCGAGAGCTTGTTGCCCTCGCCGTCCATCAAAATCCAACCTAACTGCACCATCCTTGGCCAATTGCTGGTGTCACTGCTGGGAGCCTTGTAGTTACGGGGAACACCCGTTGTCTCAGTATCGAAGAAAATAAAACGTTTGTCTGTCATTGTTCTATCTGTTTATGAGTTATTTGAAAAAAGTTTACCTACGAAGTTGAGCAGAGTCTGAACGGTCTGCTTGTCGGGGACGGGGATGCGAAGATGGGATTCGCCAGTCTCAGCATTTGTCTCAACGAGGGTGTCGACGAGTTGTTGCGTGGCCTCGGGCGACTGGAGGGTCTGGGCAAGGCCGGAGAAGAAGGAGATGCCTTGGGCAACGAGCTCCTGAGGCTGACGGGGAACCGAATGGGCGGGGAATGGAGAAGAAGAAACTGTTTCCTCTTCGGCCTGATCTTGCTGGGTAGGGGTGTCCTGCTTTGCGGACTCCTCGTTCTTGGGAGATTCCTCCTTCATGGGTTCCGGTTTGTCGGCTTCCGTATCTGAAACTTCGGGGACTTCGGAGGACTGCTGCTGCTCTTCTTCCAGGACTTCGCCGAGCGTGTCCATCATGGCGGTGAACTTCGTCTCGTTGCCGAGGAAGATTGTGTCCTCGCCGTTGTCGAGCACACCCTCGAACATGGCGGTCTTGAAGCGGAGCTTGCCAAGCATGCCCTCCTCGATGGTATCTTTAGCCACAAGATTGATGACCTGCACATTGCGCTCCTGACCGAGTCGGTAGATGCGGGCGATGCGCTGCTCAAGCACAGCAGGGTTCCAGGGCAGGTCGAGATTAATCATGATGCTGCCGGCTTGCAAATTTAGACCTGTGCTTCCTGCATCGGTGGAGAGGAACACGCGGCTGTCGGGGTTGTCGGTGAAGTTGATGATGAGGTCGCGGCGCTTGGCTGAAGGTACACCGCCATGCAGATATTCGTAGCCGACGCCCATCTTGTCGAGTTCATAGGCGATGAGGCGCGTCATGCGCTCCCACTGACTGAAAATGACCACCTTCTCGTCGCCGTTGTCGAATACCGACTGGAGGATGCTTATCGTCTCAGTGACCTTTGTGTCGTAACGTGACTTCTGGTCGAGGATGTAGGTAGAGTCGCACACCATGCGCATCATGGATAGGAATTGCAGAAGCTTCTTGCGGTCTGTTTCCGAGAGGAAGTGTGTCCGGCGCCATTTATAGACCAGTTTGGCTACCTGCTCCTTGTATTCCTCGTGCATCCCCCTCTGCTCGGTAGTCATCGGCACGAACAAGTTCTGGTCTGTGCGCTTCGGCATCTGCAAGGCCACTTGCTTTTTAGTTCGGCGGATGAGTCGTTCACGGGCTGTTTCGCCCACCTTATTAAGATTCTGATAGCCTATGACCTTCCCACCGTCGTCAGTGACGATACAGTCGGCGCGGAACTGCCAATAGGGGCCGAGGCAATAGTTGTCAGCAAACTCCATCACAGAATAGAGTTCCTCGAGCTTGTTCTCCAAGGGCGTGCCTGAGAGAATAACGGCATAGTCAGAACGCACCTTGCGGGCGGCCATCGAGATCTGCGTCTTCCAGTTTTTCAGACGCTGCACCTCATCCATAATGAGCACCTCGGTCTGTAGCGAACCCCACATCTTCACGTCGTTCGACATGCAGTTGTAGGATACTATTTTATAAGGTATGTCTGAAGCGTACTGTTCCTTACGCTTTAGCGGATTTCCCTCAATGACAAGTGTCAAGGGATGTTCCAGCGAATGGTCTGTGTCCTTAGTGAATCGTTCTATCTCCCGCTGCCACTGGTATTTCAGTGACGTGGGACAAACAATCAGAATCTGCTCAGCCAATCCTTCGCGCCGCAACAATTCTGCCGTGCCAATGGCTTGAATGGTCTTACCGAGACCCATCTCATCAGCAATAATACTTCGGCCCCGTTCGAAGGCGAAACGGATGCCCTCCTTCTGGTAGGGATAAAGCGAGACAGTAAGTAACTGGTCGAGCCGCTCATCCGTGTATTTGCTGATAAGCTGCCGGCGGAACTTCCGCTCGCGCTGCTCAATAATGAAATCAATGGCATCCTGATAGAAACGGAACGACGGATCAATAGCCAGAGCTTCAGTCATCAATTTGTCGTAGTCATCAAAGGCATAGGGGAACATCACGCCCTCGGCATCGAAATAGTGCGCAGCCAGCCGCATGAATTCCTCATGATGGTCACTGCCCACACGGATCTTCACCTGACGGCCTTCAGTATACGACAGATAGACAGATGTATAAGCTGGTAACTCCTTGTGCACTTTCTTCCCTCGGGTTTCGCTAATCCATAGTTTCACCTTCTCAAGATGTTTGCACGCGCAGAGACGATTGGTCTTGAAATCCATGCACGAGCAGTAGTTCCACGGACTATCTTCGCCACGATACACGACCTTATAGGTTTGTTTCGTCTGTGGGTTCTTAACCTCGTATTCACCAGGCAGATTCTTTTCGTCAACTGCGGCGACAGCCATCGTTTCCTCTCCAGCAATCTGCTTACGCAGTGCCCGCTGCCATTCCTCAAGCGTCATATTATCTGGCTTCACAATCCACGAAATCTTTGGAACTCTCACTGCCTGCGACTTGTTCTTACGAGTCTTACTCTTCGTTGCTCCTTTCTTATCAGTCGAACTATTCTTTGTTGCCATATCTTTTTATTTTTCGTGCAAAGTTAAGCATTTTCTACGATATAACTGGAATTATCACTGAAATATTTCTATTTTTTTGTGCCTAACATTTCGTTTTTTTAGTGTCAAACTGACACTTTGCAAGAAAAATATGGGATGGAAATGCAAGATGTAAGGAAAATGACACTACTTGCGGGTTTAGGCTTTACAAAATGATAGTTAATTGAATTTTTTACAAACAAAATGGAGGCATTTCTTTGTGGTTTGTGTCTTTTTGTCTACCTTTGCACCCGAAAATATAACAAATAGAAAGCAAACTCCAAACAAAAGTAACAATATGACACAAAAAATCAGGTTTACGAAGATGCATGGTTGCGGTAATGACTACATCTATATAAATATGATGGAGCGAAAGATCGCCAATCCGCAGGCAGTAGCCATCGCCTGGAGCGACCGTCATAAGGGTATCGGCTCCGACGGACTGGTGCTGATAGGTGCATCACCCGTGCCTGAGGCAGACTACACGATGCATATCTATAATGCCGACGGCTCAGAGGCGATGATGTGCGGCAATGCGTCGAGGTGTATTGGGAAATATCTCTATGAACGAGGACTGACCGATAAGACCGAGATAAGGCTGCTGACGCTATCTGGCGTGAAGATCTTGAGTCTGCATGTCACTGACGGTGTCGTGGAAAACGTGACGGTGGATATGGGTGAGCCTGTATTGGAGGACGAATCGCAATATATGGCCTCTCGTGGCCTGCGACAGGGAACATTCGTATCGATGGGCAATCCACATTACGTCATCTTTACGGACTATGTGGATCAGGTGAGCGAGACGGGACATGCCTTGGAGCATCACCCTGCCTTCCCCCAGCGCTGCAACATCGAACTCGCGCGTGTGGAGGCCGATGGCTCAATCCGCACACGTGTCTGGGAACGCGGTAGTGGTATCACCCAGGCTTGCGGAACGGGTGCCTGTGCAACAGCGGTGGCTGCTGCCCTCACAGGCAAGGCTGGCCGCAAGTCGCAGATCGTGATGGATGGCGGCACACTCAGCATCGAATGGCGGGAGAGTGACAATCACGTCTATATGACTGGTCCCGCTGCCTTCGTCTTTGACGGGGAAATAGAATTGGCAAAACTTCAAACAACATAAGAATTATGGCATTAGTAAACGTACATTTTTTAAATCTACAGAACAATTATTTGTTCGCTGACATCGCCAAGAAGGTGAATGCCTTCAAGGTGATGCATCCCAAGGCAGACGTCATCTCCCTCGGCATCGGCGACGTGACCCAGCCCCTTTGTCCGGCTGTCATCGAGGCAATGCATAAGGCAACGGACGAGATGGCTACTGCCGAAGGGTTCCACGGCTACGGTCCGGAACAGGGCTACGCCTTCCTGCGTGAGGTCATCCTCAAGAACGACTTCCTGCCGCGTGGCATCCATCTCGACCCCGATGAGGTGTTCATCAACGACGGCGCGAAATCAGACACAGGCAATATCCAGGAACTGCTGCACTGGGATAACTTCATCGGCGTGACGGATCCCATTTATCCTGTGTATATCGACTCGAACGTGATGATAGGTCGTTGTGGCACCTTTGAGGACGGTCGCTGGACGAATGTGGTCTATATGCCCATCACGGCGGAGAACGGCTTTGTGCCAGAGATTCCCAAGGATCGTCACATGGATGTCATCTACCTATGCTATCCCAACAACCCCACGGGTACTGTCATCACGAAGCAAGAACTGCGCAAATGGGTGAACTACGCCTTGAAGAACGATGCACTCATCCTTTACGATGCTGCCTATCAGGCTTACATCCGCGATCCGGAGATCCCCCGCAGCATCTATGAGATACGTGGTGCCCGCAAATGCGCCATCGAGTTCCATTCGTACTCGAAGACGGCAGGCTTTACAGGTGTGCGCTGTGGCTATACCATCGTACCCAAGGATGTGACGGTGGCCGATTTCGAGGGTGAGCGTCACTCTGTGCATCAGCTGTGGAACCGTCGCCAGTGTACGAAGTTCAATGGTGCCAGCTATATCAGCCAGCGTGCTGCGGAGGCTATCTACACCCCCGAGGGCAAGGAACAGATACAAGCCACCATCGACTATTATATGGCCAACGCCCGTCTGATGCTCGACACCCTGCGTCGTCTGGGTTACGAGGTCTATGGTGGCGAGAATGCACCCTATGTCTGGATGAAGACGCCTGACGGTACTTCGTCGTGGCAGTTCTTCGAGGAACTGCTCTATGGTGCCAACGTGGTCTGCACCCCAGGTGTCGGCTTCGGTCCCTCGGGCGAGGGCTATGTGCGCTTCACCGCCTTCGGTAGTCATGAAACAACGAAAGAAGCATTAACGAGAAGGTTGTCGGCGAGGCATTCAAGAAGAAGCCGCTCGACGTAAAAACACCAAGTGAAAGACCCGCAAAGTATTTTGGCAAGAAGGTCTTCAACCGTGAGAAAATGTACAAGTATCTGCCGAAGGACGTGTACGAGAAGATGATCGACGTGATGGACAACGGCGCCCGTCTGGACCGTGAGATTGCCGACGCTGTGGCAGAAGGTATGAAACAGTGGGCCACGGAGAATGGCGTGACGCACTATACACACTGGTTCCAGCCCCTCACCGAGGGTACTGCGGAAAAGCACGACTCGTTCATTGAGCACGACGGCAAGGGTGGTATGGTGGAAGAGTTTACTGGCAAGCTGCTGGTACAGCAGGAGCCTGACGCCTCATCGTTCCCCTCTGGTGGTATCCGTTCGACCTTCGAGGCCCGTGGTTACTCTGCCTGGGATCCCACATCGCCTGTGTTCATCATCGACGACACGCTGTGTATCCCTACCGTCTTCATCTCTTACAGTGGTGAGGCTCTCGACTACAAAGCACCGTTGCTTCGTGCTCTGCACGCTGTGAATGTAGCTGCCGTCGATGTCTGTCATTATTTTGATCCCGCTGTAAAGAAGGTGACCTCTAACCTCGGCTGGGAGCAGGAGTATTTCCTCGTAGATGAGGGTCTCTACGCTGCCCGTCCTGACCTCCTGCTGACTGGTCGTACCCTGATGGGTCACGACTCTGCCAAGAACCAGCAGATGGACGACCATTATTTCGGTGCCATCCCTGAGCGCGTACAGGCCTTTATGAAGGATCTGGAGTTCGAGGCACTCGCACTCGGCATCCCCTGCAAGACCCGTCATAACGAGGTGGCTCCCAACCAGTTTGAGTTGGCTCCGATCTTCGAAGAGACAAACCTCGCAGTGGATCACAATATGCTGCTGATGTCTGTCATGAAGAAGGTGGCCCGTAAACACGGTTTCCGTGTACTGCTCCACGAAAAGCCCTTCGCTGGCATCAACGGTAGCGGTAAGCACAACAACTGGTCGCTCTCCACAGACAACGGTATCCTGCTGCACGCCCCTGGCAAGACCGCTGAGCAGAACCTGCGCTTTGCTACGTTCATCGTAGAGACGCTGATGGGTGTCTATAAGCACAACGGATTGTTGAAGGCTTCTATCATGAGTGCTACCAACGCTCATCGTCTGGGTGCCAACGAGGCTCCTCCTGCCATCGTGTCTTCATTCCTCGGCAAGCAGGTTTCAGAGTTGCTCGATCATATTGAGAAAGCCGACGTAGATGACGTTCTCGCTATGGCTGGCAAGCAGGGTCTGAAGATGGATATCCCTGAGATTCCTGAGTTGTTCATCGACAACACTGACCGTAACCGTACCTCTCCCTTCGCCTTCACAGGAAACCGTTTCGAGTTCCGTGCCGTAGGTTCTGAGGCCAACTGCGCCAGTGCGATGATTGCCCTCAACAGCGCCGTCGCCGAGGCCCTCGTAAGCTTTAAGAAGCGTGTGGATGCAAAGATCCCTGAGTTCGAGAAGAAACTCGCAGGCACCAGCCACAGCGCTACCTTCCACGCCATCATCGATGTGCTGCGTGAGGATATCAAGACCTGTAAGCCCATCCGTTTCGACGGCAACGGCTATTCAGACGAGTGGGTACAGGAGGCTGCCAAGCGCGGACTCGACGTCGAGAAGTCCTGTCCGAAGATCTTCGAGCGCTACCTCGATCCTGAGAGCATCGAGATGTTCGAGAGCCTGGGTGTGATGACGAAGAAGGAACTCGAGGCTCGCAACGAAGTGAAGTGGGAGACCTACACGAAGAAGATTCAGATTGAGGCCCGTGTACTTGGCGACCTCTCCATGAACCATATCATCCCTGTGGCCACCCGTTATCAGAGTGCCCTGTTGAAGAATGTGGACAGTGTCTCTACTGTCTTCCCCCTCGACAAGGCTGAGAAGCTCAATGCCCGCAACCTCAAGATTATCGAGGAGATAGCCGAGCGTACCTCCGCCATCGAGAAGGGTGTCGAGGAACTTGTCAACGCCCGCAAACTTGCCAATAAGATTGAGGACGAGCACGAGAAGGCCATCGCCTATCACGACAAGGTGGAGCCGAAACTCGACACTATCCGCTATGAGATCGACAAGCTGGAGCTCATCGTTGATGACTCACTCTGGCCACTGCCGAAGTATCGTGAACTGTTGTTCATCCGATAAGAGATAGTCTGGTGCCCTCATCACCAGCCTATGCCAGACACCATTTTTTTGGTTGTTTGAAGTTTGCAGGGGACTCGACGCTGTGACAGCTTCGGGTCCCTATTTTGGCTGCAAGAATGACTTTTCTCGGAAAATGTTGCATTATTCGGGATAAAATGATTAACTTCGCAGCCAAAATCGTGTTTTTATGAATGTACAGATCGAACCCACGTGGAAGGCGCATCTCGGACAGGAGTTTGAGAAGCCCTATTTCACACAGCTGACACAGGCCGTGCGACAGGAGTATATGCAGACGACGTGCTATCCTCCAGGTAAGCTGATCTTCAATGCCTTTAACCTCTGTCCTTTCGACCAAGTGAAGGTGGTCATCATTGGGCAGGATCCCTATCATGAGCCAGGACAGGCACACGGACTGAGCTTCTCCGTACAGGACGGGGTGATGTTTCCCCCTTCGTTGCAGAATATCTTCAAGGAGATTCAGGCAGACCTTGGCACACCCATCCCTACCTCAGGCAATCTGACGCGCTGGGCAGAACAAGGGGTGCTGCTGCTGAATGCCTCGCTGACGGTAAGGGCGCATCAGGCAAACAGCCATTCTGCACTTGGCTGGCAGAAGTTTACGGATGCTGCCATCCAGGCACTTGCCACACAACGTGAACACCTCGTCTATATGCTCTGGGGGGGCTATGCCCGTTCGAAGGCTTATATGATCGACAAACAGAAGAACCTTGTGCTCGAAAGTGTCCATCCCTCTCCTCTCAGCGCGAACCGTGGTGGTTGGTTCGGTCAGCATCAGTTCTCCCGTTGCAACGCCTATCTTGAACAGAATGGCTTAACCCCAATCGTATGGTAGAGATTCCTCCCATCATCCAAGTCGGCGACGTGCTGCTCTCGTCAGACATCCTGACGGAAAAGTTCTGTTGTGACCTCAGTGCCTGCAAAGGACAATGTTGTGTTGAGGGTGACGCTGGGGCACCTGTGACGCTCGAAGAAATCGCTGAGATAGAAGACTGCCTCGATGAGGTATGGGGTGACCTCTCTGCCTCTGCCCAAGCCGTCATCGACAAGCAAGGTGTGGCCTATACCGATAAAGAGGGTGATTTGGTGACGAGCATCGTCCGTGGAAAGGACTGCGTGTTTACCTATTATGATAGTTTACAAAACATAGAGGATTGCTGTCTCTGCACTTTGGAGAAGGCTTTCAGGGCTGGGAAGACACGCTTCTGCAAACCCGTCAGTTGTGCGTTGTATCCCATACGTGAGAAACGCTTAGGTAATGATCTCATTGGACTGAACTACAACCGTTGGGAGGTCTGCAAGATGGCTGTTGCCAAAGGTCAACAGGAAAACATTCTTCTGTATCAGTTCTTACGCGGGCCACTCGTCCGCCGCTTTGGCGAGGAGTGGTACGATGAATTACTCAATACCATCAAGGAACTGAAGGCGCAAGGATATCTGTAACGCTTACCAAGTTTTTAATGGCATCGTCTGACCAGCCTTGAGCTTGAGCGTCTTCTGCTGACCATTATATAATAAGGTGACGGTACCACTCTTGCGGGCCTTGATGCTACAGTCGCGCACATAGCCTCCCTTCCATTCAAACGACACCTCATAGCCCCCACGGGCACAAAGTCCACTCACTTTACCATCCCTCCAAGCCTCAGGCAATGCCGGCAGCAACGCTATTGAACATTGACCATTGACCATTGAAGATTGCATCAGCATCTCGCAGACACCTGCGGTACCACCGAAATTACCATCAATCTGGAAAGGCGGATGGGCATCGAAGAGGTTGGGGTAAGTACCGCCTCCCTTGCTGTAGTTAGGCCTTCTGCTTTTCTCGGGTGCAACGGCCGTTAACAGTTTGCGGTATATCTGACGGGCTTTCTCACCATTTTTCAGTCGTGCCCAGAGGTTGATGCGCCAGCCCGTACTCCAGCCTGTCGTCTCGTCGCCTTTGATCTCAAGTGTCCTCTCGCTGGCCTTCAACAGGGTATCTGTTTCTCCCCCTGAATAGGGGGAGCCAGAGGGGGTCTGAGCAAGATGATTTCCTGGATAGAGACCTATCAGATGACTCTGATGACGGTGCTTCGGATCCCAGTCATCCCAATCATAATACCATTCATTCAGGTCGCCCATGTGCCCGATGATATAGGGGTGCAGTCGTGCAAGAGCCTGCTCCATATCTTTGTTTTTCTCGCCTAAGATACGCCCTGCTGCAACGGTATTTATAAGCAGTTCACGAATGATGGCGAGATCGGCTGTACCACCGTAGCAAGTGACACCGTGATAGCCTTTGTCCGTTCTATATTCGTTCTCTGGTGAGGTACTGGGGGCTGTGATGAGTTCTCCTGGCTGCTTGGGGTTCTCGATGAGCCAACGGAGGCAGAAACGAGCTGCACCCTTCATCAGCGGATAGGCTACCGTCTGTAGATACGTCTTGTCCTGTGTAAACTGATAGCGCTCCCAGAGGGTATTCACAAGCCACGCACCTCCCATGTTCCAATTGGCCCACATCGGACTCTCGTTCTTCTCACCTACAGGGTTCGTCATCGCCCAGATGTCAGAGTTATGACTTGAGCACCAGCCTTCATCGATGCCGTAGTAGTTCTTAGCCGTATAGACACCGTTGGCAGCGAGAGACTGGATGAAGCCGTCGAGTGGCTGAGCCATCTCTGCTATATTAGCCACAAAGACAGGCCAGTAGTTCTCTTCGAGATTGATGTTCACCGTATAGTTCCCTCGCCAAGGAGACCAGAGATGGGGTGTCCAAAGGCCTTGCAGATTAGCTGGTACGCCCTCAGTCCTGGAGCAGGAGATGAGCAGATAGCGTCCGAACTGGAAGTAGAGTTCTTCGAGGTAGCGGCTCTGGCCGCCATTGTCAGAATAAGCCTTGAGCAGGGCGTCAGTATTTTCAGAATAATCAGATTTTTCAGAGTACTCCGATCTCTCTGACAGTCTGATCTTCACGCGGTCGTAGAGGGCTTTGTAGTCAGCGAGATGGCGAGTGTAGAAATCATCATAGCCATAGTTCTGCGTATGCCAAAGGTCATTGGCGGCTTTCTCAAGATACGGAGCTGCCTCACGGACAGGATGCTTGTCGAAGCCATTGAAACTGGTCTCATTGACGATGTAGAGGATAGCTTCTTTGGCGTTGGTGATGGTCAGCGAGGAGTCGCTGGCAGTAGTCTCGCCATCTGTCTTTACGCTGATCATCGTGCAGAAATGGATACTCTCCCGAGCGTCGCCTGTGGCATGACCTGTCATCGTGAGTTGTGTGGGAATAGCTTTCACCTGATGGGGCACCTGAGCCGTAAGGGCGATGCGGCAGTTGATGTCGCCACGCAGTCGGATGGCGATGAGTTTATCTGGGTTCGAGGCGAAATACTCACGTTCGATGGTCTTTCCGTCGCGTACATACCTATCCTTGATAATAGCAGAGTCGAGGCTCAGCGAACGATGATAGTCGCTGACGGCTCCGAGTCCCAGGTCTTTGATATGCAACGTACCCAGCGGCTGGAAATACTGCGAGTTCGGGCCCTGCACATAGTGTTGCAATGAGTCGGCGAGCTTATAGTCCTCATTGAAGAGGGCCTCGCGGATCTTCGGAATCCACTCGTGGGCATCCTTATCAAGATTCTTGTCCACAGGCTTACCTGTCCAAAACGTGATATCATTCAGATAGATGATATTGTCGTCTGTGCCACCATAGACCAATGCACCAAGTTTGCCGTTGCCGATGGGCAGCGACTCTTCAAAGTAATCAGCAGGACGGTCGTATTGCAGCACCATCGGTGCCTGATCGCACAATGGGGACAGTCCCTTTTGTGCGAAACTCGTTGCGACAAACAGGATCAGGACGAGTAGTAAATGCTTTTTTCTCATAACGGGATGATATGCTATTGTAGTAATTTTGCTGCAAAGTTAGTGAAAAATGGATAATGGACAATGGATAATGGATAATTTTTGTTGGCGGAAGCAAATTTTTCACTTTTCACTATTCACTTTTCACTTTTTTGTTGTATCTTTGACGCGAAATCGTAAATAAACTCATGATGATGAAGTCAATTCGTTATGCTTTGTTGCTTTTAGCGATGTCTGCATTCTGTACTTCCGTGAAGGGACAGGATGTCAAGGAAGTGATGGACAGTGTGAAGGCCGGCGTCAAGGCCGGAAGTGTGAAAGAGGCCATCTCGACGGTGAAAGGAGCCTTTGCAGAGAAAGTGGCTACGGCCGAGACCATCTTGGGTACATGGGTCTATAAGGAGCCTGCCGTATTGGTCACCTCTGGCCGCATCATCGTCAAAGCCGTCGGCAATGTGTCTGCAGGCAAGCTGGAGAAGTTGCTGGGGAACTATTTCGAGAAGGCCAATATCACATCAGAGAACACTTATCTCACTTTCCGCAAGGACGGCACCTTCGAACGCTGTGTGGCAGGCCACAAGGCAGAGGGCCATTGGATGTTGGGCGACAAACTGCTATTGGGCATCCATAATGTGCAGACGGCAGCGGTGACGCAGCATCTGGAAGACGGTGAACTGACGCTCGTGCTGCCTGCTGGCAGAATCATGAGTGCGATGGTCTCTTTAGGAGCCATTCACGACACGACGACCAATAATGCCATCGTCAAACTGTCGAAGAAACTGAAGGGCATCGAGGGTGGTTTTACAATGGTGAAGAAACAATAAAGACACGAAGATATGCAAACCATTAAGAATCTGAACGACATGATTGTCTTCCTGCAGCAGCGGGGCGACAAGAAGCGAGTGGCTGTAGTGTGTGCTAATGATGCCAGTACCCGTTATGCTGTGGAGAAAGGACAGGAGATGGGATTCATTGAGCCCATCTATGTTGACGGCGACGACAAGAACGAGTGTGCCCGTAGGGCCGTGGCGCTCTGTAAGAGTGGTGAGGCGGATATCCTGATGAAGGGCCTCATCAATACTGATATCATCCTGAAGGCCATCCTCGACCGTGAAACAGGCATCCTGCGTCCTGGTCATGTGCTGACGCATATTGCAATGGCGGAGATTCCCAAGTACGAGAAACTGCTCTTTTTCACCGATGCTGCCGTGATCCCTGTACCTACAGAAGCCCAGCGTCGTCAGCAAATCCATTACGTGAACTATGTCTGTCACGCTCTTGGCATCGAGGAACCTCGCATCTCGCTCATCCATTGTGCTGAGAAGGTCAGCGCCAAGGTTTTCCCATATACCGTTGATTATCTGGAGATCATCGCTGAGGCACAGACAGGCAAGTTCGGCCGTTGCATCATCGACGGTCCTTTAGACCTGAAGACCTCACTCGACTCCGTGAGCCTGCATGAGAAAGGCATCCGCAGCATTATCGACGGACAGGCCGATGCCCTCATCTTCCCTGATATCGTGGCTGGAAACGTGTTCTACAAGACGCTCACCCTCTTCGGCTATGCCAAGACGGCAGGCGTGTTACAGGGCACACAATGCTGTTGCGTGCTGCCTTCAAGGGCCGACAGTCCTGAATCCAAATATTATTCTCTGGCCCTCGCCGCCATTTAGTTCAGCAGCCTCTTGGCGAAATAGCGAACGGGATACCACACGGAGAGGAATCCTACGAGCAGTACGGTAATGAAGATCAGAATGATATCTTCAGGATGTACGCTGACGGGATAGGCATTGATAATAAATGCACCGCTACTGGAGCCCAGCGCCACCAATCCGAACTGTTGCTGTGCCCAGCAGAGCAACAATCCTACAACGATGCCGATGACGGCTCCGATGGCGGAGATCATACGACCTTCAAAAAGGAAGATCCGCACAATCTGCTTGTCTGATGCTCCTAAGTTCCGCAGCGTCACCACATCGTCTTTCTTGTCGATAATCAGCATCGAGAGCGAGCCGATGATGTTGAAGCAGGCTACCATCAGGATAAACGTAAGGAAGATGTAAGCGATGAACTTCTCGATCTTCATGATTTTAAACGTGTCATCCTGTTGCTCAAAACGGTCCTTCACTACGAACTTCGTACCACACAACCTACTGATCTCCTTCTTCACAGCATCGAAGTTGCTGCCTGGTTTCAGGCGCAGCTCCAACGACGAGAGCATACCCTGCTGGTCGAATATCCTGCGGGCAAAGCCGATGCTTGTGAGAATATAGTTCTGGTCGTATTTCGCCTGTTTCACGTTGAAGAGCACGCCTGGCGAATAAAGATCATCCTCCTCGAAGGCGTCCTCTGGATTGGTGATGTCAAACTGTCCCTCCCTTCGTGGAGCGTAGATCTTCATCGGCTCTTTGTAAGTAAAGCCTGTGGACAGTTGTTCTGCCAGACGGATGCCAAGGATGCCATAGTGCAGATCGGCAGCGTGCAGACAGAACTCCCCATCGCCGATGAGAATCTCGTCGATATGCGTCAACTGCTCGAAGTTATCATCCACGCCCTTTACCACCACCATCGCCTGACGACCGTGATAGACAGCCAGTGCCTGATCCTCCACGCACTCCGTAGCCACTTCAATCTGCGGCAACTGGCGGATTTCCGTGAGCACAGGGTCATCGGCAGCTACCGTCTTGCCCTCTGCGGGCGTCACCTTCAACTGCGGATCGAACGAGGTGAAGAACGTGGCCACGAGGTCGTGGAAGCCGTTGAACACGGAGAGTGTCACCACCAGCGCCATCGTCGCCACCGCCACCCCAATGACAGAGATGGCGCTGATCACGTTAATGGCGTGCGTCGACTTCTTCGAAAACAGATACCGTCGTGCGATAAAGAATGGAAAGTTCATTTCTTCAGCAGTTCGTCGATCCGATCGATATAGTCGAGCGAGTCATCAATGAAGAATCGCAGCTCAGGCACGATGCGCAGCTGGTTCCTTACCTTCGTACCCAGTTCGTATCTGATGGACTTCACGTTGGCGTTGATGTTCGTCAGGATCTCCTCACCCTTTTCTGACGGGAAGATGCTGAGGTAGGCGGTACAGATGCTCAGGTCTGGTGAGATCTTCGTCCGCGTCACGCTGACCATCGTACCATGAGTGGCACGCGTCTGTTGTTGGAAAATCAGCGAAAGCTCCTTCTGCAGAAGCCTTGCTATCTTGTTTTGTCTTGTCTCTTGCATATAACGTACTTTGAACTTTAAACTTTAAACTTTGAACTTTATGATTACTCTGCGGCGGTAGCAAATTTTTCACTTTTCACTATTCACTTTTCACTTTTTACGGATGATGGTGAGGCCATCGCGGAGGGGCAGGATGACCTTTTCCACTCTATTGTCCTGGGCGATGAAGTCATTGAAGGCCTCGATGCCTTGCGTCTGATGGTCGTTGTCGTAGGCGTGGTCCACCACATGACCGTCCCAGAGCGTATTGTCTGCGAGGATGAAGCCTCCTGGCCTCAGAATCGAAAGCACCATCTCGTAGCACTCACGATACGTCCGCTTGTCGCCGTCGATGAACGCCATATCGAACGTGATGCCTAACTTCGGAGCCTCCTCCAGCGCATCGCCGATGATGAACTCAATCTTGTCTGCCACAGCCGAACCCTCGATCCACGGACGCGTAAAATCCTCCATTTCATCGTTGATTTCGAACGTGTAGAGCCTTCCGTCCTCTGGCAGTCCCTCGGCCATCGAGATGGCGCTGTAGCCGCTGAACGTCCCCACTTCGAGGATCCTTTTCGGCTGGATCATCTCCACCAGCATCTTCAACAGCCGCCCCTGCAGATGTCCGCTCGCCATCCGTCCGTGTATTGTATGCACGTTCGTCGCCCGCCACAGCCGATACAGGTACTCAGGCTCCGCCTCCGAATGTCTCAGGATATACTCCTCTATCTCCATCTCTCCCGACTCCTCCTTTCTGCCTCCATTCCCCTCCTGAGTTAGGAGGGGTCAGGGGTGGTCTGAACCACCTATTTTCTGATTGCCTCTATCGCCAATCTGTACGAGTCGAGTCCGAATCCGCAGATCACACCCTTGCACGCTGCCGAAATCATCGACTTGTGGCGGAACTCCTCACGCTGATGCACATTCGAGATATGCACCTCGACCACAGGACATTTCAGGCTCCTGATGCAGTCGTGCAACGCAACGCTCGTGTGGGTGTAGGCCCCCGCATTCAACACGATGCCGTCGTAGCCTCCGAAGAAACCCACTTCCTGCATCTTGTTGATCAGCTCGCCTTCCACGTTGCTCTGGTAGTAGTCGATCTCCACATCTGGGAACCGCTTGCGCAGCTCCGGCAGGTAATTCTCCATCGACTCTGAGCCATAGATGCCCGGCTCCCGCTGCCCCAGCAGGTTCAGGTTCGGGCCGTTGATAATCTGTATCTTCATACCTTATTAATAATGTATCAGGCTGCAAAGTTACGAATAAGTGCGAAGAAAACCAAATATTATTTGTTTTTTCTATTGTAGCTTACTTTGTTCATGTTACCATTTTGTAAGCAATATTCAAAATCTTGTTCCTTTCCAAAGTCTCTTTGTATCTATCTGATATACAAGCAGTTGCAAGTCTTTGGTTTTGGACTAAGGAAACTGGGACTTTCAAGGCAGGAAACTCGGAGTTTACCCTATCTAAACTCCCACTTTAGTGGCACTAAAGTCCACGTTTTCTCCCAGCATATTAAATGTGTAAAACAATTTCGTTATAAGGCTCGAGAGAATGCCGATAAGTAGCAACCCCCATTTTCCCACTAACTACCACCTGATTGAACACGCCAACATCAGCGACGCATATAATCAAGAAGGTTCTTCCGATTGACGGAAGAACCATTCCCCTTTTGGTCGTGAGCGCGATTTTCGATTTTGGAGTCGGACCTCCGAGATGGTCAGGTGTACCAAATAGATGGCAACTGTCTGGCATCACTTGGCTCAACCAACTTAAGGTTGACATCCCGACTCTCTTCTTTCATTTCATTCCTAGTTGACATAAGCAATCCTCCTTCAGATTAATTATTGACGCAAATATAACGATTTTTCTGTCAAAGTGTTCACTTAACACTCATAATTTATGACAGATTAACACTTTTATGCAGTTTTGTGTATTTCTATTCACGAAATATTCACGGCTGTCTGCTTCTCAGAATTATCATGCTATGGCGATACTTACGTCCAAAACTCCTTGTCGCCAGTGGGTTCCATTCGTTCTTGGCACTTGGGACAGGTGCGTTTATCCCATATCCTGATGCGGTCGCTACCGCAGTTCAGACACAAGCGTCCCACCTCACTCCGATAAGACGGTGCCACATCGGCGATGATGCCGCCAACCACAAGGTTCTGGATAGACTTGCAGTCTGGGCACGACACAGCCGTAATCTCCTGTCGGAAGAGCCCTCGCCCTTCATACACCTCGGCCTCATAGCCGCAAGCACTACAGCGATATTTCAGTTTCCAAGCCATCTGACACTCAAATCAAATCTCTTTCAATCGTTTCAGATGGCAGAACAGCAGTTTCCCGTTGCCATCGCGAAGATGCATGCCGTTACCCTGACAGTAGCGGAAATAGCTGCATGAGGCACAATCGTCCTTCTTCATCCACTCACGGTTGCGATACTTTTGGTAACGGTTCTCCCATACGTCCATGAAATCATCCTCATAGATATTGCCCTGATTGTAGTCGGCTCGGATGCTGGCACAGGCTGCGATGGAACCGTCGGCCATCACAGAACCCACGCTGACACCAGCCTGACAAGAGAAGAAACGGTTACGCACCTCGCCCTCATAGTTGCCAAGAAAACCTTCGCAGCCATAATCAGCCCGAATGCGACCTTCTTCACGTACCTTTTTGATAAATTCGAACACACCTCGGAACTCTTCATTCGTTAGTCTCATCATCGGATCGAGAGCTGCACGTCCAACAGGGAAAACCGTAAAGAGTCGCCAACGCTTGACACCCTTGGAAATCAAAAATTCCTTGATTTCATCGAGATTTTCGTAGTTGCGACGGGTGACACAGGTAACGATATCAAACACAAATCCTTCTGTAGCAACAAGCATGTCGATGGCCTGGCTCACCATCTGGAAACTCTTGTCGTTGCCTCGCATCCAGTTGTGATCTTCTTCCAAGCCGTCGAGACTGATGGTCATTGAATGCATACCAGCCTTCATAAGGCCTTGAAAACGTTTTGGCGTGAGATGGAGGGCATTGGTCACCATTCCCCAAGGGAAGCCACGTTGATAGATGCCTGCTCCACATTGCTCGATGTCCTGCCGCATCAGGGGTTCACCTCCGGAGATGATGACAA
The DNA here is from genome assembly GCA_902776545.1 of uncultured Prevotellaceae bacterium. GTDB lineage: Bacteria > Bacteroidota > Bacteroidia > Bacteroidales > Bacteroidaceae > Prevotella. The sequence goes on along the minus strand of CACYQO010000018.1, from coordinate 14,467 downwards.
ACACCTTATGTGGATCCGTTTTTTTCGCGATTCCATCGAGCACTCGGAAGAAATCTTCCTTGGGCATATCCTTCTTGGCATCCTGCATCTTGCAGTCGCTGCCACAATGCCGACATTTCAAATCACAGCGTAATGTACACTCCCAAAACAACTGTCGCAAAGGGTGTTCCTCTACGGCCAGCTTGTTCTGTTGTCGCCACAATTCCAAGGCGAGTTTTTTCCTGAGGGTCAGCGGAGTGGCTTTCATTTCTTCTTCAGTTTGATGTCCATATTCAATTCATAGCTGTACCTATCATCTGTTTTCACAGCCTTTTCAAAGTCAATATCGAGTGTATCACTAAGGAACTCGCCGCCATTGGCCTCACCATCGACATCCTCGACAAACAGCTTCTTGTACTCATTAGAACCATAGCTGTTCAACTGATAACGCCCTGATGTATCGGTCAGAATGGAATCTATACCCAAAATATCTTTTTTCCCTTCTGCTGATAGGAATATCAGCTTCTGTGATACCTTGATTCCCTGAACGGGCGTACCTGCTTCGTCCGTCACCTGTCCCCTAACCTGATATTCGACTACCGGCATCCCATACTCTGCAACAAAAGTCTGATCATCAGAAGATGAGCACCCAAAGCCCAGCATCGACAGCAAGGCAGTCAACACACCATTGTACCAACGGTTAAATCTTACTTTCATATTCGTTTCATTTTAATTGGTTCTTACCTATATAACTGCGAAACCATAAAAACCTTGCATCAAATTCCGTTAAATATTCTTAATCGATACCAAATTGTTTGCAAAATACCCCTCATGGCGAGGTAAACGATCATCGCAAGCCAGAGAAAATGGTTTTCGAGGAAGGAGGCGCTCGGCCGAAGGACGCTTGCTACCGAAGGGACGCAAGAAGGAGGAAAGAGGAAGGAGATATGACTGATGGCGAAGAAGACGAGAGCGGAAAGGAATGAGGACACGAGCATGCCGCGAGTAGCAGTAATGCCGATGAAGACACCATCCCAGATGAATGCGACACAGCCTGCTGCTGGTATCAGCCAAGCCCACCACAGGTATTCGCGAGAGACTTCAAGCACTTGCGGCTCATCCGTCAGCAGACTGACAATCCATCGGCCACCCACCATATATAATAAGGTGTAGCCAACGGTCACCACATGCATCCACATCCATAGCCTTCGCAGAGTCTCATGGAAAGCTGCAAAATTTTTGGCTCCGTATGTTTTTCCTCCCAAAGCCTCACCAGCGTATGCAAAACCGTCCATAAAGTAAGAGAAGAAGAGGTAGAGTTGCATGAGCACAGTATTGACAGAGAGGATGACAGCCCCTTGGCGGGCACCTGCGGAAGTGAAATAGAGATTAACGGCCACCAGACAGAGCGTACGGAGGAAAATGTCGCGATTTATTTTGAAGAATTTCGAAATCTCGTGGGTGCGGGGGTGCGGGGGTACGGAGGTACGAGAATACACCTGCCACAGACATATCTCGAGCCCCCGTACCCCCGTACCCCCGTACCTCCGAAACAGTCGTCCATAATACCTCACAATCAGCCCCAAAGCCACGATGAAACCGGCATATTGTGCGATAACCGTACCCCAAGCCACACCCTCGATCTTCATCCCAAAGCCATAGACCAACATCAAAGAGGTGAGGATATTCACCACATTCTGCATGATGCTGATGAACATGGGGAAGCGCGTGTTCTGCATGCCGATAAACCAGCCCGAGAGGCTGTAAAGTCCCAAGACGGCAGGAGCGCCCCAGATGACAATACAGAAGTAGGTTTCTGCGTAAGGCAAGACGTCGGCCGTAGGGCCTATCAGCGCAAAAGAAGCCCATTTCATCGGTATTTGCAGGAGGATGAGCAACAGGGCAATGGTGAAGGCAATCATCGTCGAACGTACCAGTATTCTTATGACTTCCGACAAATCCCTTCGTCCTAATGCCTGTGATGTCAGACCGCTGGAACCCATGCGGAGGAAGCCGAACAACCAATAGACGAGGTTAAATACCATCGAACCTACCGCCACCGCTCCGATATAGACAGGACTGCCCATGTGACCCACGATGGCCACATCGACCATTCCCAGCAAAGGTACGGTGATGTTCGACACGATGCTGGGCAAGGCAATCAGTAGGATCTGGCGGTCTCGGATGTTCATTTCGAGTGCAAAGATAACTATTTTTTCACATGGATTATACGGATTACACGGATTTTTTTGTACTTTTGCAGGCTGATGAGCATTATATTGATTGTTTTGGCGTATTTCGCCATCCTCTTCGGCATCAGCCACCTCACGAGCAGACGGGCTGACAACCAGACATTCTATCGTGCCAACCGTCGTGCTCCTTGGTATATGGTAGCCTTCGGAATGGTTGGTGCCTCCATCTCTGGCGTCACCTTCGTTTCTGTGCCTGGGATGGTGCTCACCTCACAGATGACTTATCTGCAGATGTGTCTCGGTTTCATCGTGGGATATCTGGTGATTGCCTTCGTGCTGCTTCCGCTTTATTATCGTCTGAACCTCACAAGCATCTATACCTATTTGGGACAGCGGTTGGGGAATCGCTCATATATGACAGGCGCCTGTTTCTTCCTTTTGTCGAAGATGACAGGCGCAGCGGTAAGGTTCTATGTGGTTTGCATCATCTTGCAGCAGTTCGTCTTCACCCCTGCCAGCATCCCATTTGCTTTGAATGTGGTGGTGATGGTGCTATTGATTTGGCTTTACACCCGTCGTGGAGGCATCGGCACGTTGGTGTTTACCGACTCCTTCCAAACGCTCTGTCTCTTTACGGCACTCATCCTGATCATTCTTTCCGCCATCGACCATCTGCATCTGTCTGTCGGTGAGGCTGTTAACGCTATTGCGCAGAGTGAGATGAGCCGTGTCTTCGTGTTCGATGACTGGTTATCGCCCCACAACTTCTGGAAGCAGTTCCTGAGTGGCGCCTTCATTGCTATCGTTATGACTGGACTGGATCAGGATATGATGCAGAAGAACCTGACTTGCAAGACGTTACGTGATGCCCAAAAGGATATGTGTACCTATGGTGTCGCTTTCGTCCCAGCCAATTTGCTCTTCCTCGCCCTCGGTGTTTTGCTGACGATGATCCTCGGCACAGGTCTTAAAGGTGATGAACTGCTCCCCACCTTCATTCAAAGCGTGGCCGATACTCACCTTTTACCTCTCACCACTTACCTCTTTATTATCGGTATTGTGGCTGCCTCATTCTCAAGCGCCGACTCTGCTCTTACCTCGCTGACCACATGTTTCTGCGTGGACATCCGCCGACAGCCTGATAATGAGGTACTTAGAAAAAGGACGCATATCGCGATGTGCCTCTTTTTCATACTCTTTATCCTACTCTTCCGTCAAATCAATTCCACCTCACTCATCGATGCCATCTATATTCTCGCCAGCTATACCTATGGTCCGTTGCTCGGATTGTTTGCCTTCGGACTCTTTACAAACAGGCAGCCCAAAGACCGTCTGGTGCCTTATATCTGCCTCGCCTCACCCCTACTCTGCTATGCCCTTGACACCATTTCCCAACATCTTTGGAACTACCACTTCGGCTATGAACTGCTGATGCTCAACGGTCTTCTCACCTTTTTTGGTTTGCTTTTGTGGAGCAAAGAACATAAATAAAGCCACAGATTACACAGAAAAACACAGATTTTTTGATTATCACAGAAATTAATCAGCGAGAATCTGTGTAATCTGTGGCTTTTTTCGTACCTTTGCACCCAAAATCGTAAATAGTAAATCCGTAAGTCGTAAATAGAAGGATGAATATAGAAGCATTGATCAGCAAGGCTGCAGGTGAGGCCGTGAAGGCACTCTATGGGATGGAAGCATCCGAAAAAATGCTGCAGCTGCAGAAGACGAGAAGTGAGTTTGAGGGTAACCTGACGTTGGTGGTTTTCCCCTTTGTAAAGGCTGCGCGCAAATCACCTGAGCAGACAGCCCAGGAGATTGGCGAATATCTGGTAAACAATTGTCCGGCCATTGAGAAGTTCAATGTGGTGAAGGGATTCCTGAACCTCTGCATCGGCGATGGTGCCTGGCTGGAACTGCTTAAGGCTATCGATGCCGATGAGCACTTCGGCATGAAACAAGCCACAGACGACTCACCCCTCGTGATGATTGAGTATTCTTCACCCAACACGAACAAACCTCTCCACCTCGGTCATGTACGTAACAACCTGTTAGGCTGGTCGTTGGCACAGATTATGGAGGCCAATGGCTACAAGGTGGTGAAGACCAATATCGTGAACGATCGTGGTATCCATATCTGTAAGTCGATGCTCGCCTGGCTGAAGTATGGCAATGGTGAGACACCAGAATCAAGCGGTAAAAAAGGCGATCATCTGATCGGTGACTATTATGTGGCCTTCGATAAGCATTATCGCGATGAAATCAAGGAATTAGTGGCTCAGGGTATGGATGAGGAGAAGGCCAAACAAGAGGCTCCGCTCATCAAGGAAGCCCATGAGATGCTGGTGAAATGGGAGCAGAACGACCCCGAGGTGCGTGCCCTGTGGGAAAAGATGAACAACTGGGTATATGCCGGTTTCGACGAAACCTACAAGAAGATGGGTGTCTCGTTCGATAAGATCTATTACGAGTCACAGACCTACCTCAAAGGTAAAGCCAAGGTGGAGGAAGGTCTCGCCAAGGGACTTTTCGAACGTCACGACGATAACTCCGTATGGGCAGACCTTACCAACGAGGGACTGGATCAAAAGCTGTTGCTTCGCTCCGATGGAACCAGCGTTTATATGACTCAGGACATCGGTACCGCAGAAATGCGGTTCCAGGATTATCCCATCGACAAGATGATCTACGTAGTGGGTAACGAACAGAACTATCATTTCCAAGTACTCTCCATCTTGCTCGACCGCTTAGGCTTCAAGTGGGGTAAGGAACTCGTTCATTTCTCTTACGGTATGGTCGAATTGCCTAACGGTAAGATGAAGTCGCGTGAGGGAACCGTTGTGGATGCCGACGATCTGATGCAGCTGATGGTGGAGGATGCCTATAAAACCTCGATGGAACTGGGCAAATTCGACGATATGACTGAAGAGGAGCGTCGTGAGATTGCCCGCATCGTAGGTATGGGTGCCTTGAAATACTTCATCCTGAAGGTTGATGCTCGTAAGAACATGCTCTTCAATCCTGAGGAAAGTATCGATTTCAACGGAAATACAGGCCCCTTCATCCAATACACCTACGCCCGTATCCGCTCGATTCTCCGCAAAGCTAAGAGTACTTTGAGTACTCTGAACACTCTGAATACTCCGAGTACTCTGAATGAGAAGGAGGTTGAACTGATTCAGAAGATGAATGAGTTTGGCGCAGCCGTAGAGCAGGCAGGCAAGGACTACTCACCCTCTGGCATCGCCAACTACTGCTACGAGCTGACAAAGGTGTTCAACCAGTTCTATCACGACTATTCTATCCTCAACGAGCCTGACGAGCAGAAAAAGGCTGTTCGCCTCATGCTGGCCAAGAACGTTGCCAAGATCATTAAGAACGGTATGGGCCTCCTCGGCATCGAAGTCCCTGAGAGGATGTAATTTAGCAACGGACTACAGGACTTAAGGACTATATGCAGAACCCTCCCGACTACCGCAACGACACCGTACTTCCCTTGCCGATGGAAGTACGGGCCGATGCGTGGGCTGTGGATGCAGCCTGTTCCGGCAATCCGGGTCCGATGGAATATCAGGCCATCGACCTGCAGACGGGTTATCAGGTATTTCACTTTGGTCCAGTTCATGGTACCAATAATATCGGGGAGTTCTTGGCTATCGTCCATGCCCTTGCCCTCTGCTGGCAACAGGGCCTTCATAACAAAATCATCTATTCTGATAGCTATAACGCCATCCTCTGGGTGACCAAGCGGAAATGCAAGACAAAATTGGAACGCACGCCTCAGACGGAACAGCTTTTTCAGATCATCGCACGTGCCGAACGTTGGCTTCAAACCCACAACTATCGTAATCCCATTATTAAATGGGAAACTCAAAAATGGGGCGAAGTTCCTGCCGATTTTGGCCGTAAATAAGAAGAAAGACCTTAGTTTATAAGGTGTTTAATTCTTTTTAACTCCTACAAGCGCTTTTACTCTGATTTTTTATTTAAATTTGCAAGCAAAATTGCAATTTGACCTAATTAGTTATTACGCTGCAGGAAAGATGACAGATATTCTATTATCCAGTTTCCTAAGTCTGTTTGCCTTGTTTGGCAAAAAAGAACAAGTGGATGAAGCATGGGCAGAAACCATGCTTGTGAACTTTTTGCGCCACCAGTTCGGTATCCGAAATATCGATACCTATTTGGGGTTTTATGGTGATCTCCGGAGTACTTATGACCTGATGGACGACGAGGACCTTGACACGCAGGGTAGCGTTCGTTCAATCTGTTCTGCTCTTCAAGGAAAGATCAAAACAAAAGAGAAATCCTTGTTGTTGCTCCGACTGATGGAGTTCTGCGGCTATAAGGAAGGACATGGTGATGACCTGTTCAAGGCCATGGTGGAAACGATGGAGATTCCTGAGGAACAGTTCAAGATGTTCGCCGACTTTGTGGCCAACCGTGAAACGGAGCAGGTGATGCTGCACCAGTTAGAGGATACTGAGGGTCAGTTGAAGACCTTGCTCGATCCTCATTCCGGTATGCTGCTCTTCACCTACACAGGCCCTGACACTGTGATGCTCAATGATGTGCCTGTGCTGTCGGGTGCTTATCAGGTGTGGCTGCAGAGCAGTGTGCTGAAAGGAAAGAATCGAAAGCCCGTCTATTACTCTACGATCCTGCGTGCCTATCAAGGGGCTAAGGGTCTCGAAGAAGACAAGAATCATCAGGTGGAGTTCTGCGGACGTGACATTAATTTCCGATTCCCCAACAGCAATAACGGTACCCACAACCTCAGTTTCACACTTCAGAGTGGAGAGCTGTTGGCCATCATGGGTGGCTCGGGAACAGGAAAAACCACGCTGCTCTCATTGCTCAATGGCAGCATGAGACCTCAGGAGGGCACTATCACCATCAATGGTCACGATATCGCTGAGCCTGAAGCCAAGAATCTGATTGGTTTCGTACCTCAAGATGACCTGCTCATCGAGGAACTGACGGTCTACCAGAACCTCTGGTACACCGCTAAGCTCTGCTTTGAAGGTATGGATGAGAAGGGTATCGACGAACGCGTGATAAAGACACTTAAGGATTTGGGACTCGATGCCATCAAGGATCTCAAAGTCGGTTCTGCCATCAACAAATATATCTCCGGTGGTCAGCGTAAACGTCTGAATATCGCTCTGGAGCTGATCCGTGAGCCGGCTGTGCTCTTCCTTGATGAACCTACGTCAGGTCTGTCGTCGAGTGATACGGAGATGGTGATCAACCTGTTGAAGGAACAGACCTATAAAGGCAAACTGATCATTGTGAATATCCATCAGCCTTCCAGCGATGTCTACAAACTCTTCGACCGTCTGTGGCTGTTGGACAAGGGTGGCTATCCCGTTTATGACGGCAATCCCATCAACGCGATTACTTATTTCAAGGAAGCTGCGGCCTATGCTGATGCAGAGACCAGTGCCTGTCCTACGTGTGGCAATGTGAATCCTGAGGTTGTCCTCAATATCATTGATGAGAAAGCGCTTAACAATACGGGTGAAATTTCAGAGGAAAGAAAGGTCACACCAGAGCAGTGGCATAAGATGTATCTGGACAACCGTCCGGAATTCTCTCAACCGAAAGTCAGCGATGTGCCCCATTCAGACCAGAAGAAACCTGGACCGCTGAAGCAATTTGCCATCTTCCTGCGACGCAACATCCACACGAAGATCACCAACGTCCAGTATCTGTGCATCACCTTGCTGGAAGCTCCTCTGCTGGCCCTTGTCTGTTCATTCCTGACCCGCTATGCGCCACCCGAAGGCTATTCGGTGATGGATAATAAGAACCTCGTCAGCTATTTCTTCATGGCTGTCATCGTCGCGACCTTCATCGGCATGAGCGGCAGTGCGGAGGAAATCATCAAGGATCGTGCCTTGCTGAAGCGCGAGAGTTTCCTGCATCTGTCATACGGCAGTTATATCTGGTCGAAAATCATCTTTATGGCTGGCATCTCCCTGATACAGACGGTGCTCTTCATCTTAGTGGGCAACTACATCATGGGACTGCACGGACTCTTCGCAGAGTGGTGGCTCATCCTCTTCGTCACCGCCTTCCTCTCCAACCTCATGGGACTGTTGCTGTCACAGTGTCTGAGCTCTGTCGTAGCCATCTATATCAGCATACCGATGCTGCTGATTCCTCAGATCCTGCTGTGCGGACTGGTGGTGAGTTTCTCCGACCTGACGCCGAAGAGCACTACGGGCAATGTTCCTCTGATTGGTGACATCATCCCCTCACGCTGGTCATACGAGGCACTGGCCGTCACGTCATTCACGGATAATCCTTACGAGGCACCATTCTTTGAACTCGACAAGCAGAAGTATGAGAACCAGTTCTATAATATGGGTGTCCTCAATGAACTTCAGTCACAGTTGGAAACCAAGAAAGATGAGGAGAAGAAAGGCAAGCCCGTTGATCCCATGCACATGGAGACCATCCGCATGAACCTGCCTGAGATTACTTCTTATTGTCAGATGAAGCCCTATCAGGGAGACTACTCCTATACCTCTCTCTACGACTACATGAAAGAGGCGGAGGATATCCTGGCCAAGCGGAGCAATGAAGCAACACTCAAGGCTGATAACAAGATGGCTGCAATGATACGTGAACAGGGAAAGGAGAGCATCCTGCAACTGAAGCGTGACAACTATAACATCAAACTGGAGGACTGTGTCATCGGAGCAGACCAGCGTCAGATGCTTGATGTCATCGACGGTCATCTTGTGCCCCGTATGAGCATCATCTACCTGACGCCTCGTAGCCAATGCGGTCGCGCACCTTTCTACAGCAGCGAGAAGATCATCGGCTCGTGGCATATCAAGACACTGTGGTTCAATATGTCCGTCTTGCTGATGATGTGCATCATCCTGATCATTCTCCTCCTGACAGACTGGCCTGGAAAGATCATTAGAAAATGATTATATATTTAAATACTTTTATTAATAAACAATTAAAAAGCAAATGAAAAAATTATCAATTCTCGCTGCAACATTCGCAGCAATCGTTTTCGCATCATGTGGAAACAAAACCGCACAGAACGCTGAGTCTGCTGATTCAGTAGTGAAGAGTTTCGAACAGGAGCAGATTGAAGCCAGCATTAAGATGCACGTCGACAGTCTCGCATCTGAGATCGGAAAACTGAAGATGGTTCCCTTCCTGCAGGCTGACGGCAATGGTGGCATCCAACTCACCAAGGAAGAGAAGCAGGTGAAGCCCGACTACCTTCTGGATCCCGCTTCTGCTGAGGAGGCTACCGTGCTCTCTGAGAAGTATCGTCTGCTGAGTGCCCTCGACGTCGACAAGAGAGTTGCCAAGCTCTATGAGATGCCTACCGAGGATTACGACAAGGCCATCACCAAACTGGCTGCCGACATCAACGATCCTTCTTTCAAGGCTCTTGACAATGAGGATAATGCCTCTGTCTCTGAGACCACACAGAAGCTTTACGAAGAGATGGAGAAGAACGGTCGTCTGAACTACTTCTGGCAGATTGCCGCTGCCTCACTCATTGAGCAGCTCTATCTGGCTAACCAGAACTCAGACAAGTATCTCAGCACCTTCACCGACGAGGCTGCTGCCAACACCACTTTCCGCGTAGTGCTCATCCTCGACGCCCTGAACCGTTTAGGTCAGTATGACCCCGAGATTCAGCCCGTTTCTGAGGCTCTTGCTCCGCTGAACGTTCTCAACGCTACAACCGTTGCTGAGCTGAAGGCCCAGATTGCAGAGGCAAAGGATAAGATCATTGCCGCTCGTGAGGCTCTCGTGAAGTAAGGTACACCTTATTATATATATAGCCCCCGGAGGTCACACCTTCGGGGGCTATTTTTGTAGGCGATTCTGTTCTTAATGGCTACGACGATAGATCACGAGCAAGTTGTCATCGTACTTATGACTTTCAGTAACCATCGCCTCGGCAGGTATCTGGGGAGCACGCGTACCGTCAGCAACCGTCATCGAGAGATTCGTTTCCACGCGGAGCTCATCCCAAAGCCCTTCTTCCATAAAGGATTTTAGCGTCTGGGCACCACCCTCTACTATCAGCGACTGGATACGATGTGCATGGAGACTGTCGAGGTTCAAAGGGTGCTGATGATCGATGACGAGGCGTTTGGGATCAGGACCACACCAGTCTCTGACATTCAGCTGAGGATGGTCTCGCTTGTCCGTGACACGCCCCACCAGAATGGCATCCTCCTCGGCACGGAGCTTATGCGAGAGCATCTTGGTAAAATCAGAGGATATCTGTACTGGTTGGAAATGATCATCGATGAAACCATTGGCCGTCTGTGCCCATTTTAAGATGATATGCGGCCGATTCTCCCGATGGAATGTGAAAAAACGACGGTTGAGTTCCTTACATTCCGCTTCAAGTACACCTACCTCGACCTCAACGCCTGCATCCTGGAGTTTCTTGATACCTCGTCCCTGTACCTCTGCATACTCATCGATACAACCCACGACGACACGTCTGATCCTTTTCTTAATAATCAGATCGGCACAAGGTGGTGTCTTGCCATAGTGAGAACAAGGCTCCAACGAGACATACATCGTAGCCCCAGGCAGCAAGGCTTCGTCCTCTGACCCTACGGATGCAAAGGCATTCACTTCAGCATGCCCTTCGCCACAGCGCACATGGTATCCCTCGCCGATGATTCGGCCGTCGGCACTCACTATCACAGCCCCCACCATCGGGTTCGGCTTCGCATTCTGCTGACCGTTCTTGGCCAGCTGGATGCACCGTCGCATGAATTTTTCGTCGTCTATCATAAACTTTTCACTTTTCTCTTTTCACTTTTCACTTCTTTTTCGTATCTTTGCACCCACTATGACATACGAAGAACTCTGGCACAGACTAACTCACATCTACGATGCTGGCGAGGCGAAAGCCATCGTCCGTTGGGTGCTCGACGTACGCTTTGGTTTGTCGCTGACAGATATTCTCTGCGGCAAAGTTACGGAATTATCCGCACATGACCAAACGGAACTGGAAAAAATCATGCAACGACTTGAAAAAGGAGAGCCTGTACAATATATAATAGGTGTAGCAGACTTCTTCGGACGACAGTTTCATGTGGCCCCTGGCGTGCTGATTCCCAGACCAGAGACAGAAGAACTCTGCCGCTGGATTCTTGCATCGGACAAACACGGACTTACACGGACTGTCCGAGAGAGTCCATATAAGTCTGACGCTGAAGTCCGAGTTAGTCCACATCAGTCTGACACAGAAGTCCGAGTCAGTCCGTGTCTGTCCGATGCCAATATACTCGATATCGGAACAGGCAGTGGCTGTATTGCCATCACGCTGGCGCTGGAACTGCCCGATGCCCAAGTGACCGCTTGGGATATCTCCGACGATGCCCTCCGCATCGCCGCTGACAATGCCAAATCCCTTGGCGCCAACGTTACTTTCGAGCATTGTGACGTTCTTAACATTTCTCCTTCCTCCTTCCTCGTTCCTCCTTCCTCGAAATACTCCCTCATCGTGAGCAATCCTCCTTATATCTGCGAGAAAGAGAAATCGGCGATGGAATGTAATGTTTTGGAACACGAGCCTCATCTGGCACTCTTCGTTCCTGACGATGACCCACTACTCTTCTATCGCGCTATCGCCCAATATGCCATCGAGGCCCTGAAACCTCAGGGTTCTCTTTTCTTCGAGCTCAATCCCCTCTATGCTGACGACCTCGCCCAGATGTTGCGTATGATGTCGTATCACGACATCTCTATCCGCCAAGACCAGTTTGGCAACCCCCGATTCCTTAAAGCCACTAAGATATGAAAAAAGACATGACCGAACAAGAAGCCTTCCTGCAACTGGCTGCCCTCTGTGCCCAGGCAGAGCACTGCCAACAGGAGATGCGAGACAAAATGCGACTCTGGGAACTCGATGAAACCGCTCAAAACCGCATCATCGACCGTCTCATCAAGGAACGCTACGTCGATGACGAACGCTATGCCCGTGCCTTCGTCAAAGACAAAATCCGATACAATAAATGGGGCCGCCGGAAAGTCCAGCAGGCCCTTTGGCAGAAGCATATCGATGCGGACATCCAACAGCAGGTTCTCGATGAAATCGACGAAAAAGAGTATCTTGACATCCTCCGTCCGCTGCTGAAACAGAAACGGAAGAGCATCAAGGCAGAGAGCGACTACGAACTGAACCAGAAACTCGTGCGTTTCGCTTTGGGACGGGGCTTTGGCTTCGACATCATCCGCCAATGCCTGAATGTGGACGACATCGACATAGAGGACATAGATGACGATGAAACCGATTAGTTTCTGGCATCGCCTGCTCGACCTGATCTCTCCTCGTCTTTGCGTGGTGTGTGGCCAACGGCTGACCGTCAGCGAGGAGATCATCTGCTCCAAGTGTAACCTGCACCTGCCTCGGACAGGCTTCCAGAAGGATCCTTACGAGAACGAGATGGCCAAGTTGTTCTGGCATCAGATTCCTATTGAGCGCGCTACAGCCCTCTTCTATTATGAGGCTCACTCCGAGACCGCCAACATCCTCTATGAACTGAAATACAAGAATCATCCTGAGATTGGCGAAGTGATGGGCAGACTGATGGCAAGGGAACTGCAAACCTCCGGATTCTTCGATGGAATCGACGGAATCGTGCCTATACCATTGGCCAGGAAGCGCCAGCGGCAACGTGGTTATAACCAGAGTCTGGAGATTGCCCGAGGTGTCAGCGAGATCACCGGTCTGCCTATATATAACAAGGTGGCCAGGCGCAACGCCTTTGAGGGGAGCCAGACCAGTAAAGGCCGCTGGGAGCGCAACGAGAATGTGGAGGGTGTCTTCGAGGTGAAAGACGTCTCAGCCATTCAGGGCAAGCATCTGCTCATTATCGATGATGTGGTCACCACAGGTGCCACCGTCATTGCCTGTGCCAAAGAACTGTGCAAGGGCGGCAATGTCAAAGTGAGCGTCATTTCACTCGGCTTCGCCAAGAGTTAACAGCCTTATAAAGACTCGAACAAGCGACAGATGGTCTCTAAATGGCGACGGTCTGTCTCATCGAATGTCGCCAGTTCCTTGCTGTCGATATCAAGCACAGCCGTCACCTCGCCCTCCTTCGAGAACAGGGGAACGACGATCTCCGAACGTGAAAGACTGCTGCATGCGATATGCCCCGGGAACTGCTCGACATCTGGCACGACGATTGTCTCCTTCCGTTGCCAGGCAGTACCACAGACACCTCGTCCAAAGGCGATATGCATACAGGCCACTGGCCCCTGGAACGGTCCCAGCACCAGCTCCTGGCCGCTGCCTTCATGCGAACCACCCTTCGGCATCACTCGATAGAACCCTGTCCAGAAGAATCCCATCGTCTCATGGATGGCAGCCGCCACATTGGCCATCACAGCCACCACATCCCTCTCGCCCTCAATCAGGCTTCGTATCTGCTCTGTCAGCAGACGATATTTCTCTTCTTTATTCATCACTCCTCATATTTTTGTGCAAAGGTAGACAATTTTTCTGAAACCACCAAGCGCTGAGGATGGTATGTTTTATGCCGTACTCATCTCTTCTAAGAATCTTAATCCTTGGGGAGAAAAAATGCATTGTCTTTTGTCCCAATTGTCACAGAATCTCGGAGACAGGCCATTGATTTTTAGGAAAAGATCTATGACCTGTCCTTTCTAATTTCAGGATTCCACAAGATTTCCTGACGTTTTCTTTTGGGTTTCAAATCAAATCGTTACTTTTGCAATAATTTATTTGATTTTCTGTAGTTTTTTTCCTCCATCTTGTGACTTATTATCAAAGGATGATTTATCAAACAAGAAGAAATGGACGATTTAGAACGTGAGTTTGAAGAAATGGTAAGGGCTAACCGCAGTACGATTTACACCGTCTGCTACATGTTCTCCCAAGACCAAGATGAGGTTGCCGACTTATTCCAGGAAGTTCTTATCAACCTGTGGAAGAGTATGCCGACATTTGAAGGGCGAAGCAATGTGCGCTCCTGGATCTATCGCGTCAGTCTGAATGTGTGTATCTCACTCGATCACAAGAAAAGACGTCATAAGACGGTTCCCCTAACGATGGACATCAATCCTTACGAAGAGACGGAAAGTAACCAGAACTCCCGGCAGATGGATATGCTTCGAAGGCGTATAGCCAAACTTGGTCAATTCGATCGTGCCATTATTCTGCTATGGCTCGAGAACATCAGCTACGAAGAGATTGCTGCCATCATGGGCATTACGGTGAAGAACGTCTCAGTTCGTCTCTACCGTATCAAGGAGGAATTAAA
>CACYQO010000017.1 GCA_902776545.1 uncultured Prevotellaceae bacterium | reverse complement strand
CTGTCAAGAGAGTAATGTATGGAAGAGCAGGTATTGAACTGCTGAAGAGGAAACTCGTAATGGAACACGTACTCTTCAACTAAATTGCAGAAGAACCACAACTGTTATCCCCATGGCTGATTCCAACTTTGAGATGAGAGAGAATAGGGAATACACACAGGAGGATTTCCTGCGTGATCAACAACTTCTCGCTTGGGCCTACAACTTCGATTCAATCAAGGGTGAGATTCCCTGCAAGCCCATTAGCGATGCTTTACACGATTGGACAGAAAGACGTATGGCTGATGCTGAGGAAGAGGGGTCTAAGGCTATGGAGGATCTGGTTAAGCGCCCTTGTTGGCACGCAATCAATTATGCCCTGCCCTTTATCGTCAGCCGCCACTGGGACCAGATGGTGAAGGACGAGGATGGTCGTATGAAGTGTGGCTCAGGCTTTGCCACAGACAAGTACGACAAGAAGTTGGCCTTGCTGATAGCCGACACTCAACTGGCTTTCCAGCAGTACTATTTTCTTGGCATCGGTGAGGATATTTATGAAAAGGAAGATATCTGCACTGCATCCAAGAGCAATCTTCAACAACGTTCTGTGTTGGCACTCCGAAAACTCCCCGATGTCTTCACCAGCGATGATGTTGACAAGGCGTTTGATTATCAAGGGGCCAAAAACAGTATCTATAGTCGCATAAAGAGGCTACAGGATGACGGACTGATACAAAAGATCAGATCTGGTGAGGACAAGGGTAAATATCGAAAACTTGTGTAAGGTCAAAACTTGCAAATGTGCATCTTGCATGCGTTTTCAGGAAGGAGGCAGGTCCTAAATCAAAGGAATCTGCCTTCTCTTCGCTTTCTCCTCGTAAAAAATAAATTGAAATAATCAGCAAAATGTTTGGTGCATTCGGAATTTGTTTGTATATTTGCAGCAGAAATCTAAGATGTATAACTCTAAAACAAAAGGCATATGGTAACATAAGTAGATAAAATAAGGACATAAGACTGAACGTCCACTTTTGATTCTTGTCTTCTGATAAATCGCCAAAATTATCTAAGATATTGCAAGAACTGAAGTAGATAGTTCACGCCGCTGGCGTGGGCATTTACCCGTTTAAGCAATATAGGTGTTTGGCGATACCTCAGAAGACGTAGACGAAGTAAAGAGTCCACGTTTTTTTTGTGTTGTTTCAAACGATATTATCAATCACTTATATAACATGTTTAACTTAATTAAAACGAAATGAAAAAAGTAATTATGTGTTTGACACTATTTTCTTTTTGTACGTTCGGATATGCCCAACGTAAAACGGAAATAGTAGAACCCGTTATTAAAGAAAATCCTGATGCGGGTGGAAAAGTAATTAAAAGGAAAGTAGCTATTGGCCGCTTTAGTAATGAAACCCAGTATGCCAAAGGCATATTCTACGACAAAGAGAATGATCCCATGGGAAAGCAAGCATTGGATATTCTCTCAGCAAAGTTAGCTGCCTCTGGCAAATTCTTGCTTTTAGAACGTAGTGACTTAGCCACTCTCTTGGAAGAGGCCAAAAAGAGCGACAACGGATTGGCTACTATTGGTGCTGACTACATGATTATTGGATCAATTACGGAATATGGCCGTAAGAATGTTGGCAAATCAGGCGTCTTTTCTTCAACAAAAAGTCAGATCGTCGAAGCTGCTGTAGCTGTTCGCCTTGTTGATGTTTCCACTGGTCTTATTATCTATTCTGATGAGGGCAAAGGGTCTGCAGAATTGACAACAAGAACAACTATGGGTGTTGGTGGTAAGGCTGATTTTGATGCAACTCTTAGTGACAAGGCAATTTCAGAAGCCATAGGACAATTGGTTGAGAACATCATTAATAAATGTACAAACAAACCTTGGCGTACATTCTTCTTGTCTTTTGATAATGATTCCCAACTTATTGCTGGTGGTGCAAGTCAAGGAATTAAAATCGGTGACAAGTTTACTGTAAAAACTAAAGGAAAGAAAGTCAAGAACCCTCAAACTGGTGTAATGATTGAATTACCTGGCAAGACTATCGGGTCTGTTTCTATAATAGAGATGGCAGGCGACACTCCAGAAACAGAGTTTTCTTATGTCTCATTTACAGGCGATGCCACAGCCATTGACACAAATAAATTATCCGATTACTATATTGAAGAAATCAAGTAGCATATGAAAAAGAGACTATTATTTACAATGCTTGCAGTAACCTGTTTCTTGGTTAGCTGCAAAACCAACTATCCTGTAGCTCAGCAATCAGGAAAAGAAGACATGGCCTATCTGGTATTTGTAGGACCTCGTCAGACATATGGAAATGGGTCTAAGCCCGTCCAAGTGGATGTTGATGGTAAGACGTTTGATGCCAAAGTTGTAAAACCTAAAGTAGCCAATAGAAAAGGTACGCAATATGGTGTTGCAACTGGCAATAGACACGTCACTGTCAAATTCAAAGGAGAGACAATCTATAGCAAGCAACTATTATTATCAAGTCAAGAAACTAAAATTATAAATTTGCCATGAGGAAATTATTATTTGCAGCTATCTGCGTGATGGCTTTGGCAGCATGCCAAACTCAAAAAGAACTCTATTCTTGGTATGACTCCGAGGATGCTACTTATCAGTACACAAAAAGACTTACTGATGAAAAATTGGAAAAAGCAATGGTCCAATATCAGAAAGTCATCGCGAAACAAAAAGGAACTCGCAAAGTCGTACCTCCAGGTGTAAATGCTGAGTATGGATATCTTCTTTACAAAGCAGGCAAGAAGGATGAGGGATTAGCACTCCTTAAAGCAGAAATCACTGCTTATCCTGAGTCAGAAACCTTTATTTCAAGAATCATTAAACAGTTAGAAAAATGAAGAAGTCTATATTATTTGGTTTGACAGCATTGTTAATGATGTCATGTGCTCAACAAATATCGAGAGGGGAACAATACCCCAAAATGTACGAAGAGCAACCGTTGTCAATTGTAGTTATGCCACCAATCAATCAAACTGAACATGTAGAGGCAAAAGACTATTTTTATACAACACTTTATGCGCCTATTTGTGAAAAAGGTTATTATGTGTTCTCACCTATGCTGACAATGGAAATGTTCCAGTCTGAAAGCGCATACGATGCAGAACTGTTTATTGAAGGTGACCTTTCACAATTCCGTAATGTATTGGGAGCAGACGCTGCTATGTTTACAAAAATAAAATCATGGAAGCGCAACACTGCTGGTGGAAAATTGACAGCAGGAGTTGAATACATTCTCCGTTCTACAAAGACAGGCGAAACAATTTATCAAAGAGAAGGATTAATAAATGTCGACACCAGTATAAGTGGTGGCGGTGGTGGTTTTGGCGCTTTAGTCGGTGTTATTGCCACTGCAATTAATACTGCTGCAACGGACAAAGTCGTAGCAGGCCGAAAATGTACTGCCTTTGTACTTAGCGACATGCCAGTTGGCAAATACGACCCATTGTTCGGAAAGGATCAGATGAAACCTGCAGGGAAGAGTTATGTTAAAGCTACTGTAAAATAAGCACAAATATAAGTTTTTGTGCAATTAGTCAATTGGGGGGCATGTTTCATATCCTAAAAAGAAATGAAACGTCCCCTCTTTCTTGCCAATAATAAAGCCATCAGCAATGAATATCAATACAGTCATAGGATATGATTTTAAATGCCTAAGATGTGGGCGAATATGTAAAAGACTTGAAGAGGGAAGTTTCATGCTTGAGCCCATAACTGTGTCCATCTACAAATGCAAACAGTGTAACCACTTGTACTCAATGTTTAGTGATCATTGGCAGAAATGTCCAAAATGTGGTTGCAACGAAGCAGAGAAATGGAACCATTGCTGTCCCAAATGTAGTACTAAGATGGAATCAGTCACTCTATATCGAGATTATGTTTTATGAATTTGCGAGGACAATCTTCTTATTTTGCATACTTGTATGGTGTGCGAAGATGCGTGCTCATCACTTCATCATCCTTCTCCTTGCTCCACTGTCCGCTCTCCCAAAGGCGGTTCATTCCCTCCTCAGCCTTGCGGGCGTAGTAGTCGCTGACAATCCGGCTCAGTTCTTCCAGTTCCTCCGTAGTCTTGATGTGTGCCAAGAGCTGGAGAAAATCCATCTGGGCTGCATTCAATCCTGTTACTTGTTCCATATTTTCTTATTTTTGGTGCAAATATAAGCAATAAATATGAAACATCCAAATAAATTGGGGAATATTTCTCAGGCATGCACGCTGATTACTGGTTTGCTGTTTTCTGTGAACTCCATCGTGCGACGGATACGGTCCTGAATTTTTTCTGCATAATCACGACCCACCGAGAAATAACATGTCGTTATTTGGCCACAAAGGTATAAAAAATAACCGATTTGGCCAATTATAAACATGTATTTTTTGAGATTTATAACAAAATTATTTCATGGGGAACTCTCCAACGTACTTCATCTCCTTCAGGATGCGGGACTGGCGCTTGAGCATGTAGGAGGAAGGAGACTTGCTGGAGAACTTGCGGGGATTGGGCAGGGTGGCGGCAATGAGGGCACACTCTCTGCGGGTGAGGTCTTTGGCATCCTTGTCGAAATGCTCCTCGGCAACAGCCTGGGCACCATAGATGCCTTCGCCCATCTCGATGGAGTTGAGATAGACCTCCATGATGCGCTGCTTGGACCAGAGGAGTTCGATGAGTGTGGTGAAATAGACCTCAAAGCCCTTGCGCACCCAGCTGCGACCTGGCCAGAGGAAGACATTCTTGGCCGTCTGCTGAGAGATGGTTGAGGCTCCCAGTTTGCGTTTCTCAGGATGTTCACGGTTGCGCTTGGCAGCATGCTCTATGGCCTCGTAGTCGAAGCCATGATGATCATTGAACTTGGCATCCTCGCTGGCTATGACGGCTACAGGCAAGGAGGGGGATATCTCACTGAGCGACACCCAGTGGTGAGAGAGTTTCAGATCCCTACCCTCCTTCAGCTGCTCATAGCAGCGGATGACCATCAATGGTGTCACCCATACGGGCAGGAAGCGGAACATCACAACAGAAAGAATAGTGGAAGCAAAGAATGCCACCACTATCCATTTCAATGTATTCTTAATAAGCTTGAAAGGATTCAACCTTTTCACCTTTCTACTTCTTTACCTTTTTACTTTTTTACCTTTTTACCTTTTACTGTGCCTGACGCTGAGCATCCTGGATCATCTTCTGAGAGGCATACATGTAAACCTCCACACGGCGGTTCTGAGCCTTACCAGCTGCGGTAGAGTTGTCTGCTACGGGGTTAGACTCACCGAAGCCCTGTGTGCTGCGGATCTGAGCGGGGCTGACACCCTGAGAGAGCAGGTAGTTGGTCACACTCTGAGCACGCTGCTGAGAGAGCTCCAGGTTCTTCTGCTGGCTCTGTGCTGCCGAGCTGTTCTTCCATCCGGCATTGTCGGTATATCCCTGTACGGCCACATCACAGTCGGAATTGCCTTTCAGCACGTTGGCAAACTGAAAGAGAGAGGTCCGGGCTGTGCTGCTGAGCGTTGAACTGCCAGTAGCGAAGAGGATACCAGAGTCGAAGGTCACTTTGACGGCCTCCAGACCATTAGCGTCTGTCACAGCCTCCACCTGAGCATTCTGCACAGCCTCGGCCTCCTTCTTGGCCTTGTCCATCTTCTTACCGATGATGGCACCTGCACCAGCACCTACAGCACCACCGATGACTGCACCAATGGCTGTGTTACCTGCGATGGCACCCACAATGGCTCCAAGACCAGCACCACCACCGGCACCGATCAAAGCACCCTTACCCTGATTACTCATGTTACATCCTGCCAGCACCAGAGCTGCGCAGAGTGCAACGGCAATTGACTTTAAACTTTTCATACTTTTCCTTATTTTAGTTGTTAAACGTTGATTTCTGCTGCAAAGATAATAATTATTTTCAGACAAAAGAACAAAAGAAACAAAAAATTATATGTTCTTATATACATATGTCTGAAATTTTATGTAATTTTGCACGCAAATTCGCAAAATTAGAGTAAAACAATGGCAAAAGAATTAAAAGATTTAACGAAAAGAGCTGATAATTACAGCCAGTGGTTCAACGACCTGGTAGTAAAGGCAGACCTTGCTGAGCAGAGTGCCGTTCGCGGATGTATGGTCATCAAGCCCTACGGCTATGCCATCTGGGAAAAGATGCAGCAGCAACTGGATAAGATGTTCAAGGAGACGGGTGCCCAGAACGCCTATTTCCCCCTGTTGATTCCCAAGTCGTTCCTCAGCCGTGAGGCAGAGCATGTGGAGGGTTTCGCCAAGGAGTGTGCCGTGGTGACTCACTACCGTCTGCGTGCCAAGGAAGACAAGAGCGGCGTGGAGGTGGATCCTGCTGCCAAACTGGAAGAGGAGCTGATTGTGCGTCCCACCTCAGAGACTATCATCTGGAACACCTATAAGAACTGGATCCACTCATGGCGCGACCTGCCCCTGATGTGCAACCAGTGGTGTAATGTGATGCGCTGGGAGATGCGTACACGTCCTTTCCTCCGTACCTCAGAGTTCCTGTGGCAGGAGGGCCATACGGCTCATGCCACCCGTGAGGAGGCTGAAGAGGAAGCACAGAAGATGCTGAAGGTGTATGCCAAGTTCGCTGAAGAGTGGATGGCAGTGCCTGTGGTGCAGGGTGTGAAGAGTGAGACAGAGCGTTTTGCCGGAGCCCTCGACACCTATACCATTGAGGCTATGATGCAGGACGGCAAGGCCCTGCAGAGTGGTACCTCACACTTCCTGGGCCAGAACTTTGCCAAGGCCTTTGAGGTGCAGTATCTGAATAAGGAGAACAAGCCTGAGTATGTGTGGGCTACCTCATGGGGTGTCTCTACACGTCTGATCGGTGCCCTCATCATGACGCACTCTGATGACAACGGACTGGTGTTGCCTCCGCGTCTGGCTCCCATCCAGGTGGTCATTATCCCCATCGCCACCAAGCCAGAGCAGATGGAGCAGGTGAACAAGGAGGTGCAGCCCATCATCGAGGAACTGCGCTCAAAGGGTATCACTGTGAAGTTTGACGATGCAGACAACAAGCGTCCTGGCTTCAAGTTTGCCGACTATGAGCTGAAGGGTGTGCCTGTGCGTCTGGTGCTTGGAGCCCGTGACTTAGAGAATGGCACTATTGAGGTGATGCGTCGTGATACCTTGGAGAAGGAAACCCGCAGCATTGAAGGTATTGCACAGTATGTGGAAGAGCTGTTAGAGGATATCCAGAAGAACATCTTTGTGAAGGCCAAGACCTTCCGCGATGCACATATCTATGAGTGCGACAACTATGAGGAGTTCAAGGAGCGTGTGAAGGACGGAGGTTTCTTCCTGTGTCATTGGGACGGCACTGCTGAGACAGAGGCTCAGATTAAGGAGGAGACTCAGGCTACTATAAGATGTGTGCCATTTGGTGTGGAGCAGACAGAAGGAGTGGATATGGTGAGCGGGAAGCCGAGTAAAGCAAGGGTGATTATTGCAAGGAGTTATTAGGCGGAGAAGAGGCGGAGAAATACCACTGAACCAGAAGAGGCGGAGCTTAGGCGAAGCAAAGGCGGAGATAGAGGCGAAGCTTAGGCGGTTCAGACCACCCCTAACCCCTCCTCGCTCGGCTTTGCCGCTTGCTACCAAAGGGACGCAAGAACTTAGGAGGGGAATAAAAAGAAAAAGGAAACCTTCTCAGGTTCCCTTTTTTTTAACCAAAAACACTACAAATAAATGATTTGTACTGTTATTGGAGTTTGAATAAAACCTATCTCGCGATAAATTGTATTCCCAATTAACCTTAATAATCTAATACCATGAAAAACACGATGCAAATATAGAAATAATTCTGATTTCTTTTGCAATTCTGCGTTAATTTTTAACGATTTTTTAATTTATCCTCACTCCATTTAAGGATATTTTGCAGGTTTAGAGACTCCAATCGCTTCTTCTGCGCCTCATTAAACGGAATGTCCTTCACAACAGGCTGCCAGTCAACGGTATATGTCTTACACACACTCTCGCCATAGACGGAGTCTGCCAGGAAGGTTTCAACAAAAACAATCACCTGACGGATGCTGTCCACAGGCTCATCGAGATTCAGCAGCAGCATATCCACCCGCAGGGCATCGCTCATACGGATGGAGAGGCTGTCGTCTGTGAGGGCAGTCATCTCGCTGGTGCCTCCCGTCATATTTGCCACCTCAGCCTTCATGTTGGAGTCCAAGAAGTCGATGAAGTCCAGGCGGTTGTTGGTGGTCAGATATGGCATCAGGGAGTCAGGCATCTGCTTAAAGACATCCTTCAGCGTCTGAGAAGCTAAATTAGGAATTAGGAATGAGAAATTAGAAATTATGATTACTGTGCAAGCCCAGAACCTGCTCTTCATCATAACATACTGAATCCTCCGTCTGTGATGATCATCACGCTGCATCATCTGCCTATAGAAGTAATCAACATTTCTCATCTCTCATTCCTCATTTCTCATTAACAAATCATCCTCTGCCTTCTCTTAAGTCCTTCACACGGACAGCCTTGCCCTCGCTCATGGGCAGAGAGCCCTTCTTCACTAACTTCACCTGAGGCTTCAGCAGGATCTCACTCTTCAGGGCTGCCTGGATGTCCTTCGTCATATTCTGAATATCAGGGAAGATATCCGACTCCAGTCCTTCAAGCTCTACCTCAACGGTCATCACATC
Organism: uncultured Prevotellaceae bacterium; assembly: GCA_902776545.1. Taxonomy (GTDB): domain Bacteria; phylum Bacteroidota; class Bacteroidia; order Bacteroidales; family Bacteroidaceae; genus Prevotella. Next base: position 43,963 of record CACYQO010000017.1, on the reverse strand, counting down.
GCTGTCATTAACGGTATCGAGTGTGATCAGATAGTTGCTGCCCAAGCCAGGATACTGCACCAGGACTTTCTCCACCTGCATGGGGAAGACGTTGACACCCTTGATGATGAACATATCATCAGTACGGCCCTTGATGCGGTCAATACGGCGATGGGTACGGCCACACTTACACTCACCAGGGATGATGCGGGTGAGGTCACGGGTGCGATACCTCAGCACAGGCATCATATCACGGTCGAGGGTGGTCAGCACCATCTCGCCCATCTCACCATCGGGCACAGGCTCCAAGGTGTCAGGATCGACAATCTCCACGATGTAGTTGTCCTCCCAGAGGTGCATACCATCCTGATACTTACACTCAAAGGCCACACCAGGACCGTTCATCTCAGTCATACCGAAGGAGTTGTAGGCCTTGACATTCAGCACACGCTCAATACGACGACGCTGTTCCTCAGTATGTGGCTCTGCTCCGATACAGAGCGTGTGGAGTTTCAGATCTTTGGGATCAATACCTTCTTCCTTAATGGCCTCTGCCAGATAGATGGCATAAGAGGGTATGGCATGCAGAACGGTAGTACCAAAGTCCCTGATGAACTTAATCTGGCGCTTGGTGTTACCTGCAGCAGCAGGAACAGTCATAGTACCCAGCCACTCGGCACCATACTGGAAGCCTAAGCCGCCAGTGAACATGCCATAGCCAGAGGAGTTCTGGAAGATGTCGCTCTTGCGGCAACCCACCATATAGAGGTTACGGGCAATCATGTTAGCCCATGAGCAGATGTCGTGCTCAGAATAGACCACCACACAGGGATTACCTGTAGTACCACTGGTAGAGTGGATACGGACAGCATCGTCCAAGCTTCTGCCTACAAGACCATAAGGATAGTTGTCGCGCAGGTCCTGCTTCGTGGTGAAGGGGATCTTACGCAGATCAGCCAGCGAGTTGATGGAGTCAGGCGTGATGCCGAGATCTCCCAGACGCTTCTTGTAGAAGGGAGAGTTCAGAGCAACCTTGATGCTCTCCTTGAGTTTCTTCACTTGCAGCGCTTCCAGCTGCTCTCTTGGCATTTTCTCGATTTCCGGCTGCCAACATTCACCGTCAGGCTTGATAGTAGCCATGATTTTCTCGTCAGTCATACTATTTATACTTTGAACTTTGAACTTTAAACTTTGAACTTTATGATTACTTCAGTGCGGTAGCAAATTATTCACTTTTCACTTTTTCACCTTTACTCAGTTGCATCATCATGACGGCAGAGAGGCCAGCTGTTTCTGTGCGGAGGCGGCTCTTGCCAAGATGGACAGACTGATAGCCAGCTGAAATGGCTTGGCGCACCTCATCGATGGAGAAGTCTCCCTCAGGACCAATCAACACGGTGGCATCCTCAGAGTCTGAGGACTTTTGCAACTCATCAAAGAGATAGGTGCGGGGGATTTCCTCATAGCAGTGGGCGATGTATTTGCGACCTTCGCGGGGTTGGCTGATGAAGGTCTTGAAAGCCGTCATCTCATGAACGACAGGCATCCAGGCCTTATGACTCTGCTTGACGGCAGAGATGACAATCTTCTCAATGCGGGGCAGCTTGACCACCTGACGCTCAGAGAACTGGCAGTCGAGGAAAGTGAGTTCATCAATACCAATCTCCGTAGCTTTCTCCGTCATCCATTCCATGCGGTCCATCATCTTTGTCGGAGCAATAGCTAGATGCACATGGCCTATCCATTGGCGCTCCTGAGGCAAAGTCTCTACGATCTCATAACAGCAACGATGAGAGGATGCCTCTGAGACCTGAGCACGGTAGTAGTTCCCTACCCCATCCATCAGGAACAGCTCGTCGCCCACCTTCAGCCTCAGCACGCGGATGGCATGCTGGCACTCATCGGCAGGCAACTCTCTCTGTTGTGCTGCATCAGGAACGTAGAAATATCTGGCCTCTTTCAACTTTGAACTTTGAGCTTTGAACTTTGCATTTATGCTTGAGCTTGCGAAAAACTTTATGATTACCACTGAGCGGTAGCAAATTTTTCACTTTTCACTCTTCACTTTTCACTTCTTGTCTGGGTGGAAGACCAGGGCGAAGGACACACCTACGATGAGGGCGAAGGTGGCAAAGATGAACCAACAGGTGGTCCATTGCCCCTGCAGATAGTCATTCTCCCACTGGCAGTAGTGGTTCACAATCTCGCCAGCCGCCAAGGTTCCTATCGTGGCACCGATGCCATTGGTCATCATCATAAATAGTCCCTGGGCCGAAGCCTTCACAGAGGGTTCACACTCCTGATCGACAAAGATGCCGCCAGAGACATTGAAGAAGTCGAAGGCCACACCATAGACAATACAGGAGAGGATGAACAGGATGACACCCGGCATAGCAGGATTACCCACGCCGAAGAAGCCAAAACGGAACACCCAGGCAAACATCGACATCAGCATCACCACCTTGATGCCATAGCGCTTCAGAAAGAACGGGATCATCAGAATGCAGAGGGCCTCGCTGATCTGGGAAATACTCGACAGCAGCGTGGCATTATTGGCTGCAAACGAGTCATAGACAGCAGGATCGGTACTACCCTTAAAGCTTGTGATGAACGGTACGGCATAGCCGTTGGTCACCTGCAGGCACATGCCCAAGAGGGCTGAGAAGATGAAGAACAGTGCCATCTTCTTCGTCTTGAACAGTTTGAAGGCATTCAGTCCGAAACTCTCTGCCAGAGAAACCTTCCCCTGCTTCTTCGTGAGCTTGCACTCAGGCAAGGTAAAGGTATAAAGGAACAGCAGCATGCTCAGCAGACCAGACACAAAGAACTGCATGTATGTGTACTGGAATTTATAGGGATTCTCTGAAAACGTGAAAGAGAAAGAGATACCCTCGGCTGTGGCACTCTCTGTGGCCCATACGGAACAGTTGACAAACCACATGGTCAAGATGAAACCGACAGTACCAATGACACGGATGGGCGGGAAGACCTTCACGGTATCCAAGCCATTGTTTTTCAGGATGGTGAAGGCCGCCGTGTTTGCCAGCGCAATGGTTGGCATATAGAAAGCCACACTCAGGGTGTAGAAGGCGATGAATACCCACTTGTTAGGCAACTCATGTCCATGACCAGCTTCCACACCAAGCCACCAACAGCAAAGCATGAATCCGCCAGCCATGAAATGGCACAAGCCCAAGAGGCGCTGGGGCTGGATGAAACGGTCTGAGAACCAGGAGATCTTGTCTCCAAGTCCGGCACGCCCTAAGTAATTACCCATACAGGTGAGATAAGCTCCCCAGACGGCAAACTCCAGGAAGTTCATCAGCGACAGTCGGAATTTCAAATGTTTCATTATCTTTTAATTGTTGGTTGATTCATATTCGGTTGACTCATATTCGGACGCTCACCCAAACGGTGTATACGAGGTTTGAGAGAGTCTGTCGTATCTTTCTTCTCAGGCACAGCTACAGGCACTTTCTCCTGCTCATTCTCTTCTTCAGGATTCTCCCTGTGATGGAAGCGCATCAGCTGGATGTGACTGAGCAACAGCGTAGGGATCTCACTCTCATTATCCGTCTGATCCCGACGCGGCATATAGATGTAGCCATCCAGTTGCTTGGCTTTCTGGTCGCAGGCATTGATGCGAAGTGTAGAACCACCAGAGACATTGATGGGTGTCGTCGCAGAGACCACACTGTCGTTCTCATAGGTCACTGCCATATAGACGGTAGCATTTCTGGAACCACTCTGAACGAGGAACCGACTGCCAAACGTCAGCAGGAAACTGTCACCTTTATAAAAAGAGGTATCGGCCTTCTGTGAGAACTGAACGATGTGATAAGGAGGTATGGGCAGGAGCATAAGCTGACGCTTTCCCTCCCACACGTCGGTAGTGTCGCCAGAGGCAGACTGGATGGTGAAACGCTCCACCTCACCCTCTGAGGCTCCCAGTTCCAAGGCTTCGTCGCCCAACCGTTTCTGGATGTTGGAATAGATGACGTCCATCAGCTCCATGTGGTTGTAATAGTAAACCAGCGTGGAATCGAACTCTGCATTCGACAGACCGTATTTCTTCAGCACCACCTGCATGTTGTATCGGCGGTCAAAGTCTGTGGTTCTGGGCTGACTGTTGCTGATGCCTTGTGAGAGGTAGTAGTCGTACATCAGGTTTTCCATTTCGTCGGGCTGAAGATACTTTGACGGTACCTGCGGCTTGCAGGCAGACAAAAGCACCATAACGGTTGCCCCAACGATAACCAGATGTAGGCTCAGACCTTTCATTCCTCCTGTTCTGCTTGGTCTTTAGGTTTATCAATGACTCTGCTGAATGACATCCTGCTGATCTCCTGCCGGTAGAACAGCAGGATCCATACGACACTCACACTGATACAGGAATCAGCGAAGTTGAATACCGGACTGAAGAACACAAAGTGGTCACCACCCACGAAAGGCATCCATTGGGGCCATTCCGTCTCTATCAGCGGGAAGTAGAACATGTCCACCACCTTACCCATCAGGAAGGGTGCATAGCCTGTGCCGAAGGGGACGAAATAAGAGAGATAATAAGGTGAGGAGGCATTGAACATCAGGCCGTAGAACATACAGTCGATCAGGTTGCCTGCTGCACCAGCCAGCACCAACGACAGACAGACGAGATAGCCTGTCTTAGCCTTGCGCTTCACCTCCAGCCAGATATAATATCCCAACGCAGAGATGGCAATCACCCTGAACAGCGACAAGACAATCTTGCTGCCCAGCTGCATGCCGAAGGCCATTCCGTTGTTCTCGATGAAGGTGATGTAGAACCAATCGGTCACATGAATACTCTCATGCAACGTCATCGAGGTCTTCACCCAGATCTTGATCATCTGGTCAATCAGGAGGACGGCGATTACCACAAGTATCGCCATCCTGCCTTTTGTCAGTAACGGCTTCGTCTGGCTCACTTCTTGTTCTGCTGCATCAACTTAGACTCCACACTCAGCGTAGCATGCGGGACTGCACGCAGACGCTCCTTGGGAATCAGCTTACCAGTGATGCGATCGATGCCGTAGGTCTTGTTTTCTATACGCACCAGTGCGGCCTTCAGACCCTGGATGAACTTCTGCTGACGGGCTGCCATCGAGATCAGTTCCTCCTTCGACTGGGTGACACTACCCTCCTCCAAAGCCTTGTAGGTGGGTGACGTGTCGTCAACATCGTTGGAGTCCTGATTGGTCAGTACGCGCATCATCTGATCATAGTCGCGCTTGGCCAATGCCAACTTCTCATTGATAATCTGACGGAACTCCTCGAGTTCTTCATCAGTGTAGCGTGTCTTCTCTGCCATAAAATGTGAGATGTTAAGTTATTTAATTATTGTTGTTTATTGATCTTGATATTCAACGTAAAGTCATCGAAGTCAACCTCCTGACCGTCATTAGCCTCAATCTTGATGGTGTCTGCCAGCACCTGCGTCTTGATATAGTCGCCAAAGCTGTTAACAGATTTCTCCACCTCTGCATTCGGAGCCAGCACCACATTGATACGGTCGGTAATCTCCAGACCACTCTCTTTACGGATGTTCTGGATGCGGTTGATGAGTTCGCGGGCCATACCCTCGTTCTTCAGTTCCTCTGTGAGTTCCACCTCAAGGGCGACAGTCAGGTTGCCTTCGTTGGCCACCAGCCAGCCTGGAATATCCTCAGAGATGATCTCCACATCGACAGCCTCGACGGTCAGCTGCTGACCTTCCACCTCGATGCCAATAGTACCCTGCTGCTCCAACTCTGCGATCTGCTCCTGTGAGAGCTGGTCCATCGCTGCGGCCACACCCTTCATGAGCTTGCCGAACTTCTTACCCATCGTACGGAAGTTACACTTCACCTTCTTCACCAGCACTCCGGCACCCTCCACGAAACGAAGTTCCTTCACGTTCACCTCGTTCATGATCAGATCCTTCACAGCCTCGATGTGCTTCTTCTGCTCAGCATCGACAGCAGGAATCATGATGGCCTGCAGCGGCTGACGCACCTTGATGTTCACCTTACGACGCAGGGCGAGCACCATAGAGGTAATCTTCTGGGCCATCTCCATACGGGCTTCAAGGTCTTTGTTGATCTGAGACTCATCAGCCACAGGGAACTTGTCGAGATGCACAGAATCGAGCTCACCGCCCAGATCCTTATACAACTGGTCTGCATAGAACGGTGCAAATGGAGCCAGCAGCTTGGCAACGGTCATCAGACAGGTATAGAGTGTCTGATAGGCCGAGAGTTTGTCCTCACTCATCTCCTTGCCCCAGAAACGCTTACGGTTCAGACGGACATACCAGTTGGAGAGGTCATCATTCACGAAGGCATCAATCAGACGGCCTGCACGTGTGGGATCATAACCGTCGAGCTCTGCCTCCACACCCTTGATGAGGGTATTCAGACAAGAGAGGATCCAACGGTCGATCTCTGGACGATTCTCAAAGGGTACCTGAGCCATCTGAGGATCAAAGCCGTCCACATTGGCATACAATGCGAAGAAGCTATATGTATTATATAAGGTGCCGAAGAATTTACGGCGCACCTCGTCCACACCCTCCGGATCAAACTTCAGGTTATCCCAAGGCTCTGAGTTGGTCATCATATACAGACGGACGGCATCAGAACCGAACTTGCCAATCATATCGAAGGGATTCACCACGTTACCCACGTGCTTCGACATCTTATTGCCCTTGGCGTCGAGCACCAGACCAGAAGAAATCACATTCTTGAAGGCCACAGAGTCGAAGATCATCGTGGCAATGGCGTGCAGGGTGAAGAACCAACCTCGCGTCTGGTCCACACCCTCGTTGATGAAGTCACAGGGGAAGGCGATACCCTTATCAATCAGGTCCTTATTCTCAAATGGATAGTGCACCTGAGCATAAGGCATGGAACCAGAGTCGAACCACACGTCAATCAAATCACTCTCACGCTTCATGGGCTTACCGCTCTCACTGACGAGCACAATATTATCCACATACGGACGATGGAGATCAATCTTATCGTAGTTCTCCTTCGACATATCACCAGGCACGAAACCGTTGTCCTTCAGCGGGTTACTTTTCATGAATCCAGCCTTCACTGCCTTTTCAATCTCATTATAGAGTTCCTCTACGGAGCCGATGCAGATCTCCTTACCATCCTCATCGCGCCAGATGGGCAGCGGTGTTCCCCAGAAACGCGAACGGGAGAGGTTCCAGTCGTTCAGGTTCTCCAACCAGTTGCCGAAACGACCTGTACCCGTTGACTCAGGCTGCCAGTTGATGGTCTTGTTGAGCTCAAACATACGGTCCTTCTTCGCTGTGCTCCTGATAAACCAAGAGTCGAGCGGATAATAGAGCACGGGCTTGTCCGTACGCCAGCAGTGAGGATAGTTGTGTACGTGCTTCTCAATCTTCAGCGCCGAACCCTCCTGCTTCATCTCCATACAGATCACGATATTCAGGTCCTCTGCCTTCGATGCAGCCTGTTCATCATACTTGCCGTCCTTATTGAACTCAGGAGCGTAGGCATTCTTTACATAGTCGCCTGCATGATGGCCGTAGGCCTCCTTGTTCACACACTTGGCGATGAAGTTATCATCGAGTTCGTCCATCACATAGTACTTACCCTGAAGGTCTACCATCGGACGCGTCTCACCTTTCTTATTGATCAGGAAGAGGCTGGGGATATGGGCATCCTTGGCCACTTTGGCGTCGTCGGCACCAAAAGTAGGCGCGATATGCACAATACCTGCACCATCCTCTGTAGTCACATAGTCACCAGGAATCACACGGAAAGCCTCACTCTCCATCTCTACAAACTGGTCCTTGCCGTTTTCACCCGTAAAGACCTTTTCTGGATGGGCTTCAGCGTAGGCCTTCACATATTCGGCGGCATTCTGATCCAACTTGGCAGAAGGTTTCACCCAAGGCATCAGTTGCTGATACTTCAGACCGACCAGCTCTTCACCCGTATAACGGCCAACAATGCGATAGGGCACAAACTTCTCACCCTTATTGTATTCAGGCATCTCGCCACCGTCAGTGATCGCACCCTCAGGAGCGAGATAAGCATTCAGACGACTCTCTGCCAGAATGATGGTGATCTTCTCACCGTTATAAGCATTGTAAGTCTCCACAGCCACATAGTCGATCTTCGGACCTACGCAGAGGGCTGTGTTTGAGGGGAGTGTCCAAGGTGTGGTGGTCCAGGCAACGAAATACACAGGGCCCCACTCCTCTGAAAACTTAGAAAACTCCGATGATTCCGACAGATCAGCCTTGAAGAGCGCCGTCACCGTCGTATCCTTCACATCACGATAACAGCCGGGCTGGTTCAGTTCGTGGCTTGAGAGTCCCGTTCCTGCGGCAGGAGAATACGGCTGGATAGTGTAACCCTTATAGAGCAGCCCCTTCTTATAGAACTGCTGCAAGAGCCACCACAGTGTCTCGATATACTTGTTGTCATAAGTGATATACGGATTGTCGAGATCCACAAAGTATCCCATCTTCTCCGTCAGATCACGCCATTCCTGCGTGTACATCATCACATTCTCACGACACTTCTTGTTATAGTCTTCCGTCGAGATGTACTTGTCGCTCTCCTTGTTGTCGATATCGGCCTTGGTGATGCCGAGTTCTTTTTCCACACCCAGTTCCACAGGCAGTCCGTGCGTATCCCAGCCAGCCTTACGCTTCACCTGGAAGCCCTTCATCGTCTTATAGCGGTTGAAGGTATCTTTAATAGTACGCGCCAGCACGTGATGGATACCAGGATGTCCGTTGGCAGAGGGAGGTCCCTCAAAGAAAACAAACTGCTGACAGCCCTCACGCTCTTCTACCGAGCGCCAGAACACGTTCTTCTCTCTCCACATCTCAAGGATGTCGTCATTCACCTTTGTCAGGTTCAGGCCGTTATGTTCGGCAAATCTTTTAGCCATTTGATGTCGAATTTTATATCTTTTCTCTTTTAGCGTGCAAAGGTACATAAATTATCTGACCTGACAAAAGAAATAAATAATTTTTAGATTTTTCTCTTAAAAAGTTTTTTCTTTCAGATTTTTTTCTTATCTTTGCACGCAAATATACATAATCAATAACTAAATGAAATAATATGATATTAATGATTATTCAGCTCTGCATCGTTTTGGGAGCTTTGTGGGTGGGTTCACGCTACGGTTCTCTCGCCCTTGGTGCCATCTCCGGTATTGGACTGGCAATTCTCGTGTTCGGTTTTGGCTTGAAGCCTGGTACGCCTCCGACGGATGTGATCTACATTATCATCGCAGCCGTCACCTGTGCAGGTATCATGCAGGCTTCAGGTGGTATGGACTGGTTGATCCAGATTGCCGAGAAGATGCTTCGTAAGCATCCGGATCGCATCACTTTCCTCGCTCCGTTGTGTACGTTCTTTCTGACGGTTTTGGTTGGTACAGGTCATGTTGTATATACCTTAATGCCAATCATTTGCGACATTGCGTTAAAGAAAGGCATTCGCCCTGAACGTCCTTGTGGTGTGGCCTCTATCGCCTCTCAGGTGGGTATCACCTGTTCACCCATCGCCGCCGCTGTTGTGGCCTTCGTCACCATCTCCAATGCCAATCATTTCGACATCACGATCCCACGTGTGCTGATGGTTTCCATTCCTGCCTGCGTGTGTGGTCTGATGGCTGCTGCTGCTGCTTCTTACCGTCGTGGTCTCGACCTCGACAAGGATCCTGAGTTCCAGAAGAAGATTGCCGATCCAGCTCAGCGTGATTACATTTACGGCTCTGGTGCCACCACCCTCGACAAGGAGATTCCGCAGTCGGCCAAGAACGCTGTGTTCATCTTCCTGGGTGCCCTCGCAGTCATCGTGATGTTCGCAGCCATACCCGAACTGCTGCCCTCATACGAGACAATAAAGGCTGTTAAGGGTGCTTCGCCCATTCCCATTATCGATGGTAATACAACGATCTCTGCAGACGCCCTTGCAAAAGCAGGTATTGTGGCAGAAGGAATAACGCAGAAGAGTATGGCAGGTCTGAAGATGAACCTCGTCATCCAGATTGTGATGATCTCTGCCGCAGCGCTGATGATCATCTTCTGCAAGGCTGCTCCGAAGAAAGCAGTCGCAGGCCCCGTCTGGCAGTCTGGTATGGTGGCCGTTGTCGCCATCTACGGTATCGCCTGGTTGGCCGACACCTATTTCTCAAACTACATGTCTGAGATGCAGGCTGGCCTCGAGGACATCGTTGCCCAGTATCCTTGGAGCATCGCTCTGGTGTTCTTCCTGGTTTCTGTGCTCATCAACTCTCAGGGCGCTGTGGTGGTGGCCATGTTGCCGCTGGCCTACAAGTTAGGTATCCCTGGTCCTGTGCTGCTGGGCGTGCTGCCTTCAGTTTACGGCTACTTCTTCATCCCGAACTATCCCTCTGATATCGCCACAGTGAACTTCGACCGTTCAGGAACAACCGTCATCGGAAAATACCTGCTGAACCACTCGTTCATGATGCCAGGTCTGATCTGCGTGTTCACCTCAACGATCGTCGCTTACCTCATCACGACGATATTCTACTAAATCAACCCTCACGCATCTGTTGGAGCAGCGACTTCTGCCGTTCCGACAGGTTCGTGGGCAGTTTCACCTGATAGGTGATGATCAGATCACCAAAGGTTCCGTCTCCGCGGTCATATCCCTTGCCGCGGAGGCGTACTTTTGTACCAGGTTGCGTCTCCGGCTTGATCTTCATCTTCACCTTCTGACCGTTGCTCAGTGAGAGCATCACCTCACCGCCCAACAGGGCCGTATAGAGGTCGATGGTCACGTTGGCGTTCATCTCACCAGAGTTTGTACGTTCCTGACGGCCGAAGCCAGCACCGCCTGACGAGAAGCCCTGGAATCCGCCAAAGCCCCCACCCTGTCGGCCTTTCCGGCCAAAGAGGCTCTCAAAGAAATCACTGAACCCGCCACCTGAGCCCGACGTGAACTGTGAGAAGTCGAAGCCACCGAAGGGGTTACCGCCACCGGCGCCTCCGCCAAAGCCTTGGAACTGCTCTGCCTGCTTCCACTGTTCACCATACTGGTCATACTTGCGACGCTTTTCTGGATCGCCAATCACATCGTACGCCTCCTGCAAGGCCTGGAACTTCGCCTGTGCCTTCGGATCGTCGGGATGCAGATCGGGATGGAACTGCTTCGCACGTTTCAGGTATGCTTTCTTCACATCTTTCTGCGGAATCGTCTTGTCGACGCCCAAAATCTTGTAATAATCGATAAATGCCATAATCGTTTCCTCCTTTTCTTTTAATGTGTTCTGCTAAAAAAACTGCAAAAAGTGTGCCTAAAACACCAAAAACTCTTGGTGGTTTGATTTTTTCTTCGTAATTTTGCCGAAAAATTAGTGAATATGAAGAAGATATTACTTATTACCCTTATGCTTATAGCCCTGCTCCCCGTATCAGGACAACAGACAAAGACCGTCCGTTTCAAGGTGATCGAGACCAGCGACGTACACGGACATTTCTTCCCCTACGACTTCATGGAGCGCAAACCTCTGAAGGGAACACTCTCCCGTGCTAACACATATATTAAAAAAGAACGCGCGAAATACGGCGACCACCTGCTGCTCATCGACAACGGCGACATCCTGCAAGGTCAGCCTTGCGTCTATTGGTCCAACTACGTGATGCCCACCGACGAGAACCTCGCTGCTTCTATCATCAACTATATGGGCTACGACGCTGAGACCGTAGGCAATCACGATATCGAGCCTGGCCATAAGGTATATGACAAATGGATCCGTGAGGTGCGCTGCCCGCTGCTTGGAGCGAACATCGTGAAGGCTGGCTCTGACGGTACCGCCCATCCGAAGAATATCTACGACGGACTGCACCCCTACTCCGTCCACAATATCGACGGCGTGAAGATCTGCATCATCGGCATGCTCACGCCCGCCATTCCCAACTGGCTGACAGACAACGTGTGGAAAGGAATGGAGTTTGAGGAGATGACCGGCTGCGCTAAGAAATGGGTGAAGTACATCAAGGAGACAGAGCATCCCGACCTGATCTTCGGACTCTTCCACTCAGGCAAGGACGGCGGCATCGTTACAGACACCTACGAGGAGAACGCCACAGCCGCCGTCGCCCGTGAGGTACCAGGTTTCGACGTCATCTTCTTCGGACACGACCATCAGGTACACAACGAGTGGATCACCAACAAAGACGGCCAGCAGGTGCTCATCATCGACCCCTCATGCTATGTCCGCAACGTGGCAGAGACGGAGATCGAGCTGACTTACGAGAAGGGCCATCTGGTGAAGAAGGACATCAAGGGCGAGATCGTCAGCGTCAACGATGAACAAATCGACGAAGAGATGGTCAGCCACTTCCAGCCTCGCATCGACGCCGTGAAAGCATACGTAGATCGTAAGATCGGTACCTTCGAGAACACCATCTACACACGCGACTGCTTCTTTGGCAACTCCGCCTTCGCCGACCTCATCCACAACCTGCAATTAGAGATCACAGGCGCCGACATCTCCATCACGGCTCCCCTCTCGTTCAACGCGAAGATCGATGCAGGCGATGTGACGCAGGCCGATATGTTCAAGCTCTACCGCTTCGAGAACCTGCTGCTCGTGCTCCGCATGACGGGCGAGGAAATCCACAAGCACCTCGAGATGAGCTACGACATGTGGACGAACCAGATGAAGTCGCCTGACGACCATATCCTGCTGCTCAACGACGAGATGAAGGGCGACCAGCAGCGCTCAGGCTTCAAATACTACACCTTCAACTTCGACTCTGCTGCCGGCATCGACTACGAGGTCGACGTCACCAAGCCCAACGGTGAGAAGGTGAAGATCCTCCGCATGTCGAACGGCCAACCCTTCGATGAGAAGAAATGGTACAAGGTCGCTATGAACAGTTATCGCGCCAACGGCGGTGGCGAACTGCTCACCCACGGAGCCGGCCTTCCCAAGGACTCGCTCGCCAGCCGCGTGATTTACTGCAGCGAACTCGACCAGCGCCACTATCTGACTGAGGAAATCAAGCGTTTAGGCACCATCAATCCCCAGCCGAACACGAACTGGAAGTTTGTGCCTGAGGAATGGGTGAAACCCGCCATCGAGCGCGATCGCCAGCTCTTATTCGGAAAGAAGTAATCAATTCTCCCCCTAAGTTCTTGGACGAGCCAAGCGGCAAAGCCGAGCGAGGGGGAGCCAGAGGGGGTCTGAACAAGCGAATACCTCTGCGGCGGTTCAGACCACCCCTAACCCCTCCTGACTCAGGAGGGGAAATAAAATGAAATGAAGATGACATATTATTTTGTTTTCTGTAAGGAAGAACTCCTGTTGGAAAAGAAGTCCGACGGGAGTTATACCATTCCCCTTTGTGAAGAGCCGCCGACGGAGGTGAAACCTTGGACACACCAGATGTCCATCACCCCGATGGCCGACGGCACATCCGTCATCACCTATCGCCTGGACAACGTCCCAGATATCGTGCGCAGCCAAATCGTAAATGGTAAATCTTACGAGATGATCGGTCTGCGCAAGAGCTATTACAAGCTGGAGAAGCCGCTCTACCTGAAGGCTGGCAAGTGTCAGGAACTGCTCTACTGGGATCAGAACACGAAATACTGTGGTGTCTGTGGTGCGCCCATGCGGATGGATACCGACATCTCGAAGAAATGCACCTCCTGCGGCAAGGAGATCTGGCCACAGCTGGCCACCGCCGTCATCGTACTCATCCACAAGGACGACGAGGTGCTGCTCGTGCGGGCAAAGAATTTCCGAACAGACTTCTACGGTCTCGTGGCCGGTTTCGTCGAAACGGGCGAAACGCTCGAAGAGGCCGTTGCCCGTGAGGCTTTCGAAGAAACGGGCGTCAAGATCACCAACATCCGCTACTTCGCCTCGCAGCCTTGGCCCTATCCCTGCGGATTGATGGTGGGCTTCAATGCCGACTACGTCAGCGGCGACATCCACCTCCAGCGCTCGGAGATCGCCAAAGGCGGTTGGTTCCGCAAGGACAATCTTCCGACCATCCCTGAAAAGCTTTCTATCGCAAGAATGCTCCTCGACTCATGGTTAGAGGAGTAATGCTAATCTGAAAATCAGCCTTAGAAGTAATTGTTTCTCCCCCTAAGTTAGGGGGAGCCAAAGGGGGTCTGAACCGCCTCAGGCAATGCGCTTGTTCAGACCACCCCTAACCCCTCCTGACTCAGGAGGGGAAATTAATACTCTAAGAGTTTCATCGTCATTTTGCCCTTGTACGAGATAACCGTCTCTACAAGGTAACAGCTCGCGCCGTCCGGGATACAAAGTGTGGCGTTGAAGTGCAGACCTTCCGCATCAGCCTTACTGTACTCCATATTCGCCAGTACAGCCTCGTCGAGGAACGTCGTCGGCACCAGCTTCGTGTACTGCTGTTTGCGGAAGTCGCTGGAATACATGCACTGGGCACCATTATACACGCTGATGTGCATGATATTGTCATAATACACGTTCTCCACCTCCATACCGTCATCGTTGAACGTCCTTCTCACCACCTTGAAACGTGTGGGGTTGATGGCGATATACCAGTGGTAGCGCGCACCGTTGTAACTGACGGTAGAGTCGGTCTTCACCTGATGCGTATAGGTCATCACCGTCGGTTTGGTGTCGGTCACAAAGAGCGAGTCGGCCTCTGCTTCATCGAGCTTGTGAAGGGTGATCAGGTCACCGTTCTGGTTGCGGAAGCTGAACACGTGCCCCGTCTGCTTCTCGATGGCATAGCTGGTGCCTAAAGAGAGTGTCAGCGAGTCGCCGACGATCTTAAAATAGGCCGGCATACTGGTGGAGTCGGCATAGAAGATGGTATCGCCCGCCACACGGAACGATACATCTTCCGTCTCCGCATCGGCCCAGACACCCTGCATGAGGGCCTTCGCCTCACGGTCTTCCTCCGACGTCGCCTGTTCCTGCTGGCCGGAACACCCCGCCAGCAACAGAACCGCCACCACTATGCCGCCAAGCCTATTCATCCATAAAATAAACTGTCATCTGTCATATTGTAACACCGTCATCTACTTACCGATGCAGTGATATTCAAACTCATTCTCCTGCAGCTCCTCGATATCGAAGATATTACGTCCGTCGATCACCAGCGGCCGCTTCATCGCCTTCTTGATGACGCCCCAGCCGGGCAAACGGAACTCCTTCCATTCCGTGAGCAGCAGCAGCGCGTCGGCATCGAGCACAGCGTCGTACATATCACGACAGTAGGTCACCGTTTCGCCAATCCTGCGCTTACACTCGTTCATGGCAATCGGGTCATACACGCGCACCATACAACCAGCCTTCAGCAACTTGTCGATCATCACGAGAGCCGTCGACTCACGCATATCGTCAGTCTCAGGCTTGAACGACAGACCCCACATGGCGATGGTCTTACCCTTCAGCGCCTCTTCCGAACCGAACGACTTCACGAGCTTCTCGTAGAGCACGCTCTTCTGACGCTCGTTTACGCGCTCTACAGCCTTCAGCACCTCCATCGAGTAGCCGTTCTGGTCGGCCGTCTTGATGAGCGCCTTCACGTCCTTGGGGAAGCACGAGCCACCATAACCGCAACCGGCATAGAGGAACTTGCGGCCGATACGGGTGTCGGAACCGATTCCCGCGCGTACCATATTAACATCCGCGCCCACGCGCTCGCATAGATTGGCGATATCGTTCATAAACGAAATACGCGTGGCGAGCATTGAGTTGGCGGCATATTTTGTCATCTCAGCCGAGGGGATATCCATGAAGATCACGCGGAAGTTGTTGATCAGGAAAGGCTTGTAGAGCTTCGTGAGCACCTTCTGGGCTTTCTCGCTCTCCACACCCACCACCACACGGTCGGGCGACATGAAGTCCTTGATGGCATTACCCTCCTTCAGGAACTCTGGGTTTGAGGCGACGTCGAACTCGATGTCCACACCACGCATCTCCAGTTCCTCCTCGATGGCCTTGCGCACCTTCTTCGCCGTACCCACGGGCACCGTCGATTTCGTAACCACCACCACATAGTGGTTCAAGTTCTGACCGATGGTACGAGCCACCTGCAGCACATACTTCAGGTCGGCCGAGCCGTCCTCATCGGGAGGCGTACCTACAGCCGAGAACACAATCTGCACATCGTCGAGCACAGAGGCCAAGTCCGTCGTGAACTTCAGACGGCCTGCGGCCACATTCTTCTTCACCAGCTCGTCGAGACCCGGCTCATAAATGGGGATCTCGCCGTTCTGCAGACGTTCAATCTTCGCTGCGTCCACATCGACGCATGTCACATTTGCACCTGTGTCAGCGAAACACGTTCCTGACACCAATCCTACATAACCAGTTCCTACAATTGCAATATTCATATCTTTCTGTTAATCAAAAACTTCTGCGTCTTTTAGCAAGGGCTGCTTTAAGTCTTTTTCGCTCGTCAACACTTGTGCCGGGTCGATGGGCCACTCGATTCCCACGTCGGGATCGTTCCAGCGGATGCCAGCCTCACACTGAGGTGCGTAGGGGTTGTCCACCTTATAGGTGAAGATCGCCTCGTCGCTCAGCACGAGGAACCCGTGTGCGAACCCGCGCGGGATGAAAAACTGGCGTTTGTTCTCCTCGCTCAGCTCCACCATCACGTGCTGGCCGAACGTCGGACTCGACTTGCGGATGTCCACAGCCACATCTAACACTTTTCCTTTAATCACGCGCACGAGCTTCGCCTGCGAGGCGTCGCCCTTCTGATAGTGCAGACCGCGCAAAACACCAAATGATGACTTCGACTCATTGTCCTGGATGAACACCGTCCGTCCGACATGCTCGTCGAACTCAGCCTGTTTCCAGGCCTCCATGAAATACCCACGGGCATCCTGAAACACCTTGGGCTCGATGATGAAAACGCCCTTGATTTTTGTCTCTTTATACTCCATATTCATGAAATTTTGTGCAAAGGTACTGCAATTTTTTCATTTCTCAGTCATTTTAAGTTTCTTTTATTTGTATATTTCAAAAAAAGGCAGTAATTTTGCATCCGTGATAGAACTGGAACGACATATTGAGATACTTTTACTGAGCAACGACTGCGTCATTGTCCCAGGTTTGGGGGGCTTTATGGCGCACAACATCAACGCCCGGTACGAAGAGCGGGAGCACCTGTTCCTGCCCCCTCTGCGCACGCTCGGATTCAATCCACAGCTCAACATCAACGACTCGCTGCTCGTGCAGTCCTACATCGAGGCCTACGATATCAGCTACCCTGAGGCCTTGCAGCGCATCGAGGGCGAGGTGGAGGAACTCAGGCAGCACCTGCAGAACGAAGGTTCCTACGAGCTCAACGACATCGGCACGCTGGCACTCAACGAAGACGGCAACTACGTCTTCAGCCCCTGCGAGGCCGGCATCCTCACCCCAGCCCTCTACGGACTCACATCGGTGGAGATGAAGCGTCTCGACGCCCGTCAGACGCCGTCGCAGCCCGTTGCCCTACAGACCTCAGAGCCCGTCGAAGAGCCCACAGCCAAGATCTTAGGCATCGATGACACAGACACCGCCGACACCAGCGCTGAATACGTGGAGGAGGAAGAAGAAGCCGACGTCGTCCGCATCAAATACACGTGGATCCGCAATGCCGTAGCCATCGCCGCCATCCTCATCGCCGTCTTCATCCTCGCCCTGCCCACCGGCAATACCGACATGATGCAGCGCACCATCAGCAACCTCAACAATGGCCTCCTCTTCGGCATGATGTCTGAAGACACGAACGTCAGTAAAATCAATATTGAGAGGAAGGTGGACTCTATTTCGAGGAAAGTGGAAAGTGGAAAGTGGAAAGAGAATACTCATGAGGCAGAAATAAAGGAAAAAGTTGATTCCGCATCACAAGCTATAGCCGACTCAACGGCTAAAGGTAATCTCATTCCTCTTTCCTCTTTACACTTTCCACAAAAGACCTACTGCATCGTCCTGGCCAGCCACGTCTCCGCCCGCAATGCCAACGCCTTTATCGAGCGCCTCCAGAAAAAGGGCTACGATCAGGCTGAGATCTTCGAGCGTAACAACATCCGCCGCGTCATCTACGGCCACTATGCCTCTGAGAACGACGCCTACGACGACCTCCGCCTTTTCCATCTCCAATCCGAAACCGCTGACGCCTGGGTGATGTCCCTCTGACCTTGCCCGCCTCCGATGTAATCATAAAGTTTAAAGTTCAAAGCTCAAAGTTCAAAGTCCATGAAGCGCGTCCGCTGTCCCAAATGTGAAAACTTCATCACCTTCGATGAGACCCGTTACACCGACGGCCAGTCGCTCGTGTTCCAGTGTCCCGACTGCGGCAAGCAGTTCGCCATCCGCATCGGCGTCAGCAAGCTCCGCGACCGCCAGAAAGACGAGAACCCCGACAAACAGGCCGACGAACAGGGCTGTGGCTCCATCGTCGTCATCGAGAACATGTTCCACTACAAGCAGGTCATTCCTCTCCGCATGGGCGACAACATCATCGGCCGCCACCAGAAGGGCAACCCCATCAACACCCCTTTCGAGACCGTCGATCCCAGCGTCGATCTCAACCACTGCACCATCACCGTCAGCCGTGACAAACACGGCAACCTGCGCTACACCCTGAAAGACAACAACAGCAACACCGGCACCTTCGTCGACAACGTTGAGCTCACACCCCGTGAGCGCCGCATCATCACCGACGGCACACTCTTCACTATCGGCGCCACCAGTATCATCCTCCGCGCTGCCGGAAACGAAGAATAAAAAATCCTTTCTTTTCTTCTGCACTGCAAAATTACTTATTTTTCCCGACACCAGCAAGCTTTTTTCTATACATTAAAGGAAGGTGAAGCGGAGAATGGCGGGGGTGTCGGGGGTGACACGAAAACGGTTGTCGGTGCGGAGGCCGACGAGCCAGAGAATGGTGTCGGTAGCATCGGTGACAACGAGTTGACGACGCTTTTCAAGGACGGAAAGTTTAAGATCGGTGAGGAAGTCGCTGACGAGGCGATGGCCAGACATGCCAAAAGGACAAAAGGCGTCGCCTTCGCGGACGGGACGGAGGGTTAATGGGAATTGTACCTTTGATAAATCAAGCGTGGCGCAATCAGGTGTTTTTGAGATGGTTATGACAGATGTAGATTCAACTTTTAAGAGGTGACGGTCGGACGTGCGGTAGTTGCCAGGCTCGGGGATATGGAGGGGAGATAGAGGCACAGAAATAGGTTCAACGATGATGCGGTCGCGGTCGATGACGAGGGCGTGAGAGGGGGAAGACAACTCTTTGCCGGACCCGCCATCGAGACTGTCAACCAGCTGATCGACCTGAGAGCGGTTGAAGCCCAGCGGTGAGAGCCATTCGTGGAGAAGGCAGAGGGGGGAGGGAGAGGATTTGATATCCGAAATAGGAATTATCGGAGGTACGGGGGTACGGGGGTACGGAGGTACGAGATTACCTTCTGACGCAGGAGATTCCTCGCGCCAACGCGCCAACGCGTCCCCGTACCTCCGAATTCCATCATTATAAACCTTTTCGGCTTCAGAGAGGTATGTAGCGGTGCGGGAGATATTATCGGAAGCCCCAGGACTCATTTCATCAAGCAAAGGAATCAGACGCAGACGGATTTTGTTGCGGAGGACGTCATCGACGAGATTGGTGGAGTCGGTGACGTAATGTTGACCGATGGAATCGAGGTATTGGAGGATGTCCTGACGGCTGATGCAGAGCAGAGGACGGACAATGTGGCCGTTGCGAGGACGGATGCCCGTGAGACCGTGAATGCCTGCACCACGGAGGAGGTTCATGAGGAAGGTCTCTACGGCGTCGTCACGATGATGGGCGACACAGACGGTCTCGGCTCCGACATCCTGACGCAACTGGTTGAAATAACGGTAACGGAGTTCACGTGCCGCCATCTCAATACTTACTTGATGCAATGAGGCGTATTCGGCTGTGTCAAAGTGGATTAAGTGAAGCTGTACATCATTCTGCTGACAGAGATTCTTGACGAACTGCTCGTCGCGGTCGCTCTCGTCGCCACGGAGATGAAAGTTGCAGTGAGCAGCCTCGACGTGGTAGCCTAATGCCAGAAGTACTCGCAGCATGGCGACGCTATCGGCACCCCCGCTGAGGGCTACGAGATGGAGAGCGTCAGCGGAAAGTAGACCATCCTTTTTAATATATGTCTCAACTTTATTAATCATTTTCTTCTTTTGCAACGGACTAGAGGACTAAAGGACTTTTTTCATGCAGGATAAGTGTGTCTGTCCTGTAGTCCGTTGCTAAATTACTCTACGTACAGAACCAGGCCTTTGAGGTATTCACCTTCGGGATGGTAGATGTTGATGGGGTGGTCGGCGGGCTGGTGCAACTGATGGAGGATACGCACTTGACGGCCAGCCTGAGCCGCTGCGGTGAAGACCGCATTGCGGAAATGGTCTTTCGTGACCACCTGCGAACAGCTGAACGTGAAGAGAATGCCACCGGGTTGGATCTTCTGGAACGCCTTGAGGTTCAGGCGGGTATAGCCTTTCAGGGCATTGTGCAAGGCACCACGGTGCTTTGCGAAAGCAGGGGGATCGAGGATAATCAGGTCATATTGGCTGCCAGCCTGTTCGAGGTAGCGGAAGGCATCCTCGCAGAAAGCTTGATGACGCTTGTCGCCAGGGAAGTTCAGTTCGACATTGCGGTTGGTAAGTTCGATGGCCTTTGCGCTGCTGTCGACGGAATGGACAAACTCTGCCCCACCCCGCATGGCATAAAACGAGAATCCACCGGTGTAACAGAACATGTTCAGCACCCGACGGCCCTTGGCGAAGCGCTCGAGCAGCAGGCGGTTGTCGCGCTGATCGACAAAGAAACCCGTCTTCTGTCCACGCAGCCAGTCGACGTAGAACAGCAGTCCATTCTCCATCGCGGTATTGTCGTCCGAGCCGCCATAGATGAAGTAGCTCAGCTCGCCGTCGTCGGAAAGTCCGGTTTCATCGGCGCGCATCTTACCCGGCAGCGTGGTCTCACTCTTATAATAGACGTGGGCGATACGGCCCTCCATCACCTTCACCAGCTGACGGGCGATAACATCGCGGCTGATGTGCATACCGACGCTGTGGGCCTGCATGACGGCCGTCTGACCATAGACATCGATAACCAGTCCCGGCAACAGGTCGCCCTCACCGTGCACCAGACGGTAGGTGTTGTTCTGAGGATTATCTGACAGACCGATGGACAGTCTCACTTGCAAAGCGGAGGCCAGCCGACGGCCCCAGAACACCTCGTCGATGGATTCGTCATGAAAGGAGAGCACCCGCACGGCGATGGAGCCCATCTGATAGTGTCCGACAGCGATGAAATCGCCCTGACTGTTGACGACACGCACCACTTCGCCCTCTCCGATACCCTCGTCGGCCTGTTGGATGGCTCCAGAGAACACCCAGGGATGGAAGCGGAGCAGACTCTCTTCCTTACCTCGTTTAAGAAATACCTGTCTCATTGTTCTGATTCACGTTTTCGTCCGGTCTGACCTCCAGCTCATAATCACGGGTAGCCAGCAGCCGGCTCACTTCATTATATATACGTACGCAAGCCCATGCGTCGATGGCAGCGTACTCCATCTGTCTCTCTGTCAATTCGCGGCGCTCCCAGTTGGAGAGGCGCTCCGCCTTGCTGATGCGCTCTATGAAGAGGTTAGCATAGATTTTCACCAAGCTCTGATCCTCGATGCCCAGTTCGCGTACCATGTCCTGAAGGTCGATGAAATGGCCCGGTTCAAAGTTGCCGAGCTGTCGGAGCGAGAGCATGTCGTTGTTCCATGCCAGTCCCACCTTCGTCACCGCCTTGTCACCCAAGAGCCGTTTGACCGCCGGGCAGAGTCCAATCTTATTCAGGCGGAAGAGGAAACACTCGGTACGTGTCGATACCTGTAGCAGAGAACAGTAGTAGCGCTTGCCTTTCTCGAAGGCCGGGCGTGTCTCGGTGTCGAAGCCGAGGATGGGCTGCGACAGCAGGTAGTCAACGGCATGTTCCGCCTCGACGGGAGATGTCACGACATAGATCTTACCATAGAACTCCACCCGCTTGAGATGCGAAATCATGGCCTTATCGACCTTGTTATATATTAACTTTCTCATTTCTTGGTGCAAAATTACAAAAAAAACAGCATTTTATGATGAAATCTAAGTTTTTTCGACTACTTTTGCATCAAAATTGCGAAAAGAGACAAGATATGGCAAAGAAAAAGAAGGAAAAAAAGTCGCAGAAGAGCTCCGGCAGCAGTCTGTCGAGTGTGCTGAGCTTTGACAAGATATTCCACAACGAGGCACTCAACTTTACGCTGGGCATTGCCGTGGTGCTCGTGGCACTGTTCATGACGATGGCGTTTATCTCGTATCTCTCAACGGGAGCTGCCGACCAGAGTATGATCGAGGATCCTCGTGAGGGTGAGATTCTGAATCAGCACCATGAGTTCATGAACACCTGTGGCAGCATCGGTGCCTGGTGCTCTTGGTATTTCATCAAGCGCTGCTTCGGTCTGTCGGCGTTCCTCATCCCGTTGTTCCTGCTGCTATTAGGTGTGCATCTGACGAGAGCCTACAAGGTGAACCTGTTGAAGTGGTTCTTCTCTCTGATGATTCTGATGATCTGGGCGTCGGTGGCGATGTCGCTGTTGCTGGCTCCATTCTTCACGGAAACCTGTTACAGTCCCGGCGGCGATCACGGTATGTACGTCTGCCACTTCCTCGGCAATCTCGTAGGTGCTCCCGGACTGACGGCCATCCTCGGACTGACGGCCATCGCCTTCCTGACCTACTTGAGTGCAGAAACCATCTTAGTGATTCGTAAGTTATTGAACCCGAGCAAGTTCCTTGACAAGGTTAAATTTGTGGTTGCAAACAATGATCCCAATGAAAAGCCCGATTCTTATGAGAACCTGTTGAAGGAGAACGACGATGACGAGGACGAAGACGATGATCCCACCGTGTTTGATAATCCTGTCGAGCAGGTGGTAGAATTTAAAAAGGACGGTTCTGCCGAGGTCATCGATAATGTTTATGATGCCGGTGAAACCGGACATTCCGGGCAATCCGGCAAGGACGTAGAGTTCGACGTAGAGGCCACCCATGGCGACGAAGCCGCAGACAAGAAGACTGTTGCCCCGACTTTAGAAGATTTGGAGCCCTACGATCCGAAGCGCGATCTGGAGAACTACCACTATCCCACCCTCGATTTGCTGAAGAAATACGATAACGACGGTAAGCCGTATATCGACATGGCCGAGCAGACGGCCAACAAGAACCGCATCGTAGAGGTATTACGTACCTTCGGCGTGGAGATCTCAAGCATCAAGGCAACGGTGGGTCCGACCATCACGCTCTACGAGATTACGCTGGCTCCCGGTGTCCGTATCTCGAAGGTCCGTTCACTGGAGGATGATATTGCCCTGAGCCTCTCGGCCCTTGGCATCCGTATCATCGCCCCCATCCCAGGTAAGGGTACCATCGGTATTGAGGTTCCTAATGCCAAACCCTCGATCGTGTCGATGGAATCGATTCTGAATTCCAAGAAATTCCAGGAATCGACGATGGAACTGCCCTGTGCCGTCGGTAAGACAATCACCAACGAGGTGTTTATGTTCGACCTCGCCAAGGCGCCCCACCTGCTCGTGGCCGGTGCTACGGGACAAGGTAAGTCCGTCGGTCTGAACGCCATCATCACCTCTTTATTATATAAGAAGCACCCCGCAGAGATGAAGATCGTGCTCGTGGACCCGAAGAAGGTGGAGTTCTCAATCTACAACCCGTTGATCAACCACTTCCTGGCGAAGGTACCCGACGACGATGCTGATCCCATCATCACCGACGTGACTAAGGTGGTACGTACGCTGAACTCGCTCTGTAAGCTCATGGACACCCGCTACGACCTACTGAAGGAGGTGGGTGCCAGAAATATCAAGGAGTACAACAGGAAGTTCATCGACCGTAAGATTCCGCCTCGCGGTGGTCACGGGTATATGCCGTATATCGTGGTAATCATCGATGAGTTCGGCGATCTGATCATGACGGCGGGTAAGGAGATTGAATTGCCTATCGCCCGTATCGCCCAGCTGGCCCGCGCCGTGGGTATCCACATGGTCATCGCCACCCAGCGTCCTACGACGACGATCATCACGGGTAACATAAAGGCAAACTTCCCAGCCCGTATCGCCTTCAAGGTGAGTGCCGGCATTGATTCGAAGACCATCCTCGACCGTACCGGTGCCCAGCAACTGATTGGTAAGGGTGATATGCTCTACCTGGGTGGTGCAGAGCCCATCCGTGTGCAGTGTGCCTTCGTCGATACACCCGAGGTGGAGCGCATCAACGATTACATCGCCGAACAGCAAAGCTATAATATGGCCTTCGAACTTCCCGAGCCAGATACGCCTGATGCAGATATGGGAGACGGTGGCGACAAGGATGTGGACATGCAGCACCTCGACCCGTTGTTTGAGGATGCCGCTCGACTGATTGTCATCAACCAAAGCGGTTCGACCTCGCTCATCCAGCGTAAGTTTGCTATCGGTTACAACCGTGCAGGCCGTCTGATGGACCAGCTGGAGAAGGCCGGTGTCGTTGGTGCAGCCATGGGCTCAAAGCCCCGTGAGGTGATGATCCAGGATGAGAACAGTCTCAATAATCTTCTGGCAAGCCTGAGGTAAAGGTAAAAAGGTGAAAAAGTGAAAAGGTGAAGAAGTGAAAAAACAAATAGATATTATCATGAACAAAATAGGAAATATAACAAAGGTAAAGGCTGTGGTGACAGGAATTTTACTCTTTCACCTTTTCACCTTTTCACCTTTAAACGCTTCGGCCCAGACGGCAAAGAGTGTGCTTGACAAGGCAGCCGCCACCGTGACGATGAAGGCCGGTGTGAAGGCTGACTTCAAAATGACGGGTAGCATGGGCTCGACCAGCGGCACCATCATCATCAAGGGCAAGAAGTTCCACGCCACCACCCCGCAAGCCAGTGTATGGTTCGACGGCAAGACGCAGTGGACCTATATGAAAGATAACGATGAAGTGAACATCGTCAACCCTACCGAGGAACAGTTGCAGACCATCAACCCCTACAACTTCCTCAATCTTTATAAGAAGGGATACAACGCCACGCTGAACAGCAACGGCAATAACCATGTGGTCCATCTGACTGCCTCGACGGCCAGTAACAAGATCAAGGAACTGATTATCACAATCGACAAGAAGACGAACCACCCCACACAGGTGAAGCTATTGCAGGGTAAGAAGTGGACCATCTTCGACATCAGCAACCTGAAGAAGCAGTCAGCCAACGATTCGATGTTCCGTTTCAATGCCAAGGACTTCCCACACGCTGAGGTAATTGACCTGAGATAGTTTACAGTTTACGGTTTTATAGTTTACAGATGAATAGACTTGAGCTATACAGGTTGCTGCGGAAGAACACGATGCTGAGCTATAAACGCAGCCCGATCTTCGAGCAGAACAAATGGGCCAAAGTGATGACATATTTCGGTGCCGCCATGCTGGCGCTGTATATGATTCTTTACGGTTGTATCATCGCTCTGACGGCTGAAGGTGAGGCTGGACGGATGATCTCGTTCATGCCGCTGATTCTTGTCATCGACTACTTGTTCCGCTTTGTGGTCCAGACCACGCCTGGTATGATGGTGAAGCCTTATATCCTGTTGCCCATCTCCAGATATACGGCCATCGAGTGCTTCCTGCTGTCGTCACATCTGAGCGGCTACAACTTCCTCTGGCTCTGTATGTTCGTGCCCTACTCCATCATCTTGCTCTTTGCCGGTGCTGGCTGGCCCGTCATCTGGGAGTTGATGGCGTGCCTACTGCTGATTATGATGAATAGTCAGGTGTATCTGTTCTTCCGTACGCTCATCAACCGCAATGTGTTGTGGTTCTTCGCCAGTGTTGCGGTGTATGCCATTCCGTATATCCCCTGGATCTTCGACCCCAATAAGAAAACGGCGGCACGGCTGCTCGACACTTATGCCGAGGCCGGACGCGCCTGGTGGTTCCTGCCGGCCGTCGTCATCGTGATAGCGCTGCTGTTTATAGTGAACCGACACTTCCAGTTCAAGTATGTGTATGAGGAGATCTCGAAGAAGAAAGAACGGGCACTGAAGCACGTGTCGCAGTTCGCATTCCTGAACCGTTTCGGCCTTGTGGGTGAATACCTGAAGATTGAGATGAAGTCGAACCTCCGTAACAAGACGATGCGAACTCGCTGTATCATGAGTCTGTCGCTGATCGTCATGTTCTCGATGCTCATCGCCTATACGCCGATCTATGATAATGTGTATATGCAGAACTTCTGGTGCCTCTACTGCTTTGCCATCTATAGCGTGACGGCACTCATCAAGATTATGGGACAGGAAGGCAACTACATCGACCTGCTGATGATGCACCGTGAGAATATCATAGCCCTGCTGAAGGCGAAGTTCTGGTTCTACAGCGCCGTGCTGTTCATCCCCTTTCTGGTGATGCTGCCTGCGGTGTTCACCGGCAAGTTCACGTTGCTGATGCTCGTGGCGTATATGCTGCTGACGGCGGGTGTGCTGCACTTCGTCATCTTCCAGTTAGCGGTGTATAACAAACAGACGTTGCCCCTGCAGCAGAAGGTGACTGCTAAGGGAAACTTTGAGAACGGCATGCAACTGGTGATCGAACTGCTGTCGCTGTTCGCCCCCGGTGCCATCGCCACCATCGGTTTCCTGCTGGTCGGACCTACGTACACTTTCATCTTCATGTCGCTGATCGGACTGGCCTTCATCGTCACCCATCCGATATGGATCCGTCACATCTACAAACGGATGATGCAGCGCCGTTATGAGAACATCGACGGTTTCCACACCACCAGACAATAACTTTTTTGGAAGAAAATCTCCAAAAAGTTTGGTGGAATGGAAAAAAGTGTGTACCTTTGCACCCGCAAAACGAAAAAGATGCACCCGTAGCTCAGTTGGTAGAGCACCTGACTCTTAATCAGGGTGTCCAGGGTTCGAGCCCCTGCGGGTGTACAGAGGAGGCAAGCGACCCTCCTTTCTTTTTGAAAATTTTGATGCACCCGTAGCTCAGTTGGTAGAGCACCTGACTCTTAATCAGGGTGTCCAGGGTTCGAGCCCCTGCGGGTGTACAGACACAAGGGATTGCCGATATGGCTCAGTTGGTAGAGCAACGCATTCGTAATGCGTAGGTCCCCGGTTCGAGTCCGGGTATCGGCTCAAAAGAAATCAGGAAACCTTACTATTTTGCGGAATTAGCACATCGGTAGTGCACGGGCTTCCCAAGCCTGGGAGGCGGGTTCGATTCCCGTATTCCGCTCTAAGAAAACCACAGATTACCTCAATCTTAGAGTATCTCCCACTTTAATCTGGTAATCTGGAGAGAGATGGTTCATCTTGTAGAGGTTCTTCAGGCGGATACCATAATTCTGGGCGATGCTGTACATCGACTCCCCGTTACGGACATAATGCAACCGGCCCTTGTAGTCCTTTGGTGCCTTCGTCTGTTTCTTTTTCAGCCAAATGATCTCCCCTTCATCTAATGTATCATTCTTGTCACGTTCGTTGTACTTGGCAAGTTTTTTGTAACTGATGCCGATTTCATCGGCAATCGACTTGAAGGAATCCCCCCGGCGAGCGATGACATAGTAGTTCTTGTTGAAGATCTTGATAGCATGTAGGGATGCGCTATTGACGGAGCTCTTTGTGTGCTCGGCCATAAACTTGTCGTAGTCCTTGGCTGAATCGTAGCGATAGAGCTTATACAACTGGATAAGGTCTATCAATTTCTGAGCATACTGCGGGTTTGTGGCATAGCCTGCTGCCTTTAAGCCCTTCGCCCAGCCTTTATAGTCTGTGATCTTCAACTGGAATAAAGAACGATAACGTGAGCTACCAGTGAGGAACTTCGAATGATCCTCATACGACTCGTAGGCATTGTAATAGGAACGGAAACACTCGTTCCGTTCGTCGTCATCGTGATAGATCCGACGACCGTCCCAGCCGTTACATTTGATACCGAAATGGTTATTTCCATTGCGAGCAAGTTCACTCCGGCCTGCCCCACTCTCGAAGAGGCCTTGTGCCAGGGTGATAGACGCCGGGATATGGTAACGTTGCATCTGTTCGATGGCGATGTCCTTATACTGGTTGATATACTGCTGATAGGTCTGGTTCCAGCTTGTCTGAGCCTGAACCTGAAGGGCCGTCAGCAGGGCTATTGATACAAAAAATTTCCTCATACGATAAATATTTGTGCAAAAGTAGTGATTTCTCTCGAATTATTCGTATTTTTGCACAAAAATATTCAATCTATGAAGGAAGTAGAGCTAAAATCAGTCATTCAGGAATGTCAGATGGAGGAACTCAGTGCCGCTGACCGCCAGTTGTTAGAAAAGGCCATCGAAGCCACCAGTCGCAGTTATGCCCCCTATTCCCACTTCTGTGTCGGTGCTGCCGTACAGTTGGAGAACGGTGAGATGGTGATCGGCTGTAACCAGGAGAATGCGGCCTATCCATCGGGACTCTGTGCCGAGCGCACGGCCCTGTTTGCTGCCGGAGCGCAGTATCCTGACTGTGCCGTCGAGGTGCTCGCTATCGCCGCCAGAGGCACAGACGGCAAACTGACGGAAGAGCCTACGGGACCCTGTGGCAGTTGCCGACAGGTAATTATCGAGTCGGAAACCCGTGCCAAGCATCCCATCCGTATCCTTCTCTACGGACGGCGGTGCGTGTACGTCATCGATGGAATCAGGAAGCTGATGCCCCTAACCTTCGCTGAATTCTAATAAATCTTAGTAACATCCCAAGCCCTTGGCGGTTGACAAGGAGTCGAGGTGGAAGTCGTAAATGAGATTGTCTTCATCGATCTTCACGAAGTGCTTCTTTCCCTCGATGGAATCTTTAGGTGTCTCCCAGATGATATCGATGAAATGCTCGGGTTCATCTTCTACTTCAGGGGTACGCAGCAGACATCTGTTGAACTCATAATCGAAGGAGCCGGGCTCTTCGTTACGCATCTCAGCCATCACCACATCGTCAGCATAGCCTGTCATGATGGAACCAGCACAGTTGACATAAAGCGGGAAGTCGGTTTCACCGTAGAAATTAGTGAAGCGGAATGCCGCACCACGATCTGCCGAGAACGGATAGAACTGTCCAAACGTACATTGATTGATTTCTGCGATTCCACCGTAAATTGCAAAGCAGTCGCCGCCCGTGTTCGTCAGCTGGCAATGATCCAGAGAGACAAAGGAGTTGACAGCCGACAGACCAACACCCTCGCAATTATGGATGATACACTGTTCCATCACCACACGATAATGGTCCGTATCAAACGCAGCCGAATCACAGACGATACCATCAATCGGATTACGTATCTCCGTACGAATGAAGTGATTGTCTTTGGAGGTCTTACGGATACGGATACCGTTCCACTGACCGCTGACTCGGTCGTAAGGCAGATAATCAAACATATCATCGAGACGGTCGCCACGCATCACACAGTCTTCTGTCTGTAAGGTACCATAGACATCGAGGCCGGAACTGTCGTGGAAATATAACGTCGTATTCCTGATGGTCAGCGTAACACCCTCCTCCACTTTCAGGTCACCAAAGATGACAAGCGGCACGGAAGACTCAATAACTGAATCCTTCGAAATCACCGGCGAATAGAGTTTCTTCGCATCCCACACCCAAGCCTGCAGACAAACTTTCTGTTCGACACCGCTCTCGTGGATGAACACCAGGTCGTCTTCCAAGAGCACAGGATCCTGTTGGCCCGTCTCGCTGGCAGTCAGTTCCACGAAGACGAGGATGCTGTCGTTGCGACGTATCTCCACATCGGATGTCTGGGAACCATTGGCATTGTCGAGATAGATGCCGTCAACATTTACCCGATAGCCCGTCTGGTTGCCACGACGAAGACGGACACGTTCCATACGGATACCCGTATCATTCTGATTATACACCCAGAATGTGTAGGTTGACGAAGGGGTACGGCTGAAGACGGTGTCCATCTTCAACGTGTCCTCCAGGAAGGTCAGACGCAAACTAGTGCTTGTCGAGAATTTATCATCATCCTGACAAGCCACAAGGCAACATATTATCGCAAGCACATAAAAAATCCGTTTCATCGTAAAGATAAAACGGACAATAACGCTTATTATTGTATTATAAACCACGAATTACACTAATTAAACGAATTAATCTACTGATTGCGCAGCTTCAATTCGTGAAATTCGTGTAATTCGTTGTCTAAATAAGCTCTCTGTTACTTCCCAAAGTAACGCTTCAGCAGCCCGGCAAAGCCTGCACCGTGACGGGCCTCGTCCTTGGCCATCTCATGAACGGTGTCGTGGATAGCGTCGAAACCGGCAGCCTTAGCGTTCTTAGCGATACGGAACTTATCCTCGCAGGCACCAGCCTCAGCAGCAGCACGTTTCTCGAGATTTGTCTTGGTGTCCCATACACACTCACCAAGCAGCTCTGCGAAACGAGAAGCATGGTCAGCCTCCTCGAAGGCATAGCGCTTGAAAGCCTCGGCGATCTCGGGATATCCCTCACGATCAGCCTGACGGGCCATTGCCAGATACATACCAACCTCACTGCACTCACCATTGAAATGGTTACGCAAGTCGTCAATCATCTCCTCTGACACACCCTCGGGCTTGCCGTCGCCAATACGGTGAACTGTTGCATACGTGGTCTCACCCTCGTCCTTCAACTCGGAGAACTTCGATGCGGGAGCCTTACAGATGGGGCACTTCTCGGGTGCTGCATCGCCTTCGTAGATATATCCACAAACGGCGCAAATGAACTTTTTCTTCATAATCGTACTTGTTTTGTTATTATTATAAATAATGTGTAAATTGTCAGTTATTCAACTTTCGTCTGCAAATATACGACTTTTCTGCTTTACTCCCAAACTTATTTCCTTAATTCATCTTAAAATCGGAAAAGAATTCAATACAGCAAAATTTCATTTCTTGAGTCGGAAGGGTTTCAGAACGGGGATCTCCTCGCAAAGGGCATCGGCCAAAAGGTTGGCCACGACCTGGGCACCATATATATTATAATGTGTATTGTCCTGCTTGCCTTTAGGAAGACTGGGTTCCTCACCAGGACGGAACCACATGTGGAGCTTCTTAGAACCTTCGCGACCAAGACGTTTCTCAAGGTTTTCGGTGATGCGGTTGGCATCGATGAAATGGCAGTTCATACGGCGGGCCACGTCACGAGGAGCCACTCGATAGAGACCATGGGTGTCGTTGAGCGTATCACCCTCGACAAGGTGTTCCGTATCGCTGAAGATGGTATTGCGCAACTGCTCATCGTCAGCCACCTCAGGCGGCATAATGAAGAAATTGCGACGTACCACGGGATTCATCAGCACAGGGATTCCACCCTTCTCTCTCGTCTCACGGACATAGCGAGCCAAGTTATAATCGAAGGTAGAGCCTGGATCGGTATGACGGGCAGGTTGTGCCTTTTCATCGTTATGGCCAAACTGAATGAGTACGTAGTCGCCTGGTTGGATCTTCTCCAAAACCTTATCCCAACGACCCTCATCGAGGAAGCTCTTCGAGGAACGTCCATTCACGGCGTGGTTGTCTACCACTATGAAATCGGCATCGAAGCATTGCTGAAGCATCATACCCCAGCCACGCTCTACCTTTCCACCTGTAGTGTCCTTATTGGCAGCAGTGGAATCGCCAATCACGAAGATCGTTGTAGTTTTATCTGGCGTGGCAGCAATGAAGCCACAGATGACGCAGATGACACAGATGAAAACCTTGAAACTCCTTTTCATTTCCTTATGCTATTTAACCTTTTCTATAAGTTCCTCAATTGCAAAAAGTTGCTGTTCACCTGTCAACATATTCTTCAAGGTGAACTTACCCTCTGCCATCTCGTTTTCACCAGCCAAAGCGACAAACGGAATCTGCTTAGCATTGGCATAAGACATTTGCTTCTTCATCTTTGTAGCATCAGGGAAAATCTCCGTACGGATGCCAGCCTCGCGAGTCTTCGCCACAGCGGGCAGACAATAGGCCGTCTCCTTCTCACCGAAATTGATGAAGAGAAGTTGGGTGCCGTTGACAGCATCTGAAGGATAACAGTCGAGGGCATTGATGACATCGAAGATACGGTCTACGCCGAAGGAGATACCGACGCCAGAGATACCTGGCATACCAAAGATGCCTGTGAGATTGTCGTAACGTCCGCCTCCTGTGATGGAACCGATCTGCACATCAAGTGCCTTCACTTCGAAAATAGCACCAGTGTAATAGTTCAGACCACGAGCCAAGGTGAGATCGAGTTGGATTTCGTTCTTCAGATTAGCCAGAGTGTTCAGAGTACTCAGAATAAATCTGATCTCCTCCACTCCCTTGAGGCCGACTTCGCTATCCTTGAGGACTTCGGCGATGGTATCGAGTTTCTCGTCGTTGGAACCTTCGAGGGAGATGATGGGCTGGAGTTTGGCAATCTGCTCTTCAGAGAGACCATCCTCACGCAGTTCCTGGTTTACGTTGTCAAGTCCGATTTTATCGAGTTTGTCGATGGCAACGGTGATATCGACAATCTTATCGGCTGCACCGATGACTTCGGCAATTCCCGTAAGGATTTTGCGGTTGTTGATCTTAATCTGCACGCGGACACCGAAACGGCTGAATACAGTATCGACAATCTGCATCAGCTCCACCTCATTCAAGAGAGAGTCGGAACCTACGATGTCACCATCGAACTGCCAGAACTCACGGTAACGGCCTTTCTGCGGACGGTCTGCACGCCATACCGGCTGCATCTGGTAACGCTTGAACGGCAACTGGAGTTCCTCACGATGCATCACCACATAACGGGCAAAGGGTACTGTGAGATCATAACGCAGACCTTTCTCACACATCTTTGCAGCCAGATGGAGGGCATTGCGCTCCTGCAGTTCCTCGTCTGTCACCTTAGCCAGACAGTCACCGGAGTTCAGCACTTTAAAGAGCAGCTTGTCGCCTTCCTCGCCGTACTTGCCCATCAGCGTGCCGAGGGTTTCCATCGCCGGAGTCTCTATCTGCTGGAAGCCATAGAGTTGATACACCTGTTTGATGGTGTCGAAGATATAGTTGCGCTTAGCCATCTCCAATGGGGAGAAGTCGCGCGTACCTTTAGGAATACTTGGTTTTGCCATATTTCTTTTTTATTTGGCACGGATTACACGGCTCTTATAGAGACACGGCCTTTTCTTTTCAGAATATAAAGCCGTGTTAATCTGTGTAATCCGTGCCTATTAACTATTTACGGACAATTGTCTGGTCGCGGTCAGGACCAATGGAAATAATCTTGATGGGTGTCTCGAGCTGAGCCTCCAGGAATGCGATATAATCCTTGAACTCCTTCGGGAACTGGTCCTCAGAGGTGAACTTCGTCATATCCGTCTTCCATCCTGGGAGTTCCTGATAGACTGGCTCGATGCCCTCCTCGATGTCATAGGGGAAATAGTCGATTTCAACGCCATTCTGCTTATAGGCGACGCAGGCCTTGATGGTATCGAAGCCATCGAGAACGTCACTCTTCATCATAATCAGCTGGGTGACACCGTTCACCATGATAGAATACTTCAAAGCAACGAGGTCGATCCATCCACAACGACGCTCACGGCCTGTCACAGCACCATACTCATGACCTAAGTCGCGAATGGTCTTGCCCGTTTCATCGAACAATTCCGTAGGGAACGGACCTGCACCAACACGTGTGCAATAAGCCTTCATAATGCCATAGACATCACCGATCTTGTTCGGGCCTATCCCCAGACCTGTGCATGCACCAGCGCAGATGGTGTTTGAAGAGGTGACGAACGGATAGCTGCCGAAGTCGATGTCGAGCATCGTACCCTGCGCACCCTCGCAAAGCACGCTCTTGCCGCTCTTGAGGATGTTGTTGATCTCATGCTCAGAGTCGACGATGGGGAACTGACGGAGATACTCAACACCCTCAAGCCACTTCTTTTCGACCTCAGTGATATCGTACTCGAAGTTCAGCGACTTCAAGATCGCCTCGTGACGAGCCTTAGCCTTGGCGTATTTTTCAGGGAAGTTCTCGAGGATATCACCCACACGCAGACCATTACGGCTGATTTTATCGGTATAGGTCGGACCGATACCCTTACCAGTGGTACCCACCTTGTCTTTACCCTTCTGAGCCTCATAGGCAGCATCCAGCACACGATGAGTTGGCATAATCAGATGAGCCTTCTTTGAGATATGCAGGCGTGAGTGCAAGTCGTGACCGCTAGCCTCGAGAGCCTTTGCCTCATCCATGAAGAGATCCGGAGCAAGCACCACACCATTACCGATGATGTTCACCTTACCACCTTGGAAGATACCCGATGGAATCGAGCGCAAGACATACTTCTGACCTTCAAACTCCAATGTATGACCGGCATTAGGACCACCCTGGAAACGAGCCACCACATCGTACTTCGGGGTCAGCACATCGACCACCTTACCTTTTCCCTCGTCACCCCATTGCAAACCCAACAGGACATCAACTTTTCCTTTGTTCATAATCTATCGTTTTACTTTATTTGTCTTCTGTTTCTTCCGTTTTGTGATCTTTGCCTGACAAGTGCTACACACACCATAGACATAGAGCGTGAAGCCGTCCTTACGGAATCTCTTTGTCTGCATATTCTCCACAGCCGCCCTAATCTCAGCCGACTTGACTTCACTCACCTTCCCGCACATCGTACAGATCTGATGACAATGGTTGGTGTTGTCGTAACAAGCCTCATACTTCGTCGTTCCCTGAAAACGGTGACGGATTACAAGGCGCAGTTCCATAAACAAGTTGAGTGTATTGTACATCGTGGCCCGGCTCACGTGAAAATTCATTTCCTTGAGCAGTCTCGCATTGAGTTCTTCTAACGTGAAATGACCGTTGATGTTATAGATGGCCCTGAGGATGGTATAGCGTTCCAACGTCTTGCGATGATTGTTCATCTCAAGATAGTTGTCCAAGATACGCTCTACGGCGCTAATTACGCTTTGCTTGTTCGATACTGCCATCGTAAAATCTGTAGTTTCCGTGAAAACCGCACAAAGGTACACATTTTCAGAGAGACAGACGATAGTTTATTTATAAAAAATCTAAATTAATGGATTTTATTGCGCTTTTGGCCAGTCTTTGGTACATGAGACCGAGTTCCGCAAAGCGTTGCATGCT
The DNA here is from genome assembly GCA_902776545.1 of uncultured Prevotellaceae bacterium. Lineage (GTDB taxonomy): Bacteria > Bacteroidota > Bacteroidia > Bacteroidales > Bacteroidaceae > Prevotella. The sequence goes on along the minus strand of CACYQO010000017.1, from coordinate 8,744 downwards.
GCTCATGGCCGCTTTCCTGACAGTCATGCTCTCACCTTGAAGGGCTGCCAAAGCCTGGTCGATGAATTCATTGATTCCGCGCTCGTTGGGTTCCTGCCCGTTCATGAAAAGTCGTGAGAGGATATGGAAGCCGCAGAGCTGATAGAGTTCCTTGTCGGAGGCAATCCATGTATAGGCTTTCGCTGGAGCATAAGGCAGATATTGATAGAGGTTGAAAGCCGCCTGTTCGGCAATCTCCGAATTAGGTGTCTGTTCCATCCAGATATCAATGACCTCAGGCAACACCACGTCAGCAGGCATGATCATCGTGGCCAGTATCTTACATTCCCGCACGTTTTCCTTCCACAAGGCAATGGCGAGGTTGTAGTTCTTGCCGAGTTCATCAGCCTTTTCACGCAGACGTAACAAAGTGGCACCCCAGTTCAGATGATAGTCGAGTCCTTTCTCACGCATCGACTGAGCCACAGCACCATCCATCATCTGCCGGAACGACTGTTTGATGGCCTTCACCTGTTCGTTAACCTCCTGATTCATGCGTCTTCAAATCAAAGTTCCGTATTCCGTGCTGTATCTGAGCATCTGGTGCGCATAGCTCTCACCATAATACAACTGCACATCAACCATCTGACCATTCTGGTCATAGACAGGCAGCATCATCGGGTTGATGAAACCTTTATAGGGCGCCAGATCCAAACGACGATAACGTTCCAAAACCTCCTGATGCAGTTCGGCATCCACCTGTACGGCATAACGTTCCACTAACTGACGGGCAGCCTCGAAATCTCCTTCGCTCTTGATGCGTTGTACTTCTGCCAGCAGACGGGCAAAGAGCTGACGGAGTCCATCGTAATCAACTACCTCAACATACGACTTTCCATCGCGTTTGATGAGTCTAACAGCATCGCCATTCTCCAGACACCAATGGGCTATCAATGCCCGGTTCCGCATGTGAGCCTCTTCAATCTGGTTGCCTGGGGTGATACGGATGAGCTGTGTCATCAGACCGTTCATCATATAAGTATAGTATTGCGACTTAAACGCCTCCATATCAGGCGTCAGGCCTAACTCCACCAGTTTTGGATCTGCAATATAATAGAGTCCGAAGAGGTCTGCCCTTGCCTCCTCTATCGTATTGCCGTAGGCTTTCAACGCATCGGGATCTACACCAGGCAACAGTCTGCCACTACCATGCCCCAGACATTCATGCAGATCAGTATGCAAGTCATCGCAGACATCACCGTATTTCCCGATTAAATCTAAAGTTTCCTGATCAATCACGAATTCCTCACGGAAACCATTGCCATGAGCCGCCTTATTATAGGCATCGGTGATATTGCTGATGGTAATGCTCTTCGAACCATATTCCGCCCTTATCCAGTCTGCATTGGGGAGATTGATGCCGATAGCTGTAGAGGGATACTCATCACCGCCAAGCATTGCTGCACAGATCACATTCGCAGAGACACCCTTAACGACCGGTTTACGGAAGCGTAGATCTACAGGAGAGTGATCCTCAAACCATTGGGCATTGCTGCTGATGGTTTGGGTACGTTGAGTGGCAGTTTCATCGATATATTCCACCAGTCCTTCCCACGAGCCTTTCAACCCCAACGGATCACCATAGACTTCGATAAATCCATTAATAAAGTCGATGGCAGAATCATGCTCTTTCAGCCATTCAATACAATATTGATTGAAAGTCTGTAAGTTGCCTGATTCATAATAACTTATCAACAAATCCAAGACTTTTCGCTGCTGTTCGTTTTCAGCCACTTCAGCAGCTTTTCTGAGCCAATAGACGATATGTCGGATGGCATTGGAATAACGGCCGTTGGCAGACCAAACCAACTCCTTCACTTCACCGTTCTCCTTTACCAACGTTGAGTTCAATCCGAAAGATGGAGGCGTATCCTTAGCTGGTTCGTTTTTCTTCATTTCATCGTAGAAGGCCTCGGCCTCTGCTTGGGTGACACTCTCATAGAAATGACAGGCCGATGTCTGAATGAGGTCTTCGCCGTCAGCCTTGTTCACCCGCTTGGGAAGTACTTGCGGATCAAACATCACCGGGAAGAGTTCATCGCACATTTCATCGAGGGTCTCCCCTTCCTTCAGCGGCAACCGACACACATCAACCTTGTGAAGCTGTTCACGAAGATAGTCCGACGAGAAGCCAGGCATCATCTTCTCGCAGCCATAGTGATGATAGATACCGTTGGAGAACCAGATGCGTTTCAGATACACTTCCACGGCACGAAACTCGTCTGTGTCGTGGTTGACGTTTCGGTCCGTAAAAACAACCTCCATCATCTTACGAATCCTGAGGTTGTACTTTCCAAACTGATCGAATGTGATATCCCTGCCGTATAGTGTGGCTTTCGAAAGATAATAGATCAGTTCTTTCTGCTTAGGGACAAGCTTTTCAAAACCCGTCAGTTGATACCTAAGCAGTTGCAAGTCGGCGAACCGCTCATCCCGATAATTGAAATCAGGGACACCAGCCTCTTGCTTCATGCCTCAGCCTTCTTTGCCCTTGCCTTTGTCTTTGCCTTCGCCTTTGTCTTGCGCACTGGTTTGGGAACCAACATGGAAGGATGCTGCTTGAGGTGATGCATGCGATAATCCCTCGGGGTGATGCCTACGATTCTGAAGAACGAAGCGTAGAACGACTGACGGTTGGAGAAACCGACCATGTCGCTGACTTCCTCCATACGCAGTTTCTGGTAACGCTTGTCTACGAGGATGGTCATTGCCTCTTCGATACGGTACTTGTTGACGAACGATGTGTAGTTCATGTGGAAACGCACATTGACGATCGCAGAAATGTAGCGCGTGTTTGTTCCTAATTCTTCAGCTAATTTCTTAGCGGAATAATCCTTGTCACGATACTTCTTCTGCATGACGATAATGTTCATTATCTTCTCCTGCATCTCATCCATCATCTTCGGGCTCACCAGACTTCTGTAGGCGGCCACTTTTTCCTTTTTTTCGGTAATGTTGTACTTCGCCATTTTACTATACGGATTGTTGATTAATGTGCAAATATAATCAAATATTTTGAATAACGCAACAATTTGCGCTCGTTTTTCATGATTTTTGTATAAAGTAGAACACTTTTTAAACTTTTTAAGTATTACTTTATTTCGCTCTAATTAAGCAGAAAAGCCAAAAATTATCCCAAAAATCCCTAAAAATGCGCCTATTTTTGCTAAAAAAGGAATATTATGGCGGAATTGCGAGTTTTTTTTCGTACCTTTGCAAGGTAAAATCATCAAAGATGGCAAAAAAGAAGATATTATTCATCAATCAGGAGATATCTCCGTATGTTCCCGACAACGCATTGTCAATCATGGGCAGGGAACTGCCTAAGACCATTCAAGAGTGCAGCCACGAGATCCGCACATTCATGCCCAAATGGGGCATCATCAATGAGCGTCGTGGACAGTTGCACGAAGTGATACGCCTGTCGGGCATGAATCTGATCATCAACGACACCGACCACCCTCTGATTATCAAGGTTGCCTCGATACAGTCGGCAAAGGTGCAGGTGTATTTCATCGACAACGACGACTACTTCGGCAAGCGCCTGATGGAGAAAGATGAGCAGGGTGAAGACTATGCTGACAATGGTGAACGCGCTATCTTCTTCGCACGTGGTGTGCTGGAGACGGTGAAGAAACTGCGTTGGGTGCCCGACGTCATCCATTGCCAAGGATGGATGAGTGCTGTCGTTCCACTCTATGTGAAGACGGCCTATCAAGACGAGCCCTCGTTTGCAGATGCCAAGGTGGTCACCTCGCTCTTCTCGCAGAAGCTCGACAAGAATCTGGGTGACGACTTCAAACAGTGCCTGGAATTCCGTGAGACCACCCAGGAAATCCTGAAAGACTACAAGGACAACTTCGACCTGAACGAACTCTGCAAGCTCGCCATCGACTATAGTGACGGTATCGTACAATCAGACAGCCTCGTCAACGATGAGCTGCTGGCATATATTAAAGAAAAGAACATTCCTTTCCTCGGCTATTCCGAGAACGTCGCCGAAGCCTGCGAAGACTTCTACGAGTCGCTCTACCCTGTTGAAGAATAAGTTGAGGAGCAACATAACAGACAGAAAGAACATCATGAAATACCAATTATTTACAGCGATTGCAATCTCCGCAATGGCGTTAAATTCTTGCAGTAAAGACACAGACACGCTTGGCTCGTCGCTGACGAACAGCTCAGATATGATAGAGGCAAGCACGATGACTTACAACGCCTACTCCCATTCCATGCTTGTCGACTCCGTGTACGCCCGCAATTACGACACCTATTTCGGGCGCGTTAAGGACCCCGAGACGGGTGCCTACGTCAAGACAGAGTTCATGGCACAGTTCAATATTCAGGAAGGCATCACAATGCCAACGGTCGAAGAAATCACATACGATCAGGGAAAAATTGTAGCCGACTCCTGTGAAATCTGGCTGGCATTCCAGAAAGATGGCTGCTATGGTGACACACTCTCTTCGCTGAAGATGAACGTCCTCGAGCTCAGCAAGCCCATGAGCGAGACGGTGGTCTACTACAGCAACTACGATCCCAGAAAAGAGGGATATATCCGGGAAGACGGTCTGAAGAAGAGCATCCTTTTCAGTCAGAACAACCTGACGTACTCGGACAGCATCAGAAATCTTACAAGCTATTTCGATTACGTGCGTATCTCGCTCTCCGACGAGTATACTGACAAGAACGGTGAGAAATACGACAACTACGGCACCTACATTCTCCGTAGCTACTATGCCCATCCTGAATACTTCAAGAACTCCTACGCCTTCACCAACAACATCTGCCCCGGCTTCTTCTTCGAGCTGGCTGACGGTCTGGGACTGATGGCCAAGTTCTATCTGTTGGAGATGCGTGTCTTCTACCATTATCATAAGAACAGTACGAAATACAACAGTTACATCGCCTTCTCGTCAACACAAGAGGTACTACAGACGACTCAGGTGACGAACGACAAGAAGAAACTGGCACAGTTAGCTGCTGATGAGGGCTGCACTTATCTGAAGGCACCCGCAGGTATATTTACAGAGGTCACTTTGCCCGTGGATGAGATTACCCAGAGTCACGCAGCAGACTCGCTGCTCTCTGTCAGCATGACCTTCCAGCGCCAGAACAGCGGCATCAAGGCCAAATATTTCATGAATGCACCGTCGAACATCTTGATGCTGCCTACGGACAGTCTTGAAACGTTCTTCAGAAATGACAAGACTTACGATTATAAGAGTGCCTTCGCGGCAACACTCTCCACCACCAACACCTACACATTCTCAAACATCGGCAACCTCGTCACGCTGCTTTCCGACAACAAAAAGAAGGGGCAGGCATCTGATTCTGACTGGCTGAGCAAACACCCCAACTGGAACAAGGTGCTGCTGATACCGATCTCTGTGACGGCGATTTCCGGGAATTCTACTTCCACAACATACGATATAGAGAACGAGATGGGACTTGTGAGCACGAAGCTGGTGGGAGGCCCCAACACACCCATCGAAATGAAAGTGATCTATGGCCGGTTTAAGAATCAATAGTCATGGCCGACGGATTCTTAGAGAAACATCACGAAGATTATGAGGCCCGTAAGGCAGCCTGGCTCCGTAAGAAGCGCCATCTGCCAAAGACCGGCCAGAGACAAATAGAGCGACCCGACGACGAGTCGCTCTAATATTTTGCATCGGACAAACTCGGACTGTCTCGGACTTCTAAATCTCACAATAGGGACTGTCCCCGTTGTGCGATTTAGTCCGTGTTAGTCCGTGTTAGTCCGATGCAATAATCTTGAACTTTGCGAATTTCAGCAGCAGCTGTTTGGTGCCCGTATTGCGGAACTCAACGGTGGCTTTGGTATTCTCGCCCGTACCCTCAATCTTTATCACCGTGCCAATGCCAAAGCGCTGATGCTCAATCTTACACCCCTCGCGCAGCCCTTCCCCTCCTAAGTTAGGAGGGGTTGGGGTGGTCTGAACAGCCGCATTTGTCTGCTGACTACTCTGAACCGCCGCTCTCATCGGCTTCAACTGCCTACTCGTCTGCTGCTGATACAGCCTCTTGAATCCCTCGCCAAACGGATCCACAGGTTTCTCCTGCTGTCTCGGAGCCACGACTCTCGGCTTCGGATCCGCCTTAAACTGCGTAGCCACAGGCCTCGGATTCTGCATCCACTCCGGGCCTTCACTATCAAAACCGCGTGTATTCCTGCCATAGCCGCCAGTATTGCCTGTGCCGTAAGCACCACCATCGTAGCGATTGTAGGCTTTACGGCTGGTTGATCCGAAATCAAATCCTCCACCCGATTCTGAATGCACATCCAGCAGTTCCTGGTCAATGTCGCGTATGAATCTCGATGGTGTGTCATACTCCATCCGTCCGTATCGGAAACGATTCTGCGCGCATGTCAATATGCAATGTTTCTCGGCTCTGGTAATCGCCACATACAACAAACGGCGCTCTTCTTCCAGTTCCCGCATCGAATTGGTACACATCGGACTCGGGAATATATTCTCTTCGAGGCCCACGACGAACACCGTTGGGAACTCCAAGCCCTTCGCCGAGTGGATCGTCATCAGCACCACCTTATCGTTCGAATCTCCCTCATCGCTATCGAGATCCGTCAACAGCGCCACTTCTTGCAGGAAATCAGGCAGATAGATTTCGTCGCCCATATCCTCCTCCTTGCGGCTCTCCACGAAGTCCTGCATACCACTCAGAAACTCTTCGAGGTTCTCCTGACGGGAAATGTCTTCCGGGTTACGGCCTGAGTAGATCTCCTTACTGATGCCGGAGGTCATGATGATATCGTGTCCCAGCGTGTAGGCATCCTCTGTATTGATGCGGCATATCCAGCCTTCTATCAGTTCTCGGAACGCCTGAATCTTCGTCATCGTACCCTTGCTGACGTCCATCGGAAAGAGCACGGGTTCCTTAATCACCTGCCAGAGACTGACGCCATACGTCTGTGCCGTCTGGATAATCTTGCTGACGGTAGTGTCTCCGATACCTCTCGAAGGATAGTTGATGATGCGCTTGAAAGCCTCCTCGTCGTTGGGATTGGCAATCAGCCGGAAGTAGGCAATCACGTCTTTGATCTCCTTGCGCTGGTAGAAGCTCAGACCGCCGTAAATGCGATACGGAATGTTGTCCTTGCGCATCTGCTCCTCAAACGATCGGCTCTGTGAGTTCGTGCGATACAGGATGGCAAAGTCGCTCCAATTGCCGTGCTCCTGCTTCCGCAGCCGCTTGATGTCCTGACACACAATCATCGCCTCCTCCTTATCCGAATAGGCTGGCTTCAGTTGCAGCCGTTCACCGTGCTCGTTCTTAGAAAAGACATTCTTCGGAATCTGCCGTTCGTTCCGCCGTATCAGCGAGTTTGCTGCCTGCACGATCAGCTGCGTGCTGCGATAATTCTGTTCGAGTTTGAAGAGACGGGCATTGGTGTATTGGCTCTGGAAGTTGAGGATATTATCGATGTTCGCGCCTCGGAAGCTGTAGATACTCTGAGCATCGTCTCCCACGACGCACACCTTCTGGCGCTCCTTCGTGAGCTGATAGACGATGGCCTGCTGGGCATAGTTCGTATCCTGATACTCATCGACGAGCACGAAATGGAACTTTTCAACGTATTTCCGTCGGACATCCTCATGGTTCTGGAACAAAACCCACGTCTGAACCAGCAGATCATCGAAGTCCATCGCGTTGGCCTGTCTGCACCTCTCCGCGTACCTATTATATATATTATATACCTGCGGGCGCTTTTGCTGTGCATCGTCCTTGGCCCATGAGCTCTGTGCGTAGGCCTGCGGAAGCAGCAAGTGGTTCTTGGCCATCGATATGCGGTCTGCCACCGACGCCGGCTTGTACACCTTATCGTCGAGCTGCATCTCTTTGATGATCGTCTTCATCAGCGAACGGGCATCACTCTGATCGTATATGGTGAAGTTCGAATTGAAGCCTATTTTCTCAGCCTCTGCCCTCAGAATCCTCGCAAAGACGCTGTGGAACGTTCCCATCTGCAAGTATCTCGCCTCTTCCTCGCCCACCAATCGGCCAATCCTCTCTTTCATCTCCCGCGCCGCCTTGTTCGTAAACGTCAACGCCAATATATTCCACGGCCTGATCCGACTACCGCCTCCTGACTCCTGTCTCCTGTCTCCTGACTCCTGACTCCTATCTCCTTGTTGCAACAGCCATGCGATCTTATACGTCAGCACTCTCGTCTTTCCCGATCCCGCACCCGCAATCACCAGACTCGCCCCGTCGCAGTACTCCACCGCAACGCGCTGACTCTCATTCAGTTGGCTCAATATCTCGTTGTTCATTTCAACCCATTCATCTTTACAGTTGCAAAGTTACAAATAAAATTTGTAACCGCAAAATTTCACACATACAATTCACGCTATTTTTGACAAGCAGTAATCTTCGACCCTCAATGCAGTATTCATCGAGGCCAAGAGAATACTGCTCGCATCAACAGTGACATTGTGACTTTGTGACATTAAGCATATTCAACATTGCAAATCGTAGTTATCTAAATTAATTATTATATATATTCTAATATATATAATAATTAAACTTTTATACTGCTTATCATATCATCAATACACATCGTAAGCGTCCAATTTTCACATCCGTTCTCCAAAGATGCCGATAAACAGGGACATCTAGCGATGCTCCAAAATCAGACTGGACTAAAATTTTAATTATTT
>CACYQO010000016.1 GCA_902776545.1 uncultured Prevotellaceae bacterium | reverse complement strand
CAGCATTATAGACACTGAAACAGCCTTTTGGCACATACAATGTTGCGGTTCCAATACCGGAGTTATTAAAGGCTGTGGATTCTGTTTCCGGAACATTTTCAGCGAAACAATATACGTTTTTCAATTTTGAACATGATGAGAAAGCATTGTCTTCGATTTTGGTTACTCCACTGCCGATAGACACCGTGGTCAGTTCACTGCAATAGGCAAAAGCACTCCCTTTAATAGTTGTCACACTATTAGGAATGCCTATGGAGGTCAGTTTAATACAATAAGCGAAAGCGCCATTGCCAATAGTTTTCACACTGTTGGGGATCGTGATGGAAGTAATGCCGAAATTTTCAGAGAAAGCACCATTGCCTATGGCAGTTACGCTGCTGGGTATTTCTGTCTTCTTGCTTCCTGCTATCAGTGTATTTGACGCGGTTTCGATAAGGGCATTACAGTTATTACGTGAATCATATACACGATTGCCAGAATTCACTTTAATAGAGGTCAGACTATTACACAAAGCAAAAGGAGTATTACCGATGGAAGTCACAGTCGCAGGAATGGTCACGGAGGTCAGACTGGAGCATTCACGGAATGCCTCTTTGCCAATAGAGGTTAATCCACTGTTGAGAGTCACAGAGGTCAAGCTTGAGCAGTTATAGAAAGCCATTTCGCCGATAGACGTCACGCTACTGGGGATGCTGATGGAGGTCAAAGCTTCGCAAGTTGCAAAAGCACCATCGCCAATAGTTTTCACAGTGTTGGGGATAGACACCGAGGTAAGCTCTTTACAGTTTATGAATGCGAAATTACCAATGGCTACAACGCTGTATTCCGTCCCGTAATACACTTTATCAGGGATGGTTACTTCGCCCGAATAATCGCCCCTCATAATATCATTAGGATTCACTGTAAATACGGCCGTTTTGGTATCCGAAACAAGATTGTACCATAAACCGTCAATATTTACTACATTAGCACTTGCCAACATAGGCAAGAGAACCAACAAGATAATAAGCAGTTTCTTCATGTCTTTATTGTTTTTAGTCAATACTATATTTCATATCGAATGCAAAGATATGAAAAAATCTCGAAACGAACAAGCATTTCGGGATTTTTTTTAATACATCCAAAGAATTACTTCTTTTTCAAGTTTTTCTTTCCATTGACGATGTAAATGCCACGAGGTAGAAAGGCATTCGTGTAATTCGTGCGCTCGACTTTGCCGCTTGCTACCACAGGGACGCAAGAAATTCGTAGTCGTCTTATTTCTTTTCGGGAACGAAAGTCTCCCAAGTCTGATCGTCGTAGAACACTCGGATCTCTTTAACCTTGCGTTGAGGCTTGTCAATGATTTTTACCTCAGTTCGTTCGATTGACGATGGTGTACTTTTTACACTATTAATATAATAAGGTGCCTGAGGGCCCTGTTGTGGGGTAGGCGATTGGGGCTGGTCAAAATCGAGCATCGGATTTTGAACGATCTGAGCACCATTTGTCCCACCGTCATTAGCAGAAAACATATTACCAGCAGGGGCAGAAGAGGTAGAGGAGGCTGGGGAGGCTACATACATTTCACCAGAGCCGAACATCAACCAATCGGTACTGATGTTAGGAATTTTCTTTTTGATGGCTTCGACCACACTCAGGGTAGGACGGGTACGTTCATTATAGATACTACTGAGGGTGGCAGGTGCCAGACCGATGAAGTCTGCGAATACCTGTTGAGTCATGTGCTGGGACTCCATAATTTGCCTGATTCTATCTTTCATATTGCTGATTGATTACTTTTAGGGGCATTTAGCCGCTTGTTTCTTTCAGTTTACAAAGGTAAAGCAAAATTTTGAATTATACAAGAAAATAAGAAAGAATTTAGATTTTTAAACTTTTGATTTATTGTTTTAGATTTCCAAATCCAATATTGACACGCTTTAGAATCTCACTTCATAATCACAAATCCGAATTTACATCAATAAATCGTTACAAAGTCTTTATATAGGGCACGATACTCAAATAACTGGTTATAAATAAGGTATTTACGATATATATATTAAAATATCGTGTATATGCAATACTTATGGGCATCAGACATATAGACAAATTGAACCTTTTTAGGCAATTATTGTATAAAGTGCTGAGTTTTAGATAATTAAAATCGTAAAAGAGCCTGCGTATAAATATGAATATAAATTGCCGAATCGAAAGTTTTATGTTTACATATTGAAATATTAAACTTTAAATATTGCCACATTATTCCTGATTTACATTTCTGAATTGTGAATATGGCGCTTTATTTGTTTGGGTTTTAAAATCTAAATGCAGAATGCCAAACCTTAATAAAAGTGAAAGCCAAATCCGAAAGAGCGCAATTTTCGAAAATTCTTCATTTCTCGCGTATTCTGGACGACGGGAGGAAATTCTAAAAATACGCGAGTTTTGAGGCCTTACAAATCGCTCGAAACCCCTGATATATGGGCATTTAGGCCTAAAAAAAGCACTCAAGGAAAGTGCTATTTTAGGAAATTCTAGAGTCAGAAAAGAGGGTGTTTTAGTGCAAAATGTAAAAAATCAGTTCCTTCATCAGCTCCCCAGGACCCGTATTTGGGTTGTCTAAGCCTTTACTTTTGGCATCTATCTCACGTATCTTGGAAATTATCTGCATCACTTTCATTCCAGAGTAATTTCGCATACCCGTCATGTAGTCCTTCGCAGCCCATGGTGATCGCATTTCCAACCACTCAGCAACGGCCTCCTGGCTCTTCGGATTTGGCGAATAAAATGCGATCATCAGATTCTGGAAATAATTAAAGAGCAACGGGAGAAAAGAGTAGATGCTACCAGCCTTCGGATTTTCGTCAAAATATTTGATGATGAGATTTGCCTTGTACACATTGCGGTTCACGATGGCGTCACGAAGTTCAAAACCGTTGAACTCCTTGCTGATGCCGATCTGATCCTCGACCACCTGGGGGGTCACTCTCCTATCCTGCTCCGGCAGCGACAACACCACCTTTTCCAGTTCACTCGTCAGTCGGCTCAAGTCAGCGCCGATGTTATCGGCAATCATCTGGGTGGACTTCGGATCGATACTCACCTGTCGCGAAGAGAGATAGTTCTCGATGAACGCAGGCAGATCCCTGTCACGCAGTTTCTTGCTTTCAAAAAGTACGCCTGCCGACTGGATGGTTCTCACATACTCCTTCTTCCGTCCGTCGATAGTTCCGTTCTTATGGCACATCACCAGGACAGTAGAAGGCATCGGCTGCTTGAAATAACGCTCCAGCGGCTCCGTACTCTTCACATTCTGCGCCTCTTTGACGATGATCACCTGTCGTTCCGCCATCATCGGATAACGTCTGGCAGCATCCGCAATCTGCGCGGCATTCACATCGGAACCAAAGAGAATCGTCTGGTTGAAATCACGCTCCTCTGGCTGCAATGCATGCTCGGCGATATAGTCTGACATTTTTTGCCTCAGCCATTGCGTTATTTCGATTATTATTTGTACTTTTGCGGGGACAAAGTTACAAAAATGTTTCGATTAAACCTACCTCCATACCCAATAAAAATACAAGAAAAGGGTGAAAAACGTCAGATTTTCGACTTTCTGCGTCGAAAATGGGTGGCGTTGACGCCTGAGGAATGGGTGCGCCAGCACTTCACCCACTTCCTGGTGGAACATAAGAACTACCCTCAGGCGCTGCTCGCCAACGAGGTGGAACTGCGCATCGGCGAGAAACGTCTGCGCTGCGACACCTTATTATATAATAAAGAGCTGCGACCGAGGATGATCATCGAATACAAAGCCCCTACCATACAAATACAGCAGAAGACTTTCGACCAGATATCGGTCTACAATCTTCTGCTGAAAGTGGATTATCTCGTTGTCAGCAACGGCCTCCGTCACTACTGCTGTAAGATGGACTACGAGCGCCAGTCTTACCAGTTCTTAGAGGATATTCCAGACTACGAAACTATCTGACAAACGGACTACTCCATATCGTCGGCATCGGTAATCTTCTTCGATGATGCCGTCTTACGGATGGAGCGCTTACGGGGCTTCTTCTCCTCGCCAGTCACTTTGTCGATTTTCACGCCTGCCAGTTCGGGATCGATCATGATACGACCACAGTACTCACATACGATGATCTTCTTGTGCATCTTGATGTCGAGCTGACGCTGGGGCGGGATTTTGTTGAAGCAACCACCGCAGGCATCACGCTGCACATAGACGATTCCCAGACCGTTGCGGGCATTCTTACGGATGCGCTTGAACGAGGTGAGCAGACGGTTCTCAATCTTCGATTCGAGGTCCTTCACCTTCTCCTTCAGCTTATCCTCCTCAGCGCGCGTCTCGGTAATAATCTCCTCGAGTTCGCTCTTCTTCACCTCCAGGTCACCCTGACGCTCAGCAATCAGCGCCTCGCTGTTGGCCAGTTCCTCACGCTTCTCGGCGATGCGGTTGTTTGCCTCGCGGATCTTCTTGTTGCAGAGTTCGATCTCCAGTGTCTGGAACTCGATCTCCTTGCTCAGCATATCATACTCACGGTTGTTCTTCACCTCGTTCAGCTGGGCTTGATAACGCTCCACGCTGGCCTTGGCGTCGCTAATCTCACCATTCTTCAACGTGATGGCACGCTGGAACTCGTCGATCTCGTTCTTAATCTTCTCCACACGGGTGGTCAGACCTTCGATCTCGTCTTCCAGGTCCTGAACTTCCAGAGGCAGCTCACCTCTCAATGCACGCTTCTCGTCGATCGACGAAAGGGCAGTCTGAAGCTGATAAAGGGTCTTCAGTCTCTCTTCTACTGACAAATCTGTCGGATCTTTCTTTGCCATAATTCTTTACTTTTCAAATTTCGTTATATCGTTATTACGTTATCACGTTATAAATAGAGGATTGGATTGGTGCAGGTTTCGGCGATGATAGTTTTCACTCCAGGACATTCTTTTTCGATGATATCGCGGAAGATCTCCGCCGTGTACTGCTCACTCTGATAGTGACCGATGACACAGATCTGAATCTGCTGCTCATAGCCGAAATACTGATGATAGTGCATCTCACCGGTAATGAATGCATCGGCTCCGGCTTTCAGGGCATCGTCGAGCAGGAAGTCCCCAGCTCCGCCACAGAGCGCCACCTTTCTCACAGGCCTCCGCAGCAACTCGTTGCACATCGCACATTCCACACCGAAGGCCTTCTTCACCACCAGCACAAAGTCGTCAGCAGCCTGTGCCTCAGGGAGTCCCCCAATAACACCACTACCCGACTCCACACCGTTGACCGTTTTCGGCGCTAAGAACTGCACATCACGCAGTCCCAGTTTCTCGGCCATCTTATAGTTTACGCCCCCCTTCGCATTGTCCATATTGGTATGCATCGAGATGACGCAGATACCCTTCTGGACAGCCTTCATCACCGTCCGCTGCACGTCTGTCAGGTCGCTGATGGTCTTCAATCCCCTGAACAGCAACGGATGATGGCTGACAACCAGGTTGCAGCAGGCCAGCATTATCCCAGCTCTCCTGAAGGGGCAGAGGCGCGAAACGTTCAAGGGCGCTCAGCACTTCTTTAATTTTCACGCTGCAAAGTTACGAAGAAATGACGAAACCAACGCTCGTCAGACGAATTAATTAAGCGTTTTTAACGAATTATCCCAATCAGACAACCTGACTTCAGCCTCCACCATTCGCTCTATCTTGTCGTCGAGTGACGGAAAGAAATCGATGCCTGTCAGCGCTTCGACTTTATCGATGGAGCATACAGCCTCATCCACATGCTGCTTCACACCCTCGTTGCGATAGATGAATCCGATAGCCTTGGGTTCCCCCTGACGGCAGAGTACCACCTTGAAGAACGCATCTGGCACCCACACCTTATTCCGCCCGATGGTCTTCTGACTGCTCTGACTGCCCTTGCCTACTCTATACCGTTCAGCTCCAGACGAATAGATGGGCCCGCAGACGATATCGACGGCCCCATACACCTTCGCCCATTCACGACAGGCAATCTCCAGCTGGTTCCATTCATATTTGTTCAGTCCGTGATTCTGCGGACAGATATTCGTGAAGAGAAACGACTCCATCATCGCCTGTTTGTCCCACTTATTATCGCCTGCCGGACACATGTGACCCCTATCGTAGCGGGAGTTAAAATAGTCGCGATCTGTAGCCCGTGGGGCCTTCACATCCGTATCCTCCGCAAAAACCTCCTGACTGCGCTGGAACGAGCCGTTGGTGTGCGATTTCGTCAGATGCCACGCTACCCAGTTCGGATTCTTCGTCTCGCTGTTGTACGACACCGTATAACCCTTGCGCTTCAGGATCTGCTCAGGGCGATCCTTCAGCGGTGCCGGAATCTCATACATCACGACGGTTTTGGCCTTCTGGCGACCAGCTGCAGCCTCCGATGATTCAGTTCTGGCCGCACTACCCGAGGCATAGAAATCGTGCCTGTCCTGGGCATCCATCGACTCGGCGGTCTCCATCCAGGTCTTTCCCTTACACGCCAGCAATGTCGCCATCAGCGCCATCACCAGCCAGAGATTATTCTTCATTGCTTTCATTCTTAGTTTCTTAGTTTTGTTTGCCGAACTTGTCAAAGAGCGACTTGTCGGCAAGCAATATTGTAATGCCCAGCGAGAGGACGGAGGCAGCGACGCAACCGCAGACCATCGAGAGCATCAGGAAAAAGGCGTGAAGGGGCGAGAGACCACCCAGCAGCAGACCGCCCAGCAACAGCGGCATCGACGTGAGGGCAAGCACCTTCAGATTCGCGATTGTAGGTTGGATGACGGCCAGCAGGGCTCGACGCATAAACGGCTGGAGGGCCTTCAGATGGAGGATACCGTTACCACGCAGGAACTCATACTGCTGTTCGTCGGCCTTCAAGGCTGTCAGATAAGTACTCAGTCCTCGGATGAGCATCGACGTCGTATGTCCCATCAACAGCGCCATCACGGGCACGAACCATCTCGCATCGAGCGCCCTTCCTGGCAACACGAGCACCAGCAGCCATATACCCACGACAAAGACGCCCACAAACAGTCCAACAGCCACAGCAGGCATCAGCGCCTTACTCTTCACATCGCAGCGCTTCAGCACCAACCACGACATTCCCAAGGCCAGCACAACGAGCCACGCTAACGACAACCAAGGACGATCAAACTTAAACAGTCCCCATACCATCAGACAGAACACCAGCAGCTGCACGATCATCCGTCCGACGATAAAGCACAGTCTGGGGATTTTCTGGCGTTCCAGCCAATAAAGCGCACCTGCGGGAATCAACAGCAGGAGCAGCCCGAGAATCGTATGTAATATCAGTCCCTTATCCATCTATAATTTTTGAGTTCTTTAATTCTTTAATTTTATAATCTTTTAATTTCCCAATCGTATTACCTGGTCTGCATAGCCAGCCACCTGAGGCTTACGGGTGGTGACGAGTACCGTCTTACCAGCCTCGGCCTGCTTCCGGAGGAGTTCCATCATCCGCATCGTCAGCTCCGGCGTGAGAAAGGCCGTCGGCTCGTCGGCAATCACGATCGGCTTGTTGGCAGCCTCCTTCAACGTCTGTTCTGCCAGCATCACGATCTCTTCGGCGTTCAGAGGCTCAGGCGTCGACTCCGTATTGGCCGCAGACATCTGATCATTCCACACTGCAAACTCCTCCGCCTCAGGCTCTTCTGGTTCCGGCATCCTCAACTGATGAGCCAGCAACTGGATCTGTTGGGGCAGATAGGCCATCATCTGACGGAAGGCGTGGGAAGAATGGATGGTGAGCAGTTCACCGTCGACACTCACAAATCCCTCATTCACAGGCAGAAAGCCCATCAGCGTACGGATCAGCGTGGTCTTCCCGGAACCCTCCAGTCCCGTCACACACGTCACCTCGCCGTCTCTGGCAATGAACGAGAGACGCATCGGCAGAATCCACTCGCCTACCTTGATGGTGGCATCCTTAAACTCTAACATCCTTGATATTTTTGGCAAAATTACGAAATTATTATGAATTATGAATTATGAATTATGAATTATTTTGTACCTTTGCAGCAAATTTTTGATTTTGGAGCCGAAAACAGACACACGGAGGTGGCGATTACCCGCAGAATGGGAACCGCAGTGGGGCGTACAGCTGACTTGGCCGCACGCCCAAACCGACTGGGCCCCGATGCTCGATGAGATCACCGCCACCTATCACGAAATCGCCCGTGAAATCGCCAAACGCGAAGAATTGCTTATAGTGGCACCCGAAGAGCCGAACTCTTCACTTTTCACTTTTCACTCTTCACTTTTCACTTCGAACGATACTTGGGCCCGCGATCACGGATTCATCACCCTCACCGACGACGAGGGGCATCACCGCCTGCTCGACTTCTGTTTCAACGGCTGGGGCGAGAAGTTCCCTGCAGAACTCGACAACGCCATCAACCGCCGACTTTACGACGAGGGACTCCCACCCCTCAGTCCTTCGGACAGCCCCCCTCGGGCAGGGGGGCAATCAGGGGAATACGTAGACTGTCTCGACTTCGTGCTCGAAGGCGGTTCCATCGAGAGCGACGGACGCGGGACGGTGTTCACTACCACAGGCTGTCTGCTGGCCCCGCATCGCAACCAGCCCCTCACAAAGGCACAGATCGAAGAACGCCTGAAACGCGAACTTCACGCCGAGCGCATCCTCTGGATCGATCACGGAAACCTGACGGGCGACGATACCGACGGACACATCGACACACTCGTGCGCATCTGTCCCGACGATACCTTATTATATATGGGCTGCGACAACCCAGAGGACGAACAATACGCCGAGCTGCGGCTGATGGAGGAACAGCTGAAGACCTTCCGCACCATCGACGGAAGGCCCTACCGCCTGAAGAAACTCCCGATGCCCCGCCCCATCTACGACGGCGATGACCGTCTGCCGGCCACTTACGCCAACTTCCTCGTCATCAACGGTGCCGTACTCTGTCCCACCTACGCTCAGCCCGACCTCGACGCAGAAGCGCTGAGAATCATTGGTGAGGCCTTCCCCGACAGAGAGATCGTCGACATCGACTGTAGAAGCATTATCAAACAACACGGCAGCCTGCATTGCTGCACCATGCAATTCCCACAAAAATAAAACAAACAACAGCAAAAGGACAACAAGGCATAAAAGAAAAGTCCTAAAGTCCTGAAGTCCGTTGCAAAAATAAAGAAAATGAAAGAATTGAAGATCGGATTCCTGCAACAGCACAACACCGCCGACACGAAGGACAACATCCTGCGGCTGGCGGAGGGCATCAGCGACCTCGCCAAGCGCGGCGCACAACTCATCGTACTCCAGGAGCTGCACAACTCACTCTACTTCTGCCAGACGGAAGACGTGAACAACTTCGACCTCGCCGAACCCATCCCCGGACCCTCAACGAAGTTCTTCGGCGACCTCGCCCGTCAGTTCGGTGTCGTCATCGTCACCTCGCTCTTCGAAAAGCGCGCACCAGGCGTGTACCACAACACCGCCGTCGTACTCGAGCGCGACGGTTCCATCGCCGGAACCTACCGCAAGATGCACATTCCCGACGATCCCGCCTACTACGAGAAGTTCTACTTCACACCGGGCGACCTCGGGTTCCATCCCATCCAGACCTCCGTCGGCCGTCTGGGCGTGCTCGTGTGCTGGGATCAGTGGTACCCAGAAGCCGCCCGTCTGATGGCCCTGCAGGGAGCCGAACTGCTCATCTATCCCACCGCCATCGGTTACGCTCCTGAGGACACTCCCGAGGAGCAGCAACGCCAGCGTATCGCCTGGCAGACCGTCCAGCGCGGACACGCTGTCGCCAACGGTCTCCCCGTCATCACCGTCAACCGTGTGGGCAGAGAAAGCCTCCCCCTAACCCCCTCCAACTGGAGGGGGGATTCTGCCGCAGAGGAAACCTCCCCCAGTAGGGAAAAGATGGAGGGGATTTTGTTCTGGGGAACTTCGTTCGTCGCAGGCCCGCAGGGTGAGATCCTCTACGAGGCATCCACTGACGAGGAGGAGAGCATCATCGTCGAACTCGACCTCGACCACTCCGAACAGGTGCGCCGCTGGTGGCCTTTCTTCCGAGACCGGCGCATCGATGCCTACAACGACATCCTCCGCCGCTTCATTGATTAAACGCAAACTTCAAACAACCATCATAAAATGTCTAACCAATTAAGATTCCAAGTCGTAGAGGAGGCCTTCAAGAAGAAGGCAGTGGAAGTGAAAGCCCCTTCCGAGCGACCCTCCGAATACTTCGGCAAGTACGTGTTCAACCGTGAGAAGATGTACAAGTACCTGCCCTCCGACGTGTATAACAACCTCATCGACGTCATCGACAACGGTGCCCGTCTCGACCGCTCCATCGCCGACGCCGTCGCCAAAGGGATGAAGCAGTGGGCCCAGGAGATGGGCGTCACCCACTACACCCACTGGTTCCAGCCCCTCACCGAGGGTACCGCCGAGAAGCACGACGCCTTCGTCGAACACGACGGCAAGGGCGGTATGATCGAGACCTTCAGCGGCAAGCTGCTCGTGCAGCAGGAACCCGACGCCTCCTCGTTCCCCAACGGCGGAATAAGAAACACCTTCGAGGCCCGAGGCTACAGCGCCTGGGATCCCACGTCGCCCGTGTTCATCATCGACGACACCCTCTGTATCCCCACAATCTTCATCGCCTACACCGGTGAGGCACTCGACTACAAAGCCCCGCTGCTCCGTTCGCTCCACGCTGTCACGAAGGCCGCCAAAGACGTCTGCGGCTTCTTCTACGACGATGTACACAAGGTGCAGGTGAATCTCGGCTGGGAACAGGAATACTTCCTCGTTGACGAAGGCCTCTACTCCGCCCGTCCCGACCTGTTGATGACGGGTCGCACGCTGATGGGTCACGAGAGTGCGAAGAACCAGCAGATGGACGACCACTACTTCGGCACCATCCCCGACCGCGTGCAGGCCTTTATGAAAGACCTCGAGATCCAGGCCCTCGAACTCGCCATTCCCTGCAAGACGCGCCACAACGAGGTAGCCCCGAACCAGTTCGAGCTCGCGCCCATCTTCGAGGAGTGCAACCTCGCCGTCGATCACAACATGCTGCTGATGTCACTTATGAAGCGTGTCGCCCGCAATCACGGCTTCCGCGTACTGCTCCACGAGAAGCCCTTCGACGGGATCAACGGTTCGGGTAAGCACAACAACTGGAGCCTCACCGCCGAGCGCTCCGGCGACGAACACACCCTGCTCCACGCTCCCGGAAAGGCCGACGCCTCAAGTCCCGAGCGTACCGCCAACGAGACGCTGCGTTTCGTCACCTTCATCGTCGAGACATTGATGGGCGTCTATCGTCACAACGGCCTCCTGAAGGCCTCGATTATGTCGGCCACCAACGCCCACCGTCTGGGCGGCAACGAGGCTCCTCCCGCCATCATCAGCTCGTTCCTCGGCAAGCAGCTCACCGAGCTCCTCGACCACATCGAGCAGTCTGACCGCGACGACCTCTTCGCCCTCAAGGGCAAGCAGGGAATGGAGATCGACATCCCGCAGATCCCCGACCTCATCATCGACAATACCGACCGCAACCGCACGTCGCCCTTCGCCTTCACCGGCAACCGCTTCGAGTTCCGCGCTCCGGGCTCCTCAGCCAACTGCGCCTCGGCGATGATCGCCCTCAACTCCGCAATGGCCGAAGCCCTCATCGACTTCAAGCAGCGCGTCGATCAGAGAATCTCAGAATACTCAGAGAAATCAGAATACGCAGAAGGCACCGGCCACACGGCGAAGTTCCACGCTATCGTCGATGTGCTGCGCGAAGACATCAAGATTTGCAAGCCCATCCGCTTCGACGGCAACGGCTACTCGGAGGAATGGGTGCGTGAGGCAGAGCGCCGCGGACTCGACGTCGAGAAATCCTGTCCGAAGATCTTCGAGCACTATCTCGACGAAGCCTCCATCCGCATGTTCGAGACCACGAAGGTGATGAACCGCAAGGAACTGATGGCCCGCAACGAGGTGAAATGGGAGACCTACGTGAAGACCGTTCAGATCGAGGCCCGCGTGATGGGCGACCTCTCGATGAACCACGTGATTCCCGTCTCGACCCACTATCAGTCGCAGCTCATCAAGAACGTACAGGGCATGAAGGATGTCTTCCCCGCCGAGGAAGCCCAGCGTCTCTCGCGCCGCAACCTGAAGCTCATCCAGGAGATTGCCGAGCGCACCGAGCGCATCGAACAGCTCGTCGAGGAGCTCACCGAGGCCCGCCGCGTGGCGAACCGCATCGCCGACATCCACGAGCGCGCCATCGCCTATCACGACACCGTCTGTCCGAAGATGGATGCCATCCGCAACGAGATCGACCACCTCGAGATGATCGTCGAAGACGGCCTCTGGTCATTACCAAAATACAGAGAACTTCTATTTATTAGATAATTATAGTCTGAAGTGTCGCCAGAGGCAGCGGGGTATGCGGCGCCAGAAGGCGGTAAGGAGACGGTAGCGCCAGTCGATCACGCGGATGTGATTGTGGGCTTTGATCGCACAGACGATTTCCCGTGCGACATTCTCGGGCTGAAGCATCATCGGATAACGGAAGTCCCCCTTCAGCAGCGCCGTATCCACAAATCCCGGGCGGATATCCGTAAACCTGATCCTCAGCCCCCGCTGATGAGCCTGTTGTTCGAGCGCCTGCAGATACACGTTCTGCATCACCTTCGTAGCCGAATAGGCCGGCGCCGGTCCGAGTCCCTTCGTTCCCGCAATCGACGTGATTGCAACGATATGCCCCCACTCCTTCGACCCTTCCTGTTCCTGTCGCTCTGCAAAATACCGGTAGGCCTCACCGATCATCCTGGTGAATCCCAAGCCGTTCGTCTGCATCGTGGACATTTCGATATCCTCACGTAACTGGCGGTTCTGATGTCCGATGCCCGAGGCATAGAAAAACAGATCCATCCCGCCCACGTCCTCAATGAGTTGTCGCAATCGCTGAGTAGCCTCCTCCGCCGTTACGTCGATACACGCTGTCGCCGCAGCACCGAGGTCTTGCAGCATCGCCTCCCTGCGGGCTGCCACACCCACCGTCCAGCCTTCGCTGATCAGCAGCCTTGCCACCTCGCGACCGATACCCGACGACGCTCCTATGACAATCGCCCGTTTCATCTCCCGAATGCTCAATCGAACGTAATCAGCTGATGCTCCAATAGCTTCTGCACGATGGGAATCAACTTGTCCACAGGCACACCGATGATATCGCTGATCTCAATCAGGTCGTTGCGCCCGTCAGCATACGCCGTAAAGTGCTGCATCGCCCTCGCGGCATCATACGTGCCCTTCTGGCTGATGGTGGGATAGAGTCCGCGCTTGCCCAACTGCGGCTCACACGGACAGGTCATCACGTAGTGCCTGTTATGCTCCAGCGCATCAATCACCTTCACCATCGCTTCATACGAGCCCTGCAGACCCTCGGGACTGATAAAATCCATATTATCAGCCGAAGTGTGGTACTCCGGGAACTCATGATACTTGCTGCGGCAGAACGCACATACGGGCAGTCCGACGCCCGCAGAACCATACTGTCGCTCGTCGGAGGCACGTTTCATAAACGAATACCGGATATAGTCGGGATAATGATAGTGGAGCACATTTCTCAGCACGCGGTCCGCCAGCGTATCCTCATACTTCGTCGACACCATCGAATACGTCCGGTCGTCGCCCACGCAACTCAGCACGAAGCCCGCCTTCACATGGGCCTGCATCTCCTTCAGGTTGCGACTCAGGTAAGTGATCGAACCGATGGTCTCGGGCACGATGACGAAGCGATAGGTATAGCGCCGTTTCTCCAGACGCTTCACATATCGGATGAGCGCCGCCATCAGACAAGGACCCGACAGTTCGTTGTTCGCCATCGAGGGATGACAGAGATAGGTCGAGAAGAACACCTCCTCCTTCGTCTCGCCCGGCAGGATCAGTTCGCCGTACGTCAGGCTCCCGTCCTCGAGCGTACTGTCGATGCACACCTCATACGCTTCGTCGGTCAGCCGTTCCTTCTGCCTCTCGCTCATGCAGAATCCCCAACGCTCTTTATAATACGAGGTCACGTAGGGAATCCAGTCGGGCTGATCGGGCTGTGTATAGACATGCTCCAACAGCTCCTCGCGGCTCACCTTCAGGTGGACGGGCACCGAATAGCCCAGCACATGCAGGTTGCAGTCCTTGAAGTCAATGACCGTCTCGCCCCGCATATCCTTGATCCATCCGCCCCGGATATTCCACTCTCTCGGCACCGTCCAGTCGAACACCTCTGTTCCCGTCGGCACCTCGTGAACCGTCATCTCCGGCACCTCCTCACGGATCATCTCCAGCGATTGTCTGAACCCGTCGCCCGTAATACTCCGGCAGATCGGGAACAACCTCCCCGCCAGCGCGTACATATATTCTCCCTCAGAAGTAATCATCTATAAACTATAAACTTTAAACTATAAACAATTACCTTACTGTGACTGCGGCATAGCAACTGCGGAGCGCCAGATGGCGATGCACGCTGAAGCCGTTCTTATTCACCCCGTCCACATCGTGGTATTTGCCCACGTAGATGCGGTCGCCGTTATGGTCGGTATCGCTGCACCACACAAAATCGTGATACCACAGTTTCTCATCGTAGCAGAACCAATAGGCGAAGAACGCATACGCACAGAGTATCGCCGTGGGGAAGGCATAGTCCTCAGCCATCAGCTGCTCGGGCATCACCGCCCGCGACGCCTCGACCACCTCTTTGCGCAGCAGATACCAGCGCGCATCCATCTGGCGGTCGATGAAGTCCTCGTGCATATACCAGTCCTGATTGTAGAAACAAGGCTCGCTCGCGTCGGGATCGACGCCGAACGCCTCCCTCAGCGTCCTGATCGTCACAGGCTTCCCGCCCACCGAGGGCAGACCCATCACAAGCAGATAGTCCTTCGCATACTGCTCCAGCTCCTCCAGCGAATAGTTCAACTCGGGGATTACGATCTTCCCCGCCCCGATGCGCTCCAGCAGCGGTTTCACCTCATCGGGCCCGATCAGGTTCTTCCCGAACAGCTGTTTCAGTCTGTCAATTGTGCTTCTTTCCATTGCTGATACTCTATCACTTCCTGTGCATTGGCCAGATGGCCCATCTCGCTATATTTCTCAATCCTGAGGATCTCCGCCTCGAGGCGTTCGAAGCGGGTACCCCACCCTTTGTCCACAAACCAGTCGAGGTTTCTTGCCGGCGCATTATACAGCGTGATGCCGCTCTTCGAGTCGAGCACCTCGCGGAGGAACGTCAGATACGCCCGATACTGGTGCTCGTGCGACGCCACCAGAATCAGCTTCTTCCAACCCCTTTCCTGCGCCATTCTGACCACCTCTACCGCCTGCTCACGCGTGTTCAGCGACTTGTCCTCGTGGATGATGTCCTCCTCGGGCACACCCTCCTTCAGCATCCTCGGCAACACCTCCGCAAAGGGGTAACTGCCATAATCGTAGTCGGTGATGTTTCCGCTGAACACGATCTTCGGCGCCTGGCCCTGCTTATACAGGCTCACAGCCTTGCGGAACCTGTCGAAGCCGTCACCCTCCAACAGGATGATGGCGTCCGACATCGACAGACAGTCGTTGTCGACAATCGCCAGAATCTTCTCTCTATCTGTTATCATTTTTCACTTTTCACTCTTCACTTTTCACTCTTCACTTTTCACTTTTCACTCTTCACTTTTCACTCTTCACTTTTCACTTCTCACAGGTCCTCCCAAAAGATTGGATCGCGGGCGGGAATGTCCTTATTGACAGTCTTGCCGATGATGGTATCCTTGAACTTCGGGGGAATGCCTAAGGCGGGACGCAGCACGTCGATATCCTCGGCGGTGATCACCTGACCTTTCTTCAGCGGACGCTTCGCATAGAGGCAACGACGCTGCACGAACACCGTCTCACCCTCCTCGGCGACCACCTCCTTACGCGTAGAACCCATCGCACGCTCCACCTCACGGATCGAGTCGACCATGAACTTAAACTCCTGCGGCTCCATCGAATGAGGATGGTCAGGACCCTTGTCGGTCTTATTGAGCGTGAAGTGCTTCTCAATCACACGACCGCCCAACACCACCGATGCCAGCGCCACCACATGACCGGGCGAATGGTCTGAATAGCCCGTCAGACAGTCGAACGCACTCTGATAGGTCTTCAGCACGTTCACGTTCGCGCTGTCGATCTTTGAGGGATAGTTCGTGATGCACTGCATGAGCACGAGATCCTTGTTGCCCGTCTTCTCGATGGTGCGCACGGCCTCGTCGATCTCCGACATCGTCGCGTCGCCCGTAGCCAGCATCACGGGGATACCCTTACGGGCGGTGTAGTCGAGCATCTCGAGCCACGTGATCTCACCCGAACCGATCTTGATGAACGGCAGCTTCATGTCGGCGCAGAGGTCGATGGCCTCCTTGAAATAAGGCGAGGTGGAGAAGTCGATGCCCACCTTCGCACAGTAGTCGGCCACTTCCTGGTGCCACTCGATGGGGAACTCCACATCGCGGAACACCTCCGTCACCGTACGGCCCCACGAACCGTGAACGCCGTGAAGGGTCATCTTCGAGAAACCGCCCTCCGAGACGATGCTCTCGGCCTTGAATGTCTGGAACTTGGCGCAGTCAGCACCTGCCTCCTTCGCGGCATCGATCAGGCGCTTGGCCTTGTCGAGACTGCCGTCGAAGTTACCGCCGATCTCGGCGATGAAATAAGTGGGATAGTCCGGACCAATCATCCGGTTCCCGATCTTAATGTTCTTGTTAAAATTCAGCATAATATTTTATTTTTTAATTCTTTAATTTTATAATTTTATAATTTTATAATTTTATAATTTTATAATTTTCCATCATCGCTTTGCGATGAGATCTCCCTCTTTCTGCTCCACATCGTCATTGAGATGACTCACCTCGGGATGCTCGGCCAGCCACGCATAGATGCGTTCGTTGGCGATGGGCTTCCCGTCGTAGAGCGCCTCATAGATACGTTGGGCGAGCGCATAGTCATGATCGGTGTCCACCGTCAGACGGTAACTGCCGTTCAGCGTCAGATGATACGGCACTCTTTTCACACGGAACCTTTCCGGATGCGTATACAGATACGGCGTCACGTGCTCCCTTTCACGGTCACTCTCCGCCAGCCTGTACGCCTCCTCGAGACCCTCGGCATAGAACACCTCCACACCCGTTCCCAGCGGCGCACCCTCCGACGACACATAGTCGCAGTCCTTCAGGCCCTCTATCTGACGGTCGGCCTGCTCCCAGTCCACGAAGGGATTATCACTCGTGGCGCGCACCACAATCTCCGGCTGATACTCGCGGATGCAGCCGATAAAGCGCTCCTGCACATTATCCTCACTCCCCCGGAACGACGGAATCCCCCGCTCCTCCAGAAACTGCTCCAGCTCGTCGTTGCGCTCACCCGTCGGGATGGCGAACACCACCTTATCTATATGTCGGCTCAGACTCAGACGCTCAAACACATGTTCGGCGATCGTCTTCCCCGCCAGCGGCATGATCACCTTATCCGGCAGCCTCGACGACGTCAGCCTCGCCTGCACAATACACAAAACCTTTTTCACCTTTTTACTTTTTCACCTTTTTACCTTTACCAAATGGTCCATCCTCCATCCACTTGAATGTTCTGCCCCACCACATAGCGCGAGGCGTCAGACGCCAGGAAGAGCACAGCCCCCTTCAAGTCCTCGGGATCACCCAGACGATGCGACGGATTCTTCTCTCTCAGGCGGTCGGCAAACACCTTGTTCTCCTGCACCTTCGGCGAGGGGAACGGCCCCGGTGAGATACTGTTCACGCGGATGCCCCGCTCGATGAGATACGTGCCGAAATAGCGCGTCGTCTGGATCACACTCGCCTTCGCCGCACTGTAGTTCACCGGTATCAGCGACGCCTCGCAGGGCGGCTCATACACAGCCTGATACGGCGACACGATGCCGTACATCGACGCGATGTTCACGATCGAGCCACCCTTCTTCATAAACGGCAGCACCTCACGGATGCACTTATACACGCTGCCCGCTATACCGTCGATGCAGCGCGCCCAGTCGTCGTCCGTCAGATCCTCCGACCGCTTGCCGATGCCCGCATACTGAGCCGCATTGTTGATCAGCACGTCGATGCTCCCCGCCTCTGTCGCCACCTCGGTGAACGCCTCACGGATGCTCGCGGAGTCCATGATGTCGATCTTCACGAACCGGAGCTTCGTATCAGCCCCGAACACCTCTTCGAACTTCTCGTGGCTGGTGCCCGCCACATACACCTGCGCTCCGGCGTCTGCCAGCGCCTGTGTCATCGCCCTGCCCAGATGACCGCAGCCACCAGTAATCAGAGCCGTCTTGCCTTTCAGCGAAAACAAATCTAATGTATTCATTCTGTCTTTAAACTCTCAATCTTTGCAATCTTGCCCGTGTAATACGCCTTGAAGTCCGACCACTTGTAATACGGATAGCAGTCCGTCTTCACGGGGAGCGAGACCTCCGAGCCGTTCAGCAGCGCCTTCACGAGGATATCGTCCGAGGCCTTCTTGCCGCGATAGAACACCAGCTGCAGGTTCGACGCCTTACACGTCTGCCAGTTCTGGTAGATGTTCTTCACCTCGTAGGGGTCCTCGGGATCCTTGTCGGCGCCGTTCAGACCCATCAGCACCGTCAGCGGCCCCAGACACGTGTCGTGCCCGAAGCGCAGGTCGGCAATGCGGTCGCTGCTGCCGCCGATCACCGCGTCGGCCTTCCGGATGATATCCTGCAGGATGGGCACCATATCGTTCTGCGGCTCAAACACCCACGAGTACGACCCGAGGTTCGACTGCTCCCACTGGGCCACCATCTCGTCGTCGGTGATCAGCCCCTCCATCATCCCCTCGTGGCCGATGCTGGGCAGCGACGTGTAGAGGTTGATCAGGTTGCTGCCGATGTGGTGCATGTTGCCCGGCAGCGAGTCGGTGCTCGTAAACGTGCGGTTCACCACCTTCTCACGCAGCGACTCGTCGAACGTGAACTTATCGCGGTTCTGCTCCCAGCGCGCCTTCGATTTCGCGAACTTACGCTTCTTCGGGTTCTGACGGTCTGAGGGCACCACGCCATCCAGCGTGAAGCGCGACGACTGCTCGCGGATCTCGATGGCCGGATTGCACTGCACCAGCTCCTGACAGAACGACGACATGCTCAGCACGCAGCGTCCCGACAGCGAGGCGATGGCCAGCACATTGCCGCCCTTCTTGAACACCTCGGGGAAGTTGTTATACATCGTCCTTGCGATGCGCTGGTGCTGCTCCCAACCCAGGTTCGACAGCTCGCTCACGCCCGTCTGCAACTCGTCCTTTGCGGCCATGAACTTCTCGAAGAAAGCCTCGCCCGCCTGTGTCAGCTGCCCCCGCTCGTGAGCCTTCGTCAACAGGTTCGCCAGCTCCTGATAGAGCATCGCATTCCAGTAGTAGCGCGAACCGTGACGTCCGTAGTGGCTGATGTAGAACGGCTTGTAGCCCTTCGGCGCCTTCGTCAGCTGAGGTGTGGCAAACTGATACGGATAGTCCGTACCGTACGATTTCTTCGGGTCGGCCTTCAATTGGTCGAGCGCCCCGTTCCCCTGTGCCCACATCGTCAGGGCCAGCAAGAGAAGCATCACAATGGTTAAGTTCCTTTTCATATTCATAATTGTTAATTGCGCCACAAAATTACTAAATAATCCTCAAATATCACTCATCTCGCGCTGAATTTAAAGGAATTTAGCATTAAGGCCAAGAAAAATACATCGGTACACAAAATTGTGGTCCACAAATTTGTGTACCACGTTTTATTTGTTTATATTTAGCACCCAAAACAACAGTAAGGCCCAGCCCGGCTATAAACCTTTCATAGGTCAAAAGTGTTCATCATGGTTAACACATTTGGGGCAAAAGTGTTCATCAAGATTAACACATTTTGCCCTCGTATATATCAAATCTCGTACAGAAAAGGAAGAAATTCTTCTTTAACTGTACGAGTTTTGGTATAAATGGGGCTATTTATGTATTGGTCTCACTTTTATTTGTTTCTTCCACTTAGCGGCAGAAATAATCTCTGCAACTTGCTGGGCTGAATCTTCTTCTTCAATGGGCAGTATAATCTCATTACCAATGACATCATTATAGGCACGCGGGTTGGAGATTGGCGCGATGCCTACATAGTCCGTCTCTTGAGCATATCTTAACATTCTTGTCATCGCATGATTGCACTTCACTCTGATGCCTTCCTGCCACAACGATTCGAGAATATTGAACACATCTTGCGTATATCCATAGATGCTATAAGACAAGCTAAAATACCAGTGCCCTTCTTCTTTTACAGGAGACATCAAAATCCTTGCATATGCCACTTCCATGCAGTGATACAAAGAGTTCTCCTTTTCCCACTCCACAAAAGCCTCCTCGCTGTCGAGATCCATCTCTTCTATCTCATGTCCCCTTTTTTTACATCTTCTGAATATCTCCATATCTGACAGGCCTTCGAAGTCAGACATTGGCTTAGGTATATAGTAATCCTTGGTCTGATACGCCACATAAGCGATTCGCCACACGTGTATATAAGTTCTCAATGTCATCTTATCATAGTTGGTCATTGGCAACGCTTCATATTTCTTGATGACATCGACCACGTGCTGAGGGTCATCAAACGTACGATATTCAGGACATATCCTGTTCAGCATAGACCTCTTAATCTTCCCTTCACGTTTCGAGTAAGGCAAGTGATCTTCTACATAATTATTATATTCATCAGGATTCTCACAGATGCAGTCAACCAATTTTTTGATATAACGCTCTATCCTCTCCAAAGGTTTCGATACATCCCCATACCAGGCATCAGGTTTTCTCTTTCCCTTGATACTTGCTCGGTTTTGCAAGCTGATCAACCTTCCTTCGGCATTACCTATAAGCATATAGTGGAAATCCTTATAATGAGCCGAGCAGACTTGATACCAATAATTATCGTTGGCGTCTGCAAATTCTTCGCGATTTCTTTTGCCCGGCGCCTTTATCTCAATCCAGAGGATACGCCTGGCATCACTCCCCATGACTTTCAGCCGCTGCATGGTTTTCTCAATCCTAAGCATCACTTCCAAAGAAGCGTCATCTATAACCACACCATTTAGACACTTCATGATATTAAGATACATCAAATCTCTTAAATCATAGTACTTCAAAACTGGTAATTTCTTCATAATCATCAAATTTTATGTTCATTATCACGCTGCAAAAATAGAAAAAAGGATATAATAATATATCAATAATTGACATATATTAATATCAATATATGATATATTTATTATAATTAACAAACAATATATCAATATTTGACAATTTTCGCCACATATGATTTAATTATGAAATACAAAAATATCATGTTCTGATATTTGGAGATTTAAAATGTTTTGTCTAACTTTGCCCCCACAAATTATAAAAGATGGATCTCTCCGCTAATATCAAACAGGCAATTAAAGCTCACGGATATACCAATTCCGAGGTGGCTCACAAATTAGGAATGCAACAGCCTAATTTCAGCCGTCTTATCAACAGCCCCAATATCCGCGTTTCTGATCTTGAAAAGATTGCAGAAGCCATTGGGTGTCATATTGGAGAAATGGTTGATCCTTCAGCTTATCAGGATGCCGACGTGCAGCGTTTCTGCCCCTATTGCGGTAAAAAAATAAGATAACTTAAAAAGATATGCATATAATTAATGAGGGACGAGCGTTCTGCTCGTCCCTCACTTCACCCTTTCACCCTTTCACTTTTTCACCTTTAAAACGGTCCTCTGCCCATACAGCTCGTCGTACCCAGTGCCGTGAGGAATGCCGTGAGCGCAGCTACTATCACCTTCACCGCCAGCTCAATGATCCTTTGCTTCTTCATAATTCTTCGTAACTTCTGCGTTATTTTCTCCCCCTAAGTTAGGGGGAGCCAGAGGGGGTCTGAAGAAGCGAATAGTTTCCCGCGTTCAGACCACCCCTAACCCCTCCTGACTCAGGAGGGGAAGAGATTACCCGCCTGCTCCGGGACGCTCGTCATCGTCACCACCGCCGTTGTCCGTACCACCGGTGTTCGTACCGCCGCCCTGGTTCGTACCACCACCGCTCTGGGTGCCATCATTGCCTCCGCCGCCACTTGCACCGTCGGCTGCGGGAGCCATCAGGTAGCTGATCGGCGTCTTCTTCTGCACGCGACGCTGCTTACCATTGACGGTGCGGATCTCGCTCTCAACCACATACCCGTACTCGAAGATGCACTGCTCCTTGAAGGCGCGGCTGGTGAGCTTTTCACCCTTCGTGTTCTCCGGCGAGAAGTTGATCTTGATGCCGTTGATCATCGCATCAGCTCCGGCTGCCACAGCAGACTCCAGGTCGTTCTTGCCATTACCCTGGCCTTCGACGGCAGGACTGAACGTGCCAAGTCCGTCGAGCTTCACGGGCTGACCCTGAGAGAGAAGCTCGCTCATGCACTCAACCACCTGTCCGAGCACCAGCACACACATCTGATAGTCGGCAATCTTGCCGTGACCCGTCATGTGCCGGGCGAAACCCTTCAGGTTGAGGGGCTCCTTAGAGTCTACTTCTGCGAAATACTTGCCAAACGCGGAACTGTCGTCGTTCGTGTTCTGACGAAGGTTGATCACCATTGGAATGTTTGATCGTGCCATAATTTAAAAATCCTTTCTTTTCTTCTGCACTGCAAAGGTACGAACTTTTTTTATATTGTGCAAGCATTTATCTCATTGGAATCAATTTGTTTCAAGTTGTTTCTAATTGTTTCAATTTATATCAAATTATTTGCGGATTTGCTTGGTAGTCTCGTCAATTTTTTGTACCTTTGTACCCGCAAAAGAACATCTTATTTATCTATGGAATTATGTAATCATAAAGTTCTTGGCGATGCCAAGCGGCAAAGCCGAGCGCAAAGTCTTGGTCGTGCGCAGCTCGCGCAGCGCTATTTCCCCTATGTTCAACCGATGTCAGCCTGGCAGAAATTGAAGGCTCTTTTGTTGGAAAATCCCGATTTGGCGCCCCTCGCTCAGCTAAAGCGCCGGACGTTTTCTCCAGCAGAAGTCAACAAAATTTACCAAGCACTCGGGCAGCCATAACTGCCCGTTTTTCGTGCTTTTCTGGCTATTTGACTTTTAATAGTCCAAAGTCCGAGTTTCATTTATTAAAAATCGCACTTTCCATAGCCCAAAATCTGAGTTTCAATAGCCCTCAAAAAGCACGAAAATCAAGTTTAAGGTTTTGTAAATTATTATTACCACAATCCGTTACAGCGTTACAGCGTTACAGTTCCAATTTTCTATTTACACACTTCGAAAATATTGCTATATATTATATATATTATAATATATATAATATATAGAACTAAAACACCTCCATCAATTACCAGATTTCGAACTGTAACGCTGTAACGCGTAACGCTAACCTGCAAGACATTTTTTGCATGTTTTTCCATGCTTTGCAACTTTTAGGGGGTGAGATACGTCTAAGGGGTAAAGAACAAACAATTTAAAAATAAAATGTATATGAAAAAGATTCTGTTTTTAGTAGTGTGTGTGATGGCTTTGGCAGCGTGCTCGAACGTTCAAGTCATGGGGTATGAGAAGGTGGATGCAAGTGAGAACATCGTGGCTGAGACGTACAATCTGAAGCCATTCGAGAAGATTGACGTGAAGGGCGTAGCCAACGTGGAGATCATACAGAACGAGGAGAAGAACGGCGTGGTGGAGCTGAAGGCCCCCGACAACTATATCGATCTGTTTAAGTTTGACAGCAAGGACGGACGCCTGGTGATCGACCTGACTAAGAAGGTGAACATTGATGCCAGGAACGTGCTGATCACGGTATATACCTCCGACCTGACAGCTCTGAGCAACAGCGGCGTGTCGCATGTGAGTATGGACAGCCTGGACACAGATAAACTGGAGGTGATCAACTCGGGTGTGGGCGATATCCAGATTGGCGGCGTGGCCGACGATGTGAAACTGGTGTGCAGCGGCGTGGGTTGCATCCGTGCAAATGAACTGAAAGCCCTGAATGTGAAAGCCAGTGTGTCAGGCGTGGGCAGCGTATCATGCTATGCCTCCGAGCGGATCGACGGCACGGTGAGCGGTGTGGGGTCTCTGAAGTACGCAGGGCATCCGAAGGTGAAGAACACGCATCGGAGTGGCGTAGGAGGTATCTCAGAAGAATAAAGCAAATAGCCCCGGTGTTTTCACCGGGGCTATTTGCTTATTTCACGACCTTCTTTCCGTTCATGATGTAGATGCCGCGCTTGATGTACACACGGGGACAGAACGTTGTAATTCAGGCACTGTCCTTGTATCAGGGAATTGTTTCATCATCATCTTTAGGCTGAACGAATCCTATTGGTTTCCGCTTAGGCTGTTTTCGATGTTCCACTTGTAGTTCTGCTATAGCTGTATTGATGGCTTCAAGTTGGGCACGAGTACTTTCGTTGATTTCGTTTTGATCTTCAAGAATTTCTTCAATGTAAGAATTGGTTCTTTCCAATTTCTCTTGCAACTCCTGGAACTCACCAGACTTCACCATATCTTTAATGGTTTTGTACTCCACAAAGGCTCTCATAATATCAATATTGGTATCTATGGCAGTCTCTGAGTTCAAAACGCTACTTAACATGGCCACTCCAAACAGCGTGAAGGCTTTAGGCGATTTACGAAGACCCATTTTGATGGAATTGGATATCACAATTTGTGATTTCCATTCTTCGATATCCTCTTTAGTCATTTGAAACATAAAGTCAGAAGGGAAACGTCTCAAATTTCGTTTTACCCTTTGATTCAATGTTCTTGTTTCAACACCATATAGCTCTGCCAAATCCCTGTCCAGCATCACTTTTTTTCCACGAATCACATAAATCTTGCTTTGGATGTAAGCCAGCAAATCTTCTTTTTTGATAATGTTATTCATAATTTTACATTTAATGTTAAACGTTGATGCTGCAAAGGTACAGTTTTATTTTGAACAATCCAAACTTTTATGAGGAAAAGTGCAAAAATGTTCAATTTTGATCTTTTTTGTTAACTTTTGATCTATTGCCGATTTTCTCATACTTTTGTGCTAATTTTGCAGGTTGTATGAAGAAGTATAGCATAGAAGTGATGGAGATACTAAGTCGCATCGTGGATGTGGAGGCCGTTGATGAAAACGACGCCATTGAAAGAGTGAGGCAGATGTATCGAAATTGCCAGATTGTGCTGGACGATTCTGACTACAAAGAAACAGAAATCAGCGTGAAAGATGAAAAATCAGAGTAAGTGCTTGTAGTTTTCGGAAGAAATCACTACCTTTGCACCCAGCTTTTGATACTCATCATAAGCGCGTATGACATTGTGGGAATTAGATAGTAGTATCTAAGTTCGAAGAGACTTTTAACGAAAACAGTCCACCAAACCGTTTTAATACAGAGAGTCTCGAGGAATGAGGATACGCCTATTCTGTATAGGCGTACCCCTTCCTTTCCTTCTCTCTGTATGGGCTTCTGTGGTGGACGGCCTTCGTTAAGAGTTGGAAAACGGAGGCGGTACGCTTTCTTTTTGCCCGCTGCAAAAAGAACATAAGATGAGTACAGAAGCAAAGCCCTTCCTGAAATGGGCTGGAGGCAAAGGGCAACTATTATCTCAGCTCGACCAGCATCTGCCTGCAGAACTTGTGCAGCAGCAGTTTACTTATATTGAGCCTTTCGTGGGTGGCGGTGCGATGTTGTTTCATATGCTCCGCAGATTTCCCAATATCACGAATGCAGTCATCAACGACATCAATCCCTACTTGGTGACAGCCTATTGCATCATCAAGAATCAATCGGATGAGCTTATTGCAAGGCTGTCAGAGCTGGAACTGAATTACTTCAATCAGCCTGATGAAGAAGCAAAGAAAGATTTCTTTCTCTCCGTCAGAAGCATTTTTAACGAGAACAAACTCGACGATATAGACAGAACGAAGTATCTGATGTTCCTGAACCGAACGTGTTTCAACGGCCTTTATCGAGTCAATGCCAAGGGAAAATTTAATGTTCCTTTTGGACGTAATCTGCACCCTACGATCTGCAATGCTGATACAATCAAGGCCGATAGTGAATTGTTGAATCGGGTTAATGTCAAAATATTAAACGGCGACTTCGAAGACACAGCTAATTATATGGGTGATGGTTTGAACTTCTTCTATTTCGATCCACCATATCGTCCTCTGAATGCCACATCGAGTTTTAACTCATATGCCAAAGAGGAATTCAACGACGATGAGCAGATAAGGCTGCGTGATTTCTGCGCCCGAATCAATGAACATGTTAACGTGATGTGGATGCTTAGCAATGCCGATTGTTCTGCGAAGAATCCAGAAGACACATTTTTCGAAGATATCTATGCAGACTTCCATATCCATCGTGTCTACGCATCTCGTGCTATTAATGCGAATCCCGAGAAACGAGGAAAACTAACAGAATTATTAATCAAAAACTATGAATAAGAATTTCGAACTATTTATGTCTCAACTACAGGAGACAAATCAGACGCTGGATTTTTTCTGCGACTTTGGCAAGATTTCAGCCAATGTGGCTGAGGTAGAAATGAGTCTTAATACTCTCAACTATCTGATTGGTAAAGACGATCTCTCAAAAAGCGTTTCGGAAATATGGAAACGTGACCGACATGTGTTTGAAGTACTTGGCATTTTGATAGCAGTTAGAGATGAGGGGAAAAAGCCTGTCGTTGATTGTAATGGCAATGTAGTCTTACTGAAGAGTTATTTTGAGTCGAGTGATAAGGTCGTAGAGTTTCTGGAAGGCACAGGATTGGCCGAGATCTTTTCATCCCGTCGGATAAAAAATCTTGTTGATTATGTTTTTGGCATCGAAACCGGTCTTGACACCAACGCCCGTAAGAATCGCAGTGGCCACATCATGGAGGATACGGTTGCCAGAGTCTTCCGTTCTAAAGGAATCAAGTTTCGTCAAGAGGTTTATTCCTCTGAGTTCCCTCAACTCTCGGTACTTGGTGCCGACGAAAAGCGATTTGACTTCTTTATTAAGACTCCCCTGAAAAAATATCTTATTGAAGTAAATTTCTATAGCGGCGGCGGTTCAAAACTTAATGAGGTGGCACGAGCCTACACAGACCTTGCTCCAAAGGTGAATTCTGTTGATGGATTCGAATTCGTTTGGATCACGGATGGCATAGGTTGGAAGTC
Organism: uncultured Prevotellaceae bacterium; assembly: GCA_902776545.1. Classification (GTDB taxonomy): domain Bacteria; phylum Bacteroidota; class Bacteroidia; order Bacteroidales; family Bacteroidaceae; genus Prevotella. The sequence goes on along the minus strand of CACYQO010000016.1, from coordinate 22,460 downwards.
TGCACGCAACAAACTCGAAGAGGCATATAATACGATTCCCAGCGTTTACAATTTGACTAATCTGAGTTCGTTTGTGGATAGTATTAGATGATTAAACCTTTCTACAAATCACCTTCCCACGACTTCAATCTGCTTTGTGGTGATACATTTGAACTGCTGCCCCAGTTCAAATTCAAGTTCGATATGGTGTTTGCCGACCCTCCTTATTTCCTGTCGAGTGGTGGCATCAGCGTGCAGAGCGGCAAGGTGGTTTGTGTAGATAAAGGCGACTGGGATAAAAGCATGACGCCTGAGGAGATTAACGAATTCAATATAAAGTGGATTTCTCTTTGCCGGGACAAGCTCAAAGAAAATGGAACGATATGGATATCAGGAACCTATCATAATATCTTTAGCGTAGCCAATGCATTGACACTGCTTGGTTTCAAGATACTCAACGTCATCACATGGGCTAAGACAAACCCGCCGCCCAATATCTCATGCCGCTACTTCACATATTCCACAGAATTTATCATCTGGGCAAGGAAAAAGGAAAAGGTGCCACATTATTATAATTATGAGTTGATGAAGCACATCAACGATGACAAGCAAATGACGGACGTCTGGCGATTGCCAGCCATCGCTCCGTGGGAGAAATCTTGTGGCAAGCATCCGACACAGAAACCACTATGTGTGCTTTCCCGTATCATCATGGCATCCACGAAGCCTGGTGCCTGGGTTCTTGATCCGTTTGCCGGAAGCAGTACGACTGGTATTGCTGCAAATCTATTGGATCGGCGTTTCCTCGGTATAGAGCGAGAAGAAGAATTTGCTTCTATCAGTAAAGCCCGTCGTGAAGAAATAGAAAGATTGGATACTTACACTACTTACAGAAAAAAGATTTCTGATATTGTTAAGGCTAAGGACACTCAGACCGATTTGTTTGGATGCCAAGAACCGATGCCTTTCGAAGATTTACCATTCTAAGTTAAAAAAACTCAAAAGACGATCTTCATTGATCCGACGATCATGTGTTGATCTACTTTTTTTGTACCTTTGTAGCCACTTTGCCCCAATAAGTAGGGGGTACGGAAATCAGGTGTAAAGAAATATAAAAGGCACAACATTCATGATGGATAATCAAACTCCAACATATACGGTACTCAAGAAATAATTACGGGGACAGATTCTGATCGTTTTTGAATCAATGACCTGTCCCTTGAAACAAAATTTAAGATATAAAACATTAATACGAATAACAATGGCTACATTTGCAATCTATACATATCAGTTTGAACGTATTGTTCGTTCAGCGCATCGTCAATTGGAAATTGAGAGCTTCCCTTCTCCTGGCTGTACCGATGAGGAGTGGGAGAAAAGATTGGAAACTTTTAGAGAATTCTTTAAGACAGATATGCCTATCGAAGAGCGTACTTTTCTAATAGGCAGATCGACATTTGTTTTTGACACCATCTTTGTAGAGGGCAATACTGCTATCATGAAGTTTGGACGGTTATCAAAGAGGAGTGTAACGGATGTAAAGCTTAACAATCATATAATCGAGGACTATCCATGGTGTTATGTCGTATGGGACAATAGGAACGGCATCCAGCGTATGCTAATAGAACAAAAAACTACAGCATGGCCTAATCGTCCCCAAAATGCTGGAACAAGAAATGTAGCGAAGGCTCTGAAGTGTATACTTGACAACTGGTTATCATCTAAGAAAGGTATGCACTTTAGTTATGGTGATGGACCTGTTTTCAAGTCTGATGATTTCTGGGACTATGTTAAACGCTATCCTAAGGGCTTTTCACGTGTTCATTTCTCTCTACCACCTTTGAACTTAGGCCGTCTTGCGTCTTTGGGAGACAATTTTATTTCCATTCGTCAAGAAACAGGAGGAGGTATAGATACAGACTTGAAAGCACCAAAGGGTGGCGTTTTAAATTTGGCACCAGAAAATCCTCAAACGAAATCACTAGTGGACTTACATTCAGCATGTGGAAAAGAGATTAAAGCTTATCCTAAAGATGGTCATACAATGATAAGAATTTCTGGAGACAATCTAGATAATGACGTAGCTGTAGAAATTCCTGATGCATTAATCCCCATTTTAGCCTCTAATCAATTATTCGGAAAGGAAGACTTTAATAAGTTTATTGAGATATTGAATAGTGTAAAGAACCTATATTGATGTATTATAAGCTAAGCACAGAAGAGAAATGTTTAAAACGTAGTGAGTTTAAGGAAAATCCAATTTACCTTATTCTATATTTGCCACTTTGGCGACAACGTGGGGATGACTTGTCTCCTGAAGAAGTGTGGATTGAGGGAAATAACTTAGCCTCGGAATTAAAGAATGACAACTTGACGGAAACAGATATAAAAGTAAGAGAGGCATTTGAGGATCTATGTGAACGTTATCGCATTTATGTGGACGAGGTTGGAGATCAGATAAGGCGTAGTTATCAGCAAGCAGAACATTCTGCAATGATGGTTTCGACGGTTGCTTTCTTCTTATTGTTAAATGTATTCCCGGATGCAGCTAATCATCCTTATGGAGATATTTGCAAGGCTATTGGTGATGTTATTGGCAATATTGATGGTTTCAAGGAACTCTATGAGGAAACGAGACAGGAAGAAGACAAAAGAGAGGCCCAGGGTAACTTCATTGAAGTAGCTGACTTTATAGAGCAGATAGCCATACAGGAGAAACCATTGGAACAACATCAATTGGCAAAAGCTCAAAAGATGTTTGGAGAATTTGTAGAGGAAAACAAATTTTGTGACTACCCAACAATGATATATAATGAAAGATTGCTTTCAAGGGTGAATGACAAGAATGATCATTGTATACAGGCAGAACTTGACCTTTTGCGTAGGCAGATCAGCGAAGTCGAGGGTAATGATGGGCAGAATATAGAATACGAAAATATTATATTTGCCAAGGAATACGAAGATAAGGTATCAGATATACGACAAGCCATATACCCATTTGTATCTGATGGAATCGACCATATAAATCCAAAAGAACAAAGGCAGTGGCTCGCTATTATTGAACCTTTGAAAAAGATAGATGGCTTATTGATAAAACATGAAGACAAGTTAAGAAAAAAGGATTGTACTGATGGTGAGATTTGCCAACAGCTTCGTGAATTTTTTGGCAAAGAACTTAAGTCTATAGATTTTGATAAGATTCCCAAGTCTCTTACAAATGAGCGAAATCAATGGAAGAAAAATGATGTAGGATCTTGTTTTGACGAATGGCATCAATATACAATTAATTCAAAAGCTGTACCCAAATATAAGGCTCTTGCTAAAACAGCAGAAAGAGTTCACGGTGTAATAATGAGAGTGATAAGAAGGTAAGAAATTGCCTTCTTTTTTTGTTTCATTGGATTACTTTTATCCAATATGTTGGATTGGTTGGATTGCCCCAATCAATCATCTTTTTTTTATTTCCAGCCTCAAATAATCGTCGTAATTTTGCAGTGTCGAAAGACAAAATCGTTCTTTGAAACATTGCAACAACAAACCTCCAGAATGCTGGAGACTCTTTAATTATAAATAAAGAATAAAATGAAAAGTTTAGTTTCTTTTTTCCGCAAGCGCAACGATAGTTGTGATTGCGATGTGAAGGCAGCTATGATTAAGGCAGCCTTCAATGGCGATTGGGTTTGTGACGAATTTGTAGAGACTATTAGGAGTCAAGATGCAACGGATCACAATGTACCAGCCATCTTGTTCGGACTGACAAGAGCTACGGCAAGTTTTCTGAAATCCTTAGAGAAATCGGATATTCATGCCAAGCGTCTGTTCGACGGTATGCTTAACGTCTGGCTCGAAGATGTTGACGACTACGATTGTTTTGATGAATGGTCTAAGAACCTTAGGGATCACAGACTGGGAATCAAGTAAAATCTCTCGACAATCCTGCTGGTTCCCAAAGGGGCCAGCAGGACTTAGATCGGAACAGCGCAAGGAGCAATCCTCGCGTGTACATTAATTAAATAAATAAATTCAAATTATGGCAAACATTTTTGTTTCAAACTCAGTTTGCGAGCTTTTAGCTCAGCAGTTAGTAGAGGAACAGGCCGAGGTAATTAAGCACCAAGGTATAGTGAACAACATCAAGCAAACCATCTTGGAGAAGAAGACGGAAGTCATCAAGAAACTGGTGGAAGGCAGGATGTACATATTTGAAGGCAAGAGGGTCATCGTGATTGAGGTCTCTTCCCTTGAGTCGAAAGATGGGATTTTGGTAATGTTGTCGTTTGCAGAAGACCCTGCATCGGCCATGAAACAAACATCGCTCACCAAGAGGGAGAATGAGTTGCTTGCAAAGTACTTCGAAGCGTTCAACCATTGCAGACATCACTTTGATGAATACTGGAGGAGTGAAGCATTAAGAGCTGCCTATGCTTTAGATAGTCTGAAACATGGTATCAACCTTCTTGATGACAGGTTATGGGAGTTTAGTTTCGATAAGGCCAAAGATCCTGACTTCTTCAAGACATCTGGTATAACCGTCGATGCATTCAGAGGCTGTGGCTATGAGAATGTATTGTTGGAGGATACGAGGGTTCTGAATATCTGATAAACTTGTAGAATCCGAGTTGTTGTGGGATGTTTCTTAAGAAATAAAACGCGCGTCATCCACACACATCTCACAATCAAACTTGGAGAAGATGGAGAATTTACACAAGGAGTTCGTTTACCTGGATGGTAAGTGGCTCAAAGGAGAGGATGTGCTGTTGATGGCTAAGAATGCCGGATGTATAGCAACAGCCGAACACTATCTCTGTGCTTATTTGATGAATGCTGTGATAAACGGCAATACTGATGCTATCGTTCAGATGAACGAGGTAAGGGCGAATTATAACCTGAAGCCTATCCCTGATACGGAGGTCAACGGTAAGGGAAGCAACAATAGCAGTAACGACACAAAGGCCGAAATGGCCAGAAAGAAATATAAGGCTCTGACGGAAGATAAGCGGGTTTCGATGCTGAGGGCAGGTATGAAGGAGCTGAAAGATACACACGCGAACCTCTTTAAGTCTAAAATAGATTGGAACGGGATCTTCCTCGTGGTGAGAGACCGGCTTGATGAGAGCATCCGAAAGTCTGAGTTCTACACTTTGGCTCAAAAGATGACTCCTGAGGGTTGGCCTGCTGATATGATGATTGCAGTCTCGACGATGACCAACTTTGCACACTATGTTGATTGTAGCGACAGACTGGAGGCCTACTATGATATGCAGAACAATCCTTGGAAGGATCTCTGCTATGCGTTCTGGGAGATTCTGGAAGAGATGATTCTTACGAGCAATTAACGAGAAATACGGCGGTTTTACTAAAGATCATACTAATTTCTTACGAGTTTACAAATAGAAAAATAGGCTCAGAAATCCGTCGTACCTTTGCATCGTCGAAAGACAAAATGGATCTTTGACATATTGGAACAAAAAGTTGTGAAGTTCGTATTCTTCCAGCGCGGCAACGACTCTGTTGTGGGCCGCGATGGAAATTCTCTCGCCAGTCTTATGTAGGGCAGTCGCCCTACATGGGACTTGGAACTACATAAGGCGCAGAGGCCATCCTCGCGCGAACATTAATTAATGATTTAAAAATTAGATTATGAACAATAGAATTATGAGATTAGCAAACAACCTGGCAGCAGACTGCAGGGTGATCGATCAGAACTTGAAGGGCGAGTACTATCACGACGGTACCGCCATGAGCGTTATAGAGAATCTGGAGGACAGAGTGAGCGTTGCACTCTACGACATGATAAGGGACATGCTGCTCGGTTTTGAAGAGGGGATGCAGTTGGAAATAGCAGACAATCTTCTGGATTTTGTCACTATGCACGTGATACATACGACTGGCTGCCCATCGGCAGATTTTATCTTGGAAGCTTGCTACATATTGATCGCTGAGGAACAAGGCATCCTTGACAGTCAGACCTTCGCGGATAATAAAGAAGATATAAGTTAATTGGTTTGCATCATAAGCAGTAGTATTTTAGTTTTTGCTTTCATGTTTTTATTTTACGCGTTTTTTTGGACTTGACACAGCAAAGCGTTGCTGAGACACCGGTTCGGTTCGTGAGAATAGAACCGTTTATAGACAGAAGAAAAATTTTTTATACAGAAGAATATAAGGAGAATAGAATTATGAAGAAAGTATTTTTGTATGACGAATTCGGACTTGATTTGCTCTTGTGCGAGTTCACAGGTTTGAATCAAAAGGGGAAGCCCCAGTTTGTGGTGAAGACGCCCGGTAAGCCTTTGATGTCTTTAGAGGATTATCAAAGCAAGATCCTGATCAACAACAATCCATTGGATCTCTTATGCGAGGAGGGCGAGAAGGTAGATTCGATGACGATGCTGATCATGATGGGCATCTATGTCTTCGATGAATCAGGAGGTTCTAATCTGGGCATTTGTGAGCGGATAGACGAGATGAAGAGGCTGGGCATCGATTGGTCGCATGAGATGCAGAGACTGACGCTCAAGGTATATCAGCCTTCTCAGAAACTGGCGGGCAAGGGTGACTATGTGATGGATCTCAGTGTTGGCGCGTATTGCGAGCATGAGGTAGCTTTTAGCGACCAGGTGACAGATCTGGAGGATACGTTTTGGAAGCTGAGATTGTTCTTCCTCATGGTCGAGAAGCATCTTGAAATCCCTTTGAGGAAGACGCTGGTGATAGACAAGGAACTGAGAGACAAGGTGAAGAAATCGACTCTCGAAATGTTTGACGAGATAGAAACTCGTAAATAGACAGAAGGATATTTTTTTAGACAGAAGCGCTCGGCGACGCAAGGAGACGCTTGCTACCGCAGGGACGCAAGAACATAAGGACATAAAATTATGAAGAAAATTAGTGACATTTGCTTGGCAAAAATCAAGGAGTTTGAGGGCTTGCGCAAGGAGGCTTATCTGGATGCAGCCGGGGTGCCGACAATCGGCTACGGACATACACAGGGTGTCAGGATGGGTGACGTGATCAGCGAGTACTGGGCTGACATGTTCCTTAAGGCGGATCTTTTCGATATCGAGAATCAAGTGAATTCTCTGGGTGAGTTCAATCAGCCACAATTCGACGCTTTGGTCTCGTTTGCGTTCAACTTAGGCTTTTATAAGCTGAAGACCTCTACCCTATTGAAGACCATCAAAGAGGGTGGCTCGATGAGGGCCATCAAGCAGGAGTTCAAGAAGTGGGTGTATGGTGGAGGCAAGAAACTTAAAGGTCTCGAACGTCGTCGCGAATGGGAAGCAAAACGCTTCTTCGAGCCGGACGAATTGGAGCCGATGAAGGTCAGGGACTGGAGCGACTTCCACAAGAAAAATTAAAGAATTAAAAAATTGAAAAATTGAAGACATTATTTTGCAGATGATTTAGAAATAATTTATGGAAAAGTTAGTAAGAATTAAGAGCCAGGGGGCGCTGCAGCAGCGGAACTGGACAAAACAGAATGGTGAGACGGTAGTGATCTCGAGTGTTGAACTGACGATGACGGACGGGATAGACACGTTCATCGGGGAGTTGACTGACCAGCAGGCGATAGCGATCAGTAAACAGCCTCTCGACCTGAACAGGATGTACGGCGTGAGGTGCAGACTCGACGTGAGGGAGTGGAAGTCACAGCAGAGTGGCGAGACTCAGCACGCGAACAGCATCAGGATCGTCACAATCGCAGGGGTGTAGCCACAGATTTCACAGAGAATCACAGAAGAAAAGATTCACACAGAATTAATTGCAGAAGAGTTATGTATAAGTAATGAGTAAGAACAAGTTAAAGAAGAGCGTGACATTGGATGGGCTGATGACGCTGGGACAGTTGGATGACGGCAGACATACGGTGGACTTCGCCTGTTGCGAGGATGTGGAACTGGAGCAGGTCAAAGGGACGTTCAGCGTGCAGATCCAGAGGGACGGCAACGTCTATATGACGGAGAATAAGAAGCGCATCAGGAACACCCCGATCTTCCGAGAGGACAACAGCTCGTTTTCGCACGGACACAACAAGAGGTACTACTACGTGTTCTCTATTGAGGATAACCGCATCGAAGACCTGGCTGAGGAGCTGGTGCGTCAGGCGAACGTCATTGCGCAGAAGATCATGAGGGAGCTGTTGGGATGAAGGAGACAGGAGACAGGAGTCTGGAGAAAAGGAATAAATGAGTGTATTTTTAGTCTATTTAAAGGATGGGGCGAAGATGATGCGCCCCGTCCTTTCAAGGGAGGATTACTTAAGGCTGAGGAACGGCGGTGATCAGAGGTCCAACCTAAGTCGCATCAGGCAAGGTGAGGTAAGGCTGAAGGGCGACCTCGTGCAGATGAACTACTCGTGCCTGCCGAATGAGGACGGATCGCTGAAGGGCTCGACGAGGATGAGCACGTCCATCGGGATGGATGTTGATCATATCCCTGCCGAGGAGATGCTGGCGGTGAAGGAGCGTATCCTGAGCCTGAAGGACAATCTGGGGCTGCTGATGCTCGAGAAGAGCGCAAGAGGGGCAGGCTATCATCTGGCCTTCAAGCGCAAGCCTGAACTCTCTCAGGAGGAGAATCTGAAGTGGGCCAGCGATCTGCTGGGTGTCGAGTATGACAAGGGTGCAAAGGATATCACAAGGGTGTTCTTCACAACGACGGGTGATGCCGAGGAGCTGCTGTATCTGGATGACGAGATTTTCAGCGTTACACCGTTACAGCGTTACAGTTCGGATTCTCGGGGGTACGAAGGTGCGGAGGCGCGGGAGCGCGAGAATAGTTCGGGCGGCAGCAGTTCGGGGCAGGACGAGCGCTTGTTCAGACCACCCCTGGCCCCTCCTGACTCAGGAGGGGAAAGCTGCGCAGAGAAAAAAGACTACCCTCAGGACTACCACGGGATTCCGTTTACTGAGATCCTGAAGAAGTACTGGGAGCTGCACAACGAAGGCAAGGAGCCCGTAGAGGGCGACCGGGACACGCTGACATTCCAACTGGCCAGCGACCTGAGGCATATCTGCGGGCGTAATGCTGACTGGCTCGACCAGGTAATCCCCTGTTACGACAACTTCCCGCAGGAGGAGAAGCGGAAGAAGATCGAGAGTGCGCTCTCCCTAAAGATGGAGGGTATGCCCTACCGTCTGAAACAAGTGCTGCAGGCACTGAAATCTCAGTCGGGCGTAAAGGCCTGCGGTGGTACGCTCACTACCCCGCCCCCGATGCCGAAGCGACTGCCTCCGCTCATCAAGCTGCTGACGAAGAACGTGCCTTGGTTCTACAAGCCCGCTGTGGCCAGCGCGGTATTCCCTGCGCTCGGTGCCCATCTGCACGGCGCAAAGTTCCGCTATTGGGACAATGTGGATCATGAGGCGACGTTTATGAATGTGCTGATAGGACGACAGTCAATCGGTAAGGGTACAATCAAGAAGCCCATCGAGTACATCATGGAGGACATCCGTCTGCGCGATATCCCTAACCGACAGAGGGAGGCTGAGTGGAAGCAGAAGAACCCGGGTGCGAAGCAGAAGAAAGACCCGAGGCCGACGGACATCTGCATTCAGATGCTCATCGATAACCTGACCGATGCTGTCTTTAATCAGCGTATCGTCGATGCCCACAACAACGGGGAGCGTTACATCTTCACTTGTGTGGACGAGATCGAGGCACTGAAGAAGGTGACGTCACGAGGAACGACTGACGAGGTGGGCCTGCTGATCCGTAAGGCTTTCGACAATTCGCTCGCAGGTCAGGAACGCGTTGGTGCTGATTCTGTATCTGGAATAGCCCCTTTAAGGTGGAACTTTAACGCGTCAACGACACCGCCAAATGCCAGAAAGTTCCTGTGGAAGATGGTAAACGACGGTACCGTGAGCCGACTGGACATAGCTACCATCATCCTCGGTGACGATGATGAAGACATCGCACCCATCCTCGGCATCTACGACCACACGTTCGCACAGGAGCTGAAACCCTATATCGACCGTCTGGACGCTGCCAACGGTCTCATTGAATGTCCGCAGGCGAAGAAGCTTTCACTCGACATGAAGCAGGAGAATCGCGACGCGGCCAAGCTCTACGAGAGTGAAGCCTACAGGGTCTTCTCCTATCGTGCCAACGTGATTGCCTGGCTGAAGGGGATGGTGCTCTACGTGGCGCACGGCTATAAGTGGTCTCGTGAAATCGCTGATTTCGTACGCTGGTCAGAGCAGTATAATCTTTGGTGCAAGATGCTCTACTTCGGTCAGCAGTTAGAGAAAGAACTGCGCGAGGAGGTGGAGATTCAGCGACAGTCGGGGCCACAGAACTTGCTGGAGCTGTTGCCTGACGAGTTCACCCGCGAGCAGTATTTTCAGATGCGCCAGAGTCAGGGGCGTACCGCTGACGGTGATTCCACCCTTCGGGTCTGGACTAAGCGTGGGCACATCGTCTTTGATGTGACAACAGGCCGCTACTGCAAGACCGAGGCGTATAAAAAGAAGTACGGGAAGGCAGTCATCTAACAATTAATCAGGACTCGTAGTCATTGTGCTGCGGGTCCTATTTATTTTCTCTCAATAACTGTTTTGCGGGAATGCACACTATTGTTTTGCCAAGTCTTTCAATATTTGACATAATCTAAAGTTTTTCTCATAATCTTTTCATTTGACTTTGTCTTCGTCTTTCACGACTCGGCCATTGAAGCGAGCTTCATGGCGCTCGCTGTTCCATCCGTTGCGTAGTAATTCTGCATCTTGAAGCAGACGGCCAAGAGGATCGTTTGCAGCCAGTAGCGAGATATCCTTCTCAAAATTTAAAGCAAAGAGTACACGTGCATAAATACCCATAGCTACCGTCGGGTCGCCATGTTCAACTTTCGAAACAGTCAAACGTGTCACCGTTGCCCTGTCTGCTATGTCCTGCATTGACAGATGCCTGCGCTTTCGAGCCAGCATAATCTGTTCACCCATGAGTTGCAACTGCTGAGCCAATGCCCTTGGCATCATCTTTCCAAATGTTCTCTTACTCATAAATGTTATTTATCGGGTGCAAAAATAATACAAAATGTTTACTATAACAAACATTTTTGGAAAAATCTTTTATCTGATGCCACATTTTTATATGACTATTGAGCATAATATTGTCGTCGCATGATTATTTTTTCGCGGAAGCGGCGGTGATTTCGATAAAATATCGTATCTTTGCAACGAAGTTTGAAAAAAAGACATATGGCAGTGTTTCGACTGGACAAGCGACTGCGTTTTCCCGACCCGCATCTGGGCGAGGAAAGCGGTCTGGTGGCGGTGGGGGGCGACCTCAGCGTTGACAGGCTGATATTCGCCTACTCTAACGGGTTCTTCCCCTATTACTCGTTCCGCGACCAGAAGGAGCCGTGGTGGTATTGTCCGTTGCAGCGGTTCGTGATCTTCCCCGAAGAGATTCACGTGAGTCACTCGATGCGGCAGATGATGAAGAAGACGAGCCTGAGGGTGACGATCAACCAGGACTTCGAGGGGGTGATAGAGGGGTGCGCCACCGCCCAGAACCGCGACGAGGAGGAGGGTGCGTGGCTGGGGCCCGACATCATCAAGGCGTACACGGAACTGCACCGACAGGGCTTTGCGGCCAGCGTGGAGGTGTGGGAGGAAGAACGGTTGGTGGGCGGACTGTACGGCGTGAACCTGGGTACGAGTTTCTTCGGCGAGAGCATGTTCTCGCTGGTGCCGAGTGCGTCGAAGCTGGCGCTGATAGAACTGGCGCAAACGTTCGGGAAGCTGGGCGGGAAGCTGATAGACTGTCAGTTTGAGACACCGCATCTGAAGTCGATGGGGGGAAGGTTTATAAGTTATGAGGAGTACTTGAAGATAATTAGAAAATGAAAAAAATAAAAAATTAAAAGATGGCGAAGGAACAATCTGCAACGAGGGAGAGGCAACGGACGGATCTGAGGGAGCCGAGACGGTATAAGGTGACCATCTATAACGACGACTTCACGACGATGGAGTTCGTGGTGAAGATATTGGTAGAGGTGTTTTTGAAGAGCGAGGCAGAGGCGGAAGCGCTGATGCTGCAGGTACACCACTCGGATAAGGCGGTGGTGGGAATCTATAGTTACGACGTGGCGACCTCGAAGGTGAGGAAGGCGACGAATATGGCGAGAGAGGCGGGATTTCCGCTGAGACTGACCGTTGAGCCGGAAGAAGATTAAAAAAAATTAAAGAATTAGAAAATTAAAAAATTAAAAAATTAAAAGGGCCGCAGACACAGATTTTATGGCAGAGATAAGACAGACGGAACGGACGAGAGAGGTGCTGAAAGAGACGATGGCGTGCTGTGAGGAGTACAGACACGAATTCGTGACACCAGAACATTTGTTGCTGGTGCTGACGGAGGATGAGTGTTTCGGCAATACGCTGAACGATTATTATCCGTCGCTTTCGCTCTCAGAGCAAATAGAGGAGGAACTGGCGAAGATGGAGAAGGTGCCGGAGGAGAAAGAGTATGAACCGGATGCATCGGTGCAGATGGGACAGGTGATTGAGTTTGCCTGTCAGCAGGTGGTGAACAGCAGTGCGAAGGCACTGGATCTGCCTCACCTCGTGATGGGCATCCTGAGCCTGAAGGAGTCGTGGGCGTGCTATCTGCTGAAGGAGGCGCTGGGCGACAGCGAGAGTGACTTTATGAGCCAGCTGATCAGTGCGTATGAGTTTGATGACCGGCTGGAGGAGGATACGTCGGGAAATTCGCGACAACCGAAGGAACAGGCTGCGTGGCGGCGACTGGTGACCTGCATGAACGAGCTGTATGAGCAGCATAACCCGCTGATAGGGCGTGAGCAGGAACTGGAAAGGACGATCCAGGTGCTGTGCCGAAGGGATAAGAATAATCCGTTGCACGTGGGTGAGCCCGGTGTGGGCAAGACGGCCCTCGTGTGGGGTCTGGCGAGGATGATCGAGGAGGGAAAGGTGCCGGACCGTCTGAAGGGCAGTCGCATCTATCAGCTCGACATCGGTACGCTGCTGGCGGGCACGCAGTATCGCGGGGACTTCGAGAACCGCATCAAGCAGATCATGGAAGGCATCCAGGAGGAGAGTCATAAGAATATCGTGTACATCGACGAGATCCACACGCTGGTGGGAGCCGGTGCGACGGGCGAGGGATCGATGGACGCATCGAACATGCTGAAGCCGTATCTGGAGTCGGGCAGTATCCGATTCATCGGCTCGACGACCTACGAGGAGTATAACCGTCATTTCTCACGTTCGAAGGGTCTGGTGAGGCGATTCCAACAGATAGACATCCCCGAGCCGACGCCCGAGGAGACGAAGCACATCGTGAGGCAGCTGAGGGAGCAGTATGAGAAGTTCCACGGGGTGACCTACGACGAGGCGGCACTCGACTTCGCGGTAGATGCGAGCTATAAGTTCGTGAACGACCGGTTCCTGCCGGACAAGGCGATAGACCTGATCGACGAAGCGGGAGCGAGTTTAGAAGTGAAAGGTGAAAAAGTGAAAAGTGAAAAGTTGAAAGGTGAAAAGGTGAAAAGTGAAAAGGTGAAAGGTGAAAAGGTGAAAAGTGAAAAGGTGAAAGTGTCGAAGGCGGATATCGCGGAGGTGCTGGCGAAGACGTGTAAGGTGGATGCGCTGGCGATGAAGGAGGACGAGGACAACAGCGTGCTGGAGACGCTGGCACCGAGACTGCTGGCGAAGATATATGGTCAGGACGAGGCCATCCAACAGGTGGTGGAAGCGGTGCAGCTGTCGAAGGCGGGTCTGCTGGACGACAACAAGCCGTTGGCGTCGCTACTGTTCGTAGGTCCTACGGGCGTGGGTAAGACGGAAGTGGCGCGGGTGCTGGCGAAGGAATTAGGCATCGAGCTGCTGCGCTTCGACATGAGCGAGTACACCGAGAAGCACACGGTGGCGAAGCTGATAGGCTCGCCTGCGGGCTACGTGGGCTATGAGGACGGCGGTCTGCTGACCGACGCCATCCGCAAGACGCCCAACTGCGTGCTGCTGCTCGACGAGATAGAGAAGGCGCATCAGGACATCTACAACATCCTGTTGCAGGTGATGGACTATGCGCGACTGACGGACAATAAGGGACGCAAGGCGGACTTCCGCAACGTGATCCTCATCATGACCTCGAACGCGGGAGCGCAGTTTGCCGGTCAGGCGAACATCGGATTCACGGGGAAGGTGTCGCGCGGTGAGGCGATGCTGAAACAGGTGAAGAAGACGTTTAAGCCGGAGTTTATCAACAGGCTCAGCGGGACGGTGGTGTTCAACGATATGGACGAGCAGATGGCCCGACTGATCCTGAAGAAGAAGCTGGGAGAGCTGCAGGAGAAGCTGACCGTCAAGCAGGTGGAGATGACGCTGACCGACGAGGCTTTCGCACAGCTATTAAAAGAGGGATTCACCCGTGAGTACGGCGCCCGCGAGATGGACCGCGTGATTGCCCAGAGACTGAAACCGCTGCTGATGCGGGAGATACTCTTCGGCACCCTGAAACAGGGCGGCAACGTCACCGTTGGAATCGACGGAGAGAAATTGACAATTAAATAGCTTTCTCGATGGTGAGGACATTCTTGTTGTCCTCGTAGGCATAATGCACATCATCCATCTTCTTCTTGACGAGGAAGATGCCAAGTCCCCCGATGCGACGCAGTTTCCAAGGCAGTTTCGTGTCGGGTTTCTTATGCTCCAGGGGGTTGAATGGCATACCGCCGTCCTTGAAACGGATCACGATGCGCTCGTCGGCCTTCTCAACGTCCACTTCGAGAAATCCTTCCACATCCTCAGGATAGGCGTAGGAGGTGATATTCATGACCAACTCCTCGCAGGCCAACCGGATGAGCATCACGTCCTTCATCGCGCACGAGGAGACCTCGGGCGTCTGGAGGATGGCCTTGAGTATCTCGCGGGCCTTCCCTCTGATGGGCTGGAAACGCAGTTCGCTCATAGCAGCCAATCAAGATCACTATACATAATCGAAGAACTCTGTGAAGCCTGTGACATCCATGATGTCCTTCACTTCGGCACCCACGCCCTTCAGACTGAGATTCAGCCCCTTCGAGGCAGCCACCTTCTTCGTATAGAGCAACACGCGCAAACCCGTACTGGAGATGTATTTGCAGTCGGTCATGTCGAGCACCGCATTGCAACCTTTCTCCAAAATGGCCTTAAGGCCGTCTTGTACCTCCTGAGAATTGAAAGAATCCAACTCCGTACCTAATTTATAAACTTCCGTCTCCATATAATTTTTTAATTCTTTAATTTTTTAATCTTTTAATTTTCTGATCGCCAGCATGGTGAGATCGTCGCTCTGGGGAGCATCGCCCACAAACTGATGCACCGCCTCCGTCATCCGCTCTATCTGCTCCTGGCAGCCTACCCCACCCTGCAGTTGGGCCATCAGCCTCTCGCTGCCGAACAGCTCATGCTCCCGGGTCATCGCCTCCGTCAGGCCGTCGGTATAGAGAAAGAGCATCGCGCCAGACTCCAAGGTATACTCCCTCACCTCGTACGTCGCGTCTTCAGAAACGCCCAGAGGCAGGTTGGGCTTCGCGTCGAGGAATTGCCCACTCTGCGGCGACAATTGTCCATTATCCCTTTTCAATGGTTCATTGCCGATCACAATCGGCTTATTGTGTCCCGCATTGCAGCAACGCAGCAATCCGGTATTCAGGTCGAGCATACCCATGAAGAAGGTGACGAAGATACACGTCTCATTACCTTCGCACGTGTTCCTGTTGATATACGCGGTAATCTTCGCCACATCGTCCACATGACTGGCCGCGATGCGGAACTGACAGAGCGTGGTCGCCATCACCAATGCGGCAGGCACACCCTTGCCAGAGACATCGCCGATGCAGAAGAAGAGTTTACCGTCGCGAATGATGAAGTCGTAGAGGTCGCCTCCCACCTCACGGGCAGGTGTCAATGAGCCATAAATGTCAAAGCCCTCGTTCAGACCCCTGTCGCCCCCTCGCTCGGCTTCGCCGCTTCGCTTTGCGAAGAACTTAGGGGGCATTTGGGGAAGCATCGACAGCTGGATGTCCTTCGCCACCTTCAGCTCTCCCTCGATACGACCCTTGGCCTCATTCACTTGTTTCAGCTCCTCCATCTGACGGGCCAGCGACTGCTGCATCGTGCTGAACGAATGGTGCAGCCGTTGCATCTCGTCCTCCGAGTGAATCTCTGGCAGCGTAGCCTGCAGATTGCCTTGGGCCACTTCGTCGGCTGCCTGGGTGAACGTAGTGAGTGGGGCTATCAGCCGATGGATGGTCCGTCGCAGAATGATGGTCAGCAACACCAGCGTCAATATTGACAGCAACGTCAGACCTATCGACATCCTCCTCATGCCAATGGCATAGAGGATACCGTTTTCCTCAATGGCCCTGAAGATTTTCAGCACGAGACTGTTGCCCACATAGGACGAGATGCCAAGCACCACGACCACATACAACACTACCCTCAAGGTGATGCGGCTGGCGAGCGACTCACGGATGCGCTTCATACGGAGAAATGCTCAATCTTCAATGTTCAATGTTTAATCTTCAGCGCCGTCGGCTCTTTCCGCCAGTCCATGCAGTTGCGCACACGAAGGTCGGCGTAGGGTTCGGCATTGACGATGGTCTTGTCGATGGTCATCAGCTGCTCTGTGCCGTAAAGCATCGAGAACGGTCTGGGCAGTTCCATCGTCAGGTCGATGGCCTCCTGCAGCAGGTTCACATCGTCGTGACAGTTGAACATGAAGCGGTCGGTATCGTGGTTGTCGAGGAACAGCACCAGTTTGAAGTTTTCAGGATACTTGGCGAAGTGGGCCTCGATCTTGCTCTTGAGCGTCGCATTTCCCTTGATGCCCCGTCCTGCCTGAATCTCCTCCAGGAGGATGTCGCGATAGGCAAAGTCCAAGACGCCGTCGAGCGTATCCAGATAGTCTGCCTGCAGATCATCCTGAGAGAACGGCTTCGTTTCCTGAGCGAGGAACTCCTGCAATCTGGCGTCTGTCTTGAAGAACAACTGTCCAGCCATCTGCGGACCGATGCCGAACGCCCACACTTCGCCGAACACAACGATGTCATTACGAACGGCCTGCACACTGTCGCGGAAACGCTTCAGGAACTCATGCGGCTGTCCCAAAGCGTGATCGATACGGAAAGCGTCCACACCCATACGGACGAGTTTTTCTGCCCTTTCAATCATAAAGTCGGCCACCTCGGGATTCTTCAGGTTGAACTTGGGCAGGTCGCCAAAACCTAAGAACGACTCGAACTCATCGCTGTCCTCATTCTTATACCAGAACCAGTCGCGATGCTTGCCCCCGTTCTTCAAGAGCGACGCCTCAAACACCGGTGCCTGATACCAGCAGTGGTTGGGCACGAAGTCGCAGATGATCCTCATACCCTTGCCGTGAGCCTGGTCGAGCAACTGCTGATAGTCCTCCCACGTGCCGTAGTGCGGATCCACCTCGTCGAAGTTCAGGGTGTGGTAGCCGTGATAGTTCGCCGTCTTGAAGATGGGCGAAAGCATGACGGCGTTGAAGCCAAGATCCTTGATGTAGTCCAGCTTCTCGATCACTCCCTGCAAGGTTCCCCCGCAGAATACGTTCTCACTCTTTGGCGGTATCTGCCAGCCTCCATTGAATCTGTCAATCAACAGATGATAGATACGCGCGCTGTCAAACCATAACGATTCATTCTGTTTCATGTTTCTATCTGTTTTTAATTATTCTGTCATCAAATGTATAAACTTTGTTGCAAAGATAGTCTTTTTTGTCGAATTACGAAGCAAAATGCATCATTTTGTGACAGATTTTGAGATAAATTAGGAAATTCCGATTATTTTCTGACGATGACGCTGCCGCTGGCCTGATGGGTGGCCAAGATCAGCACCTCGGCAATCTGCACGTGCTCGGGGGCATTGGCGGCATAAACGGCAACATCGGCGATATCGTCGCCCGTCAGGGGCTTGATGCCTTTGTAGACTGTGGCAGCCCGATCGTTGTCTCCATGAAAGCGGATGTTGCTGAAGTTGGTCTCCACAAGTCCGGGCTTCAGGTTGGTCACACGGACAGCGGTGTTGGCGACATCTATGCGCAAGCCGTCGGAGAGTGCTTTCACGGCAGCTTTCGTGGCGCAATAGACATTGCCGCCAGCGTAGGCAGCATCGCCAGCTACAGAACCGATGTTGATGATGTGTCCGCGATTGCGCTCCACCATGCCGGGCACTACGAGACGCGTCATCGTGAGCAGGCCCTTGATATTCGTGTCGATCATCGTTTCCCAGTCGTCGGGATTGCCCTCATATTCGGGTTCCAGTCCCAGCGCCAGACCGGCATTGTTCACCAGCACGTCTATCGACTGCCATTCCGTCGGCAACGCCTGGATGTACTTCGCCGCCATCTCGCGGTCTCTCACGTCGAAGGTCAGCGTCAGCACATCTGAGCTCTTTTCCGTCAGTTCCTCTCTGATTTCATTCAGACGGTGTTCGTTTCTTCCCGTCAGAATCAGTCTGTCGCCATTTTCGGCAAACTTTCTTGCACAGGCGAGACCTATCCCGCTTGTAGCTCCTGTGATCAATACAATTTTATTCATATTCAATATCTTGGATTACTCTTTTCATTTCACAATTCTTATTAAATCTTGGGGCAAAGTTATAAATAATCGGATGAAAAGCGCTATATTTGCACTCACATTTAGGATAGTTTATAAAAAACAGACAAGGCTTAAGATTATGAGACATTTGAGTACCATCCTCGCCCTTCTGCTCACCACGACCATCGCAAGGGCCCAGTACAACGACGTGAATGACATCCCGTATAGCGACGTAGCGGCGGGGGAAACGCCTGTAAGAATTGCTGATTCGTACATCTTTACGGAAGGACCTGCGGCAGACGCAAAGGGTGATGTTTATTTCACAGACCAGCCCAACAACAGGATTTACCGTTGGAACTGCGAATCGGGAAAGATCACCCTGTTCACGGATCAGAGCGGCCGCTCCAACGGGATGTACTTCGACGCCCAAGGTAATTTGATAGCCTGTGCAGATATGGACAACCAGCTTTGGCGTTTCGACATGAATGGTCAAGCTGAGATACTGATAACCGACTATCGCGAAAAATTGCTGAACGGCCCCAACGATGTATGGATCTCGAAGGATGGAGGTTATTATCTGACTGACCCTTATTTTAAGAGAGACTATTGGACGCGCAACCCAGAGCGCCAGCAGCCTGTGGAAGGTTTGTATTATCTGGCTCCAGGAGCCAAACAGCTGGTCATGCTTGACTCCACGCTTAACCAGCCCAACGGTATTGTAGGAACGCCAGACGGAAAGTATCTTTATGTGGCTGAGGCAAAAGCAAACAGAATCCTGAGATATGACATTCAGCCAGACGGATTCCTAACGAACCGGCAGGTGTTTGCCGACATGGGGTCGGACGGGATGACGATCGACGAGAAAGGCAACATCTATCTGACCGGCGACGGTGTGACCGTATTCGACAAGAACGGCCGCAAGATAGCCCATTTCCCCATTCCTGAGGACTGGACGTCAAACGTCTGTTTCGGTGGAAAAGAACGTAATGTCCTATTCATTACCGCCTCCAAATCCGTCTATACTCTGAAGATGCTTGTGCATGGGGTGAAGTAAATCTGGAAGTAATTAAAGACCATCATATATTAGGTTGTCCATGTGGTAATTCCAAAAGAAGATAATAACTATACATTTATGAAAACGAACATTATTATTGCAGCCATGCTGCTTAGCCTGATGCCCATTACGGTAGAGGCACAGGAAACAGAAATTAATAGTCGTGACCTTCGCGGCAAAGTGGTTTACCAGGATGACGAAGTGGTGTTCCGCCAGCTTGACGAGCATACATGGATAGGGAACGGACACCGAGTCTATAATGAGTCGTTATACCTCGTTGAGGGTAATGACCGCGCAATCCTGATTGATGCAGGAACGGTCATTCCCGGGTTGGACAAGATTGTGGAAAAGATTACTACCAAGCCCGTCACGATGATGCTCACCCATGCCCATGGCGACCACGCGGGCGGCGTAGGTCCTTTCCCTGAGGTTTATCTGAATGCAGGCGACATGCCCATCGTCGCGAACAATATGCGTAACTACAAGGGGCAGATCAAGTATCTTAACGACGGTGAGGTAATAGACCTTGGCGGCCGTGAGATAGAGGTCATCTTTACGCCTGGTCATACTGGCGGAAGCACTACGTTTTTTGACAGGGCCAAGCATTACGGATTCAGCGGCGATGCCTTCGGATCGACCAACCTGCTGGTTTTCACCAACCTTTCTACCGAGATGTACACTGCCGAGCGGATTGAGCGCTATATGAAGAAGAACGGCATCCGCTTCCTCTTCCCCGGTCATTACAGTGGTGACAACCTTGAGACATTCCAGCGAGTTTCTGACATCAAAAACATGTGCCGCGAGATACTGGACGGTGAGCGCCAACCAACCGTTAGCAACGGTAACAACGGAGGCATGGACATGATGGCAGACGACAAGGGAGTCCGTATCAACTTCAGCAGCCGTTCAGGAATGAAATAATAAAAGTTACCTATTCATTTATAATACTTTCTTCGCTCCGGGAATCAGCTTTACCAACCAGGTGAGCACAAACGAGCAGATGGTGGTAATAATGCCGATGAACATAAACTTGCCGAAGGCTCCCATCCAGATACCGTCGGTGGCATATTGCAGAACTATCATCAGCAGCAGATGGAAGATGTATGCACCATACGACTGAGCGGCGCACCACTGCCAAAACTTACTTTCCCAGTTTCCATACTCGCGGAACAGCCAGAGCAGTCCAAAGCAGATAAAAACACACAAAAGCGATTCGTAGATGCCAAACCACTGAGCAACGAAGTCGTTCCAAGCCCCACCATCGCGAAGATAGATGCCTAATGCCAAAAGACATCCAATCGTTAGCGATAATGCTCCAGTGGTGTTACCCATCTTTTCGAGCCAGGCAAATCTGCGAGCCAAAATGCCGATCACGAACATCATGACATATTGTAGATAGTGGGCGGGCTCCATCGGCAACGGGATGATGCCAAAGGGCCAGATCCAATGATCCTGTGGGCTGACCTGACGAATCAGATAACTGCCTATACCCATCAAGCCGCCAAATATCAGCAGTCCGATGATGGTGGGTCTCGATGAGCACTCGCCATTGATCGGCTTGCAGAATTGTCGAATCAAGGCATAGATCAGACAGAATACCAGCAGACTCTCAATATACCACATGTGCCCAATCTCCGGCTTGCCTGATAAAACAGACAACAGTCCACCCATCAGCAAAAGCGGAATACCCAGACGGATGAATTTCTTCTGCACAAACACCTTTGCTCCCTGTTTATCGAAACTCATGGGCACGAAATAACCTGAGATCAGAAAGAACAACCCCATAAAGAAAGCCGCATTGACAGAGAAGAAATGCCATATCCAAGGCATAAACTCAGCAGGATTGCTGGGATGGTAAGTCCAGTCGCCTCCATCGCCGTATGCCTGACCGGCGTGGTGGAATATCACCAGCACCGTCAGGCACACCTTCAGATTGTCCAGATATAAAAGTCTGTTGTTTATCTTCATCTTTCTGTTTTATGGTCTTGCCCAGAAGACATCCGGGTCGGTGGTGGTGTCACATTTCCAATTGTCGTTGACGAAGCCTACGGGAATCAGGCGTATATCTTCCTCTGCAGGATTGGGACGATAATCGCTCTCAGGGTTGAATCTGCTGAATTTCTTGCAGACAAAGTAGTAGAGATTCTTCGCCATATAATAATCCAAATAGTACTCCTTCGTCTGTGGGTTCTCATGGTTCCAATTGGCCGTCTCGCAAAGTACCAAGGGCCGGTCGTTGATGAGTCGCTCACGCACCTCGGCAATGCTGAGCATCGTACCGTTCTCGTCCATCACCCATGCATCCATCGTGGGGTCGATGTAGAGCCATTTCTGCAACTGCTCCGACCACACCGTATTAATCACATGGCACTCGTAGTCGAGCGGATCGGCAGGCATACAGGTGACATAGCGGGCTGGGATACCCATCGCCAGATACATCTCGCAGAGAGAGATAGCCAATTGTCGGCAGTTGATGCCTTTGCCTGTAGTCTTACAATAGTTATACAGGTCGATAGCATCCATCTCGGCAAAAGCCCTGTTGCCGCCGTCGTGGCGCATATTGTCGTGAGCGAAGTGTAGTAGGTTGAGAATTTTCGATAGCTCATCGCCCTGCCCAGCCACCGAGTCGAGTTTGAAATACTCGCAGACCATACTCAGACTCCGCGATTCCTTTGATTCATAACTAAACGGGTTATCTGTTTTTATAGAATCTGGGGCGTAGGGAGCCGACTTCCTGAGAGCGCTAAGCGGTTGGCGGTCCTTAACCACAGCCAGCAGAGCCTGATACTTCTTGTCTTTACGGAGCGAGACAAGGTCGTTGTCGTTGAGCATATTGTCGTAGCGCTTATA
>CACYQO010000015.1 GCA_902776545.1 uncultured Prevotellaceae bacterium | reverse complement strand
GGCCGGGCAGGAAGTTCGACTACGGCGTGGCCTGCTATCCCGAGAAGCACGAGGAGGCACCGAACTTAGAGATGGACATGCAGTATCTGAAGGAGAAACAGGATCTGGGGGCGCAGTATGCGGTCACCCAGCTGTTCTATGATAACGAGAGGTATTTCGCCTTTGTGGAGAAGGCCCGGGCGATGGGCATCACCATCCCCATCATCCCCGGCATCAAGCCGATGGCGAAGCTGAGTCAGCTGACGGTGGTGCCGAAGACGTTCCACTGTGACATCCCCGAACCGCTGGCCAGGGAGATCGTGAAGTGTAAGACCGACGAGGATGCCCGGCAGTTAGGCATCGAGTGGACCACGGCGCAGTGCCAGGAGCTGTATGAGCACGGAATCCGCAATATACATTTCTATACCGTCTCGGCAGTGGACAGCGTGGTAGAGGTCGCCAAAAGAATAATATAAATGGAACACAGAGACACAAAGATACAGAGAAAAAACTCTGTGCCTCTGTAACTCTGTGTTGAAAATAAATAAGAATGACTTGGAGTGAGGTGATAGGACAGGAGGAGGCCAAGGAGCGGCTGATGCAGATGGTCAGGGAAGACCGCCTGCCGCATGCGATGATGCTCTGCGGACCAGTGGGCAGCGGGAAGCTGGCCCTGGCGATCGCCTTCGCTTGCGAATTGCTTCGGGGGCACGGAGGTACGGAGGCGCGTGGGCGCGAGAATACCTCAACGGCAGAATCATTTCTCGTACCCCCGTACCCCCGTACCCCCGCACTCCCGAATATTGAACCCATGCTCCAGAAACTCGAGCACCCCGACCTGCACTTCACCTACCCCACCATCAAGCTGCCTTCGATGAAGAGCGACTACAAGCCTGTAAGCGACGATTTCGCCAAGGAGTGGCACGAGCTGGTGATGCAGAGCCCGTACTTCACGATGGAGGAATGGATGGAGGCGATGGGCGGCGAGAACCAGCAGGCCATCATCACCGCCGGCGAGAGCGACGACCTCGTGAGGAAACTGTCGCTGAAGTCGAGTCAGGGCGGCTATAAGGTCAGCATCGTCTGGCTGCCCGAGCGCATGAATATAGAATGTGCCAACAAGCTGCTGAAACTCATCGAGGAGCCGCCGCAGCAGACGGTGTTCATCATGGTGAGCGAAGAGCCTGAGAAGCTGCTGGAGACCATCCGCAGCCGTGTGCAGCGCATCGACATCCGCAAGACAGAACAGGAGGCCATCCGACAGGCGCTGATCGAGCGCAGAGGCTGCGACGAGGACAGTGCCCAGCGCATCAGCCGACTGGTGAACGGCAACTGGATCGCCGCGATGGAGGAGCTGCAGGCCGACTCGGAGAAGGGACTCTTCCTCGACATGTACAAGACCCTGATGCGGCTGGCCTATCAAAGGAAGATCAAGGACCTGCGCAAATGGAGCGAGCAGATGGCCGCCATGGGACGAGAGAAACAGCGGCGCTGGCTCACCTACTTCCTGAGAATGACGCGCGAGAGCTTCGTCTATAACTTCAAGGAGCAGGATCTGAACTATATGACGGCTGACGAGGAGGCCTTTGCCCAGAACTTCGCCCGCTTCATCAACGAGAATAACATCCTGCCCATCAGCGACCTGGCGAACCTCGCCATCCGCGACATCGGGCAGAACGCCAATGCGAAGATCGTGTTCTTCGACTTCGCCCTGCAAATCATCGTGTTGCTGCTGCAAAAGTGACCTTGCCCCCTAAGTTAGGGGGATGGGGGTCTGAACAGAATAAATAGAAATTCATAAATTATGGAAGAAAAGATCATAGTAAAGAAGGTGGGTCGTTCAGACCCCCAACCCCCTAACTTAGGGGGCTTAAAAATGATGGTAGGCTGCGACAGAGGCCTCTGCCATCAGGCCGTAGGCCGACAGGACAGACAACTGAACACCTACGACTGGCTGGCCGACGTACCCGGCAACGTGGATACCACCGACCTCGTGGAGGTGCAGTTCAAGCATACCCGCAAGGGCTATTACCACAACGTGAATAACCTCGAACTGAAGAAGGGCGACGTGGTGGCCGTCGAGGCCAGTCCCGGTCACGACATCGGTGTCGTCACTCTCACCGGCCGTCTGGTGAAGCTCCAGTTGAAGAAAGCCAACCTGAAATCGGCCGACGACATCAAGCGCATCTACCGCATCGCCCGTCCGGCGGATATGGATAAGTTCCGCGAGGCAAAGGCCCGTGAGCACAATACGATGATTGAGAGCCGAAAGATTGCCAAAGGTCTCGGACTGGACATGAAGATCGGCGACGTGGAGTATCAGGGCGACGGCAACAAGGCCATCTTCTATTACATTGCCGACGGCCGTGTGGACTTCCGTCAGCTGATCAAGGATCTGGCTGCCGCCTTCCATGTGCGCATCGAGATGAAGCAGATCGGTGCCCGTCAGGAGGCAGGACGCATCGGTGGTACGGGACCCTGCGGACGTGAGCTCTGCTGTGCCACGTGGATGAAGAACTTCGTCTCGGTGAGCACCAGCGCCGCGAGGTTCCAGGACATCTCCCTCAACCCCCAGAAGCTGGCCGGCATGTGTGCCAAGCTGAAGTGTTGTCTGAACTATGAGGTGGACGACTATATCGAGGCCGGCAAGCGGATGCCGGGACACGACATCGTGCTACAGACGCAGGATGCCGACTACCACCTTTTCAAGACCGACATCCTGGCCGGACTGGTGACCTACTCTACGGATAAGAACATCGCCGCCAACCTCCAGACCATCACGGCTGCCAAGGCCCGTGAGATAATCGAGATGAACCGTCGCGGCGAGAAGCCCCTGAGCCTCGAAGAGAAAGAGGGGGACGAGCCTGTGGAGAAGCCCCACAACATAGACCTCGCCGGTGGTGACATCAACCGCTTCGACAAGGCCAAGAAGAAAAAGAAGAAGAATAAGAAAGGGAGACAGGAGTCAGGAGACAGGAGACAGGAGGGCCGCAACGAGAACCATGCGGAATAAACCGTTTGTCATTGTTGTTCTGCTGGTGCTGGTGGTCTTGTGCGGCTGCCAGCAGGAGGTTGCCTATCATGCGTTCAAGCATATCTATGAACCAGGATGGGACAAGACCGACACGCTGCATTTCGACGTCAACCCCGTGGCAAGAAACGGCAACTACCGGCTGGATGCCGAACTGCGCATCGACAAGGAATTCCCCTTCAAACAGCTGACGATCGAGGTAGAACAGACAGTCTATCCGTCGAAGGAGATTTTTCACCGTAAGATAGACTGTAACCTCGTCAGTGAGACGGGTGTGATTGAGGGCGACGGCATCAGCTATTTCCAGTACCAGTTTTTTGTTCAGGGTCTCAGTCTGCACCAAGGGGACTCGGTACACATCAGTCTGACGCATAATATGAAAAGAGAAATCATGCCGGGGATTTCCGACGTGGGCGTGAAATTGTCACTGCCGTACTAAGTTGCGGCCGGCGTCAATACGCAAGAAGATAAACAGCAGCAGGGTGAAGCCCCATAACGACGAGCCGCCATAGCTGAAGAACGGCAAGGGGATGCCGATCACCGGCGTCAAGCCCAGCACCATACCCACGTTGATGAACACGTGGAACAGGAAGATGCTCAGCACACAATAGCCGTAGATGCGTCCAAAGGCATGCGGCTGACGCTCCGCCAGATGGATGAGCCTCAATATCAATGCCAGGAAAAGCAACAACACGCCAGCAGAGCCTACGAAGCCTTCCTCCTCGCCGACAGTACAGAAGATGAAGTCGGTGTCCTGTTCTGGCACGAACTTCAGCTTCGTCTGTGTGCCATTGAGAAAGCCCTTGCCCTCCAGACCACCGGAACCGATGGCAATCTCACTCTGATGCACGTTGTAGCCAGCACCCTTCAGGTCTTCCTCCAATCCCAACAGCACGTTGATACGCACCCGCTGGTGGGGCTGCATCATGTTGTTGAGCACATAGTCGGCACCGCTGTAAAACACCAGTGAACCCAGGGCAAAGGCGGCAATCCACATGTAGTTGCGAAAACGCGTGGACAACCACAGCCACACCAGATAGAGGATGAGCAATCCGCAGACCGCCATCATGACCTTCG
Organism: uncultured Prevotellaceae bacterium; assembly: GCA_902776545.1. Taxonomy (GTDB): domain Bacteria; phylum Bacteroidota; class Bacteroidia; order Bacteroidales; family Bacteroidaceae; genus Prevotella. The sequence continues at coordinate 84,931 of CACYQO010000015.1, read as the reverse complement.
TGATGTCGAACGGGATGACGAAGAGCGAGAACAACAGCATCACCAGTGAGGAGCCGACGCTGACAACTAAGAACTGGATCGTCCGCTGACGGTCATTACAATAGACCCGCACCATGGCGGTCGAGAAGAGCATGATCATCAGCAGCACGGAGAAACGTCCGACGGAGGTGGGCGTGTACCACATCGTCACATCGGCATAACGGATGCCCACGACGAAATACACCACCATCGCCACACCCGTGAGCAGCACACTGCCGGGCATGCCCTCACGGTAGAGCATGAGGAAGAAGGAGAAATAGACCAGTGCGGAGCCCGTCTCATGCTGGAGGACGATGAAAATCATCGGTATGAAAATCACGACAAGCGCCGCCGTGAAGTGTTTCCACTTGTGGATGTCGTAGCCATAGATGCTCATGAGCTTCGCCAAAGCGAGGGCTGTGGCGAACTTCGCAAACTCTGCAGGCTGCAGGCGCAGCGGTCCTATCACGAGCCACGATCGGGAGCCCTTGATAGTATGGGGGTTGAAGATCGTGCCGAAAAGCAGCACGAGCAGCACCCCGAAGATGATGAAGGCGAGCATCTCGTAGTAGCGGTCGTCGGTCATCAGCAGCACAAAGCCCAGCACGATCGACGTGCCTATCCAGACGATCTGCATGCCCGAACGGGTGTCGAGACTGAAGATGTCGGTGTCGCCATAGGAATAGCTGGCACCACAGACACTCACCCACCCGAAGGTGAGCAGCGCCAGGTAGATCAGGATCGTCCACCAGTCCAGCGAGCGTATGACGCCCTTATGATGTCTATCTGTCGGATGTACCATAGTTGATTCTCTTTTCCTGTATCGACTGTGCCCTGGCCTCCGAGGCCTCCGAGAGCTTGCCCTTGAGATACTTCTCCATGATCAGTCCGCCAATGGGCACACCATAGGTGGCACCCCATCCGCCATTCTCCACATACACTGCTACGGCAATCTTCGGCTCGTCCATCGGGGCAAAACCCATGAACACCGAGTGGTCGTGACCTTTGTTCTGCGCCGTACCCGTCTTTCCACAGGCCATGAAGTCGTACTTCGCCAGTTCGTGACAAGTACCACCGATGGCCGACGAGCGCATGCCCTGTACCACATAGTCGTAGGCCTCGCGCGTGGCTTTTGTATAATGTTTGCGCGTGAAGGCCGTGTCAAGGGGTTCACCCTCCACCTTCTTCACCACGTGAGGAACATAGTAGTAACCCCGGTTGGCGATGGTCGCACCGAGGTTCGCAATCTGGAGAGGTGTGGCGTTCACCTCACCCTGCCCGATGGCGATGGAGATAATCGTCAGTCCGTTCCAAGAGCCTTTATAGGCCTTGTCGTAGAACTGCGCGTTGGGAATCATGCCCCGCTTCTCGCCCGGCAGGTCGATGCCTAACTTATAGCCAAAGCCCATCGAGACCATATAGTCGCGCCAGGTATTCATCGCATTCTGCACCGTGTGGTACTTGGAGATGTTGTTGTTGATCATGTGGTAGAGTCCCCAGCAGAAGTAACCGTTGCATGAGGTGCTCAGTGCCGGAACCAGAGGCAATGGTGACCCATGACCGTGACAACCCACACGCAGGCCACGGAACACGAAACCGTGACTACAGGGATACATCGTCGCAGGCGTAATCACTCCCTCGGTCATGAACGTCAGGCCCTGTGTCGTCTTGAAGGTTGAACCCGGAGGATACTGGCCCATGATGCTGCGATTCAGCAGGGGCTTCCGGGTGTCCTGTGACAGCAGACGGTGGTTCTTCGAACGCTGGCGACCGACCATCATACGGGGATCATACGAAGGCGATGATACCATGCAGAGCACCTCACCCGTAGAGGGTTCGATGGCAACGATACTGCCGATCTTGCCTTCCAGGAGCCGTTCGCCCAAGAGCTGTAACTCCGCATCGATGCTGAGCGTCAGGTTCTTACCGGGTTTAGCACGGTGGTCGAGTTCTCCGTTCATATAACGTCCCTGCACACGCCCGTGGGCATCGCGCAACAGGATCTGGATTCCCTTCTCACCACGCAGCGCCTTCTCATACGAACGCTCGATGCCCAGTTTGCCGATATAGTCGCCAGGCTGGTAGTAGTCGTCTTCCTCGATATCGGCAGGCGACGCTTCAGCTACATCGCCCAACAGGTGGGCAGCCATGTTATAGGTGTACTGACGGACGGTACGCTTCTGCACGTAGAAACCCGGGAAGCGAAACATCTTCTCCTGGAACACACTGAAGTCCTTGTCGGACAGCTGACTCATGAACAGCTGTTGCGTATAGCGCGAATAGCCCGGGTTGCGGTTACGGTCTTTCATCGTGACCATACGACGGTCGAACTCTTCGCGGGTGATGCCGAGGGTATGACAGAACTCCAACGTGTCGAGACGGTCGCGCATCTCGTTCATCACCACCATGAGATCATACGACGGCTGGTTGAACACCAGCAGCTTTCCCTTGCGGTCGAGCATATTGCCACGCGAAGGATATTCGATCTTCTTCAGGAAGGCGTTGGAGTCGGCACTCTTCTTATAGTCGTCGCTCGTGATCTGAAGCATGAACAGACGGATGATGTAGATGACCACAATCAGTGTAGCCACCCCGCCTATCACATAGCGCCGGTATGTCAGGTCATAGTTCTTCACCCCTCACTTTTCACTTTTCACTTCTCACTTCTCACTTTTCACCTCTTATCTCCTCGCTCTCACGCTCTCAATGGCGAGCATCAGCAACAGCGTCAGTGCCGCACTGCACACGGCCCGCAGGATCCACAACTGCCAGTCGAAGAAATTGAAAGCCTCCAGAATAAAGAACAAGAGACAGTAGACCAATATCAGTATGCCACTCAGCATACTGAACTTCCCCCACCCTAACGTGGCGGCCGACACTTCGAGGTCCTCCACCGAATCACGGGGAATGAAGAGTTCCACCAGATAGGTCTGAGTCATGCCGATGAGTGTCAGCGTACCGGCAGCCAGTCCGGGGGTGTTCGAGAAGATATCGATAAGCAGTCCGAGGAAGAAGCACCACACGAGCACCTCACCCTTCTCGGTGTTGCGTGGGAAAGTGATGGCAAAGTAAACATACAACAGGGGCGTAGCCACATTCAGCAGCCACACGTGGTTCAGCACCAGCACCTGTGCAAGCAGCAGCACCACAAACATCACCAATCTGTTTACCAATCGTGCCATTATCTCTCCCCTGTAATCTTGTTGATCGAATCGCGGGCGGCCTGCAGAAGTGCGGCTCGCTCGGCAATACTCTTGTCACTGATCACCACCACATCGCGGAGGTTGGTGAAATCCGTACTCAGGCGGATCTTCAGCTTATACGACAGGCCGTCGCGCGAGTTGTATGCCTGTTCGATCTTTCCCACCGACACCCCTGAAGGGAATATCGACGAGAAACCGCTGGTGACTACCCACTCGCCCAACTTGAACTTTGCATGACGGGGCACATCCTCCACATAAGCCACAGAGGGATCACCTCCATACCAGTGGAGATAGCCGAAAGAACCCCGGTTGCGGATGGCACAGCTGATACGCGAAGAACTGGCATTCAGCACGGGAATGACCACCGAATAATGGTCGGACACGAGATAGACCACACCCACAACACCATTGCCACAGGCGACACCCATATCCACCGTCACACCGTCGGCACGGCCCTTGTCGATGGTCATCAGGTTCTCCTTGCTGTCGAGGGAGTTGTCCACCACTTTCGCAGGAATCAGGTCGTACTGGGCGAGGAACTTCATCTCGTTGCGTTCCTGTACCGTCGAGTCGTGCGTCAGTTCCATATAGCGGCGCCTCAGCATGTCGACATGCTGCTCCAAGAGGAGATTCCGCTTCGTCAGCTGTTCGTTCACCTCCGACAGGGAGAAGAACTTCGTTGCCTCGCCCGACCACTCATACACCTTGCCCATCATGCTGTTGGCCGATGAGAACCACACGCTGGCCTGATAGTTGTTATACTGAAACAACAGAAAACCACTGACCACTTCCAGAAAAACGAAAAGTAGCCAGTGATAGTAATCTTTCAGGAAATCCAGCAGATTCCTCATCCCTATCCTTTGAATTACCTCATCAGGAAGTTGAAGCGGTCGAGATTCTTAAGTGCGACGCCAGCACCCTTTGCCACACTGTGGAGGGGATCCTCAGGCACGTGGAAGGGGATGTGCATCTTATCTGTCAGGCGCTTGTCGAGGCCGCGCAGCAGCGCACCGCCACCTGCCAGATAAATACCGTTCTGAACGATGTCGGCATACAGCTCAGGAGGCGTATTCTCTAAGGCGGAGAGCACAGCGTTCTCAATCTTCGACACCGTCTTATCCAGACAGTGGGCAACCTCCTGATAGCATACGGGCACCTCCATAGGCAGGGCGGTGATACGGTTAGGACCATGTACCACGAAGTCCTCAGGAGCCTCTTCACCGAGGTCTGTCAGCGCAGAACCCACGTTGATCTTGATGCGCTCAGCCATGCGCTCAGACACCTTCACATTGTGCTGACGATACATATACTCCTGAATGTCGGCCGTCAGATCGTCGCCTGCGGTACGGATGGAGTTGTTGGATACGATACCACCTAATGAGATGACGGCAATCTCCGTCGATCCACCACCGATATCTACGATCATGTTACCCTCCGGGGCTTCCACGTCGATACCGATACCGATGGCAGCAGCCATAGGCTCGAAGATCAGATACACATCACGACCGTCGGCATGCTCCGCAGAGTCACGCACGGCACGCAGCTCCACCTCGGTAGAACCCGAAGGCACACCGATCACCATACGCAGTGAGGGTGAGAACAGGCGGTTGCCCGAGTGTACCATCTTGATCAGACCGCGCATCATCTGCTCACAGGCAGAGAAGTCGGCAATCACACCGTCACGAAGGGGACGGATAGTGCGAATGTTATCGTGGGTCTTCTCATACATCATCTTCGCCTCGCTTCCCACGGCGATCATCTTATCGGTGCGGCGGTCGAGCGCCACCACCGAAGGCTCATCCACCACGATCTTGTCATCGCTGATAATGATCGTGTTGGCAGTTCCCAGGTCCATTGCAATCTCCTGGACAAAACTAAAAAATCCCATATTCTTTATTCTTTGTTTACTGTTTACAGTTTACGGTTTACAGTTGATTACTTCTGCGGAAGTTTCGGCCCCCAGTCATATCATCTGTAAACTGTAAACCGTCAACTGTAAACTTTAAAATTTATTTTTCGAACCACGAGTGGATAGCGGTGTCGTAGTGAGAGCTCACACCGAAGGCACGGGTAGCGAACATACGGCGCTGCTCCTTGGTGGTCTCTGCACCCTGCTTGTTCAGGATATCCAGCAGCACACTGTACTCAGCCTTGCTCGGCACAATCACCACATCGTTGAAGTTCTTGGCTCCGGCACGGATCAGTGAGATACCGCCAATGTCGATCTTCTCGATAATATCCTCCTCAGAGGCACCGCTGGCAACGGTCTGCTCAAACGGATAAAGGTCTACGATCACGAGGTCGATCTCAGGAATCTCATACTGAGCCATCTGCTCACGGTCACCCTCGTTGTCACGACGACCCAGAATACCTCCGAACACCTTCGGATGCAGTGTCTTCACACGACCACCGAGAATGGAAGGATAGGTCGTCACATCCTCCACCTTCTGGCACTCGTAACCTAACGACTCAATAAACTTCTGTGTCCCACCCGTAGAGAGGAACTTCACACCCTCCTCGTTCAACTTTTTGAGGAGTTCATCAAGGCCGTCCTTGTGGAATACAGACACCAAGGCGGTCTTAATCTTCTTTGTTTCAGCCATTTCTATGATATTATAACGTTATAAAATTCCAATGAGGTTGCAAAGGTACAAAATAAAAATGGATTAATCTCTATTTTCTCTCCGAAAATTTTGATTAATCCATGTTAAAATAATATAGGTCAATTTATATCAGCGTCATGCCGAGGGCCTTACAGGCCTGGCGCATGTCGTCGGGCCAGATGGAGGCCTGGATCTCACCGATATGACCTTTATGGAGCAGCACCATACAGAGACGGCTCTGACCGATACCTCCACCGATAGACAGGGGCAGACGGTCGTTGAGCAATTGCTGGTGGAAGTAGAGCTGTTCGCGCTCCTCCTTGTGTTCGAGTTTTAACTGGCGCAGCAGACTCTCCTTATCCACACGGATACCCATCGACGAGAGTTCGAAGGAACGGCCCAAAATGGGATACCAGATGAGGATATCGCCGTTCAATCCCATCTTTCCGTTTTCGGCAATGGTAGACCAGTCGTCGTAGTCTGGCGCACGACCGTCGTGCTTCTCTCCGTTGGAGAGTTTACCACCGATGCCGATGATAAACACAGCACCGTAGGCCTCACAGATGGCATCCTCACGCTCTTTGGGTGTCTTGTCGGGATACATCTTCAACAGTTCCTCTGCGTGGATGAAATGGATCTTCTCTGGCAGGAAGGCCTTAAGCTGGGGATAGGTCTCGCAGGTGAGATACTCCGTACGACGGATGGCGGCATAGATGCGCTCGACGACGTTCTTGAGGAACGACAGCGTGCGGTCTTCACGACGGATGACGGCCTCCCAGTCCCACTGGTCGACATAAAGCGAGTGGAGATTGTCGAGTTCCTCGTCGGCACGGATGGCGTTCATGTCGGTATAGATGCCATAACCCGGTTCGATCTGATACTCGGCCAGCGAGAGACGCTTCCACTTGGCCAACGAATGAACGACCTCAGCCTCTGCGTCGCCCAAGTCCTTGATGGGGAAGGTGACGGCCCGCTCCACACCGTTCAGGTCATCGTTGATACCCAGTCCTTTAAGGACGAACAAGGGGGCTGTGACACGACGCAGGCGGAGCTCTGTGGAGAGGTTCTGCTGAAAGAAGTCTTTAATAAGTTTGATGCCCTGCTCGGTCTGCTTCGTATCGAGCAAGGCCTCATAGTGCAGGGGTTTGATTACTTGTCCCATTTTACAGTTGATTCTAATTTTGGGCGCAAAGATAATAAATAATGTACAATTCACAATGGATAATGCACAATTATTTTTGCAAAATGACGCAAAAAATTGACTTTTGCTAATAAAAATCATGCATAACGTGCCATTTTTCGCACATTATGCATGATTATTAGCGTTTTTGTTATGCATTATGCATTATGAATGATGCATTAAATCAAAACCGTCCACCACGGGGACCACCGAAGCCACCTCCGAAGCCTCCGCCACGAGGACCGCCACCGAAGCCTCCACGACCACCACGGGGACCGCCAGGACCACCAGGACCGCCAAAGCCACCGCCACGGTTCTTAAAGCCTCCGAAGAGGTTCAGACGATAGATGACGTGAACCATTCCGTAGCTGGTGATGGCGTTATACTCTGTATCGTTGCGCGACAAGGCAGTGATGGTGCGGCTGAAGGTGGACTGCTCGTGCAGGATGTCGTAGAGCTGGAGTGAAATGGTGAGGGCGTTGCCCTTAAGGAAACTCTGTGACGCCTGGGCGTTCCAGATGAGCTCGTTGGTGTTCATCGAGTTGTCGGAATAACCGCGACGGCTCTGCATCGTGAGGTTCGTGGTGAACGACGTACCCCATGGAGCGGTGATGCCGACCATACCGCCGTATGCAAACTGCCAGGTGTCGAGGTCGTTGTTGGGCTGCAGTTCACTGCGAGAACGGGTGTAGTTGAGTGATCCGTTGAGTTCAATCTCCAACCACTCGTTGCGGTAGCTACCTGCCAGACGCTCACCGATACCGAGTGACTTGGTGACACTCTTCTCCGAGTCTTGGAGGCTGTTGACGCTTACGAAGCCGACATTGTGGGCATAGCTCAGGTTGGTGAACGTGTTGACGTTGAAGTAGGCGGCCGAGTCGATGGCGGTATTGAACATGAAGCCGAGGTTGCCGTTCCAGTTGCCGTTGACATTCTCAGGACGCGTGATAGTACCACCAGTCTCAGAATTATAAGTGGATTTGTTGGCCACGGAGTTTCTTGTCGTCGAGAAGTTCACAAAGGCCATCACAGCACGCTGATGCTTCTGGAAGTAGTCGTTATAGAAGAGGTTGAAGTTCTGCGTGAAGGAAGGATCCAGTTCCGGATTACCTTCTGTGATGCGCAGCGGGTTACTGTCATCCCTGATAGGAAGCAGGTCGGTCATGGAGGGCTGCTGGGTACGACCACGATAGGTGAAGCGCAGCTGACCTGTGGCAGACTTCTTCCAACGGAAGTCGAGCGTAGGCGTAAAGTTGGTCACGTTTCTTGTAATGTCAAAATGCTGACCCTGATAATCATAGAGGAAATGTGTCTTCTGCGGAAGTACCTGGAAACCTACGTTGAAGTTATAGGCCTTGCGCACGATGCGCAGCATCACCTCTCCAGTATGGTTATAGTTCTTATACTCCGACATGCGGCACAGCGCAGAATCCACATAGTTATCAAGGGGATAGGTCAGACGGTTAAGATAGGCATCCCAATTACGATATTGGGGCTCGATATCCATAAAATACACGTCTGTCAGACTATAAGTCTTACGGTCACTCTTGGTGTAACTGTACTGGTAAGTGTAGCTGAACTGGAGATAGACCTGACGGAAGATGGGCTCGCTGTAAGTGGCACGGACACTGTAGCTCCAGCGGTCTTCAGGTGTCACATTATAACGATTGGTGATCGTCGTGTCCAACGGATTAAACAGGAAGATATAGTTGTTCGTCATCGACTTACTCATACCCTCACTCCAGTTGCCGTTCAACTGGACGGTGATGTTCCGGCCATTGTTATTCAGACGACGGTTGAACTGCAGCATACCACCGACGTTCTTGGAGTCACTGTAGCTGATACCGTCCTGCATATTCAGGTTCTTGACAACATTCTTGCCAATCAGCGTCTCAATCTCTCCCAGAGGGTCGTTCACATACTTATAAGGATCTTCATTCTCCATGAAAGTGGCACTCTCGCTGGAGTTCTCGCCATCCTGGGAGTTATATCTGGCATTGGGACGGAACATGATGTTTGTCATCGAGTCGGGCTGCCACTCCAGGCGCATCTGAGCATTCCACTGGTTGGAACGGGAGAAGTTATGGCTCCTGCTGTTGCCGAACGATGACAGGTCGCTACTGAAGAAGTTCTCCGTCGAGCTTTTCGAGAAAGCGTCGCCGTCGCTGTGGTTCCAGCGCACACTACCGTCGATCTTCAGCTTGTCCTTTTTCTCATAGTTCAGGTTCAGACCGACCATCTTGTTGGCAGTCAGGCCCTGACGTCCGGCACCGAATCGGCCACCGCCGCCACCACCACCGGGGAAGCCCATGTCGTTGGTGTTGTTGGCATTGGTCATGAGGAACGTCTTGAAGTCGTCCTTCATGATACCACCGAAGATACGGCCTGCATAACGGTTCTTGGTACCTGCGGCGAGGTCGGCATTCACCATGATACCACGGTTCATACCAGCTTTGATGCCGAAGTCGAGCACCGTCTCCTCCTCACCGTCTTCGATACCCGATACACGGGCGAGGTCGCTCTGCTGGTCGTAGGCCTTGATGCGGTCGATGATGTTCGTGGGCAGGTTCTTCATGGCGGTCTTCGTGTCACCTGTCATGAACTCCTTACCGTCGACAAGAATCTTCTTCACCTGCTTACCGTTGATCTTGATGGTACCGTCGTCGCTGACCTCTGCACCAGGCAGACGGCGCACGAGTTCCTCAACCACCGATCCCTCAGGCGTACGGAAGGCATTGGCATTATAGACGAAAGTGTCGGCCTTGAGCGTCACCTTCTGGGCACGGGCCGTCACCGTGGCTCCCTTCAGCATGATGGCATCGGGCTCGAGCTTGATAGTGCCGGCATTATAGTCCTTGTCCTTCAACGTGATCTTCTTCGTGTACGTCTTGAAACCCACATAGGTCACCTGCAGAGTGTAAGAACCCTCCGGCGCCTTGATGGAGAATCCACCTTCTGTGTTGGTAACCGCATTGGCCACCACCTTTTCACCACTGAGCAGGGCGGCGGTAGCCTGAATGACGGCTTCCTGCGTGTCCTGTTCTACTACTGTTCCTTTAACTGTTCGCTGTGCGAATGTAACGACTGTCACCATCAGGGCAACAATCAACAAACTAATTTTCTTCATTGATAGTTCTGATTTTATGCTTCTTTGACGCATGAAACGGGGAAAAGTTTAACGGAAAGTAAAAAAAATCACATTTATTCTTGTCATTATGAAAAAAATGCTTACCTTTGCAGCATCAAAAATAAACTGAGTACCCCCAGCAACAAAAGATGAATCCGCAAAAGGTCGTTATTTCCGAAAATCTGACAGAGGCTCTCGCTACAGCCATCGCTGAATGTGAGCACGACCGCACTTTTATCCTTGTCGATGAGACGACGGAGCGCTGCTGCCTGCCTATCGTCAGCGGTTTGAACTGTGTCCGTGGTGCCCGGATCATTGTCATCGGAGCCACCGATAGCCACAAGACACTCGACTCCCTGTCACACGTCTGGGAAGCTCTGGGTGAGGGCGGTGCCACACGTCACTCCTTATTAATAAATATAGGTGGCGGGATGGTGACCGACCTGGGAGGCTTCGCTGCCTCCACCTTTAAGCGGGGCATCAACTATATCAACATCCCCACCACCCTGCTCTCGATGGTCGATGCCAGCGTGGGCGGCAAGACGGGTATCAACTTCCGGGGACTGAAAAACGAGATCGGTGTGTTCAGCAATGCCAGCACCGTCATCCTCGACACCACGTTCCTGAAGACGCTCGATGCCGAAAACATCTGTTCCGGCTATGCCGAGATGCTGAAGCACGGACTGATCTCCAACGAAAAGATGTGGGCAGAGCTGATTAACTTTGAACTTGGAACTTTGAACTTTGAGCTTTATGATTTCACTAAGGCAGAACAAATCACAAAATTCAAGCTTCAGACTTCAAGACTCAAAAGAATGTTGGCCGACAGCGTCGCTGTGAAGCAGCGCATCGTCACCGAAGACCCCCTGGAGCAAGGCATCCGCAAGGCCCTGAACCTCGGACATACCGTAGGCCACGCCTTCGAAAGCTTCTCCCTACAACGGAGTCTCCTTCCACCCTCCACCCTCCACCTTCCGCCATCCACCCTCCACCTTCCACCCCTTTTGCACGGCTATGCCGTTGCCTACGGCCTCATCAGCGAGCTCTACCTCAGCACCGTCAAGACGGGTTTCCCCTCAGACAAGATGCACCAGACGGTCAGCTTCATCAAGGAGCACTACGGCAAGATGGCCATCACCTGCGACGACTATCCCACCCTGCTGGAACTCATGACCCACGACAAGAAGAACGTGGCCGGCACGATTAACTTCACCCTCTTAGGCGGCATCGGAGACATCCGTATCAACCAGACCGCCACGAAGGAAGATATATATGAGGCACTCGACTTCTACCGCGAGTGCTGACTGCATAAAACCAATCAGCTTAATAGACCTAATCATATTACTAGCTAATCGCAGATAGGACGGCTCGCGAGGGTAGTCCTATCTCTTTTAAAAGACATTGAAGATTGAACATTGAACATTAAACATAAAGGATATGAAGAAACTATTCATGCTGACGGCAGTGCTGTTGACAAGCGTCTGCACCCAGGCACAGCAGCTGCCACTCGTCTACGAGACGGAGAACACCGGTATCAACGCCAACCCCGTGCTGCCCACTAAGGAACAAGGCACGAAGTGCGAAGCCCTGCCAGATCCCCTGATGTGGTCTGACCGCAGCGGACGTATCACCGATTTTAAGGACTGGAGCCTGCGCCGTGGTGAGATTGCCAAGGAGATCCAGCACTACGAGATCGGCACGAAGCCTGTCGTAGACCCCTCTGCCGTCAAGGCACGCATGGACGGCGACACGCTGAAGGTGACCGTCACCATCGGTGACCAATCGCTCGAACTCAGTGCCCTCATCAACTATCCCTCCATAGGTGAGGCACCTTACCCCCTGATGATCGGCACCAGCGGCATCGCCTTGCCGAAGAGCATCTTCGACCAGCGCCCCATCGCCACGATGATTTACAAGGAAGCACAGGTGAACAACTATAGCCAGTTTGGGGCCCGTTTCGGACGTAAGCCTGCCGGACGTGGCAACTACGACTTCGACCGTCTCTATCCGGATCTGAAAGACAACGGTGCCTACAGCGAGTGGGCATGGGGACTGAGCCGCCTGATCGACGGACTGCAGCAGTTAGGACCTGAGGTGACGAAGATCGACACAAAACATATCGGTGTGACAGGCTGTAGCTATGCCGGCAAGATGGCCCTTTTCTGCGGAGCCTTCGACGAACGTGTCGCCCTCACTATCGCCCAGGAGCCTGGTGGCGGTGGTGCTGCCGCCTGGCGCTATTCCCGTTGGCTGAACATCCAACCGGATGCCGAGCCTGTGGAGAATCTCGACAAGACGGACTACAATTGGTTTATGGAGAGTCTGCGTGAGAACTATGGTGAGGAGAACGTGGCCTATCTGCCTCATGACCACCACGAACTGGCAGCGATGGTCTGTCCGCGTGCCCTGCTGATGTTGGGTAATCCTGACTACGTATGGCTGGCAGATCCCTCAGCTTACGTCTCGATGAATGGTGCCATGAAGGTGTGGGAGCAGTTCGGCATTGCCGACCGTGTGGGCTATTCCATCGTCGCCAACCACGGCCACTGTCAGTTGCCCGAGGTGCAGTTCCCTGAGGTAGAGGCCTACATCGACCGCTTCCTCCTCGGCAAAGACAATCAGAACACTTCCGTCCGCATCGCCCCAGAGCCTTACAAAGACATCGATCTCAACTACTGGATCGGCTGGTGGTAACTGTTTCTCCCCCTGAGTTAGGGGGAGTCAGAGGGGGTCTGATCAACCTCTGGCCAAAACCTCAGCCTGCCTTCGGGCAGGCTTTTTTGTTTCTGTCATGGGAATCTCGCTGACGTGAACATACGCTTTAGGACGCTGATACTTAGGCAATACCGCCTCACAGACCGTCTTTGCCTCTTCCACATCACCCTCCGTCAGCAACACGACTGCCTCGCCAAACTTCTTATCCGGTCTTTTACTTATTAAATAAGGTACGCGCAAGTGAGCTTTCAGCATCCGTTCCACCTCCTCCGCCTGGATCTTAATCCCTCCAGAGCAGATCACATTATCCTTCCTCCCCAAAATTCTGAAAGGGACATTGGCGACACAGGGGGACTGTCCCTCGTGTGCGGAGCTCGCGGAGCACATCAGGGACTGTCCCCTCTGTGTCGCCAACTCAGCGATATCATTCGTCACCAGCCTCTCTTTACACACCTCCGGCGCATCAATCACCAGACACCCCTCCTCATTCAGACCGACACTGACCGACGGGAACGGCGTGTACCACTCCGATGCCTCAGGCCCCGACAACCGTCTCAATGCAATATGCGAGAGTGTCTCCGTCATCCCATACGTGCTCCACACGTTATTCGGAAATGTCTTCAGTTCCTCAGCCATCGCCTCGTCGATCGCCCCACCGCCAATGATCAGATGCTTGATCTGCTTCAGCCGTTCCCGTTCCTCCGGCACCTGCAGCGAGTTATACACCTGCATCGGCACCATCGCCGCCAGTTCCTCCCCTAAGTTAGGGGAGGCCAGGAGGGGTCTGAACGAGCGCAAATCCCACTCTCGACACATCTGTGCCGCCAACGGATGCCCGCTCGGCTCGACAACGATCAATCTCAAATTCCTCTCTATCGCCCTGACCACCATCATCTTACCAGCGATATAGTCGAGCGACATACATAACAATGCCCTATCTCCTGCCTTCAGTCCAAGGAAGTCACACGTGATCCGTGCCGAGGCCCTCATCCGCTGTTTCTCCACCAGCATCCGCTTCGGCTCCCCAGTACTCCCGCTCGTCTTCACCTCGACATACGGACTGTCGCTATTCCATTCATCCAAAAACTCCTCTAAAGACATAAGATACATATTTTTTTAGACATAAGAACATATTTTATTATCCTCCTTCTGGCGAAGCCTTTATGTTCTTATGTTCTTCTGTCTAAAAAAGTTCTTCTGTCTATAAAAAGCATGTCCCCACGAATCTCCAACCCCATATCGATATTATCCGTAAACAGCTGTCCTGTCCCAAGGCCCTGCGGCATCGTGATATGGTCGCCATACACATCCGAAGCGAACTGCGCAATGGCATTCAGACCAATGTTACTCTCCAATGCCGACGTGATCCACGAGCCGATGCCCATATCCCTGGCCGTCTCGATCCACTCCCTGCAACCTATCATACCCCCATGCAACGACGGCTTCAGGATGATATATCTTGGTTTGATGATGTTCAGCATGTGCCGTTTCATCTCAGGGTCGTTCACACCGATCAGTTCTTCGTCGAGGGCGATGGGCAGGGGTGACTCCCGACAGAGCTCCGCCATATAGGCCCACTGCCCGGCCTTGATAGGCTGTTCGATGCTGTGTATAGCGTACTGCGACAGCAGTTCCAACTTATACAGCGCCTCCTCGTACTTAAAGGCCCCGTTGGCGTCGAGTCTCAGTTCCACCTCATGATGCGAGAACCGTTCACGAATGCGCTTCACCAGATCCAGTTCCTGGTCGAAGTCGATGGCACCGATCTTCAGTTTCACGCAACGGAAGCCCTTCTCCAGTTTCTCCTCCATGCGCTTCAGCATCTCCTCATAGCTGCCCATCCACACCAGTCCGTTGATGGGAATCCCCACCTCGCCGCGACTGAACGCCGTATCGAACAGCCTATCGCCATTCGTCATATTCAGCCACGCAGTCTCCAATCCAAACAGCATCGAGGGATATGGCCGCAGAGCCTCGAACAAATCACAGGGGGACTGTCCCTCGTGTGCGGAGTTCGCGGAGCACATCAGGGACTGTCCCCTCTGTGATACCTGCCTCTGGCAGAACTCCTCACACACCTTATTTAATATCTTACCATACTCTTCATCATCCATCGCATCACAGCTCAGATCCGGCAATGGAGCACACTCCCCCACTCCCTCTCTCTCGCCATCCGACAGACGAACCAGCCATATCTTCCTGGTCGTATACACGCCCCTCGACGTCCCTGCCGGCTGCTTAAAATGCAGCGTCTTTTCTTCTATTTCGTAGGTCATGGCAGTTTCGGATATTTCTTAAAGTCCGGCTTCCGCTTCTCAAGGAAGGCCTTGCCACCCTCCTGCGCCTCGTCGAGGAAATAATACAACATCGTCGCATCGCCAGCCAATTCCTGAATACCCGCCTGACCGTCCAACTCCGCGTTCAGTCCGGCCTTGATCATCCTCAGTGCCAATGGTGAACGCTCCATCATCTCCTCGGCCCACGCCACGCACTCATCCTCTAACTGTTCAATGGGCACGACCTTATTCACCATTCCCATCGCCTCAGCCTCATGCGCCGTGTACTGCCTACAGAGGAACCAGATCTCTCGCGCCTTCTTCTGTCCGACGATACGTGCCAGATAGCTGCTGCCGAATCCCGCATCAAACGATCCCACCTTCGGTCCCGTCTGTCCGAAGATGGCATTCTCCGAGGCGATCGTCAGGTCGCAGACCAGATGCAACACATGTCCGCCACCAATCGCATAGCCGTTCACCATCGCAATCACCGGCTTCGGCAAACGTCGTATCTGCATCTGCACGTCGAGCACACTCAGACGGGGCACGCCCTCGTCATCCACATAGCCGCCACGACCTTTCACATGCATGTCGCCACCCGAGCAGAACGCATGCTTCACGTCTCGCAGCGTCTTGCCCTCAGGCACCTCACTCATCGCACCCGTCAACAACACCACGCTCACATCCTGCATCTCACGGCACATGGCGAAGGCCTGGCTCAGCTCCCACGTCGTCTTTGGCGTGAAGGCATTACGATACTGCGGACGGTTGATCGTGATCTTCGCGATGCCGTTATACTCCTCAAACAGGATCTCCTTAAACTCACGGACAGTCTTCCAAACTCTTGTTTCCATATCAGTCATCTTTAGTAATAATGTTGCAAAGATAGTGCAAATTTTCGATTTAGCGAAGAGAATACAATTAAATTTGCATTCTTCTTTTCCCCAACCCGCCAACTAAGGGGCATAAAGATGCCAAGTCACGCTATTGGAGATGCTTTCTATAGGGGTATATTAGGCGTCTCTTACTGTGGTGTCCCCCAATTTTGCAAACTATAGATAGCAATCCGCTATATCAGCAATATGGTAATTTTGTGTAAACAATATCATTTTCCTATATATTCAACATCTTAAATAAAACAAGTAGATATTTATCGGACAAAAATGAAGAAAATGGATTTTTTCGCCATTTTTTGCCACTTTTTGTGTTGAAATCGGTAAAAATTCACCTGTTTTACTACTTTTTTTACTTTTCTTTTTCTCATTTCCAAGATTTTTTGTAAATTTGGCGCGTATTTCTCGAAAGAGAGTACATACATATTGGCTCAAATCGTCTTCCGAATCAACACCTCGTAAAATGAGTAAAAAGAGTAAAGATAAATCTTTATTGGAGCGTGAGCATAAGCGTAGGCTCCACCCATAGGAGATTTGGGTCGGGCTGAACATGGAAGACGTATAGCAGTTGACTGCGCTTCCTTTTTTACCCAAGGTTAATGCAGCATTGCTGAAGTTGAGAATATTACAACAACAATGTTTAACAATTATGGATAAAGAATTCAAAACTAACAAAAGACTAAAAATACCTGAGTCAAGATTTGCTACTGGACAATATAACATGCTTAGACATAATGGAACAACATGTCCTAACTGCAAACTGATTATTGAGGGTAATTATGAACTGTGTCCCCATTGTGGATACCGTCTTCATCATGATCATTGTACTTTCTGCGGTGCGCCTATGGATAGCGATGATTTGTTTTGTGGAGAGTGCGGAGGAAGTGCCCAAGGAATAATATGCCCTACGTGTGGAACACTAAGTTTTCGTTCTTTCTGTCCCAAATGTAATGAACCGGTTGATGACATAGGAAGGGATGAATTGGAAAAAGCTAAAAAAGACCCATTATATCAACGTATTACCGCTTTAGCAGAAAAAATCGAAGAATTTCTTGAAAGCAAATCTTCTGAAAATGGCGAAGAACAATTATCTCCAGAGATTGCTGCAATACTTGAAAAGTATCGTGATTTGCATATATCACCAAACATCCAAGCAAAAGAAGAATTTACTACATCAGAAGCAGAATCCGTCAATCATATTGTCGAATCCAACAAGGCTATTAAACTAACAACATCAAGCATTTCTAATTTAGATTTCTCATCAGCTATTGAAGAATTAAATGATTTATTATCATCAATGGTTCCTGATCCAGGACAAACTCCACAGATGCAGCGAAACTATTACTCCGCCCGCAAAGTCGCAGTAATACGTAAGAGCAAAGTGAAAGAGAAGATCGGATGGGTATGTAACTTGTGTGGATGCTGTCATGGTTCGCCAAGCGAATGTAGTCGCCCGGAGTTAGGAGGAACTTGGCTTTATACAGAAAAAGAAATAACAATTAAAACCTACGAATAATATGCAAACAATCAAACCAAATAGCGACACTTATTCAGATGATTTTTCATCAACAATACGTCCTGGCAATATCTCCTCAACAGTCAGACCTAGTTCTTTGACTAATGGGGACATGTCTTCAACGATTCGTCCTAATGGTGAATCATCTACTATTAGACCAACCAATTTTGGTATGACTATTAGACCTGGGGAATTGAATAATGATGACACCGAAAAAACTGTTCGTCCTGGAGATGACAAAACTATAGATCCCAATAAAATGTCATCTACAGCATCTTTGAATGATAAAATTGATACAAGCATGTATCAACCTCGGGATTCATATACAATAAATGGTATTGAATATAGAGTTATAAAGCCTTTATCTCTAACCTCGGGAGAAGCACAAGTATTCCTAGTAAAAGACCCGTCTAAGGTGGAGCATGTGCTGAAGTTATATTATAAAGGCTCCACCCCAGACACAACTATTCTTGACATAGTTAAACAAGCAAATGGGGCAAGCACGTTATTCAAAGAACTTTCACACGGAACTTTTGAAGATCGGTACTTTGAGCTAATCGAGTATTATAATGGCGATAATCTTGATACTATTGATGTACGGAAGAAAGAATCGGAAATAATCAACTTAATAAAGTTTATGGCTAAAGCTATAGACTTTTGTCATGAGTTGGGATTCATTCACAGAGATGTAAAACCAAGTAATTTTGTTTTTGAAGATAAAGGACGGAAAAATCTTCTTTTGGGAGATTTCGGAATAGCAGTTAAACATGATAAAAAAGGAGAATGCGTTGCAGATATGGCTCGCACGAAAATTTTTGCAGCTCCAGAAGTGTATCTTAACACTGGAGATGGCAAAGCGAAATTCAGTACAAAAAGCGACTTCTATTCTCTTGGGATTACGATTATTTACCTGTGGATGGGCAGAGACCAATTTACGCATTTCGAGAAAGAAAATGAACTACAGCTTGCCACATTGAAAGCCTATGGAAATATGCCTATTCCTGGTGACATGCCGCCACGCCTTCAATCGTTGGTAAAGGCTCTTATAGAACCAAACCCAACAAAACGTGCAGGCTATGATGAAGTGCAAAAGTGGCTTACAGGCGAAAATCCGTTTAAGACTGAAGTTCAATCACCAACAAGAAACCAATTTAAGGTGATCTTCAGCGGAGAAAGGAATCTCATTGCCTATTCTCCAGAAGAATTGGCAAGAATCATGTTTGATAATCAGCAGTTGGCGATTTCCTATTTATATAAGGGAAGAGTAACCAGATGGCTTGAGGATAATGGCCGTCCGGAATTGGCGATTGAAATGGAACGTATAAAAGAGGATCTCTATCCCACGAATACAACTGCAGGGTTAGATGCTGCCTGCTACATACTCCATCCTTCCATGCCTTTTATAGATATCTGTGGAAACAACTGTAAGACATCAACTGAAATAGCAAAGAGTATCTTGTCTAATTTCGACAAATATTTAATGCAACTATCGAATAATCCCACTAGCAGGCTCATCGTTTTCCTACAAACCCACGGACTTGAATCTACTGTTGTAGATTTCCGAAAAGAATTTGCTAATGACAAGCGGCTTGGATTGTTGTATTTGGCCTATAAACTGGATGCTAACCTACCGTGGCGTATGACTGATGTTGACGGACAAGAAGGTGTATTTGATTCAGGGGATGAGATTTTAAACTGGGTTTCTGAATATGCAGCTTCAGACCGTTCTCTTTCAGATATTGTCAGTAATGCATTCCTGTTATGGATTAGCCAGAGAAACACGATAACTGCTGCAGCCATTCAACCTCTGATTAAACGTCAGGGTGATATTAATAATAGTTATGGAGTTCTCTACAGGCTTAATCCGGCAGTTGGGCTCTATTTTATACTCGATAAGACATCACCTAACTATTTGATTACTATCGAAAAATTAGCACAGTTAATAAATAAGTGCCTCACAAGTGTAATCAATAAAACTGATGAAAATGGATGGGATGCTGGCATTATCCAAGAACTATATGAAATTAGTCAGGGACAGAAGCCGTCGATATACCATTTCCTGGAATCAAAGGGGGCAAAATACGCAGAAAAGATTAAATGGATAAAGTATTGTCTAGATTTGAAATCAGAAGACAATACGAAAAAAGCAGGCCCATATAATGACCTCATAGGTTTGTTCAAAATAGTAAAGGGAATGAACGGAAAGGCTTCTTATACTTTTAAAAGTGGAAAGACCATAGATAATCCATCGGAACTTTCCACTGTTTCTTCTGCTGACCTTAATGATGCCAAGGCCAATCCATACCACCCAGTTGAGGCCTGGGTTTCTGTTTTTTATCAGGAAGATCCAAATTTAGACAAAAATATCAAATACACATACGAAAGAAAAACTGCGGAGTATATGGAATTTTTGTCCTCTCAAGGGTTTAGCTCACCAGAGATTGGACGCTATAACTCCTCTAAGCAAATTGTCGAATCACGAGCAATGAAGCTTCGTTCTACATTGTCAATTGTTAAAAAGGGCAGACTTGTCGTTTCCTTAATAACACTTATCCCTTTATGCGTAGCAGCTCTGCTTTTAGCTTTCGTTTGGAGACCGGAGTTTGGTTCCCTGCGTTTTGATTCGGTGTTTACACCTGTAGCTGTGATTCTTACAATAGTTTTCTGCTTTATGACTGGCTTTGCAGGAAAAATAATAGGGGAGATTATATGGGGATGTATAGTTGGAGCTATAATATCATATATAATAGTTTATTTATCTAAGTTCACCTCGACAATCACCCCGTATGCCGCTGCCGCGATAGTTGCAGCTTTGGGAATGTATTTTTACACAAGATGTATAGGGATAAAGTTAAAGGAAAAAGAGAACGACGAGTTGTTACATCCGGACTTTGAACATTTGGAGTTAGAACCCTTGCATGAAGCCTATCATCCCAACTATAATGGCTTTGATTCCAGTATTGGAGATGAAACCAACAATTACAGTACATATTTAAGTCAGATAAATAAAACAATGTGGAGACGAGCCGTTCCAGTCGGCATTATTACCGTCTTGAGCATTTTGTATTTTATGAATATTGGTCCTATCAAATCTATAGTCAACAATAGCAACGTAACAGAGAAGTTATCATCCTACGGGTTAGACTCTAAGCCAGATTTCAGCAATGGCCTATATGGATCCTGGTCTGGCACAATTAATAATGAGCCAGCTCTTGTTAGGTTTGAGACAATGGAAAAACGCTATATCGCCAAGATGATTATAGAACAAAGTGGTTTAAAAAGAGAATTTATAGGGTATTACCACGTTAAAAGAGGACTACTGGAAGATTTGAAGATTAATGGTTCTGAAAAAGTATCAGGCGCATTGAATTTAGTAGACAACAAATTAGCAGGAGTTATTACTATAAACAATCAGGAAAATTATATTGATTTAGAATATGTGCCAGGAACAGAGTAAAAAATGCGATATATGCGGAAAGGAGAATCGCAATTTGGCATCTTTCTGTAGAAGATGTGGTGCACGTTTGGCCACAAATACCGCTCAGAATTCAGCTGAATTAGATTCTATTATGCCTGAAATAATTGGGCATAAAGCATTAAAAGAACTCACTAAAACAATAATATCTACTCATCTCAACCACATAGCTCGGGGTATCAAAAGGAGTAGGAACAACGATTTGCTAATATTTGGAAGTTCCGGTACAGGCAAAAGTCTTATTGTTAAATCTCTCGCTAAGGTATTGTATGAAAATGGTATTCTTACAAAGGAAGAGCCCATCGTTCTTAATGCGGTAACTTCTTTGCAAAGTTATCTTAATGAAGCAGACAAGCACCTTGATGAAATATCCGGAGCATTGTTATGTGTTGATGCCTTTCAAGGATTAGCGCACAATGCCAAGGACGGTAGTGCCATTACCGAACTTGAACGTCTGTATGAAGTAAAGGCAATGGTTGAGGGTAAGGGAAATTACATGATGATTGTTGTTACAGGAATCGACAACGGGGATATTTCGGCATATCTTCACAACAATAGCAATATAGCAGCTAATTTCCGTCAAAGAATCGACTTAGAGGATTATTCTGTTGACGAACTGGTTAACTTGACTGTTTATTTCCTTTCACAGACATATTCCATGATGGTTGAGGCTGCGGCTGTTGAGAAATTGAGGCGTATTTACAAGCAAATGGTTATTGATAAAGATAAGCATCTTGAACAGAATGGTAAATACGTTTTGAAAATTGTTGATAAAATTTTTGACAAATCACAAGCACGAGATGCGATGACAACGATTATTAAGTCTGAAGATATTGAAGGTAAGGAGTATGTTAAGAAAACATATAAAGAGGCTATTTCTGAACTTGACAAATATGTAGGTATAGATGAAATCAGGAAAGAAATTAAAAGCATAGGCGATAGTATTGAAGTCGCGGCCGAAGACGGTGAAGGTTTTACGCTTAAAAATCATTATCTTTTCCTTGGCAATCCTGGCACTGGTAAGACAACAATTGCCAGAGTGCTTTCCAACGTTCTCACTGCCTTGGAGGCACTACCACTCGGACATATCGTAGAGGTTGACAGGTCGCAAATGGTTTCATCTTATGTGGGTGAAACTGCAAAGAATGTGACCAAAATTGTTCAAAAAGCCTTGGGTGGTATTCTGTTTATAGATGAGGCCTATACATTGGTGAAGGATAATAATGACAGTTTCGGCAAAGAGGCTGTAGACACGCTACTTAAACTGATGGAGGATAATCGAGGTAAATTCGTTGTCATAGCCGCAGGATATACTAACGAGATGAGACGTTTTGTAGATTCGAATCCAGGTCTGAAATCTAGATTCAACAAGACAATCAACTTCCGAGACTACGAGCCAGAAGAACTGACCCAGATATTCAATAACATGTGCTCTGCAAGTTCACATCCATATATGGTAGAAACTGCCTATGAACCGCATTTGCTGTCTTTTTTTAAGTCGATATATAATCAGAAGGGAAAAGATTTTGCCAATGCACGTACCGTCAGGAATGTCTTCGAAAGTGCCATCGAAAGACATAACACTCGCATAGAAGAGTTAAGGTCACAAGGGTTTGACATAACTAATCTGAGGCGAGTTTTCACGAAAGAAGATATTGAGGGCGACCGTTCAAGTGAATTGACTATCGATGAAGCCATGGCTCATCTTGACGAACTGATTGGCATGGCAGAAGTGAAGGAGGCGGTAAAGAAACTGAGAATTTCTTTAGAAATAGAACGTGAAAGAATAGAACGTGGACTTTTCGATCCCAAAAACAGTTCCCAGCACATCGTAATTACGGGTAATCCCGGCACAGGAAAAACGACTGTTGCCAAGCTGCTTGGTAGCATCTTCCACGCCATAGGTCTATTACCATCTGACAAGGTTATAGAAAAAGAAGCGAAGGATCTTAAGAGCTCATATGTTAACGAGACGGCAAAACTTATGAATGACGCTGTAGACGAAGCTATGGGAGGAATTCTATTTATTGACGAGGCCTATATGCTAATGAATATTGATGCCAATGGAAAGGGTGACCAGACAGGAAAGGAAGCCATCGGAGCTCTCATTACCCGAATGCTCAACGACGCAGGAAAATTTGTGCTAGTAATGGCGGGATATCCTAAAGAAATGAATGCTTTTGTAGACAAAGCCAATCCGGGATTCAGACGCCGCTTTAGAGCTTTCCTTAACATCAATGATTATACTGCCGAGGAACTCTATCAGATTTTTATGCTTAAGGCAAAAAAGCAGAACTTAATACTCACTGATGACGCAGAAAGATGGTTAAAAATAAAGATTGAGCAAATGGTAAATACCAAAAGCGAAACTTTTGGCAATGCTGGTGAAATAGACAAACTTCTCAATAGTGTTGTAGAGCGTCAGTCTATAAGACTGCATGAAATGAAGAGTTCTGGACAGGAAATTGATAATCAATCATTTCTAACAATTGAGGCAGAGGATATTCCAGTGGAAAGACCAGAAAAAGTTGATCCGACTTCTATACTCGCCAATCTTGACGGTTTTGTGGGACTTCATGGAGTGAAGACCGAATTGAGGAATATGGTGAACACCATTAACCTAAAAAAGAAAATTGCAGATTTGGAGGGCCGTCCAATAGACAAGGCCTTAGACCATTATGTGTTTATGGGAAATCCGGGAACTGGAAAGACCACTATTGCAAGGATGATGGCCAACGTTTTATTCTCAATGGGTCTTTTGTCAACAAACACACTCGTGGAGGTAAAACGCGAAGACCTTGTAGCAGGTTATGCGGGACAGACGGCTCCAAAGGTAAAGCAAGTTGTACAGAGTGCTTTAGGTGGAGTACTATTTATCGATGAAGCATACACATTGGTTCAAGGTCCCAATGACTCTTTTGGAATGGAAGCGCTTAACACTTTACTTACATTGCTACTAACCTATAAAGAAAAATTTGTATGTATCGTGGCTGGATATAGTTCAAATATGAATGATTTCTTACATAGCAATCCAGGACTTAGCAGTAGGTTTACCAAGACTATAACTTTCGAGGACTATACTCCTGAAGAACTCACCGAGATATTCATAAACAAGGTTAAACGTTCTCCGTATAAGCTGACCGACGATGCCCGGTCGGCCGTGTTTGACTATTTTACATCCATATATAATAATCGAGATATGCATTTTGGCAATGCACGAACGGTTGGTAACTTCTTTGAGGATGTACAGACAGCACATAGCAATCGTGTTGCGGAATTTAATCTCGACGACCCTGATTTGGACAAAAATCTTCTTACAGAATTGACGGTAAAAGATATAATAAATGCACAATGAAATTAAATTTGAAACAATGCCCATATTGCAAGACTCCAATCCCCGAAGATAGTGTCTATTGCGATGTTTGCGGAGAAAAACTCCGTTATTGTCCATCCTGTGGAGCTTTTGCTAAGTCTAAAAGATGCGCTAAATGTGGACATCCCACCGAAGAAATAAATGCTGGTGAACCTGCATCAAACCCAAACAGCAAACATGTACCTGG
Organism: uncultured Prevotellaceae bacterium; assembly: GCA_902776545.1. Taxonomy (GTDB): domain Bacteria; phylum Bacteroidota; class Bacteroidia; order Bacteroidales; family Bacteroidaceae; genus Prevotella. The sequence goes on along the minus strand of CACYQO010000015.1, from coordinate 60,365 downwards.
TCATCTTGTATGTATGTCTGCTAACATACGTCTTGGCTTAAGCCATGAAGCCATAATAGGTAGACGTGGGAATTATGGTAATACATTCCAGCAGTTTCATTCTGTATCTGGTAATCATGCTCAATTATTATGTGTTGAAGGGATATGGCAAATTATGGATTTAGGATCAAGTTTCGGAACGTATCTCAATGGAGAGAAACTTGAAAAAAACAAACCGACTCCTATCAATGTTAATGATATCTTAAAGTTTGCTGATGTTGAATTTTTAGTGTCAGAATAGTATGGAATATGAATTACAGATATCTTTAGCATGCGACATTGGTTGCTTCCGGACAATCAATGAGGATATGATTCTCATATCAGGTGAAAAATATCGAAATAGCAGCGATGACTTCTCAACCGTTATACAGAATAATGGTCGATTTGTTGCAGCAGTTGCTGACGGTATGGGTGGTCATAATGCTGGTGAAATAGCCAGCGAGATGGCACTTAATCATTTCGATGATTTCATTGTGAATCTATCTGGAAATTTAATTGACAATGATTTCAGGTTCAAATTAGACAATGAAATAAAAGAAATTCACAGAGTCCTTACAAAGCATGGCTATGCCAACTCTGCATGCAATGGAATGGGAACAACTTTGGTTTCATTGCTGACATATGAAAACCGAATTTATCTTGTAAATGCAGGTGATAGCAGGGCTTATAGAATGCGCAACGGTATTTTGTATCAACTCACAACAGATCATTCTGTACAGAATAAGAACAATGACTACACCCTTCCTTCCAACATGATTTACAATTGCCTCGGAGGAGGAGGGGATTCAGCCTTCGCCGATGTCACAGAATTAACAGGCAAGGTATTCGAGAACGACATGTTCCTTTTATGTAGCGATGGCTTGTATGACGAACTGAGTGAAGAAGAGATTGAAGCACATCTGAGAAAATTTAGCAGTGCTTCTTCCCTCGTTAATGCAGCTAAAGCAAAAGGTGGTCACGATAATATAAGTGCTATTGTCATAACAATAAAATAATGTTACTAATATGGAAAAGATTGTATATAAGATTGTTGGGTTTATGGTTGTGTTAGGCATAATCATTAGCGTGCTTGAAGATTGTAAGGGGAGTATTGCAGATAGAATGTTAGATGTTTTTTTAAACCCATTGACAAGTTGTGACCGTCAAAAGTATATTGACGAGCTGGATAAAGAAAAGCCCAAAAATGCAGCTGAGTTTATTGGTGTCTGTATTACACAAATAGGAATATGTAATAACGACATCACGAACATCAGTTCCACAAATATCAACATACAAGAGGAGTTCAATTCTGTCAATAAACTTGTCAATAATTATAATCAGACAATTTCGAATCACAATAACACTATCAAGAATACAAAAAATAACCAGATTAATCTAACAAATTGGATTGACGAGCATAATACATATGTCAACATTCTTAATAATAAATACGATGATGTAAGAGCAAAAATCGACGCTCTTACAAAGGAACAAAAAGAGTTGAAAGATAAAATTGAGAGTTTGAAAGACTATGTTTCAAAATACGACAAAATACTCTCTGGAGATTATTACAAAGAAAAGACGAAAATCGAAAATTATATTAGTGAACTAAATATTAAGTTGAGTTCTCTGACAACTGAAATAAACACAAGCAAAAAAATGCTGAAAGAATTAAAAGAGTCCATAGACAAATGTACCCACGAAATAGAAAAGATAAATAAGAAATTAGGTGAATTACCCCCAGGAGGTGGTCATGAAGATGGTCATGAAGATGGTCATGAAGATGATCCTGAGAAGGGTTCAGACGGGAAAAAAATAGCAAACAAAACATTCTATATTATTATTGGTTCAGAAGATGAACTCAAAGAAAAAGGAATTGTTACTTCTGGAGGGTTGTTTGGTGGATTAAAAGTAACCTCCAACCCCAATAAAGATTTGTTTGCTTTCTTGAGTGGAAAAGATAAAAGCATTCTTCTTGGAAGTGAGAAGTCTGATTTTGATGTAATTTCAGACATTCCAGCTGATAGCTATGATATTCGCATTATTAATAAAACAAAAATATTAGTGATTAAGGATATAAATTCATTCTGGAGCAAAACGGAGTATCTTGTCATCACAAAATCAGAATAACAATTTAATCAAATTACAATTATGGACGAAAGCAAAATCACTCAACAAGTGCAAGTCGCAGTACCGCAAGTCACTCAGCAAGATTTTATTAATCTTAATGCCCAAAAGCTTGGGAGTTACAGATGGCCAAAAGGTGCCATTGAAAGCATTGATCCTAGAAAGCTAAGGCTTGTTTATCTATGGGGTAATCGCTATAAGGGAAAAGCTGAAGGAGCATGGTCTGCTAAAGTAGATGGCTCACCCAAAATCACGGTGAACAATCAGGAGGTAAATATCAAAGATGGAACTCCCTACTCTGGTAGTTTCCCTGAGGCAGATTTCGACATTCTCGTTATTAACGACAACCAGGCTACACCAGAGTGGGCAAGGAAATTCTGCAAAATAGGATTTGAAAGTGACAATTTCCAACCGCAATCATACGTATCTGCATCAGGAGGCGTGATAGAAGGAGATAATTCTGGCAATCCTCATTCTGCATGGATGAAATACGGAAATGAAATTGTTGATAACTACCTGCTTCCTTTAGCTAACGATATGTCTAAAAACACAGCTGTAGCTTATGTGGCCCTCGACATTATCCCACTTGAAGTTATTCAGCAGTCGATGAGTATATTTAATAGGCAGGATTTCAATTCCAGAGATGTTGCAGTTACTTCTCGTAATAGCGTGACGGAAGATCCTATTCCCGTACTTATTCCGTTTTATGTTCTTGAATATCAATTCGAAGGTCAGACTTATTATATGGCAATGATGGCTGACAAAAAAGGTCTTGTAAATTGTAAAGTTCCTGGTGAAAGAGGGACAGGCAAGTCTCCCGAGCAGATTGTTGAGGAAGAAATGCCAGACAAGATTAAACAGGTAAAGATAATGAAATGGGGCTGGATTCTTGCGATTGTAGCTTTATTCGTTGTGAATTTTACTGTAGCTGTTGTCTGCCTTATTGCGTGGGCTGCCGGGTACTGGTTCATGAAAAAACAAATTAATGACCGTATTAAGGAGATTCTGGACCAAGATACTATTGAGTCCAAGAAAACAGCAGATTTGCTGAGGAAACAACTGACAAAATAATAAAATGGCGGAACCCGAAAAGCCAGAAACGAGTAGGGGTATTCTTAATTATAAATGACTATGAAAGTTGTAAAGGTTAAGAACGCAAAGTCGAACTCTGCAGGATGCTGCGACTGCTTTGGTGGTGGTTGCCGTTGCAATGACTAAGAGTATTGACAGGGTCGTGGACGAATCATTGTTTTGTCCACGACCATTCATCATTTCCATCTACCAATAATTATGAAGAAATGAAAATAGAACATGCAGAGTTGTACTTATTGCCTGCTGGTCATTTAGTCGGTACCGAAAAGGAAGATTTCTATATATTATATGCCCCCATATCACAGGACATTTGCTTTATGGAAAAAGCAGATGTTCAGATGCTACGCAATTATATAGAATACAATAAAACGCCGGAAAATAAGGAATTGATTGAGCTTGCCGACAATTTGGTGAATACGAATCGTCCTCCCAGCATAAAAGCACCTCTGGCAAGTCAGTCCAGTCACATGTCCCTCATGCCAAACTACAGATGTAATTTTTCTTGTTCTTACTGCTATTCTTCAAAGGGACGTTCCAAAGGAACAATCAGCTGGGAAAAAACAGAATCGGCACTCAACTACTTTATAGATTGCAAAAGAATCGATACCTCTCAGCCACTTTCCTTGTTTATTTCTGGTGGAGGAGAGCCACTACTATCATGGGACATTGTTTCTCAGAGTATAGACTACGCACGCCAGAGAGCCTTGTCGCAGGGATTTAAACTGCGCATATCTCTTATTACAAATGGCTCACTATTGACGATGGAGAAAGCGATATGGCTGAAGGAGAAAAATTGTAGTGTGTGTGTGTCATTTGAAGTATTAGAAGAACTGCAAAACTGTCAGCGCGGTCATTATGACATTGTCAGGCATTCAATAGAAATATTAGGTCAAGCAGGCGTAGATACTATGATTAATGCGACAATTACGCCTAACAGTGTGAGACGTATGGCAGAGATGACATCTGAAATTATCAAATGCTACCCGTTCGTCAGACAGTTTACAATGGAACCCGTCACAAGTGTCGAACTATTTCATACGGCTTCCGAGATGCGCCAATTCTATGACACATTTATTGACGAATACACCAGAGCGAAACGAATAGCCAGAGAGCATGGATTACATATACGCTTTGCAATGGACGAAGCATTGAAAAGTACGGTTGTCCGTCATTGCCCGGGGAAGTTTTGCCTTACTGCTGATGCAACAATCACTGCTTGTCATCTCGCTACCTCACCAAAAGAAAACCGCTATGAAAAGTGTGTGTACGGAAAGGTCTATGATGATGGGCACATAGAAATCGACGAAGACCATTTCCAGCAGCTCTACGAAGACAATATGCTTTCCAAACACCGGTGTGACGATTGCTTTGCACGATGGAACTGCGGCGGCGAGTGCATGGCCCGTAATGACACTTATCCGCAAGAATACATGGACGAGGTATGCCGCTTTAACCGCCAATGGCTTATGCTCCTTTTGAAAGAGCGATTAGATCAGGAGATGATGGATACGCAGGGACTCACCTTACGTGAAGTGGTTCTCCAGGCAGAGATAAATCTGTTAAGGCAGAAAGATATTTTTATCATACCATCCGATGAAAACAAATGGCTCCTATATGCCCCACTCGCCGATTGTGCCGCTCTTTTCAGCTTTAACGAAATACGCCGTATAGCTACAGCAGCTGACCAAGAAGCAAAGGATCTTCTTAACGATATAACCGACGTGATTCCTGTTGCAAAACGGGACGGATACGTCCGTTCTGTCAAAGACTTTATCAACCTGAGCATACTGCCAAACAACGTCTGCAATTTCTCTTGTTCTTACTGCTATTCAGCAAAAGGGCGATCCGGTCAACGACTCTCTTACGCCAAAGCTAAGGCTGCTGTCGATTTTTTTCTTTCGCCAGAACGCAACAATAGCGAACAGCTTACCGTTAGTATTTTTGGCGGAGGCGAGCCTTTGATGTCTTGGGACGAAGTCGTTAAGCCTATACTCTGCTACCTTCACAATCAGGAAACAGTGCAACATCGGCACATCATACCGACGCTGATAACAAATGGTTCTATACTGCCTAATGATTTCGTATCTATATGCAAGAATTGCCATGTAGACCTGGTTGTCTCTTATGAAATTTTGCGTGATGTTCAGAATCATCAGCGGTGCCATTACGACTTGGTAACAGGACATATCAGGCAAATGATAGCAAATGGTATAGTCCCTGCTATTAATACCGTCGTAACGCCACTTAATGTAAGCAGAATAGAAGAGTCCTTAGATCAATTACACAGAATGTTCCCGGAAGTGAAGTATTTGTCGATGGAACCCGTTATTGACCTACAGATGCCCGATCGTCGTAACTTCTATCGTCTTTTTATTACTCATTTCTTAAAAGCAAAGAACCTCGCAGAAGCCTATGGCATTCAACTCTCTTGCTCAGCCTCCAGGAAGGTTGACCAGACCATCGAACGCTATTGTGCCGGTGAAATGGCACTGTGTGCCGATGGCTCTTTGACAATCTGCCCGTGTGTGTCTTCATCAGCAGAGCCACATTATCATTCATATATTTATGGGAAAATTGATGATGACGGCTCTGTAGTTATTAATCACCAACGGTTGTTAGAACTTCTCGGCAACAATATTCATAGCCATTCCTGGTGTAAGACATGCTTTGCAAAGTGGAATTGTGCTGGTGGATGTATGCATAACAACGACAAGAATGAAGGACTCCAAGATTTGGATTTCTGCTGGTTCACACGCGAAATGACACGCCGCCTCATCATACAGCGTCTTAATATAATGTCTTAAGTTCTATGGATTCTTTTCAGAAATATAATATATACCAGCTACCACTTACTGAAGAGTATGGTCGTAACGACGTGTTCCTTGTTTACGCTCCTGTAGCAGGCAATATGCTCATCGCATCTGACGCAGAGTGCCGACAGTTGAGATACTTGATAGATCATCCTAACGAAGTCACGAGTGACATGGCTCTTATCGTTGATTCCCTTACTATTGGAACACCTGTTGACAAACGCGACAGTACAGTCAGACGGGTAGACGATTTTCTGCGGATGTATGTACTTCCAAACTACATCTGTAACTTCTCATGTTCGTACTGTTTCTCAGCGAAAGGACGTTCCAAAAAGGTAATGAAGAAAGAGCATTTAAAGACAGTTCTTGACTATTTCATTGACTCCAACCGGGTTCGGACAGACCAGCTTGCCATCAGCTATCTAGGAGGCGGAGAACCAACCATTTCTTGGGATTTGGTGAAATTCGGCATAGAGTATGCCGATATGCGTTCTCGCCAACAAGGTATAAGAATGATGACAACCATAGTAACTAACGGATCCGTCATCAGTCAGGATATGGTTGATACTTTCAGCCGATATGACGTACGTCCCCGGATATCATTTGAAATTTTAGAGGAAATACAGAACCTACAGCGCGGACAATATGCCAACGTGTGCCGTGGTATTGATATGCTTTGCCGGGGAGGTGTCACCACAATGGTCCGGTCAATGATAACACCTGACAACGTAGAACTCATGCCGCAAATGATTCAGCAACTGCATGACCGATTCCCCGTAATCAAAACCGTATTGTTTGACCCCATTACATCAGCTGAAACATTTGCAGACCCCGTTTTCACACGTCATTTCTATGATTCTTACTACAACTGTTTCCTTGAAGCCAGACAGTTGGCCGTTCATTATGGAATAAATCTTGGATGCACACCGCTTCGAAATCTTGATATGGTAGTCGAACGGTTCTGTACAGGTGAGTTCTGTATCACCCCTGAGGGCACCGTTACCATTTGCCATCAGGTTTCGTCACCATTTGAACAACGCTACGAGGACTATATTTATGCACGTATTGGCGACGATGGCTCCCTCATGATAGACCAGACCAAGTTCAGGAATCTGATAGAGCGAAACACTATATATACACAGCCGAGATGTCACAACTGTTTTGTCAAATGGAACTGTGGAGGTGGTTGCATGATGCAAAACAACCAATACAATGATGACATTCTTGATGTGATTTGCGACTTTACACGCCGTTTTAGCAAGCGCCTATTACTTGAACGGTTGGCAAATACATACGCTGAAGACGGAGAATCTTTAGAAGAAACTATTAAATCCTACTGATATGATATTTATAATTATTCTGTTTTTTATTCTGACTCTGCTCTTTGTCATTAATCATTTCATTAAGGTCAATAGGATAGACTTTGCTATGAAAAAAACTGGGCGTCAGATTATCCTGCTTATATTATTCGTGGCCTTTGTGTTTGTATTGTTAGTACTTATTTACTATGTATTATCTCCTACTTTAGACAACGACAAACTTTTCAAACTGTTTGGTGTGTTTAGTCAAGCATTAAATGTAGATCCCAAATTAAATATGGATAGAAATATCTACGATTTAATCGTGTCTCTCGCAGGAGCTGTCTGTTTCGGTGGTATTCTTATTTCTACCATTTCAAATATCATTCAGCGCCGAGTTGATTCTTATACCAAGGGAGAAGTACGCTATTCACATCTACATGGCCACAATATTATTATTGGTACTAATGAGTTGTTGGAGCCTGCCATGAGGCATCTCATGCTTGAAAAAAAAGGTAAACACAACAAAATGGTAAAAAAGAGAATTAAAAGGATTACTCTTGTCTTAACCACTGAAGATGCCGAAAAAACAAGGGCTCGAATACGGAAAATGGGTGTAATAGATGACAATAATTTAATTATTTATAGAGATAATATATTCAATTGGATTCCTGTAAAGAAAAAAAAATGGCATTTCCCCTGGCAACACTCTCATAGTACCAGCGAGAAGCCATCGAATAGTTCCAATGTAAAACAATTGGACGAAGAAAAATACAATGTCCTAAAACAGCTCAATTTATCAAAGTGCAAGCAAGTAGTTGTTATTGGGGACGAACCCATAGAGAATAGTGACATAAACAATACGAATATCGCAGACCTTATCTATCGATCGTCTTTTCAAATGAAAAAACGTAAAAGGCCGCTTCCCATTTATGTGTCATATTATGATGATGCCTATTTCATGTGCTTTTTTAATAAGGATTTAGATGTCTCCCATGTCTATTTCTACCCTTTCAATTATTATGAACTTTGCATTGCCAATGTATGGGGCAACAAACTACTATGCGATAAAAATAATTATCCCGGACTTTCAAATATTTCGGAAAAGAAGCCTCTCCACCTATATATATTGGGATTCAATGCAATGGGACAAGAGGTGCTTAAGGCCGCCTTAAAATGGGCACATTTTTCAAATTGTGCTAATACAATGATAAGCATATTTACTGAAAATCAAGAAGCCCAGAACAGATTTCTGCGGCGATATCCTAATATTAACGGGAGAGTTTTTGATATGGATATTGACTATAACATTCAAAGTCCATACGCTAAAGAGACAATGGATGATCTAAAGAACACAGTTTCTAATGAGAAAGAACGACCATATATTGTTATCTGCTCAGACAACAATACCAACAATTTCATGCTTGCCACTCATCTTCCATCAGAAGTGTACAAAAAAGGCGTGCCAATTTTAGTACAATTCGACCACAATAGTTACACTTTAGAGCAGAGATTCCATGCTAACAACAAACGTTTCGGTAACATTCACTTTTTCGGATTTCACAATAATGACATTTCCTTCTCATTAGGATTGGAGATAGCGCAAGAACTTTTTTTCCTTCATGGAATAAATAAAGGTTTTCTTAAAAAAACAGAGAGCGATAAACGGTCATTCCTCAATTATTGGGAAAAAGTCTTTAAAAAAGAAACCAATGATGCAAGAGCACGATGGGAAGCAAGTCCATATAATAACGTCAGGCGTACTCATATAAGTTGTGCTCAAGGTCTATCAATCCTCTTACAAGAGTTGGAATTGAGTGTTGTTGAAAATCCTGACAAGAAACCTAATAAAGAAGATCCAGGAAGGGATGCTCTTCTGGGAGACATTACAAAGGATATTCTACAAAGAATATACGTGGGCTCTTATATTGCAGCTGGAAATATACCAACTAATAGTCCGAGTTCAGAAAACGATGAGGATAACGGCTGCCTTAATGAATTGTTCACCTATGATGAACTTAGAAAAGCAGGTGGCGAATCATTTCTCAAACGCGACAAGAGATTGAAAGAATATATAGAAGAGGTTCTGGAATGGCTAACAAGAAACGGAAAAATTCTAAAAAAAACATCTTCTTTGAATTAATCGGAGAGGAAGAAGTTCTAATATACGCTCCATTAGCCGGATTGGCACTCCGCACCAGCAGCGAAGAGGCTGAGAATATAAAAAAAGCAGCCTTTGGGTTGCTATCAACGCAGGAAAGCGTTGATGCATGGAATATGTTGCGAGCCAAAGATTCTGTGTTGGTCTGTTCTTCACCGATTGACATCGACGAGATGACCATTCTGTTAAACCAGCGTTGCAATTTCTCTTGTACTTACTGCTACTCTGCACTGGGACGATCGAAAGCAGAACTAAATACGGCCCGGATACATCAGGTTTTAGATTTTTTCGTGAAACGAAGCAGAGGACTGCATTTGAAGCTTGTGTTTTCAGGCGGTGGCGACCCCTTATTGTCGTTCGACAAATTTCAGGAAGCCGTCAACTATGCAGAGAAGTTAGCAATAAAGCAAGAAATCGCCTTGGCTATTGGCTTGGTGACAAATGGTTCGACACTCACTGACGACCAAATCAACTTTCTGAAGGATCATGAAGTAGAAATGGTTCTTTCGTTCGACATATTAAAAGATGTACACGATAAGCAACGATCCCACTTTGACACTGTAGCAGACACGTTACTACGCATAGCCAATGCCGGTCTGCCTTTTGGCCTTCGGTCGACAATTACTCCACTGAACGTCAACCGCCAATGTGAAATGGTAGAAACGCTTCACAAGGATTTCCCGCAAGTAATGAGCGCAGCCTTTGAAGCTGTACTGAGCCGAGAACTGTTTGAGACCATAGAAGAACAAACAGCATTCTATAAGGATTTCGTGAATGGTTTCTTTCAGGCAAGATCGTTGGGCGAATGTTACGGAATTGAAATCAGTAACACTATTTTTAACAGCGTGGGCTGTCGTAAACTCAGAGCCTGTCCTGGTAAACTAGTCGTCACCCCCGACGGCATTCTGTCGGCCTGTTCCCGTATATCTTCTGACAAAGAACCTCACTACAACCTATTCCAATATGGTCATATTGATTCCAGTGGAGTTATTGTTGACGAAGACAAATACAACTGGCTGATGAGTCAAAATGCCCTACTCTATAAAGACTGTAGCGGCTGCATTGCCCAGTGGCACTGTGGTGGGGGATGTCTCCTGGCAAGAAAAGTACTGGCAGAGCGAATGCCTGTCTATTGCAGTTTTATGAGACAGATGATTGTTGAGACATTAAAATACGTAACAAGATGAGCGAGGAGTGGTTGGAAAGATACGCTATATACCGTTATGAGTGGGAAAAAGAATTGTCTATTTTCTATTCGCCCATCGCCCGCCGCTATGCCGTTGCCTCAAATAGTCAATTGGAAGCTTACCTCACTGATGGTCGTTTTGCTGATGTGTTTGGTGCGCTGGCCGATTACGCCCCGATAAACCGTCAAAAAAAAGTATTAGCTCCTGCTGACTACACATTGCTTACTATCCTGCCCAACAACGTATGCAATTTTTCATGTAGCTACTGCTATTCAGCTGCAGGTCGAAATGGGTCGTATCTGAAAGAGGCTCATCTAAAGGCTGCCATCGATTATTTCATTGGTTCCAAGCCGGACACCTTTGGCCGACCGCTTACGATTTCCTATATGGGAGGAGGCGAACCCATGCTCTCCTGGTCATTAGTGAAAAGTGGTATATTATATGCTGAGGAGCAAGCCATAAAGCGTCATTTGCGTATTCGACACCGTATTATCACTAACGGTTCCATACTTGACAATTCCTCTATTGACTTTCTGCGGGAGCACAATATCGACGTTTCTGTTTCATTCGAGCTTTTACGCGACATTCAGAATCTGCAACGTAAGAATTACGATATCGTGGAAAAGAATGTCAAACGACTGCTTGACAGTGGTATCAACGTGCAAATCAATGTAACGATAACTCTGGCTAATGTCGAGCGGATGGAAGAAACGTTTGAATGGCTGTTAAAAGAATACGATCAGGTCAAAAACGCCATGTTTGAACCGGTAACCGGACAGCAGTTATTTGCTACCCCCCAGGAGATGGAACGTTTTTACAATCTCTACACCAAACAATTTGTGCAGTGTCTTCGTCGTGCCGAAAAAGCGAAAATCAGCCTCACGTCATTCGTCTATCTGCGCACCATTTACCCCCTTGAACGGGCTTGCCCAGGCGAACTCTGCCTCACCGCTGACGGACAATTTTCTGGCTGTTATTGCGTTGCCTCGCCTCGTGACCATCTGTTTTCCCAGACTCGCTATGGATGGATTGATATGTACAACCATATACATTTTGACATGACCCGCTATAATGAACTGAAGGCTCACGACGTATATGAACGAGCAGAATGCCAGTCCTGTAAGGTGAAATGGAATTGTGGTGGCGGATGCTTTTATCAATATGCAAGCTATGACGAATCTTATCGCCGTGTGGTCTGCGATTTCACCCGTCAGTTTGTCGCGCAGATAATTTATTACAAGGTTGAACAACGATTACCAGTCAACCATGTTTATCCGATATTACTCAAAGAATAATGATATGGAATTGTTAGAAAAATTGTGTAGTGCCTATGGGCCGACAGCCCATGAGTGGGACGTACAACGCTTGGTCGCAGAAGAATGCTGCAAAATCCGGATGGTATGTGAAGGTGATGCCATTGGAAATCTGTATGCCTCATGGAACAACCCTGGCCCATTAAAAATAGGAATCATCGCACATGCAGACGAGATAGGTATGCAGGTGAACTGTATAACCGATGACGGTCTTCTTCGATTTAGGAAAATAGGTGGACTGCGTGCCACGTCACTTGACGGACACCAAGTAAAAGTACTCACCCACAAAGGCCCCATTGATGGCATTGTAGGAAGTGACCCGATGAACGATAATGGTACAGAAAAAGGTATTCTAATGGCAACCCGTGATTTATGGATAGACATTGGAGCCGAATCACGTCAAGAGGCAGAAAGTATGGTCAGGTTAGGCGATTTTGTCGTGTTTAATGCCACTTTTACCCGTTTAGGGGAATATCGTATCGTCTCGAAGGCTCTTGATGATCGCTTAGGGCTATATGTGATGTTGAAATCACTACGCGAACTGAAAGAGTGTTCGTTATCCGCTGAAGTTTTGGCTATATCTTCTGTACAAGAGGAGATTAGTACACGTGGCATTAAGGCCTGCCGCAAACCGCTTGACGTTGCTATAATCCTTGATGTTGACTATGCAACAGATATTCCGACCGCTCATTCAGAAACAGGTTTGCTGAAACTGGGGGGAGGTGTCGGTATCAACATGAATGCCGACTCTAATCCTGTCTTAAGGAACATGCTCGTTGAAGAAGCCGCTAAACAAGGTATCGCCCTGCAGCCAACTGTCAGCAGGAACCTTTCTGGAGGCACTGATGCCGCCCAGTTAGGAACCATGGGAAACATAGCCACCCTAAACGTCAATCTACCGCTTCGCTATATGCATACCCATAGCGAGATGTGCGACATTCGTGATATTGAAGCTGCTGTAAAGGTTGTGGTGGCTTTGGTGAAACGATTGGACAAGATGCCTGAGCCAGTATTTGTGCCCTGGCAGCATTTGGAAGAAAAGAGATCTTAGATAATGAAACGGAGAATAAATATTCTACTCGTTATACCACGCTACAAGGTATATGGCTCAAGTGGACACTACGTTATGCCTATGGGCATTCTATATGTCTCGGCTTTTTTGAAACAGAAAAGGGTCTGCATGGTTCACACATTAAACCTGAACCATGTAGCTGGTGATGAGTACCGTGCCTTGGCCGATTTTTGCCATACCAATGATATTCAAGTAATAGGAGTAGGGGGATTGTCTGGCGAGTATCTGGATCTGGCACGCATTGTTCGATATGCACGTTCCATCAACCCGCAAATGTTTATCATCGTAGGAGGAGGGATTATGACTGCCGACCCAGAGGTGACGATGCAAGCTTTCGACGATGCCGACTGTGGTATCATTGGAGAGGGGGAACAGACCTCTTTAGAACTGCTGCAAGCATTATCGGATGACAAATCTCTAACAACAATCAAGGGCATCATCTTCCGCAAGAACGGCATTTTGGAAAGGACTCCTCCCCGGTCAGAGATAATGGATCTGGATAGTCTGCCTTTTCCCGACTATGAGGGCTTCAACTATCAGACATATCTTGAACAGAACCCTGATTTAAGCGACGAGGGAAAGAAGTATTCTCAGGTATCGGTTATCGGAGGACGTTCGTGCAAGTATAACTGTACGTTCTGCTTCCATCCATCAGGAACAAAATACCGCCAGCGCTCGCTGGACTCTATATTCTCTGAGATAGACTATCTGGTAAGCCATTACGACATCTCCTACATCGCTCTACGAGAAGAACTTTTCGCAACAGATAATGAGCGGGTTAGGGCGTTTTGTCAACGTATGGAGAAATACAATGTCGACTGGTCTATACAACTGCGCATTGATAGCATCGACCAAGAGTTGGTTGATATACTGAAGATCACTCGCTGCCGCTATGTATTCGTGGGAGTGGAAAGTGCCAACGACAAGGTTCTGAAAAGTATGAGAAAGGGTATCACTCGGTGCCAGATAGAACGCGCGTTGGAAATGTTGAGAACAGCAGGTCTTAAATCACGTTCCGGTGTCATTTTTGGTGACTCAGAGGAAACTTACGACGCTGCACGTTCTACACTTCAGTGGTATCTTCAGAACCGCAAGCGCTATCAATTATTTGCAGACATGATCATCTCTTTCCCTGGCTCCGTGCTCTACAAGCGAGCCTGTAAGAGTGGCATCATCCCTGATCCTGTACAATTTCTGAAGGATGGATGTCCGGTTGTTAATGTCTCTAAAATGAATGATGAAGATTTTAAAAGATTAATAAAGGACATAGAAAAAATTAATAACAGACAATATAACGTAAAATATTACATAGACAGATAATATGTTTATTTTGCTTGTCACTACCTCAACCAATGCTGTAAGAGCGGCACTTGAGCGAGAGAAAACAATCAAACTCCTTACGATTGATTGTGCAACATTAGGTGTAAATGTATTAGAAGCGATAGAGCGTATTTTTCATGATTCCATTCCAGACCTATTAATTACATATCGATGCCCTTACATTCTTCCAAAGAGAATTTTTGAACAATGTCACATAGGTTCTTTTAATATACATCCTTCGCTTCTACCAAAATATCCAGGGCTGAATCCCTGGGATAAAATATTCCATAACAAAGAACGAGAAAGTGGCGTCACATTACATCAAATGACCAAACATGTTGATGCGGGAAATATCATATTCCAATCTTCTTTTATTATAGAAGAATCAGATACCGTTGAATCTGCACGTATGAAGGCCGATGGAATCGCTGCAGAATTAGCATTAAAGCTGATATATCAGTATAAGTCATACGAATCTCTTCATTTTGCAGTAGAGCAGTAATTAGGACTTATATACACCGAGAGCCGAGGATGCAGATGTGCATTCTCGGCTCTCCATATCCGTGCAATCTGTCTTCGCACGGCTGCGTAATCCGCCCCATACCCGTTCACTTTCCGGGGGCTATTCAAAGCCCCAATGAGGCATGAAAAAGCCTTGTTTTGATGTCTATTCATTCTGAAAAAGAACGAAAAGTGAACATTATGGACATTGAAACGACATTTTTCCGGCTGATACCCGTTCACCTCCAAAACGGAGGCACGGAAGCGACTTTTTTCCGCCCCATATCCGTTCAATCGGACTTGGGTATCAATTCTTTTCCGCCCGATACCCGTTCACAGGATGGACGGACTGATGCCATCGACATCGCCTTTTTCCGGAGCATACCCGTTCAGTCGTGACGCGGGGTCTGGTGTGTTCGGTCTTTTTCCGGCCCATGTCCGTTCACTCTTTGGTTCAAGGCTGAATATTCAGATGAACATATGTTCGTGAGCCATTTAACATATGTTCGTTACCACTATATCACTCCTTTAGAGCCAATTTGGGAGTTGGCTCGAACCAAAAGGGGTTTTGGCTCGAGCTAAATGGGGTTTTGGCTCGAGCCAAATTTAGGGGGGCTATGTTAAAAGCGTTAAAGATATTAACAACTATGACGGATATATGTGTCATGACCATTGACCGGGAAATATTGCGACAAAGTATTTCGTATGGCCATCGACCGTCGCGTGGTTCAGACCACGATGGATTGGATGAAGTGCGGGGTGGTGGTTATCCCGGTATGTTCGTAGCCCCTCTTACTATACCCCCACCTCTCTATAGAGAGAGGAGGTGGGGGGTATATAGAGAGGGGGCGAGAACTCACACGGATCCCACTGATTGCACTTAAAACATTAATTACCATGTAATCAGCCATGTAATTATTCGTTATATCCCGTTTTGAAAAGCCAGGACTCACGATGGAGTGTTTAGTGCCTCTTCAAGAAGTTCTTCAGCATTGCTGCTAGAATCAGCCATAAAACCTCCCAATTTGAAGAATCCCTCCGAGTCATTCTCCAGAGCCTTTATCTTCTGTGTGATTTTTTTAGCACCAACAGGAGACACTTCAACTTGCGGATATGTTGTTGTCATCATAACTTCTTAATATATCGTCGGTGCAAAGATACAACTTTTCAAACTGACACACTTACGCATGTCTTTCTTGAACTGATGGGTATAATTAATGCTATACATCAGCCCAGAATCTGCTTAAACATGTCATCCACACTCTCAGCATGATACACTCGGCCATGCTTAATATCGTCCATGGCCTCCTTGTATCCAGCCGTTTTGGTGATATCCTCGTTCTTGGTCTTATGCACCTTAAGCTCTGCTTGAGCTTGTTCACTCTCGGAAGAGTTCAAGCAAGCTTGACTTTTCTCTCGCTTACTCACAACCTTCACAGAAGCCACGCCTTTTAGCAGTTGGCATGCTCTCTTAATCTGCGTCAGCAGGCTCTCATCCTGCACGTCTAATACTATAGTTGCCATATCTTATTTCTCCTTTTAGTGTTTGAATGGTGCAAAGATACAAATAAAGAGCATCTATCTGCTTATTTTTTGCAAAACACTTGAAATGAGCTCCGAAAAACCCTGAGTTAACTCGATTTGTCGGTTGAGTTAACTCGATGGATGATTTGAGTTAACTCACGGTTTTTGGGGCACGGAACTTATTAAAACATTAATTGCCATGTAATCAGCCATGTAATTACAAGAACTCGATTTCGGAGGCGCGGGTGATGGTGATCTTCATGCTGATGCCTTCAGCGACGGGGATGACCATGGCACGGTTGCCGTCGATGCGCTTGATGATACCTTCGATGCCTAAGAAGGGACCTGCCGTGAACTTGATGCGACGATCAAGGTCGGTGATGGAGAGCGGGCGATCGGTGTAAGTACGCTGGCCATGGGGATCGTCGACACGGGAGGCCCGGATCAGATTGTCCATCGCCAGCTCGGAGACGGTGATGACCTCTGAACTGCCGTCCAGATGGTGACGACTCATATACTGGAGGTTCTGACACTCACGGTTGTACATCTTCATCCACGTGATGCGCTCCCTGAAGGAATAGACAAACAGGAGGTTGTGGATGGCGGGGCGCTCTTCGGCCCGGACACTGGCACCACGCTTGACATGATAGGTCTCCATGGGAATGAAAGTACGGAAGTCGTTGGTATCCATGACGGCCTTCACTTCCAGTTCCTTACAGTATCTGACGTACATGGGGAACCAGCTATAGGGCCTGCCTGGGTCGTTGGCCGGGATGGCCTTCTGAGAGTCGGTTGGATTGGGGATAAAGGAACGTTCTCTGCAATGTTCTTGAGATAATCGATTGAATTTCCTAGGTTCAAGCAACCAAAAACACAGCGTTGTAAGACGCCAATTTCAATATGTCTCGCCCACACCTTCACTGCCCCTTGGGGCAAGTACGGCGTGATAGCGGGTGCAAAGGTACAAAATAATTCTCACATAAACCTTATAAATCGAAAAAAAGCAAATTTCCCCTCAATTTTTGATATTACCTTAACCATGGATACTTTTTGTACAGGTTTTCCCACATCTGTTCTGATGTGACCCGGTGTGGATAATATTAATTGGTTGCAAATATAAGAAAAGTTTTTGATTCTACCAAACAAATTCGGATAATTGTTGCAGTATCAAAATAAAAATAGTATCTTTGCAGCTGGAATGAGAAGAAAGGTCATATATCTTGCTTTGCTGTTGATAGCGACAGTGCAGGTGACAGCGCAGCAGGTGGTGCAGAACAAACAGAGCCACTTCAAGAAGGCGGTGCCGGCAGGGAACTACAGCGGCGTGACGTGGTTAGGCGGCGACCGCTATGCCGTCTGCAACGACAAGTCGGCAACAGCGGGTTTCCTGTTAGTGAACATCCGCCTCGACTCCATCACAGGCAAGATCGAGGACGTGAGGGCTGACAGTTTCATGACCTCAAATCAGCCGAACCGCGACGAGGAGGGCATCTGTTACGTGGCTCCGATGAATACGCTGTTTCTGAGTGGCGAGAGCGACGGGCAGATCGTGGAGTACACGCTCGAAGGACAGCTGACGGGACGGAAACTGAACATCCCTGACGTGTTCAGCGTTTCGCATGGCAACAAAGGTTTCGAGGCACTGACCTACAACGCGAAGACACATCGTTTCTGGACCACCACAGAGAATACGCTGAAGGCGGACGGCGAACAGCCCAGCATCAGAAAGAAAATCGCCAACAGGCTGCGCCTGCAAAGTTTCAGCGACGACCTGCAACCGAAGGAACAATACTGGTACGTGACAGACTCCTCAGCCGTAGAGGGTACGAAGGGCAAAAGTACCTTAGGCGTGAGTGGTCTGGCTGCCCTCGATGACGGACAGGTAATCGTATTGGAACGGGAAGTGAGAAAGACGCCAAAGGGCATCGGCAGCTTCGTACATGTAAAGCTCTTCGTGGTAAACCCGCAGCAGCAACAGCCTGGCGACACCCTGAGGAAACAACTGCTCACGGAGTTCCGCACACGCATCAACCTGACAAAGCGTAGTTTCGCCAACTATGAAGGTATCTGTGCCGGGCCGAAGCTGGCCGACGGACGGCAGGTGCTGCTGTTAGTGGCAGACTCCCAGAATCAGTATAAGGGCTATCTCAAAGACTGGTTCAAGACCATCGTCATTTCCGACATATCATTCAATCCCAACGACTATGCTACAAATCCGCTGTAAGAACATCAATGTGACGAGGAGTTTCCCCGAGGGAATCTCACTGCTCGACGTGTATCAGGAGTTTGCCGACGAGATCCGCCTGCCATACCCCGTGGTATCGGCAAGAGTGAACAACACCTCGGAAGGTCTGAAGTTCAGACTCTTCCAGAACCGCGACGTGGAGTTTCTTGATGCCCGCGAGGGGTCCGGTCACAGGGTGTATGTCAGATCGCTGAGTTTTGTGCTATACAAGGCGACGCAGGATGTGTTCCCTGGTTCTAAGCTCTTTATCGAGCACTCGCTCTGCCGCGGATACTATTGCAACTTCAGACCTACCCCCAACCCCTCCCGAAGGGAAGGGAGAAAGATTACCGATGAGGATGTGGAAAAGATCAGGCAGCGGATGCAGGAGATCATCGCCCTCGACATGCCCTTCCGTCGTACGGAGGCGACCAACGAGGAAGCCATCCGCGTGTTTGCCGAGCGGGGATTCCAGGACAAGGTGAAGCTGTTGGAGACGAGCGGACAGATTTACAGCGACTACTATACGTTGGGCGATACCGTGGACTATTACTACGGACCATTAGTGCCGTCGGCAGGCTATCTGACGGTGTGGGGACTGGAGCGCTACGAAGACGGTCTGCTGTTGAGGGTGCCGGACTGGAACCATCCGTCGGTGCTGGCAGAGAAGATGCCACAGCCGAAGACCTTTGAGATGTTTGCCGAGAAGACACGCTGGGACATCATCATGCGCCTGTCGAATGCCGGTGATGTGAACAAAGCCGTCATGCGTGGCTATGCCTCAGAGCTTATCCAGGTGTCTGAGGCCCTGCAGGAGAAGAAGATCGTGCAGATAGCCGAGGAGATAGAACGCCGGTTCCACCGGGAGAAGGATCCTGTGAGGTTAGTGCTCATCACTGGACCGTCGAGCTCGGGCAAGACCACCTTTTGCAAACGTCTCTCCGTACAGCTGCTCGCCTGCGGACTGAGACCGGTATCGTTCTCTACGGACGACTATTTCGTGAACCGTGTGGACACCCCCAAGCTACCCAACGGCGACTATGACTTCGACAATATCGAGACGGTGGAATATGCGCTGCTCGAAGACCATCTGCTCAGGCTGATGCAGGGGGAAAGGGTGGAGATTCCTGAATATAACTTCGTGACGGGCAAACGGGAGTATAACGGCAAGAAACTGAAGTTGGGCAGCGACACGGTGCTCATCATCGAAGGCATCCACGCCCTGAACCCGCTGCTGACGAAGAAGATTCCCGATGCCACGAAATACAAGATCTTCATCTCTGCCCTCACAAGCATCTCATTGGACGACCACAACTGGATTCCAACGCGTGACAACCGTCTGCTGCGCCGTATCATCCGTGACTATAACAAGGGCGCATACACCGCCCAGCAGACCATCGCGCAATGGAAGAACGTGCTGGCATCGGAGGATCAATGGATCACACCGTTTCAGGAGTCTGCCGATGTGATGTTCAACTCTGCGCTGAACATCGAGTTTGCCGTGCTGAGGATTCATGCGGAGATCATCCTCACCTCCGTGCCGAAGAACTGTACGGAGTATGCGGAGGCGCACAGGCTGCTGAAGTTCCTGCATTACTTCCTGCCCATCAGCGACAAGGAGATTCCACCGACATCCATCATGCGGGAGTTCCTCGGAGGGTCAAGTTTTAAATATTAGACAGAAGAACAGACTTCGAGGAGAACGGGACGATCGCTATCTATATATAATAAGGTGTCGATGCCTGTCTGAAGTTCTTCCATGTTTACAGCCTTCAGATAGACGACATTGTTCTGCATGCAGATGCCCTCGGCAGAGGTATGGTGTTCTGCTGCGACATATTTGTCGCGGGCAGGACTCTGATCCAAGCCAGGAAGTGTGGAGAAGATGCCTCCACGGCCGTTATTCAGTAAGAGAATGCGGAAGTTCCCTCGCAGGTTCTGATTCCACAAGGCATTCTGATCGTAGAAGAAACTCAGGTCGCCAATGACACAGAACACTTTTTCATCTGTCACACACGAGAAGCCTGCTGCGGTAGAGAGTGAGCCGTCGATGCCATTCACACCACGGTTGCACCAGACGGGATGACGGGCGAAGCTGTTGGCCAAGCGGATGGCGGTACTGTTGGCGTAGTGAGTTGAAAATTTAAAGTTTATAGTTGAGAGTTTATAGTTTATAGTTCTTGCGTCCCGTTGGTAGCAAGCGGCCTTTGGCCGAGCGGAGAGTTTATCTTCGAAGAGTTTGACGGCGGCGAGCTGGGAGAAGGCGGGAGTGAGGGCATCGGTCTTCTGACGGAGGGAAGAAAGAAGCTCTTCCCACTTCTGGACGAAGGGATGCGGACGGTCCTCGCAGAGGAAGCGCACATGATCGGCCACCACTTTACCGTCACCCTGAATGACTTGGGTGAGATTCATAAAGGTATCTGTGACCTCGCCTGTGGCATTGACCACCCAGGTCTCACGGGCTTTCCTGAGGAAATGCTTGACACGTTTGCTGACGATGGAGCCTCCGATGTAGAGCACGAAGTCGGGCACATAACTCTCATCGTCGCCTATCAATGACACAGCCTCATCAAGGAGAGGGTTCATCGGCTGACCGTCGATGAGCATGGGTCGTTTGGAGAGCATGAACATCTGGCCGATATGGCGCAGGGTGTTGCCGGAGATATCGGGCAGGATGCGAGAGATGACACGCTCTTTTGGTAATGAGGGCACGGAGAAGTCAAAGAGAGGTTCGCTGATGGGAACGTTGATATGCACGGGGCCATAGGGTTCGAGCAGGGCTTCGTTGACGAGGCGATTGCAATACCAGCCCCATTCCCCTCCTGAGTCAGGAGGGGTGCCGGCAGGCGGGGTGGTCTGAACAAGCGCATCAGTCCCCCCCTTTTTGCGTCCCTCCGGTAGCAAGCGTCCTTCAGCCGAGTTCAGACCACCCCTAACCCCTCCTAACTTAGGAGGGGAAGAGGCATCAGTTTCCTCGTTCAGACCACCCCTAACCCCTCCTAACTTAGGAGGGGAAGAGGATACCTCTGGGAGGGTGACGGCCTTGCGGACGAAACGTCCGAGGGCATCAGGCTGTGGCAATGTCTGACCGTCGAGCTGGTCGATCCACTGTGGGGGACGGTCTGCGGAGATGACAATCAGGGGACGCTGCTGATAATAGGCCTCAGCCACGGCAGGAGCCAGATTCAGCAACGCCGTACCACTGGTGACACAGACGGCCACAGGCTGTGACAACGCCTGCGACATGCCTAAGGCATAGAATCCTGCACTACGCTCATCCGTCACGGGATAGCACTGGATGTCAGGACACTCGTTGAGATTATGAACGATGGGAGCATTGCGGCTGCCAGGACAACAGACCGCATGACGGACGCCATGCGCCACGAGCAAAGCAGTCAATATATTTACATTCTCCTTATTACAATACATTAACTTGTTATTATGTTACTATGTCTTTAACACGTTACTTTGGCTTATCACCCTTCGCATTGTTTCAAGTTTTGCCTCCGTTTCGAGCCATTCCTGCGAGACGGTACTGTCTGTCAACAGTCCGCCACCGGCATAGAGGTGATAACGATTGCCCTCGATATTCATGCAACGGAGAGACACATAGAGATGGGTGCCGCCGTCAGGGTCGAGCATCCCCATAAAACCACTGTAGTAACGACGGGGCGTATGTTCGTTCTGGATGATGAACTTGAACGTCTCTCGTTTCGGTAAGCCACAGACGGCAGGCGTGGGATGGAGTGCATGAAGCAAATCACCCAAGTGTTGACCATCAGGCAGTTTAAAGGAAAAATCACTCCGTAGATGAACCAGATTGGCTGCACGGACGGTACGGGGACCCTCTTCATGGAAATCACCCGTAAACTGTTCCAGACACTCTGCGATATAAGTGGTGACGATACGCTGTTCCTGGATGTCCTTCGTAGCCCAGGTAACTTTCTCACCTTCGCCCATCAGAGAATCCCCTTCCAGTTTCATCGTACCTGCCAAGGCTACGGTATGCCAGTCGTGCGCCTTTCCCTCCAACAGGATCTCCGGCGTGGCTATCAGCCATACCCCACTCTTGGAGGTGGACACCAGCGAGATGAACATCCGAGGGTATAACTCACAGGCTCGGCTGAAGAGTTCCATGGGGTCTATCGCTTCTTCCGACACCTCTTCTGCACAACGGGCCAGGACGATCTTCCGGAAGACACCGGCCTCGAGCTGGGCATGATAGTTGGCGAAGTCGATGAAATAGGTTGATTTAGAGGAAAGAGGAAAGTGGAAAGAGGAAAGAGAATACTCTGCTATTGATTCTTCTGCGGAAAGGATATCTCCTTCCTCTTTCCACTTTCCACTTTCCACTTTCCTCGATTCTACCTTGTCAGGTCGAATCAAGAGAATAGGCTGTTGCGCTGTTACCTCAAAGGGAGCAACGACAAAGCCGTGCTTGCCGTTGAGTTCTGTACAAGAAAGAAATTCCGCAGGCTCACCTTCCGTCTGCTGAACAAGTGTCGCACAATCTTCATGCGGCAAACGATAGATGGCAAAAGCAGACATTACTTCTTCTGTTTGATGATATAATTAGTGACTCGGACATTCGAGATCAGGTCGCCCGTCGTGTCCTTGATATCCACATTCCAGACATGGAGGGTCGTTCCACGGTGCAACAGACGGGCATAGGCCGTCACGGTGTCACCCTCGGCCACCGCCTTCACATGACTGCCGCTGACCTCGATGCCCACACAGGCACAGCCAGGACAGAGGGCTGACGATCCCACACCTGCCACATTCTCCGCCAAAGCTAATGACGCCCCGCCACTGAGGAATCCGAAGGGCTGACGATTGCGCTCGTCAACCTGCATACGCGCCATACACGTATCGTCCTCGGGCGTGGAGAGGAACTCCATCCCGAGGGCGGTACTCAGGTTCATGCTGCCTTCGACAATAATCTTTACGACTTCAATATTCACTCTTCATTCTTTTTTTTAGACATAAGAACATAAGAACATATTATTATCTTTCTCAGAAAATGACTTATGTTCTTATGTACTTATGTCTAAAAATATAAAAATGTTCTTCTGTCTATTTAAATAAGGAGTATTCAGGCACACTCCAGGCCAGGGCACTGGCTCCCAGCACATCGCGCTCGCGGTCGTTGAGCTCAGACACCAGGATCTTCACCTTACCATGCATATTGCCGAAGACATGCTCCTCAAACGATTCCTTCAGCGGATCATAGAGCCACTCGCCTGCATGGGAGATACCACCCGTGAGGATGATGGCCTCCGGATCGATGATTGAGGCGTAGTTAGCGAGGCCGAGACCTAACATATAACCCGTACGACGGTACACCTCCTTAGCCATCTCGTCGTCCTTCTCGCAGCACTCGTTGATGGTACGTGGTGTGACGCGTTCCAGATCGCGCATCAGCGACGGTGCGTCAGACTCTGCCATCATCTCCTTCGCTGTACGGACGATACCAGCAGCACCGGCATAGGCTTCGAGACATCCTTTGTGACCACAGCCGCACTCACGACCGCCGTCCACCACGCAGGTATGTCCGAACTCACCGGCATAGCCGAGATGTCCCTTATGGTCTTCGCCTTCCGTGAAGAAACAACTGCCCAGTCCGACACCCAGACTGATGATGATGAAGTTCTTCATACCATGGGCACAGCCGAAGGTGTATTCGCCCAGTGCTGACACGTGGGCATCGTTGGAGAGGGCGACAGCCAGTCCCAGACGGTCACGAAGCATCGCTGCCATGGGGATAACCCCCTTCCAGGGCAGGTTTGCCGCATTCTCGAGACACCCCGATACAGAGCTGGCGCTCGGACTGCTCATACCGATGGAGCGGATATTCTCATAACCGCCATTGTTCTCAACCAGCATGACAATCTTCTCGCTGAGTGCGGTTACGAAATTGTTCACGTCAGGATAATCGGTCGTGGGGAAAGAACTCTCCGCCAGAATATTACCTCTAACATCTACAATAGCATAGGTGGTCAGTTCGTTGCTGATGTCAACGCCTACCACTTTCGACTTGATGTTCTGTTCTAACATAACGTATATATAAATGTATTACTTAAACAACGAATATTCCTTCACGTCCCATGCGAGGGCACTGGCACCCAGCACATCGCGCTCACCTTCCTTCAGAATAGAAACCAGCAGTCGTGTCTCACCCTGAATATTATGGAAGACATGTTCCTCGAACGACTTCCGCATGGGCTTCAGCAGCCACTTACCCGCCAGCATCATATCACCCGTCAGGATGATGGCCTCAGGATTCAGGACTGAGGCATAGTTGGCCAGACCCAGTCCAAGCATGAATCCCACGCGCCGCAAGGCCTCAATGGCCACCTGGTCGCCCTGATCGCAATAATAGGTAACCGTCTGGATACTGATATTCTTCATTCCCTTCAATGCCGAGGGCATACCCTCTGCCAGCAGTTCTTCTACAGTCTTCACAAGACCCTTATCAGAACAATAGGTCTCCAGACAACCCTTGCGTCCACAGCCACACTCGCGACCATCGACCACCACACAAGAGTGTCCCACTTCTCCGGCAAAGCCATTCACGCCCAGATGAGGAACTCCGTCCATGAAGATACAACTGCCGAGACCACCGTGACTGATAGACACCACTACGAAGTCCTTCAAACCGTGGGCACTGCCGAAGGCTTTCTCGCCCAGGGCCGTGACATGTGCATCGTTAGCCAGCGCCACTGCCAGTCCGAGACGGTCGCGCAACATGGCAGCCATAGGAATGACACCCTTCCACGGCATATTGGCGGCATTCTCGATACAACCAGTCCTGAAGTTGCCGCTGGGCGCACTCAAGCCTACGGAGCGCACCTTCTCATAGCCACCATTCTCCTCGACAAGCGTGATGATCTTCTCACTCAGGGCAGTGACATATTCCGACACTTCAGGATAGTCCATCGTCATAAAATAGTCCATCGCGATAATCTCGCCACGGATATCCACCAGCGCATAGGTGGTCCTTACTTCACGGATATCAACACCAATGACTCGCGTTTTGATCTGATCAACTTCTTCCATATCGTTTTGCTTTACTCATTCCACATTACACAAACAACGAATACTCCTTCACATCCCAGGCCAATACACTCGCTCCGAGGATATTACGTTCACCTTCATCCAATTCAGAGGTCAAGAATTTCACTTTACCTTTGATATTATGGAACACATGTTCCTCGAAAGCTTTCTTGGCAGGTTCCAACAGCCACTTGCCGGCCCTGACGATACCACCAGTGAAGATGATGGCCTCAGGATCGATGACGGAAGCATAGTTAGCAAGTCCTATACCCAGCGCCTCGCCCGTCCGACGGAATGTTTCGATGGCCATCGCATCACCCTCGTCGCACAGCTCTGCAATCACTCTCGGTGTCAGCTTCGGCACACGACGCAGTTTCGTAGGCTCACCCGACTCTGTCATGACCTCACGGGCCGTACGGACGATGCCTTTTGCTGCGGTATAAGCCTCCAGACAACCTTTGTTGCCACAACCGCACTGACGACCATCGTGATGCACGCAGGTATGTCCGATCTCACCGGCATAACCGTCAGAGCCCAACTTCACGATGCCGTCGGAGAAGAGACAACTGCCCATGCCCGAACCGAGGGTAATCACGATAAAGTCCTTCATGCCATGAGCACAACCGAAAGCATGCTCACCAAGAGCCACCACATGGGAGTTGTTGGCTACGGCCACTGCCAGTCCTAATCTGTCGCGCAACAAGGCAGAAAGGGGGAAGACACCCTTCCACGGAAAATTGGGGGAGTTCACGATACTGCCCTGCTTATAGTTCGAGCTTGGCGCACTGACACCCACCGAACGGATGGTATCGTAACCGCCATTGGCGTCAATCATCTGGACGATGCCTTCACTCAATTTCGTCACAAAAGCCCCTATCTCCGGGTACTCCTCTGTGGGGAAACTATCTTTCACCAAGATGTTTCCTCGGACATCTACAATAGCATAAGATGTGGCCTCAAGACTAATATCAACTCCAATAACTCTTTTCTTTACCGTTTTTTGATCCATAGCTACTTCTTTAGTTATTCTGCTACAAAAATAGGAACAATTTGATAAACAACCAAATCTTTAACAACTTTTTTTGCAAATATTTACCCTAATCTTGCATTTTTCGGGATGTATCTTTGCACCCATAAAAGTAAAATATTCGAATATTTGAGATGAACATTTTAGAATTAAGTGAACAAGAAATCGGCAGACGCGAGAGTCTGCAAGAGCTGCGTAACATGGGCATCGATCCCTATCCCGCAGCCGAATACCCCACTAATGCATTTTCCACAGACATACGTGACAATTTCCGTGACGAAGACAAGCCCCGCCAGGTGTCTATTGCCGGCCGTATGATGAGCCGTCGGGTCATGGGAAAGGCCTCGTTTGCAGAGATACAGGACTCCAAGGGCCGCATTCAGGTGTATATCACCCGCGACGACCTCTGCCCTGGCGAGAACAAGGACTTATATAATAATGTGTTCAAGCGCCTGCTCGACATCGGTGACTTCATCGGTGTGAAGGGCTTCGTGTTCCGTACGCAGACGGGCGAGATCAGTGTGCATGCCCAGGAGCTCACCCTGTTGTCGAAGGCCCTGAAGCCACTGCCCATTGTGAAATATAAGGACGGTGTGGCCTACGATAAGTTCGATGATCCCGAGCTCCGCTATCGTCAGCGATATGTAGACCTCGTAGTGAATGAGGGTGTGAAGGATACATTCCTCCAGCGTGCGACGGTCATCCGTACCCTGCGCAAGGTGCTGGATGACGCCGGATATACGGAAGTAGAGACCCCTACCCTGCAGATGATTGCCGGTGGTGCTTCGGCCCGTCCGTTCATCACCCACTTCAACGCCCTCGACCAGGATATGTATATGCGTATCGCCACCGAGCTCTATCTGAAGCGTCTCATCGTGGGCGGTTTCGAAGGCGTCTATGAGATTGGCAAGAACTTCCGCAACGAGGGTATGGACCGCAACCACAACCCGGAGTTCACCTGCATGGAGCTCTATGTGCAGTATAAGGACTACAACTGGATGATGTCGTTCACGGAGAAACTCTTAGAGACCATCTGTATTGCCGTCAACGGCAAGCCCGAGCGTGAGATCGACGGTAACATCGTCAGCTTCAAGGCGCCCTATCGCCGTCTGCCCATCCTCGAGGCCATTCAGGAGAAGACCGGTTTCGACTGCAACGGCAAGACGGAAGAAGAGATCCGTGCCTTCTGTCTCTCCAAGGGTATGGATGTGGACGAGACCATGGGCAAGGGTAAGCTCATCGACGAACTCTTCGGTGAGTTCTGCGAGGGCACCTTCATCCAGCCCACCTTCATCACCGACTATCCCGTGGAGATGTCTCCTCTGACGAAGATGCACCGCTCTAAGCCCGGACTCACCGAGCGTTTCGAGTTGATGGTGAATGGTAAGGAGCTGGCCAATGCCTACTCCGAGCTTAACGATCCCATCGATCAGGAGGAACGTTTCATCGAACAGATGAAATTGGCTGACAAGGGCGACGACGAGGCCATGATCATCGATCAGGACTTCCTCCGTGCCCTGCAGTACGGTATGCCTCCCACCTCGGGTATCGGCATCGGCATCGACCGTCTGGTGATGCTCATGACGGGCAAGACTTTCATCCAGGAAGTGCTCTTCTTCCCCCAGATGAAGCCTGAGAAGAAGATTCCGCAGAGCACGCCCGCAGAGTGGGCAGCCATCGGTGTCGCTGAAGAGTGGGTACCCGTCCTCCGCAAGGCCGGCTTCAACCTCGTGCAGAACATCGCTTCCGAAAAGGCCCAGGGCCTCCAGCAGAAGATCGGTGACATCGTGAAGAAATTCAAGCTCGACCTTCAGAAGCCCTCTGTCGATGACATCGCCAAGTGGATTGAAAAAGCAGCAATATGATAATAGGCACGGATTACACGGCTTTAAATAAAGACACGGCAGGCTGCGCGGAAAAGCAGTGTCTCTCAATATGAGAGCCGTGTTAATCCGTGCCAAACAAAGAAAAGTGGAATATGTTCGACTGTGGTAAGATAGCGATTATCGGTGGCGGTAGCTGGGCAACGGCTATCGCGAAGATTGTGGTGAGTCACACCCACCACATCGGCTGGTACATGCGTCGTGACGACCGTATCGACGACTTCCGGCGCCTGGGACACAACCCCGCCTATCTCACCAGCGTCCACTTCGACATCAACGAGATCCACTTCGACAGCGACCTGAACCGCATTGCCCAACAGTACAACACGCTGGTATTCGTCACCCCCTCACCCTATCTCAAGAGTCACCTCAAGAAACTCAAGACCCGTCTGCACGACAAGTTCGTCATCACCGCCATCAAAGGTATCGTGCCCGATGAGAACCTCGTCTGCTCAGAATACTTCCATCAGGTCTATGACGTGCCCTACGAGAACCTCGCCTGCATCGGAGGTCCCTCCCATGCCGAGGAAGTGGCCCTCGAGCGTCTGAGTTATCTCACCGTGGGCTGTGCCGACCGTGAGAAAGCCCAGGCTTTCTGCGAGATACTCACCAGTGAGTTTATCAAGACGAAGACCTCCACCGACGTGGTGGGCATCGAATACTCCTCTGTGCTGAAGAATGTCTATGCCATCGCAGCCGGCATCTGTTCAGGACTGAAATACGGAGACAACTTCCAGGCGGTGCTCATGGCGAACGCCGTGCAGGAGATGAACCGTTTCCTCACCGCCGTCCATCCCCTGGACCGCAACGCCTACGACTCCGTCTATTTAGGCGACCTGCTCGTGACGGGCTACAGCAACTTCTCGCGCAACCGCACCTTCGGTACGATGATCGGCAAGGGCTACAGCGTGAAGTCGGCACAGATCGAGATGGAGATGATTGCCGAGGGCTATTTCGGCACGAAGTGCATGAAGGAGATCAACCGTCACTGTCATGTGAACATGCCCATCCTCGATGCCGTCTATAACATCCTCTACGAGCGCATCTCACCGCAGATTGAGATCAAACTCCTGACCGACAGTTTCCGATAACTTTTTATCCTTTAATATATAAATAATGTATCACAATGAAAAATATCAGTCTTGACATCACAAAGGCCGCCTGCTTCTTAGAAGCTGGCGCAGTAGAGGCTTTTGAGCCCAAAGTGAAGGCCGCCCAGCAAGCACTGGAAGACGGCACGTGTCCCGGTAATGATTTCCTCGGATGGCTCCATCTGCCTTCGAGCATCACCCCTGCGTTCCTCGACGAACTGCAGGCCTGTGCCGATGTGCTCCGCTCCAACTGCGAGGCCATCGTCGTAGCCGGCATCGGTGGCAGCTATCTTGGTGCCCGTGCCGTCATCGAGGCCCTCAGCAACTCTTTCTCATGGCTCGTAGCCGACAAGAAGAACCCCACCATCCTCTTCGCAGGCAACAACATCGGTGAGGACTATCTCTTCGAGCTCACCGAGTACCTGAAGGACAAGAAGTTCGGTGTGATCAACATCTCTAAGTCCGGTACCACCACCGAGACCGCCCTCACCTTCCGTCTGTTGAAGAAGCAGTGTGAGGCCCAGCGCGGTAAGGACGAGGCCAAGAAGGTCATCGTCGCCATCACCGACGCCAAGCGCGGTGCTGCCCGTACCTGTGCCGACAAAGAGGGTTACACCTCATTCATCATCCCCGACAACGTCGGTGGCCGTTTCTCCGTGCTCACTCCCGTAGGTCTCCTGCCTATCGCCTGTGCTGGTTTCGACATCCGCGAACTCGTCGCCGGTGCCCAGGACATGGAGAAGGCTTGTGGCAAGGACACACCTTTTGCCGAGAACCCAGCCGCCCAGTATGCAGCTGTGCGCAACGGTCTCTACCAGAAGGGTAAGAAGATTGAAATCATGGTCAACTTCCAGCCGAAGCTCCACTTCATGAGCGAGTGGTGGAAGCAGCTCTACGGCGAGTCGGAGGGTAAGGACAAGAAGGGTATCTTCCCCGCAAGCGTCGACTTCACCACCGACCTCCACTCCATGGGTCAGTGGATCCAGGACGGCGAGCGCACCATCTTCGAGACCGTCATCAGCGTTGAGGAGCCTGAGAAGAAACTGCTCTTCCCTGAGGACGAGGAGAACCTCGACGGTCTGAACTTCCTCGCTGGCAAGCGTGTGGACGAAGTGAACAAGATGGCAGAGCTCGGCACCCGTCTGGCCCATGTCGACGGTGGCGTGCCCAACATCCGCATCACCATGCCACGCCTCAACGAGCGTTATCTCGGACAGCTCATCTACTTCTTCGAGATCGGTTGTGGCATCAGTGGCAACGTGCTTGGCGTGAACCCCTTCAACCAGCCCGGTGTGGAGGCCTACAAGAAGAACATGTTCGCCCTGCTCGACAAGCCCGGCTACGAGGAAGACAGCAAGGCCATCAAGGCTCGCCTTGAGAATGAATAGTTTATAGTTTATGGTTTATAGTTTATAGATGATTACTTCTGTAGTCTGGAACAATCCGAATGGTTTGCGAGGTATTCAACTATAAACTATAAACTTTAAACCATAAACAAATAAAACTATGTTTAAGATTGCAATATCACAATACTTGGGAAGACACGGCTTTGAGGCATTGCGCCCCAAGGCCGTGCTCTTTGACATGGACGGCGTGCTCTACAACTCTATGCCCAACCACGCCATAGCCTGGCAACAGTCCATGGCGCAGTTCGGCATCATGATGACCGCTGACGATGCCTACGCCACCGAGGGTGCCCGTGGTGTGGACACGATCAAGAATATGGTGCTAAAACAACAAGGCCGTGAGATCGACGAGGCCGAGGCCCAGCGCATGTACGATGTGAAGACGCAGATCTTCCACTCCCTGCCCGAGGCTCCCGTCATGCCGGGTATGCTCGAACTGATGCAGAAAATCACGGCTGACGGTCTCCTGTGCTGTGTCGTCACGGGCAGTGGACAGCGCCCCCTCATCCACCGTATCCTCAGCGACTTTGGTGCCTTCGTCACCGAAGACCACATCACCACCGCCTACGATGTCCGTAGAGGCAAGCCTGCGCCTGATCCCTATCTCATGGGACTCAGCAAGGCTGGAAACATAAAACCTTGGGAAGCCATTGTCGTGGAGAATGCACCCCTTGGCGTGCGTGCAGGTGCTGCTGCCAAGATCTTCACCATTGCCGTGAACACAGGTCCCTTACCAGGCCAGACGCTCCTCGACGCCGGAGCAGACTTACTTTTCCCCTCCGTCGTAGAGTTATACAACAACTGGCGACTTTTTTAACGACAACATTTAGATGTCCAGGGAGTCTTCAATAACACTCTTGTCGTTTAATTCCTCGTTACCGCTGGTGTCCATCTGCGTATCACGGCTGATGGTCAAGTCCCCGAAGTTACTCAGTGTAATCACCAACGGGATATACTCATCCGTCTGCGGATGACTCACACTACCGGCGAAGATCAACTGATAACCATCGACACGGTCGAAGACCAGTCCCTCCAGAATACCCGTTGCGCGATAGTCGTCGTCAAGATAATCATTGAAATCAGCCTTCGTGAACGTCTGGCTGAAGAACACGCTACCATCCTGACGGATCACCTTCAGCTGGATGCTGTTGTCGACGAACTTCTGACCCGTCTCATCCTTCACCATCTTCAGACTGTCGTTGGCCATACGGTGGATGTCCACCTGATAAATGCGATCCAGCCACTCCACATCCTTCACCTGACTGTAATCCTGCATCCGGATGGGTGCCTGCGGTTTCGGTGTTTCCGCCTTGCGGACGATGATATCCTCTCTCTGTTTCTTCTGCTTACAACCCGTAAGCATCGTGGTTCCGAGGGCTACTGTTATCATAACGACCACTGTGCTGAGTCGTGTCAATTCTCGTTTGTTCAGATACTTCATTATTCTTGATTTATCGTTTGTCGGATGCAAAAGTAATAAATTTACCTCAGATTCCGCAATTTTGACAGAACTTTTTCATCATAATCTGTATATTCTTATCCTTGTTTCATAGGAAGTTCGAAGAATCTCACGGAAGGTGTCGAAGACGTGCTCGTAACGCTCCAACGGAATACCTGCGCGCAGTTCGTTGGTGATGTTGTTGATGAACTCGTTCTGGCGAGTGGCCTCGTAGGTGGACTGGTTACCCCAGGCGACATAGAACAGGCGTTCGTCGCCCTGGCGCTGACACTCTGCCTTCAGCTGTTCGGTGACTTCTGTGAACTTTTCTCTGTCTGGTGTGCTGATGAGTCACAACATTTCCGCCTGCAACTCCATGAGGTGCAGATTCTCCTTTGCCACGCCGTGTCGGACGCGACCTCAGAGATGGAGGCCTACCACGCCGCACGCAACATCGTGCACAAATACGAGGCTATCCTGAGCGACCCTTTCATCGCCATGTCGTTCTACTAAACTACTTGAACTCGAACAGGTTGGTAAAGCCAGTTGTCACAAACACATCCTTTACCTTCTCCTGCAAGCCTTTGATATAAAGGCGGCAGTGGTTGGCGCGACAGCGCTGGTTGATGGCCATCAGCAGTCGAAGGCCGCTGGAGGAGATGTACTGCAGGCGGCTACAGTCAATCACGATTTCACTGTCGCTGAACTGGTAGAGGGGTTCTACTTCCTTCTCCGTCTGTGGAGTGACAGAGGTATCGAGGTAACCGTCAAGAATCAAGGTCACCTGATTGTCGTCGTCTTTTCTAATTGTTGCTTCCATATATTTAATTTCGTAATTTTCTAATCTTTTAATTTCCTAATTTTTTAATTTTTTAATCTTTTAATTTTTTAATTTTTTAATTTTTTCTCGCCTTCCTCATCGTCAGAATGTTCTGACCGTCTTTGCGCTCGTAGGTCACGGTGTCCATATAGTGACGTATCAGATGGATGCCGAGACCGCCGATGACACCATTCTTCACATGGCTGTCGACATCGACTTCCTTGGTTGTGGGATCAAAGGGAGCACCCTCGTCACGCAACTCGAAGGTCACCTGATTGTCGTCGGCATCGACCTCCAGAAGGATCGTGGAACGGACACCCTCCGGGAAGGCGTAGTTCATCACGTTGACCACAGCCTCCTCGACAGCCAGTCTCACGCCCGACTCCGTCAGTTCGTCGAACTGCATATCCTCGCAGATGCTTCCCACGAAGATGGCCAGAGCGGGGATCTCCTTCACGTCGTTGACCAGCGAGATGCCTCGGTGGTAGTGAGGGATGCTCATGCTGCCCCGATACTTGATGGCGAGCAGGGAGATATCGTCGCCTTGGGGGATGTAATTCACAAATTCACGCTCTGCCAGTCGGATCTTCTGGACGAAAGTGCGGGAGTCGAGGTGCTCGGCAGAGAGGCGCAGGGCCTCTGCGCACATCCGTTCCTTACCGAACTGCTCACGCTCCACCGTCTCAGCCTCGGGATAGCCGTCGGTATAGAGGAACAGCGTGGTGCCCTTGTCGATGAGCGATTTCTGTTCCGTGTATTCCCAGTCCGGGCGCAGACCTAAAGGGATATTGTTGTTCACATTGAGGAAACGGGTGTGGGCACCACCCACCAGCACGGGAGGCTCATGGCCGGCATTGGCATAGAGCAGACGGCCCGTGGCGAGGTCGAGCACACCCATGAAGAGGGTGACGAACATGAAGGAGTCGTTGCTCTGGCACACGGAGCGGTTGATGGATTCGACGATGAGCTTTGGCGAGGTATGCATCATCGAGGCACTGCGGAACATGCTTCGGGTCACGGCCATCACCAAGGAGGCTGGTACACCCTTGCCAGCCACGTCGCCGATGCTGAAATAGAGCTTCTCGTCGCGGATGAAGAAGTCGAAGAGGTCGCCACCCACCTGCTTGGCCGTCACCACCTCACCGAAGATGTCGATGTCAGTACGTTCCGGGAACGGCGGATAGACCTTGGGCAGCATCTGCTGCTGGATGTCGCTGGCGATCTTGAGTTCCTGCTCCAACGCCACATTCGAGGCGGTGGTCTGCTTCAGTTTCTCCACATAGTTCGTCAGCGAGCTCTGCATGTCCTTGAAGGCATCGCGCAAGTTGTTCACCTCACGGCTCTTCACCTCAGGCAGTTCGATGTCGAAATTGCCTTGTGCCACCTCGCCTGCGGCAGTGACGAAACGTGCCAGCGGACGCATGTTCTTCTTGATAAGATAATGGCTCAGCAGATAGATGATTACCAGGCCAAAGAAAAGCACGCTGAGGATGATATAGACTAATACGTTGCCGTTGTGATGGATGATGGCCTCAGGCACGACGATCACCACCGTCCACTCGGCGTATTTCACAAACGAGTAGAACACCCACGAGTCGATGTCGTCATTCAGGATGAGGCTGACACCGCTCTCGCCTGCCATCATCTTCTGCACCATCACATCGTCGAGCGTGTCTGGTGTCAGGGCGGTGACGTCCTGCAACTTCTGCTTCAGCACCCTGTTCTCATCGGGATGGATCAGGTAGGTGCCGTCGCTGTCGATGATGAAACTGTAAGACTGATCCTTAAAACCTTTCTCGAAACGTTCGTGGTTCTCAGCGTCAACACGCTTATGTCGCAGTCTGAGCCACTCCAGCGACACGTCTGCACCCAGCATGCCCACCTTACGGCCCTGTTGGTCGTGGATATGCGTCATGTAGGTGGTCGTGAGCTGTTGCGATGCGGCACGGTCGAAATAGGGAGGCGTCCAGTCTCCTTCGGGTTTGTCGAAGGCTTCCTGATACCAGCTGTGTGTGAGGAAGTCGGGATGCTCCTCGTTCATCTGCTTGCCCCTGATCACACCACTTGAGTCGCGCCAGGCGTAGATCTCAAAGTTGTGTCCCTTCTGAGGATAGAAGTCCGGCTCAAAGATCAGGCGACAGCTCGACATATACATGTTCTGGTTCACCATCCGTTCCAGATGCTTCTGCAGTTTGTCAGGATTGTCCAGATCGCACTCTATATCGTTGATATTGTTGATGGCACCCACGTACACGTCAGAGAGCACACCACGGATTTTCTCGTTCGCATGGAGGATGATGCTCTCATAGCGCGACTCGGCCTCACGGGCCATACTGTCTTTGGTAATGGCATAGATAATGATCATGATGGCAGTGAACATGACCAGCAGCACCACCATGATTCTCAGGCTTAATCTGTTTGCAAACGTTCTTTTCTTCATAACACGTCTGCAAAGTTAAGCATTTTTTTTGAGAACAAAGAATAATTTGATAGAAAAAACAAAAAATAAGTTAACCAAAAGAAAAACTTTATTTCTTTTGGTGTTCTCCTTATTTTTTTGTACCTTTGCAACAAGATTCAAAGAGCATTGTTTACACATGAAGAAATTCTTTATCCTTCTGCTGGTAGCAGTCATCGTCGTGATCGGCGTGCTGATGTGTCAGGGCACCGTCGTACAGGAGTCTGGCGACGAGAGTCAGATGTCGGGTGACTACCGCAGTACCGACAGTCTGCCGATGCTCATCACCCAGATACGGAAGTGTTCGAAGCTCTACACGGCAGAGTATCGCGTGCATAAGATCGTGACCCACGACGACGTACTGCGCCTGAAGGGATCGGTGCTGCAACGGGAGTTCAACATCAAGCTGCCCTTAGGCGACCGGAAGATCGCCATCCCCATCGACGCAAAGCTGAAGGCCTGGATCGACTTCAGCCAGATCAGCGAGCGTAACATCGAACGGCGTGGCGACCACATCACAATTATCCTGCCAGACCCGCAGGTGACGATGACAAGTTCGAAGATCGACCAGAAGCACGTGAAGCAGTATGTCGCCCTGGCGCGTGCGAACTTCAGCGACGCGGAGATGTCGGCCTACGAACAGCAGGGGCGTGCCGCAATCATCAACGACATCCCCAACCTCGGCATCCTCGAGACGGCCCAGGCCAATGCGGCAAAGGTGCTCGTGCCCATGCTGACGGAGATGGGCTACGATGAGCACCAGGTGACCGTCGCCTTCCGCAAGCACTACGACGCGACGGATATTCCGAGTCTCATCAGGATGGAAGAGTGAAGAGTGAAAAGTGAAGAGTGAAGAGTGAAAAGTGAAGAGTGAAGAGTGAAGAGTGAAAAGTGAAGAGTGAAAAGTGAAGAGTGAAAAGTGAAGAGTGAAGAGTGAAAAGTGAAAAGTGAAGAGTGAAAAGTGAAAAGTGAAATGGGGAAATCATTCAAACTTGGAATCATACTGTTGGGCGTCTCGCTGGTGATCGTGGCCGTGTTCTGGCTACGCAGTTGCACGAAGGGCGACCATCTGGAGATAGGAGCCGATGAAGCCATCGACGCCACACCCACACAGATACAGAGCATCAAGGCCATCGGCGAGTGGGAGTTCCTGAGCGTGAGCCTTGAAGAACTGGCAGACACCGTGCGCAAAGGGTTCTTCTCTGACGACGAACTGGCCCGCATCTATTACGGCACCCTGCGCTTAGGCATCAACATGCACCAAGTGGAGCCGGGATGGCTGACAGCAGAGGGCGACAGTGTGAGCCTATCGTTGCCGAAGGTGGCACTCCTCGACCGTGACTTCATCGACGAGGCCCGCACGAAGCCGTTCTTCGAGACGGGCAAGTGGAAACCCGAAGACCGTGAGGCGCTGTACCGTCAGGCACGGGAGCGGATGCTCCAGCACGGAATGACGAAGGAGAACCTCACAGCCGCCGAGGATAACGCCCGTGAACAAATCACCAGCCTCATGAAGACCATGGGGTACCGGAAAGTGAGGATCACCTTCGGAAGGGGAAAGTGATAAATTTGCTATCGTTCAAATGTAATCATAAAGTTCAAAGCTCAAAGTTCAAAGTATCAATGAACGAGATATTATCTGCAATCAGTGACTTTTTGTGGGGATGGCCGATGATCATCCTACTGTTGGGAACGCACGTGTTCCTGACCATCCGACTGAGATTCCCGCAACGACATATCTTCAAGGCCGTGAGACTCTCGTTGAAGCGCGACCGCGGTGCCGAGGGCGACGTATCGCAGTTCGCCTCGCTCGCCACGGCCCTCGCCGCCACCATCGGTACGGGTAACATCATCGGCGTGGCGACGGCCATCGCCCTTGGAGGTCCGGGCGCCGTGCTGTGGTGCTGGCTCACGGGTGTGTTCGGCATTTCGACGAAGTATGCGGAGGGACTGTTAGCCATCAAATACCGTGAGAAGACGAAGAGCGGCAAGATGCTCGGCGGTCCGATGTACGCCTTGGAAAAAGGCTTAGGCTGGAAGTGGCTCGCCGTGCTCTTCGCGATCTTCACTGCCATCGCCGCCTTCGGCATCGGCAACACAGTGCAGGCCAACGCCATCGCCACCGTCGCTAACGAGTCGTACGGCATATCCCCCTATATCTCAGGCGCCTTTATCTGTGTGATGACAGGGGCCGTCGTACTCGGCGGTGTGAAGAGCATCGCCCGTGTGTGTTCGATGCTCGTGCCTCTGATGGCAGCGTTCTACGTGTTGGGCTGCCTCTATATCCTCATCGTCAATGCTTCCTACGTCTGGCCTGCCCTCTGTCTGATCGTGAAAGCGGCCTTCTCGCCAGAGGCGGCAGGTGGCGGATTCATCGGCTCGACGGTGATGATGGCAGCTCGTTTCGGTATCGCCCGAGGCCTGTTCTCCAACGAGAGTGGTATGGGTTCTGCACCCATCGTGGCAGCTGCAGCACAGACGCGTAATCCCGTGCGACAGGCGCTCGTCTCATCGAGCGGTACGTTCTGGGACACGGTGGTGATCTGCGCCCTCACGGGACTGGTCATCGTGAGCAGTGTGCTCGCCTACCCCGATATCGACTTCTCCAACGGTGCCACGCTCACGAAGGATGCCTTCTCGAAGATCCCCGTCATCGGACGTCCGCTACTCACCTTCGGACTGCTCACCTTCGCCTTCTCCACCATCCTCGGGTGGTGCTACTATGGCGAGCGGGCCGTGGAATATCTGAAAGGGAAGAACTGGGTGTTAGGTTATCGGGTGGTCTATATCATGGCCGTCTTCGCGGGTGCGGTGATGAACCTCGCCGTGGTGTGGAACCTCGCCGACTGCATGAACGCGCTGATGGCCATTCCGAACCTCGTGTCACTGTTGTGTCTCAACGGGGTCATCGTCCACGAGACGCGCAACTACCTTTGGCGTGCCCGCACACTCCACCACCGTTAGCACACCGTCTTTCACACGGAAGCGTACATCCATATTGAGGAAGGGCATGCCGTAGGTACGCTCGGGATCGTCGTGGAAGGCCGGGCGCGGATCCTGGGCCAGTGTCGCCTTCAAAGCCTCAAGATGCTGAGCGGGAATCTCGACAGCCAGTTTGTCAGGGATCTCCACGTGCAGAGGCTCCCATTGTTTTTCGTCCACGAAACCACTCCGTGCCTCAGGATGGGCATCGGCATAGGTCACATAGGGTTTGATGTCGTAGATGGGGGTGCCGTCCATGAGGTCTGCCCCACGCACGTAGATGACAGGGCCTAACTGCCGGTCTTCCTCCACACGGTCTATCCTGACGCACGAGAGTCCTAAGGGATTCGGACGGAAGGGCGAGCGCGTCGAAAAAACCCCCATCCGTTTATTGCCGCCAAGTCTGGGTGGCCGCACTGTGAGATTTCTCTTTCCACTTTCCTCTTTCCACTTTCCACTCCCATTCGCAGAGAACTCCCAGATGAGCCAGAGGTAATCGAATGACTCCAGACCTCGGACGGCTTCGGGCTGACGGAAGGGCTTCTCGAAAACGATCCTTCCCCTCAGTTCTTCCACCAGTCCACTCTGTCGCGGAATGCCGAATTTCGACTTCAATGGTGACTCAAAATGCGCAATTGGTTGTATATCCATGCGGCAAAGATACGGAATTTTTATATTAACACCAATTTTTTCCATAAAAAGTTGGGATTTTCAGATTCTTTTTGTATTTTTGCACCAAAGATATGAACGAAATCAACCGGTCATGATAAGATTTCTACTATTAACCCTGACGCTGACAGTCTTCCTACGTACTGCAGCGGCTGATCAAAACTATAAGCAAGAGCCCGAGTATCTGGCCCTGCGCGACTCCATGCACCATGCGTTTAACGACGGCGACAGCGTGCGTTTCTTCCCTGCCGTCAAGGCCCTGCAGGACTATCTGCTCAAGAAGGGCGATATGCACGCCTACTATACCCAGCGCTGTAATGAGATTGTGTTTGAGATGAACCAGAGGAAGGTGTTCGAGGCATATATGCTGGGACGTCAGCTCTCCTTAGAATTGCGCGAGAAGGGCCTCGACAGCGAGATGTATATGGCCTACAACATGCTCGGACACATCAACCGCCTCTGTGGGAACAAAAAGGCTGCTAAGCGGAACTTCTACACCGTGATCGGCATGATGGAGAAGTACGGCTATTACGAGAGCATGCCACCGATCTTTATGAACATCGTCAACGTGGAGATAAACGACGACCACGAAGAGGCCATGCGCCTGCTCGACAGAGCCAAGGAGATCGCCGAGAAATATTCCCCCGAGCGTGTATTCGACATTGAGACGCGACGCACCGTCAGCTACTATTCCTCAGGCGAGATGGACAAGTTCTTCGAAGGCTACAAAGCCTATAAGAAAGGTGTGGAGGAAGGCAAGAGCTCCGTACACGGAAGGTCACTGGAAGTGTACTACCTCGCCACACAGGGCAAGACCGACGAGGCCGTGGCACTGGCCAGGGAAGAGCTTGGTGACGAGAGCAACGAGGCCATCACCGAGATCTACGAGAAGGCCGGTCGCTGGAAGGAGGCCTTCGAAGCCCAGCGCAGGGCATATACCGCCAACGACTCCGTGAACAACGTCGCCCTGGCGAACAGCATGCAGGGCATCCGCGACCAGCTGACCATCACCGACATGGAGCACAAGTCGGCCCGTAACCGCCTCATCGCCCTCTTCGCAGGTGTTATCTTGTTGGTCATGCTGATCATGGCACAGCTCTATATCGTGTTCTCGCGACGCCGTCACATGAAACAGCTCAATGCCGCCTACCAGCATGCCTTGGAGTCGGACAAGATGAAGACGCGCTTCATCCAGAACGTCAGCCACGAGGTGCGCACACCGCTGAACATCATCAGTGGCTTCTCGCAGGTCATCGCCGACCCCTCGCTTACCGAGAGCGTCGAGGAACGGCAGAACATGGCAGCGATGATGCAGAAGAGTGCCAAGCAGATCACGAACCTCATCGACGAGATCATCGGCCTATCGCTCATTGAGAGCTCCACCACCGTGGTGAAAGACGATATCGTCAAGGTGAACCAGCTGCTCGAAAACGTCATCGCCGATTATGAAGACGCCGTACCGTCGCAGGTGGCACTTCGCGTGGACAGCGAGCTGGAACCCGATTTCAGCATCGCCACCAACAAGAACATGCTCTACCGCATCATGAGTGCCATCACCGACAACGCCATCAAAAACACAGAGAAAGGTAATATCACCCTCAAGGCCAAGACCGTCGCACAGACGCTCCTCCTCACCGTCGAGGACACGGGCTGTGGCATCCCCGCAGATCAGGCGGAGCACATCTTCGAGCGCTTCGTCAAACTCGACTCCTTCAAGCAGGGCATCGGCCTCGGACTACCCCTGAGCCGTAAACTTGCCGAACAGTTGGGCGGTCTCGTCACCCTCGACACCAGCTATACCTCCGGTGCCCGTTTCGTCGTCACCCTCCCCTTCGAACCCATCGACCCCAGCATGCCCATTAAACCCATTAAACCCATAAAAAATAAAGCAAAATGAAAAAATCATCACTGAGGCCCATCGCCTTACTTTTCACATTCCTCTTTACGCTCACTGCTTCGGCACAGCTGAAGACCGACGAATTCACCACCAAGAGCGGTAAGAAAGTCACCATCACCTGCATCAAGCACGCCAGCATGGAGATCAACTACAACGGCGTCGAGATCGAAGTAGACCCCGTAGGCATGTGGCTCAAGCCCGAGACCGACTATGCCACATTCCCCAAGGCCAACATCATCCTCGTCACCCATGAGCATAAAGACCACTTCGACCGTGCTGCCATCCACGAGATCCGTACGCCGGCCACGAGTATCTACGTAAACCAGGCCGTATTCGGACACTTCCGCAACGGACTCGTGATGAAGAACGGCGACGTACGCAAATACGCTTCCGACATCATCATCGAGGCAGTACCTGCCTACAACACGACACCCGAACACCAGCAGTTCCACCCCAAAGGACGTGACAACGGCTACGTGCTCACCCTCGACGGCCTCCGCATCTACATCGCCGGCGACACCGAGGACATCCCTGAGATGGCAGAGCTGAAGGACATCGACATCGCCTTCCTGCCCTGCAACCAGCCCTACACCATGACCGTAGATCAGTGTGTCAATGCCGCGAAGATCATCAAACCCAAGGTGCTCTTCCCCTACCACTACAACGACACACCCGTCCACAAGATCTCCATGGCACTCGCCGGTAGCGGTATCGACGTCCGCATTCGCAACTACAAATAAAAAAAAAGAAACGGGGCTCGCCATTGCGAACCCCGTTTCTTTTTTTATTTAATCATTAATCATTGTCGGGAGCCTTTCCTATCAGATCCATGAACTCATCGAGCTTCGGCGTGATGATGATCTGCGTACGGCGGTTGCGCTGTTTGCCAACCTCAGTGTCATTAGGAGCAATGGGGTTGTACTCACCACGACCACCAGCCGTCAGACGCTTAGGATCCACACCGTAGTCGTTCTGCAGGGCCTGAACCACGCTGGAAGCACGGAGGGCAGAGAGATCCCAGTTGTTGCGAATGTTCGTCTTCGAGATGGGCACATTGTCCGTGTTACCCTCGATCAGCACGTCGTAGTCCTTGTAGTCCTTGAT
Source organism: uncultured Prevotellaceae bacterium (assembly GCA_902776545.1). Lineage (GTDB taxonomy): Bacteria > Bacteroidota > Bacteroidia > Bacteroidales > Bacteroidaceae > Prevotella. The sequence goes on along the minus strand of CACYQO010000015.1, from coordinate 17,890 downwards.
GATCTTCGCGATCTTCGACAGTGTCTCGGCGGCACGACTGTTGATCTCGTATGAACCGCTCTTATAGAGCATGTTGTCGGCCAACGAGATGTAGACCACACCCTTCAGAACCTGCACGTCCACCTCCTTCAGCTCTTCCTTCGAGAGTGAGCGCGTAAGGTTGTTCGTCAGCACCATGTTCAGTGAGTCACTCTTCGACTTCACTTCCACCAGATGACGGATGTACTGGTTCGACTCGTTGATCTGATCCACGAGCTTCTCAATCGAGATATTGTTCTGCGATGCGTTCGTCAGACTCTTATCGAGCGACTCCTGCAGTTTGGCATACTTGTCCTCAGCGTTCTTCAGCAACTGCTGCATACCACGCTGTTGCTCCTCCAAGCTGGCGATGCGGGCATTCTTTGCTGCCAGGTCTTCCTTGGCAGCCTGCAGGCTCTCGGTGAGCGACTTGTTCTCTGTCTGGCAGTTCTCCAGATCTTTCTTACTGGCGCAGCTGGACACTATCAGTCCACATGCCACAGCCATCATAATTACACTCTTTTTCATAATTTGTGTTGATTTTAACCAAGATATTTCATCAGTATACGGGCGTGGCCGGAGTCGTGGAGCTTGGTGATGCTCTTCTCACGGATCTGACGGACGCGCTCACGGGTAAGACCCATCTCTGCGCCGATCTCTTCAAGTCCGCGCTCCTGACAACCGATGCCGAAGCACTCACGCACGATCTTCAACTCACGGTCTTTGAGCACACTGCGCAACACGTTCTCCAGATCGCTGGTAAGAGACTCGTAATCGACATGCTTGTCGGTACGGCTGTCATCGCCAGAACTCAGGAGGTCTGCCATCGAGTTATCGTCGTCCTCACCGAAGGGGGCGTCGATGCTCATGTGGTGACTGTCGGCCTTTGCCGTCTGTTCAATCTTTGCTTCATCAATCTGTGTCAGTTCCGCCAGCTCAGTCACTGAGGGGCGACGCTGATGAATCTGTTCGAAACGGTTGATCTCCTGATTGATCTTGCTCAGTGCACCGCTCTGGTTGAGAGGGAGTCGCACGATGCGGCTCTGCTCAGCGATGGCCTGGAGGATGCTCTGACGGATCCACCAGACGGCATAGGAAATGAATTTGAATCCACGCGTCTCGTCAAATTTCTCAGCAGCCTTCACCAGTCCGATGTTGCCCTCGTCGATCAGGTCGGTAAGCGTCAAGCCCTGGTGCTGGTACTGTTTGGCCACTGAGACAACGAAGCGGAGGTTGGCTGTGACCAGACGTTCCTTGGCTTTTTCGCCCTCAGGACCACCCTTACGGATAGCCTGCGCCAGTTCGATTTCCTCCTCGATGGTCACGAGGGGCTGACGACCGATCTCTACGAGGTACTTGTCAAGGGCCTCACTCGAACGGTTGGTAATGCTTTTTTGAATCTTTAATTGCCTCATATATGTTTTGTTACTCTGAAAAAGTGCGCAAAGGTACAAAATTCTTTTGTAAGTTGCACGTCTCACGCTCAAAAAGCGTCATCTTTTACGAAAGTTTAACTATTTATGGGCTATTTCTCCGCTTTTTCGTAGCAGAACTCGTCGATATCGACATATCCGCCCGCTTTTTTCGTGGCGTAGTTGAAGAGACCGAACTTGGTGCCCATGAAGAAACGGCGCCAGTCGAAGCCGAGGCGGTAGTTCTCGGTGCCGATCTTCGTCCATGTATCGCCGTCGAGGCTATAGGAGAAGTTAGCACAGTCTGCCCCACCAAAACGACGCTGGCCCGTGCCCTGTCCCGGACGGAAGTCGGCATCGATGCGGATGAATATCTTCGTCGAGGTGAGAGGGATCTCTTCGATGACCTTCTCCTCGAAGCTGGTCACTTCCTTGTCACGGTCGGAAAGCTGGCAACTCATCTCCACCATCTGGAGAGAGAGTTTCTTACCATTCTTCTTGATGACGAGAGCGCCTGTGTCACTGTTGAAAGCGGCAAGACCGGCACAGTCGCCGTCCTTCATCTTCGCACAATCGATGACGATGGAGCCAGAGCACAGCGGACCTTCCATACGCTGGGTAAGGGTATTCGGAGCGAGGTAGAGGGTGTTAACCACACGGTTGGTCTTCAGACGGAGGAATCCGGGACGCTCCGTGAGACTCCAAGCAGCATCGACGGGATTATGGTTCCACTGCCAGTGAAGACCGAGTTTCGACTCTGAAAAGTCGTCGGCCTTGACGATGGCAGCCTCGGGCTGTCCGGTGACGAAAGGACGTACGGTGTCAGGCACCTTGCCGTTCTCATCGCCAAGCATCGGCCAACCGTTGATCCAGCGACAGGGCATAACGGTGAGCACACGGCCCACACCACCACGGTCCTGGAAGATGATGCCATACCAGTCGCCAGAGGGACTGTCGACGATGGTGCCCTGAGCCTCATAAGAGAATCCACCGAACTCACTCTCGAGAATCACCTGCTTCTCGTAAGGACCGTGGATATCGTCGGCACGATAGCACACCTCACGACGGTGACGGCCTGGAGCATAGGTGTGGGAGATCATGAGGAGGTAGTATTTGCCGTCTTTCTTGATGACGCGAGAACCTTCAAGGAGACCTTTCTCGTCTTCCTCACGTTCGAAGATGTGCATGTAAGTGCCCTCGATGACGTCGGAGAGGTCGGGCTTGAGTTCCATCAGTTCGCCTGTGCCGTAGATGACGTACACACGGCCATCGTCATCGAAGAACAGCGAACAGTCGTGGAAGTGGCGCATACGGGAGACAAGTTCCCAGGGTCCTTCAGCCTTCTCGGCGGAGAAGATATAGGTATCACCCATGGCACCCTGTTCGTTGGGAGCCAGAAGGGCATAGAACTTGCCGTTGTGATATTTCAGAGAGGTGGCCCACTGTCCGCGACCGTAGGCAGTACCCTGTTGCAGGTCGTACTTCGGGGAATCGGTGAGACGGTCGAAGATGTAGCCGACGGTCTCCCAGTTCTTCAGATCTTTCGATGCCATCACGGGAGCACCAGGCATGAGGTGCATGGTGGTGGAAACGAGATAGAACGTGTCGTCCACACGGATCACGTCGGGGTCGGGAACGTCTGCCCAGAGCATGGGGTTCTTGATGGGCGGGGTGTTGATGGTCTCGTAGTCCTCAGCGAAAGCCGAAGAGAGGAAAGAGGAAAGAGGAAAGAGGAAAGAGAATACCAAAATCCTCAGAAATGATTTTTTGTTCATAACGATTAGTTTTATAATGTTCTTATAATTGAATTCTCTGTTCGTTGCCATCGTGGGAGATAGTGCGCGTGGTGCCATCAGGGAGTACGATGGTGAACTTACGATCGAGTATCATGCCCTTATAACCACCCTGGCGCGTGCCGATGGTGAGTTGGCGGGCCTTATCGTTCCAGCGGAAGGTGATGGTGGCATAGTAGCCTTTCTCATAATTGTAGCCGTCACCTTCGTCTTCATAGAGAGTGAACGAGCCGTCGGCACCGGGATAGACGCGGATCTCGAGGTCGTCCCAAGATTTCTCACCCACGTACTGCATCTCTGGGCCGAGGGGCAGGATGCTACCAGCACGCACGAACATCGGCACACGGTTGAGGGTGGTGGTAAGGGTGACAGTCTGTCCGCCCTTATACATCTTATTCGTCCAGAAATCATACCAAGTGGTACCTTTCGGCAGATACTTTGTAGCAGTCTTCGTTTCCGTCCAATCCACTACTGTCTCCTGACTACTCTCTCCTGACTCCTTTTTCCTATCCCACCCTGTCATGGCATCTGTGCGAACGATCTTCTCCTCCGTGTACTGAGGGTCGAGGATGGGGGCTGCAAGAATGCTACGGCCGAACATGAACTCGTCGGCGATGTCCCACACCTTACGGTCTTGGGCGAAGTCGCTGAACAAAGGACGGAGGTAACTCTCGTTGTTGGAGGTCACCTGCCAGGCGATACTATATAAATAAGGTATCAGACGATAGCGCAGACGGATCTGCTGTTCGATGGCATCGTAGACGGGTTCGCCCTTCTTACCAAACTGCCAGATCTCACGGGGAGCATCAGCACCGTGACTACGGAATACTGGACAGAAGAGACCGTACTGCATCCAACGCACGTAAAGCTCCTGGAACTGCGGATTCTTGGGAGCCGAGCCAGGGCCACGGGTGTTATAGGCATTACAGAAGAAACCGCCGATGTCGGTATTGAAGTTGGGATCGCCTGTCAGAGAGAAACTGAGTCCTGCTGGCACCTGTTTGCGGAGCATGTCCCAAGAGGAGTTCACGTCACCACTCCACATGTTTGAACCATAGTGTTGCTGTCCTGCAAAGGCAGAGCGCGTCATGATGAAAACACGCTTTTCCTCCCCCACCCTGCGTTGTGCCTGATAGACACCACGGACGGTTTCGAGGGGGAAGGCATTACGGAGTTGACGCCAAGTGCCGCCTGTGACGGGATGGGCGTAATCGGACTCACGAGGATTGAAGAAATCGGGATCAGTAGAGTCCATCCACCAAGCATCCGTGCCGTAATCGTAAAGGCGCTTTAGGTGTTTCCAATAAATGTCACGGGCCACGGGACTGAAGGCATCATAGACCTTCACACCTGAGGGATAATCCATGCGCGGAGGCCAGATATGCGAGAGTCCGCTCTGCGGCCATGTCTCGATGGGCAACAAAAGACCTTTTTCGTTGAGTTCGCGGAATTGCTGAGTCTGCGGGCCGAAACTTGCCCAGATGGAAATCATGAAATGGGCATGCTTGGCGTGGACGTTCTGAATCAATTGCGGACCAGTAGCGAAGTCCTCAGAGAGGAAGTCCATGGCGTTCCACAGGTAGTTGGATCCCCAGTATTGCCAGTCCTGGATGATGCCGTCGAGGGGCACCTGCAGGGTACGGTACTGATCGACGATGCCTTCCGTCTCTGCAGCACTCTTATAGCGTTCCTTCGACTGCCAGAAACCATAGGTCCAGAGGGGGAACATAGGCACGTCGCCAGAGAGGTGGCGCATCTGGGCGATGACACCATCGGCAGAACCACCATACATGAAGTAATAGTCGATGCCATTGCCGGCCTCAGAGGTGAAGGTCATGCCGTTGGCATCGTCATCAAACTGCGTGGGTGAATAGTTCTCCCAGTAGAGGCCCCAGCCCTTCACAGACTGAAGGACATTTTGGAAATCCTCGAGGTTCGACTGTTCCATGCGCTTGTGCTCGCCACGACGGTTCATCTTGCCGTTCTGGATAGTGCCGAGGCCGTAGATGGCCTCATCCTTGTCGAGGAGGAACGTCTGGCTCACCTTGAAATCTTCCAGGTTCTGCCGGATGGTGCTCCACCCCTGTTCACGCAGTAGGACACGGCCTTTGGCAGTGCAGAACGTAAAACTCATCATGGCAGGATCATACTTGACAATGAGTTCACTACTTTTCCAAGTGTTGCCCTGTTGTATGACCTCCACCTGCTCAGGCTTGGCAGTGATTACCAGGCTCTTCGTGGGCTGGCCTTTCACGATGTGTACGATACTCGGCGTGAAGAACTCTATCTTCACTTCTGGCTGTGCCAGCACTGCAATGGTCGTAAGGCAGGCGGCGAATAGGAACAATAACTTCTTCATGAACTGTTCTATCTTATTGCTTTAATTTTTTAATTCTTCAATTTTTAAATTTTACCAAGATGCGGAACACCTTTCCAGGGTTTTCATGCCACCACTGCATGGTCTCCGGAGCCTCCTCGGGACTGACCTCACGGGTGATGAGACGGTCTACAGGACACGTGCCACGCTCTAAATAGTGGATAACGGCACGGAAGTCTGAAGGCTGCGCATTGCGCGAACCACGGATGTCGAGTTCCTTCTGCACGAAGTATTTCGTCTGGAACGACACCTCCGTCTTCGCATAGCCGATGCAGATGACACGTCCTGTGAAGGCAACCTCATCGACGGCCATCTGATAGGTGGCAGAACTGCCTACAGCCTCGATGACCACATCAGGGCCGAAGCCGGAGGTCATCTCCAGCAGACGGGCATGGACATCATCCTTCAATGTGTTGACGGTATAGCTGGCACCCATCTCACGGGCGATGGCGAGTTTCTCGTCGTCGATATCCGCAGCAATGACGGTGGCACCACGAGAGGCACTGCGCACAATGGCACCCATACCAACCATACCACAGCCGATGATCATCACCACGTCGATATCCGTCACCTGTGCACGGCTGACGGCGTGGAAACCCACACTCATGGGTTCGATGAGGGCACAGGTACGGGGTGTGAGCAGTCCTGCGGGAATGACTTTCTCCCACGGCAAAGCGATATACTCGCGCATGGCTCCCCAGCGCTGCACACCAAGTGTCTCGTTATGCTGACAGGCATTCACACGACCGTTACGGCAGGAAGCACACTTGCCACAGTTTGTATAGGGATTGACGGTCACGGTCATGCCGGGCTTCAGGCCTTCAGGCACATTCTTGCCGATGCTGACGATTGTGGCACCCACCTCATGGCCAGGCACCACCGGCATGCGCACCATCGGATTGCCACCACGGAAGGTGCTGAGGTCACTACCACAAAAACCCACGTACTCCAACTTCAGGAGTACTTCATCATCGCCCGCCTGGGGCGCTGCCAGGTCGATGACCTTCATCACCGACGGCTCTAAAATCTGAATTGCTTTCACGTTTATCTAATTTTATGTTATATAGCCACAGATTACACCGATTCTCACAGATTAAGAGATTCACACAGATATCTGTGATAATCATTCCTTCTGTGATCATCTGTGTAATCTGTGTAATCTGTGGCTCTTTTTACTTTCATTCCGACATGTTCTTGATGTAGGGAAGAGGTTTGAGGTCTTCGAAGCCATAGAGGCACTGGGCGTTGAGACCTAAGAGTTGGCGTTTCTCGTCCTCGGAGTACTCATCGGACTTCACGAGGAAGTCGTAAGACATACGATAGGTGATGGCTGTGATAGTGCGAGGATAGTCACTGCCCCACATCAGTTTCTCCATACCAACGAGTTCCGCCGCCTCACGGATGGCCCGCACGGCAGAGGGGAAGGGATAGAACTCTGAGTTATAGAGCCAGGTGATGCCACCCGTCTCGACATAGACATTCTCATGACTTGCCAGGAGGATCTGCCGTCGCCAGCTCTCGTTCTCCCATGGGGGAGTGACAGGCGGATTAGCCATGCCCAGATGTCCTATGGCTATCTTCAGCTTCGGACACTCGGTAATGACCTCCTGTAACTCCTCCACCTGACGGTCGCCATCGGCAAGGGTGATGGAGAGCAGTGCTCCTCTTGACTCCATCAGCCGGAACATGCGCATCATCTCATCACTGGTAAGTGACCGTCCCAAAAGCCTGTGCCCAGGGATGGCGAGGCCACGGAAGCCCTGCCCCAGCAACGCCTGTGCCTGGGCAAAGAAGCCGTCGTGCAGATAATCGACCATGCCGAAAACGAAGAAACGGTCTGAATACTTCTGCATGACCTCCGCGAGGTAGTCGTTCTGGATGCCGTCGATGAATTCCTGTACGACGACGGCTGCCGACACCTGGGCGTAGTTCATATTCGAGAGAAACACCTCGGCGGTATTCCGTCCGTCGATCATGAAAGGAGGCAGCATCTGCACCTCTTCGCCGAGGAAGAGGGAACGCCCGTTGGTGAGGGTACGGATCGGCTTTCCGTCCCAATGAGTATCCTGCCAAAGCCACAGATGGCTATGTGCATCAATGATGGGGAATAGGTTCATTTTTGCCCGAGTTATGGTTTTATGGGTGCAAATATACGAAAAAAGTTGGTAGATTATACTTATTTTTAATAATTTTTCCGATTTTGTGACTTTGTATTCAAAGTTTTTTCGTATATTTGCCGCAGAATATGGGCAAACTACCTAGAATAATCACCAAGACCTTGTCTTTCAGACTCAGTCTGACAGTCATTGCAGCGCTGGCAACACTCTTGCTGGTAGCATTGCTGATTATTTTTGTTTTTTCCCGTAAGGCCGTGAAGGAGGAAGCCCTTCAGGATGCCGGACAGACCCTGGAGGCCACCATGCAGCGAATCGACAATATCCTGCTGAAAGTGGAACAGTCGTCAGGCAATATCTACTGGAAGATGCTGGCCCATATCCACCAGCCTGAGAAACTGGAACTCTACACCCGCAAACTCGTGGAGACGACGCCCTACATCACCGACTGTACCATCACGTGGGATACTGATTCCAACGCCACAGACTCCATCTTCTCCGGCTGGATCAACCCTGAGAAGAAAAACGTGAAAGCCATCACCACCTTCCGTCTGCCGGTCTTCGACGGCCGGAGGAAAGTGGGTGTGATGGATGTCGATGTGTCGCTGGCACTCATTTCAAAACTCGTGCTCGAAGCAAAGCCGTCGCCCAACTCTTTCTGTACACTGCTGAAGAACGATGGTACGGTCATCGTCCACCCCGACAGTGTTGCGCTGAACAAGAACATCCTTGAGTTCGTCAAAGGCAAGCACCCCTCGATGGCAGAGGCGGCACAAGCCATGCTGGACGGAGGGACAGGCTATAAGTATTTCGATCTGGACGGCGAAGACTACTACGTGTTCTATAAGCCCTTTGAACGTGCTGAAGTCATGGGCCGTGCCATGTCGAGGCTCGGATGGAGTGCCGGCGTCATCTATCCTGAGGATGACATCTTCGGCGACTACAACCATCTGCTCTACACCGTACTCATCATCGCCGTCATCGGACTGATATTGCTGTTCCTGTCCTGCCGTTTCTACATCCGTCACCAACTGCTGCCGCTGAGGAAACTGGAGAAGTCGGCACAACACATTGCCGAGGGGGATTACAACAAATCCATCCAATACAGCAGAAGGCGTGACGAGGTGGGCCGTCTGCAGAACCATTTCCGTGAGATGCAGCAGACACTCGCCACCCGTATGGGAGAGATGGAACAGCTCTCGGCAACACTCAAGGAACGAGGCGAGGAGCTGCAGGCCACCTACGAACAGGCACAGGCGGCAGAACGCATGAAGACGAACTTCCTCTATAACATGTCAGACCAGATGATGGCACCCGTGGAAGGTATCCGCAAACGAGTGCTGACCATCAGCAATACCAACGGGAAACTGACAGAGGAGGAGACCACCCAGCTGGTGGACGGCATACAGCAACGGGGTGAGAAAGTGACAGCACTGCTGAACCAGCTCATCTCCGAGTCAGAGAAAATCATGGACAAGGGATAAAGAATAAACAGAGATGCGCAACTTGATCACACATATCCGCCAATCCCTCTCCTGGAAGCTCAGCCTGGGCATCCTGTTCATGGCCATTCCCATCTTTGTCCTGTCGATAGGTTTCCTCTTCATCCATTCCAGAGACAAAGTGAAGAAGGAGGCGACGGAGCATGCCGCCAGTGTGGTGAACACCACGATGCAGCACATCACGCGCTATATGGATATCGTGGAGACGGCCACCGACGTCAACGACTGGGAGGTGACCGCCCATCTGGATCCCGACTCCATCCTCGCCATCTCCCGAGGCATCGTCATACTCAATGGCCATATCGACGGCTGTTCCATCAGCACCGAGCCGAACATCTTCCCGAAATACGGCAGAAACTTCTCCGCCTATACCGTTCGTGAGGCAGACACCATCACCACAGTCATCGAAGAACCCTATGAATACTTCGAAAAGGTATGGTATAAGACACCCCACCTCCAAGGCAAGCCCTGCTGGGTGGTCTATTACGACGAGAGCGACTCACTGGCCCTCACCCTCGACGGTATGGTTGCCTCCTATAGCAAGCCGCTGTACAACGAGGATAAGCACTTCGTGGGTGTCATCTCCACTGACCTCTCGCTGATACGTCTCTCGAAGATCATCACTTCTGAGACGCCCTACGAGGGTTCGTACTTCATGATGACAGGCAGCGAAGGGCACTATCTCGTGCATCCAGACTCCACGCAGCTCTTCGTGAATACCATCTACAGCGATGCCACTCCCCACGAGAATGCCGACATCTTTGCCTTGGGCCATGAGATGACCACGGGTAAGACGGGCAGCATGAGTGTCAGGATCAACGGCGAGCAGTGTCTCGTCAGTTATCAGGCCGTGCCAGGCACAGACTGGAGCCTCGCCCTCGTCTGTTCTGAACGGAGCATCCTCAGAAGTTATAATCGCCTGAACTACATCATTGCCCCACTCTTCGTCATCGGCTTCATCCTGGTGTTGCTGTTCAGCAGTATCACCGTTGCCCAGGCCATCCATCCGCTCTACAGATTGGCGGGTAACCTGCAGCGCATTGCCACAGGACACTACGACGAGCAGATTCCGCGCGATCCGCGACACGATGTCGTCTCCCGTCTGCAGAACAGCTTTGCGACGATGCAGGAGTCACTCAACGACCATGTGAACGAGATCCGTCAGATGAACGAAGAAGCCTTGCGCCGCAACGAAGAATTAGTGCATACCAGTGAACTGGCAAAGGCCTCCAGCCAGCAGAAGTCACTCTTCATACAGAACGTTTCACACCAGATCCGCACGCCCCTCAACATCATCATGGGCTTTGCGCAGGTGCTGAAAGAGAGCAAAGGACTCATGCCCGACGAGGAGGCCAGAAGCATCACCGACATGATGCGCCACAACGCCGTACTCCTCAACAGGATGGTGCTGATGCTCGCCGACTGTTCCGCCAGGGGCACCACCGAGGAACTCTACGCGAACAAAAACGAGGAGGTATCCTGTCTGGAGGTGGCTCAGGAGAGCATCAGGCAGGCCCATGAGAACTATCCCGACATCGACTTCAGGCTCACCGTCGATCTGCCCGATGACTTCTCCATCACTGCCAACCGTCACTACCTGATGCTGAGTGTCCGCGAACTGCTCATCAATGCCGCCAACCACTCTACGGGCGGCTATGCATGGCTCAGGGTGACGGAATACCTGTCGAAGATCCGCTTCATCGTACAGGACGAAGGCCCAGGCATCCCCAAGGAGGAGATCGACCGTATGTTTGAGATGTTCACGAAGGTCAACGACCTCTCCGAAGGCCTCGGCCTCGGGCTCGCACTGACCAAACGCCATATCCAGAACCTCGGAGGCAACGTCTTCCTCGACGAGAACTACACAGAGGGATGCCGGATGATCATCGAACTGCCAAAGGTAAGTTAAAACTATAGAATGCCTAAGATACTGAAACTACTACGCGCCAGAATGTCTGTCCGCCTCAGCTTGTGGGTCGTCACGTTTGTGGCCATACTGCTGGTGGCGACGCTGACGGTCTTGTACCACTTCTCCCACCAGGCAGTGAAGGAGGAGGCGGTGGCAAAGGCCATGCTGACACTCGACCGTACAGTACTCGCCATCGACAATGTGCTCGTCAAGGTGGAGGTGGCAGGCAGGATGATGCGCTGGAACATGGAGCGCCACCTCGACGATCCCAAGGCCCTGAGCCACGACTGCCGAAAGATGGTTGAAGACAACCCCATGCTCATCGGCTGTGCCATCGCCATGGACACCTCCTTCTTCCATCGGCAGTTCATCATCTACACCTATCGGGAAGACACCAGCACCGAGGACGCAGCACGGCATTCGAAAGTCCTCGAGAGCGACCACTACGACGACAATTCCTATCTTGAGCAGACCTGGTACACCCACCCCATGGAGTACCGTGAGGACAGTTGGGTGAGACCTTATGAACAAGGCGAATACGATGTGAAGCCCACCACCTACAGCCTGCTCGTCCGCGATGCCAAGCGGGATACGGTGGGTGTGCTCGGACTGGATGTCTCGCTCAACTGGTTCTCGGGCATTATCAAAGACACGAAGCCCTTCCCCAATTCCTACTGTGCGATGATTGGCCGCAGGGGAAGGTATATCATCCATCCCGACACGACCAAGGTTGACGACCACAGCGTGTTCGAACGGATCAGCGGCACTGAGCGCGACACGAAAATGGAGATGCTGATCGAATCGATGATTGCTGGCGAGACTGGCTACAACGAAGTGGACATCGACGGCCAGTCGTGTTATGTCTTCTATAAACCCTTCCGCCAAAGGGGATGGATCGCCACCATCGTCTGTCCGAAGAGCGAGATCATGGGCAGCACCACCAGACTGCTGAGCGCTGTGCTCGCCATTGCCATCGTCGGACTGATCCTGCTGCTCCTGTTCTGCATCTTCTATATCAGCCGTAACGTGCGTCCCCTCGGTCTCTTGGCACAGACGGCCCGCAGACTCTCCGAAGGCCACTACGACGACCTCGTGCCCGACACACGGCGCGTGGATGAAATCGGTTCGCTGCAGAACAGCTTCAAGGCCATGCAGGAGTCCATCGCCAACCGCATCGACGAGATCCGGCAGGTGAACGCCCGTCTGGAAGACAGCAACGCCGCGCTGCAGGAAGCCTCGGATCGGGCTCAGGAGGCAGAACGGACGATGAACGAATTCCTGGTCAATCTCTCCGACCAGATGCTGCAGCCCGTCGTCAACATCGAACAGGTGGTTGGTGATGTGCGCAAAAATTACCGCCAGATGACTCAGCAGGAAGCAGAAGATATGATGAACAAGATACACACCGAGACCGACATCGTCACAGATTTGCTCTACCAGCTGTTGGAGGTGTCGCAGAAGGAAGGAGGCAAGGCATGAGCAAGATCGGATTCCATCGCCATTCCCTCTCGTTGAAGCTCGGTGTCACCATCATCGCCTTCGTCGTCCTGCTCTTCGTCTCTTCGGTGGGACTGCTCTACATCCGTTCCCGTCAGCTCGTGAAAAAGGAGGCTCTGGAGCGTGCCGAGAAAGCACTCGACAAGACAGTTCTGCGCGTCAGCTGCTACCTGAGTGAGCAAGAAGCCGTCGAGGAGAATCTCAAGAGGATAACCGATCTGGACCAGTTGCCCGACAGCCTTCAGAACTTCACCCACCATTTCCTGACACTGAGCAAGACCATCGACGAGGATAAGCCCTACCCCAACTCCTACTGCCTCATCCTGGAACCCAACGACACCCTGCCCGACATCAGCGGCGAACCATGCTACGTGTTCCAGAAAGCCTTGCAACAGACGGGAGGGCGCATCGCCCTCATCTGTCCCGAGCGCGACATCCTGGGCAGTTACAAACGGCTCGGATACATCATCTTCACCGTGCTGGCCATCGGGATCATCCTGCTGCTCATCTTCTTCATGCGCACCATCACCCGTTTCGTGTCACCGTTGAACCAACTCGTCAGCCAGTCGCAGTACATCGCCTCAGGCCATTTCGGCGAACCCATGGCCCGCACCCGACGGACAGACCTCGTGGGACAGTTGCAGAACAGCTTCTCCACCATGCAGGAGTCGCTGGCAGAACAGATTGGACAACTGCAACAGGCCAATGAACGGGCGGAGGAACGCAACCGTGAGCTGCAGCGTCTGAACGACCTTGCCCAGGAGGCCCGCCTCGAGAAGATTGCCTTCCTGCAGGATGTGTCGCACCAGATACGCACGCCGCTGAACATCATCCAGGGCTTCCTCAACGTGGTGCTCAAGAACAACTCCGACCTCTCGGTTCGGGAAAAAGCACACATCATGGCCCTCATGCAGAGAAATGCCTTCTCCCTGCGACGGATGGCCTACATGCTCTACGATGCCACGTGGCTCGAGACGGGACATAAACTAGAATATCACGACCTCGTGAGCTGCAACGCCGTGGCCCGCAAGGCCATCGACGCCCTCCACCGCTTCACACCCGGCAAAGACGACACCGTCATCTTTGAGACTGCCCTCGACAACGACGTACAGATGCATACCGACGATGCACATCTATATTATATATTACACGAGCTGCTTTATAACGCGAAGAAGTTCGCCCCCGACGGAAAGGTGAAACTCATGGTCTACGAGACGCCCGGCACCGTCAACTTCGCCATCGAAGACGAAGGCCCAGGCATCCCACCGGAGGAGCGGCAGCGCATCTTCGACCACTTCTTCAAACACACGCCCTTCTCCGAGGGTCTCGGTCTCGGACTGTATCTCTGTCGTCACTACGTCCGTCTGATGGGTGGAGATCTGTCTCTCGATACTACCTACGAAAAAGGTAGTCGTTTCATCATCCGGCTACCCCTTATGTAATTTCTTCCCCTCCTAAGTTAGGAGGGGCCAGGGGTGGTCTGAACAGCCTCAAATTCTGCCCTTGAATCAGCCTTTGTTCAGACCCCCTCTGACTCCCCCTAACTTAGGGGGAGAAACGGTTACCTCTTACCTCTAAGGCTCTCTGTTGCTTCCCGTTTCGCCTTCATAAGGCGGTCGATGAAATCGACCTGCTCACGGTTCGGCCGCATGATGAGCGACGCACCGTTATGGAACTGCATCGTCGTGGGCTGAGCCTCATCGAAGGATGGCCAGTACGGCAGTCCCTTCCCGTTCGGATTACCCGTCTTGGCAAAGTTCACCCAGTACTGCTGCATCATCTCCGACACGGCCGCCTCGGCAGGGAACTTGTCCGGCTGGTTCAGGAACATCCCGTTCAGATACATGATATCGTCAGCATGGGCCACACCCCTACGGAGCGGATTCTGCGAGAAGCTCATCTTCGACGGCTGGTCGAGATACGCAGCGTATGCCGGACTCTTACCCGTCTGCGACTGCAGCTTTACCCAGGCATACGACGGCCAGGCGAAACCGAGGTCGCGGAAAGAGTCACCATTGGCGTGCCAGGCCTCCTCATCGGTATTGGCTGGATACACCTTCAGCGCCTCCTCGGTCATATCGCCGAACATCCGACTGGCATTCTTCTGATAGTCCTCAGCCTTCACCGTAGGCGGCGTGAACAGCGCACCCTCGTCGGAATTTGTCATCACGATCACAGGCACATCATTATACTCTCCACGCTCATAGAGCCGGTACTGATCGTCGCAGATCACATAGCCGTCCACGCAGGGCCAGAACCCGCTGAAGCCCACATCGCCGTCGCAGAGAGCCATCGCATCCATCGTGCGCAGTTCCTTCAGCGACTTCTTCTTCAGATGCTTCTGGAAGGCCAGTCCCTGCTCTTCGGCACCCTTCTGCGAGGCATCCAGACCAATGGAACGAGGCGCATCACTCCAGGGAGCAAACGAACCACCGCTCTGACTGATACACCCGTGGAACAGTCCTTTCGCCAGCGGCGAGGCACAAAGAATACTACAGCTGATCGCTCCGGCACTCTCGCCGAAAATCGTCACCTTCGAGGGGTCGCCGCCGAAGTTCTCAATATTCCGCTGTACCCACTGCAGCGCATAGATCTGGTCGAGGATGCCATAATTCCCAGAGTGCCCATCATTACTCTCCTTCGCCAGCTCCGGATGCGCCATAAATCCCAGCGCGCCCGTCCTGTACTCCACGCTCACAATCACCACGCCGCGCTGGGCCAACAGGCTCCACAGATCGCCGCCATAGTGCTCCGTCTGGAAGCCGCCGCCGTGTATCCATACCATCACGGGTAGTTTCTCGTTCGCCGACTTCGCCGGTGTGGCAATGCCTAAGTACAGACAGTCCTCGCTCATCATGTCTGCCGTCCTTCCAGGCCTCGTGGGCTGCGGAGGCAGCGGGCCAAACGTATCACACTTCCTCACACCCTCCCAAGCCTTGGCAGGCTGCGGGGCCTTCCATCTCAGATTTCCCACAGGAGGTGCTGCATACGGAATGGCCTTATACACGGCCAGTCCACCTTCCAGCACACCTTCCACATCGCCTGTTTCCACATGCGTCCTCAGCAGCGGCTCTTTCGCCTCTGCCACCATCACAATCGCATCCGAATCCTCGTACAATTGACTATTACTCCCAAATTGCCCATTTGGCCCAAATTGCCCATTCTTCTCCATCTTCTCTTTCAAAGGTGTCTTATCCGCCGTGACGCCTGCTATATACCACTTGTCGCCACTGCGCCTGGCGAGTATCACATACTTCCCAGGATACCCGTCGATAAACTTCGTCTCATCCCACAGTGTAGGCACATCCTTCATAAACTGTATGGCCCACGCCGGGGCATCCTCTAAGTTATTCGGTGCCAGCGCAAAATGCTGCACGCTGCTTTGGAAGAGCACGGCCGTCGCCAGCGCAAACACATCGCTCGTCTTGCGCACCGTGCCGTGCTGGTTATCTGCGCTATAACGCTTGTTCAGCGCCGAGCCGCCGAAATCCATCGATCCCACAGTATTGCGGATAAACGGATGCAGACAGGCATTAAACGCCTCCGCATCGCAGGCACCCTGCCCGAAGTGCAGGTTCTCTGATGCCAGCACCGCCTCTGCAGCCACGAAGTTCGGGTACATCCGTTCCCAGCCTCTGGGCAGCGTACAACCGTGGAAGATCACCTGTATGCCGAAATCGTTGGCGTCGGTGAGGATATCCTCATACAACTGCATCATCTGCTGCTTGTCGCCGCCGAAGAAGTCCACCTTGATGCCCAGGATGCCGTTCTTCTGCATCCATGCCATCTCCTTCCTTCTCAGTCCCGACTTATCCATCTTGCCGCGAGGTCCCTGCGGGGCATCGTTCCACGTGCCGTTCGAGTTATACCACAAGAACAGGCCTACGCCCTTCTCCCGTCCGTATCGGGCCAGTTCCTCCATCTTCTCATAGCCGATCTGCGTATCCCAGAGCGCATCCACGAGCACGCTGCGATAGCCCATGGCGGCAGAGAAGTCGATATACCGCTTCTGCTCGTCGAAGTTACAGCTGGGATCCATGCCGATGATCCACGACCACGAGCCCTTGCCGTAAGTATAATCCTTCTTCGCCTCATACTTCGGTTTCACCAGATCATTCGCAATCGTCGTCTCCACGATGGGCGCCAGCGTCTTACCTATCGTAATCGTCCGCCACGGAGTCATTGCCGGCAGCGCCACCAGCGGCGTCACAGCCCCCGTGCCGTTCATCTCCTCCGCCAACGGGAACCCTATCTTATAGGCATTACCCTTCTCGTTCACGAGCCTGCATCCTACATAGCCTCCGTCTGTCCCCGTCTCCGAGATCAGCACCCAGCCGCCGCTTTCCCCTCCTAAGTTAGGAGGGGTGCCGGTAGGCGGGGTGGTCTGAACCGCCTCATTCGCCTTATCCGCCTTATTCGTCTTCTCCGCCTTCAACTTAAACAGACAGGGGAACGTATATCCGAATCCCCAGCCATTCTTCCCCATCACATCGTCTGGTGTATAGCCCGTCTCATAGCTCGGCGCCGTTCTGGCAAAGCCCGTCATCGGCTTCATCTGCGGACAGAGGAACGTCGTTGCCCCCTCGGGCAGCACATAGCCGCTGGCCTCACTCTCCACGACACCCGACATCGTCTCGCCGCCGCGCACCTTCTTCGGGTACACCTTATAGCGGAACGCCACGTCGCGGCTCGTCACGCGGAAGATCACGTCCAGTGCCTCGCGGCCGTCCTTCTCGAAACGGCAGACACCCTCCGTCGCCACGACCTTCACATGACTCTGCTTCGTGGTCTTCAGACAATACTCATCCTCAAACTTACTCACGTCGCACGACTTCAGCGTCAGGCCCTGCGTCAGGTCGTCGAAGTTCATCTTCAGGCCTAACGGCGAGGGCTGGACATACACCTGTCCGTCGAGCTTCACCTCATACTTCGGACAGCCGCCTTCAGCCACTGTCACCGTCACGTTCATCCGCCCGTCGGGGCTGACGATCTCCTGCTGCGAGGGCTTTGTCTGTGCAAAGCCAGCCACCAGCGACACTTGTAGAAAGAAAAGTGTTGCGCCAACAATGCGGCGCCACCGGGTTTGTCTGTTTGTCTTCATCATATCAAAATTTAGCTATTGTTATTATTGATTTCTTTTCGGGGGACAAAATTACGAAAAAGCGAGCAGAAATCCAAACAAAATCCCGAAAACTTACAAACTTACAAACTCACAAACTTACGAACTAAAAAACTAACGACTAAAAAACCGGGCTTTATGACCCGGCT